>JBGSNQ010000036.1:0-96149 GCA_041739525.1 Pseudomonadales bacterium | reverse complement strand
GCCACTGCAGGCGCCGGCGTTTCCGGCGCGACGGGTGCAGCGGCGCCTTCGACGAACTTGTCGCGCTGTCGCGGCGGAAGTGTCTCGTTGGGAATGTCGGGGAGCGCAACCGCGAGGGTCGCCCAGCGTCGGCGTGTCAGCGCACGGCGCAACGCCGTGGAATCGGCCGACGAATCGGCACTCATACCGGAACCGAGCACGATTACGATGACTCCGATCGGATTCGGCTTTATCGCTTCGCGATACACGCCGATTGCGCGATCGTCACCGTCGCCGATCCGAACGATGACGTCGTCGGGAAACACCGCCTCGAGTTCGATCGCGCGTCTTGCTTCTGTCGGCAGCAGTCCGACGCGCTCAATCGCTGCCGCAGGCGTCGCGCCGCTCGGCGATGGCGCGTTGGAAGCAGCCGGCAAGCACACAAGCGCGACCACAAGGAGCGTCAGCAATCGTTTCCACATGCGCCGAAGTATAGGAAACACCGTACAATCCGCCGCCATGAACGAATTCTGGATAGCCCCCTCGATTCTGGCCGCGGATTTCGCTCGTCTGGGCGACGAGGTCGGTGCGGTGATCAAGGCCGGGGCAGACCTGATTCACTTCGACGTGATGGACAATCACTACGTGCCGAATCTCTCGATCGGTCCGCTGGTGCTGACGTCGCTTCGCAAGCACGGTTTGAAGGCGCCAGTCGACGTGCACCTCATGGTGAAGCCGGTCGACCGCCTCATCGGCGACTTCCTCGACGCGGGTGCCGACTACATCAGCATTCACCCTGAAGCAACGGAGCACATCCACCGTTCTCTCGGGCTGATCCGCGAAGGCGGCGCGCGTGCGGGGCTCGTATTCAACCCTGCCACGCCGCTCGACTATCTGTCACACGTGCTCGACCTGGTGGACCTCGTATTGATCATGTCGGTCAATCCGGGGTTCGGCGGCCAGCAGTTTATCCCGTCCAGCCTCGACAAACTGAGCGACGCCAGGGAAATCATCGAAGGTAGCGGCCGGTCGATTCGGCTCGAGATCGATGGCGGTATCAAGCCCGACAACATTGCCGCGGCAGCTCGCGCAGGCGCGGATACGTTCGTTGCGGGTTCCGCGATTTTTGGTACCACGGATTACGCCGCCACCATCGCCTCAATGAGACGAGCGCTTGCCTCCTGACGCACCCGTTCTGGCGCGAAGGTACAACGCGTATCTCTTCGACCTCGACGGCACCCTCGTCGACACCGCACCGGACATCAACGCCGCGTTGAACGCAGCGCTGTCGAGCGGCGGATTTCCCGAGGTGACCGAGGCGCTGACGCGTCACTGGGTTGGTCACGGGTCACGCGTACTCCTGCAACAGGCGCTGACCCATCATGGCGTTCCCGATCTCAGCTCCGACGAGACGTTGATGGCGCGCTTGCTCAAGGTGTTCATCGAATACTACAGCGGACACATTGCGGATTTCAGCCGCCCGTATCCCGGCGTGGAAGAAGCGTTGCTTGCGCTGCAATCTCGTGGCGCGCGCCTCGCGATCGTCACCAACAAACTGACCGGACTTTCGACTCAAGTACTCGCCGAGTTGCAGCTCGACCGACACTTCACGGCCGTAGTCTGCGGCGATACGTTGCCGCAACACAAACCGGATCCCGCACCCGCCCTGCACGCCTGCCGACTTCTCAATGTCGCACCAATCGACGCGCTGTTCGTCGGCGATTCCGTCACCGATGTCGACACGGCACGCGCGGCCGGCTGCTCCGTGGTGTGCGTGCGAGACGGTTACAACCATGGCACGCCCGCCGGCCAGCTCGGCGCGGACGCCGTCATTGATTCCCTCATTCAGCTCCTTTAGCCTGCCGGCCTTTTCCCGATACGGCGTTTCGCCGCCATGAACCCCGACGCGTTCGCCAAGTTGGCCGCCGAAGGCTACAACCGCATTCCTGTAGTTGAGACCGTGCTGGCCGATCTCGACACGCCGCTTTCGACTTACCTCAAGCTCGCGGGCGGCCGGTATTCGTACTTGCTCGAATCGGCGCACGGCGGCGAAAAGTGGGGACGCTATTCGATCATCGGACTGCCGGCGCGCACCGTACTGAAGGTGACGGCGAAGCAAGTCACGATCACCACCGATGGCAACGTGGTCGAGCAAACGCAGTGCGAAGACCCGCTCGCGTTCATCGAGGCCTTCATGGGTCGCTATCGCGTAGCACCCATCGAGGGACTGCCGCGTTTCTACGGCGGGCTCGTCGGTTACTTCGGCTACGACACAGTTCGTTACGTCGAGAAGCGACTGGCCGATAGCGCCCCACCTGATTTGTTGGGAACGCCCGACATCCTGTTGATGGTGTCGAACGACGTGATCGTGTTCGACAACCTGAAAGGGATCATGCAGATCATTACGCTGGCGGATCCCGAATCGCCCGATGCGCTCACTCGCGCGAAGGAACACCTCGGCCAGATCGGTCGGCGGCTTGCCGGACCCGTACCCGACGTTCCGTCGTCGAGTGCAAATCAGCCGGTCGAGGAATCCGACTTCACTTCGGAATTCGGACGCGACGCTTACCTGGCCGCAATCGAGAAGATCCGCGAGTACATCGTGGCCGGTGACGTCATGCAGGTCGTTCTCGCGCAACGGATGTCGGTGCCATTCACCGACGCGCCGATCAATCTGTACCGGGCCTTACGTAACCTCAATCCGTCGCCGTACATGTACTACATGGACCTCGACGACTTTCACCTGGTCAGTTCATCGCCGGAGATCCTGGCACGCGTAGAAGACGGCATCATCGTGAACCGGCCGCTGGCCGGAACGCGACGACGAGGCCACACCGAAGTGGAAGACAAAGCGATGGAAGCGGAGCTGCTCGCAGATCCGAAGGAGATCGCCGAACACCTGATGCTGATCGACCTGGGGCGCAACGACGTGGGGCGCGTTGCCCGAACGGGCAGCGTCGAAGTGACCGAACGGTTCACCATCGAACGTTATTCGGACGTGATGCACATCTCGAGCAACGTCGTCGGGCGGCTGAAGGACGGCGCCACCGCCTTCGACGTATTGCGTGCAACGCTTCCGGTAGGGACCTTATCCGGCGCACCGAAGATCCGGGCGATGGAGATCATCGACGAGTTCGAGCCGGTCAAGCGGGGCGTTTACGGCGGCGCGGTCGGTTATCTCGCCTGGAACGGCAACATGGACACCGCGATCGCGATCCGCACCGCGGTGGTGAAGGACGGGAAGATCTACATTGAGGCTGGGGCTGGCGTGGTTGCCGACTCGATCGGCCGCCTGGAGTGGAAGGAAACGATGAACAAGGCCCGCGCCATCTTCCGCGCCGCAGCCATGGCAGAGCGCCGTTTCAAGGACCTGAACGCCGGCTGAACCCCCCGCGGAAAAGTGTGCGAAACCGCCTTGACAAGGTCCCGGCGCTGGTCCATTTTGCATCCACTTTCTCTCCATTTTTAGCGATCCAGGAAATGCGCTCCGTCACCGTTGCGACCCTTCTACTCCTAGCGGCTGCGCCGGTTTGCGCACAGCAGACGACGTTGGGCTACGACGCCTTCGTCGCCGGCGCCAAAGTGGGTGCCGCGGAGATCAAAATCGAGACCGACGACGCCCGCTACGAGATCAGCGGCAAGGCATGGACCGTCGGCGTTCTGAGCTTCGTCACGCAGTGGCAGACCATGTTCAGTTCGACCGGCCGGCTGAACGACAGTGGTCCCGTCAACGACGGCTACCGCTACATCGAACGCGCCCGCGACAAAGTGAAGGAGCTGATGCTGAGCGACGGTCACCTGACGTACGTCAAGAACGGCCAGGTACGTTCGCCGCGTGCACCGACGAGCATCGATCTGCTGTCAGCACTGTTCGTGTCGCGCGATTGCGCCTCAGCCGGATCGGCCGTGCATAACGGCAAGGACCAGTTCTCGCTGAAGCTGACCAATCAGGAGGCCGTGTCGTCGTCGAAGACCGGCGCTACCGAGCGTTGCACGTTCGAGGTGAACAACCAGGACAATGAACGCATCGACGCCACGATCTGGCTAGGGCAGGTCGACGGCCTGACGGTTCCCATTCGCCTCGATCTCGCCGGTGCGATGGAAGGAACGCTTAAGCTGAACACCAGTTCCAGTGGCGACGCTCCGGAACAGCCGGGCGCCAACGGCGCGCATCGACCGACAATTCAGATCTAGAACCCCGCGGACTTCCTATCGCGTGCCCCGCATCGCATCGAGACTCCACATGCCGGGGCCGTGCGATGAGATGTACAGGAAGGCAAAGCAGAACACGATTGCGAGTTCGCCGCCGTTGAGCATCGGATACAACGCGTGCGTACCATGCGCCATCCAATATGCAGCGGCCATCAGACCACTCGACACGAACGCCGCCCAACGGCGTCATCAGCCCGACCATCACCAGCGCCCCACCAATGAGCTCTATCGGCCCGGCGATGTACGTGATGAACGGCGGCATGCCATCCATCGGCGGGACCGGCCACCCCAACAGCTTTTGTGAGCCGTGAAACATGAACAGCAGACCCGTGACGATACGAAGCGCGGCGTACGTGTAGTCGCTCAGCGGTGCCATGAAACTCGCCATTCCTCTCCCTCCGGTTGGAATCGACGCGCCACACCTTAGCTGAATGGTTGGGCCGATAGAAGCTGGCTACCGCTTCGAGGGGTCGGCCGGCAAGTGATCGCGAAACGCTTCCATCTGCTTCCATGCAGGAGCCGGCGGTTCGTAGTTCGAGCGGGGCGCGTACACGGACAATTCGGTCATCTGCATCTTGTGAACGTAACGCGGGCAGTTCGGAAAGATCTCTTCTGCACGAACGCGCACGACCATGTCGGCGCCAGGATATGTGGCCAGCAGAGCATCTTCGTGATCGATCGACGCAACACCGTTTACGCGGATGCGCCTCGTCGCTTCGAAGTCGATGAACAGCATCCCGACCTGCGGATTGACCGTGAGATTTCCGAGGCTGCGAAACTGACCGTTGCCGTCGTAGCTGGGGAATGCGAGCGTCACTTCGTCGACCACTCGAACGAATCCGGGCATCCCGCCTTTGTACGAGCAGTCGGGGTGTCCCTCGGCATCGGCCGTGGCGAGAAAGAACATCGGCGCTCGTGAGATGAATGCCTTGTCGTCGTCCGTGAATGCACGCCGCAACGTTATCTGCTCCAGCCGATCGGCGATGCGTCGGCTGTCGAAACGATCCTGTATTTCGCGCGACCCTTCGTTGTAGAACCTACGCGTCATGTCGCCTTCCCTCTAGGAACCCATCGCTTTCGACATCGTCGCCAGATCCATGTATTCGCGCCACGCCTTGACGTGTCCGTCAGCGATTTCCATCACGCCGACGACGGGCACGCTTCCACTGCGGCCCTTGTAGACGAACTCATCCGAACGCTCGAACAACACGATGTGGCCGACCGCATTTAGATGTTTGATCTTGAAGTCGAGCCGCTCGATCCCGGACGCCACCTGATCGAGATGGGCCTTGATCGCCGCCCGCCCCACCTGGGGTTTCAGCGGTACGACCTGCAGCACACCGTCTTCGCTGAAGAGGCTTGCAACACGGTTCCAATCCAAGGCGCGCCACGCGTCGACCATTGCGCGTGCTACACCGAGGCTCGTTTCGCTTCGATCCATCATGAGTGTGATCGTCCGGGTTGCCTGAGATCAGACGACGATACGCGATCGAAAGGTGAGTTACACTCGGCTCGGCTGCGTCGCCGATAGCATCATGAAACGCGAGTCCGACCCGAAGGAAATCAGTGTTTTTCGCAGCGACCGATTCTTCGTCGTTGACGGGAAGTGGTTCTTCACGACGCGCGAAGGCGGCAACGAGGGTCCCTTTCCGAACCCAGATGAAGCGAGGCGCGAACTGAGGCGCTATCTGATGGACAAAGGCATCAGACCCAACTTCGGGCCGTGGGACACACCCGGTGTTTCCAATTGAGATTTGATGACCACGATGCGCTTCGTCACACATGAAGTGATCGGTGCGGACGGAATGGTCCGCGGCTTGTTCCTGTCACGCAGCCTCGCGACACCCGCCGCGTCGCAAGCGCATTTTCCCGGCATCCGCGCGGTGGCGATTCTGCCCAAACGATTCGACTCGGCAGACGCAGCAACTCCATGGCTCGAGCAAACCGCCGAACGCGGTGGCAACGCGGTTGCCGTGCAGATCGGGCCGGCGCGCTGGCTGATCGGTGCGTGGGTAAACCCCGCTTTGGGCTCACCATGATCGCAATACAGTCACCGCCGATTCGTTCGGAACTCCCATGACCGCGCGGCGTTCGGTTCCGATTCTGCCGATTACTGGGTGTGTAGTTTCGCGATCAAGCCATCCACTAGCCACGTTCGTAGCAGTTGCGCCGCTCGCGGCGGAATCTCGTCCGGCGTCAACCAATCGAGCAGCCCGTCGCACATCGCGCCGAAGGTTGCGCCGCCCGCAACCGCTCTCCACGCGGAATCTTCGATCGGATCCATGGATCGGAACACGCACGACAGACCCTGCCGCCAGACCACATAAGCGACACTGTCACTCGGTTCGGCAACGAGGCGAATGTTCTCTTGCGACTTCAACGCGCTCCAGACGACCGGCGTATTGAATCGCATTCGTACGCGGCGCATCGATGGGTGCGCGTCGATCTCGAGCAGCGGCCATGCTTCAGGAGCAATCGCCGCCATATCGGCAATGCCTACCGAGACCTGATCTTTCGCATCGAACGCTTCCACCAGCGCCCACTCGAACGCGGCCAGCTCTGCCGCGAATGCGCGTTCCGGAAGCGATGTCTGCGATTCGATGAACTGAGGGAGCCGGGCACCGAAGTCGCGCAGCGTGAACGATTTCGACGGAAACGCGACGATGTAGGCTGCTGACAGCTCTACAAAGGCGTTATCGCCGATGAAGGCGCGCAGCATGGGATAATCGGCAGACAAGGCTTCCGTGAGGCGGGTACGGTACGCGTTGGCGTAGATCTGCAGCCGCGAGTGCGCGTCGAGCGCGGCCGTACCAACCACCGTACGCTCGAATCGAGCGTCGCCCTCGAGCAGAAAGCGACCAAATTGCTGTTGCAGGTCTTTGAGTGCGTTCATGGAGTCAACACGCGCTCGGATATGGATCTCGCGTGAGCGAGTTCCTCCAGCAACTCGGCCAGCGGCGGCATGTTGTCGTCTCGTTCAATCATCGTTGCGACCGAACCGAACCGTTGGAGCGCCTGCTCGTAGAGATTCCAAACCGCATCGACGACGGGTTGATCGTGGCTGTCGATGATGTAGTTGCCGTGGTCGCGATGACCGGCGATGTGAATCTGCTGTACCAACCCACGCGGTATCGATTGGATATATTTCAGCGCATCGAAGCCGTGATTCACCGAGCTGACGTGGACATTGTTGACGTCGAGCAGCAACCGGCAATCCGCACTTTCCGCTACTTCCTTTGCGAACTCCCACTCTGTCATTTCGGACTGGTGATACTCGAGATAGCTCGAGACGTTCTCGAGCAGGATCCGGCGGCCGAGATAGTCCTGCACCCGTTGCACCCGCTCGGTGACATGGCGCGCCGTCGCACGGTCATACGGCAACGGCATCAGGTCGTGAAAGTTGTGGCCACCGAATCCGGTCCAGCAAAGATGATCCGAGATCCACTCAGGCTCAATGCGATCGGCAAGCGACCTCAGTTGTCTGAGATAGTCGAAGTCGAGCGGGTCCACGCTGCCTATGGACAGGGACACGCCGTGCATCACCAGTGGATACAACTCGCGCACGCGATCGAGGTAGTACAGCGGCTTGCCGCCGGGCACGAGGTAGTTTTCGGAGAGAATCTCGAACCAATCGATCGGCGGTCGCTCAGCCAGAATCTGTTCGTAGTACGCGGTGCGTAAGCCGAGTCCGAAACCGAGGTTGCGCGGTCCGTTCATCGCGCGCCTATACGCCTTCCTGTTCTGCTCAAACAGAAGGGCGGCTCAGGGCCGCCCTTCGTCGCTGCATTCGGCTATTTGCCGACTTTGCCGCCAGCCTTGATGCACTCCTGCTCCGACTTCATCGTGGTGAAGCCCTTGCCCTGGCAGGAGCCCTGGCCCTTACACATGTTCTGATCGGTCTTGCAGTCGTTCTGCCCCTTACAGCCGTTCACGCCGTAGCAGTGCACGCCCGCCGCCGTAGACGTCGATGCACCATCTGCAGCGGTGGCCGGCATAAAGAAGCTCGCCGCCGCCATCGCAAAAGCCGCGCCCGTCGCTTGTCGTCCGTTCATATCACCTCTCCTCTCGTTCGCGTTGTCGGATCAACTACCTCAAGCAGCCAGATCCATATCCGAGTTCCGGTAGGCCGGTGTCGGCGTGATTTCGGGTGCAAGCACCGGACGACGTGCCGGTTTGATACACGAGCCGATCGCGACGATCAACGACGCTGCATAGGGCACGGCAAGCACGGCCAAAGCGACGGCCCATACCTGCTCTGCCGGGTCGTCCACACGCGTGACCATCACCGTTGCAACGAGCGCCAGCGTGATCGCCACCAGCATCAGCGATTCGGCGGCGCTCATACGCAATGCCGTGGAGATCGGCGCGGAGTCTTCGCACTTCGGTGTACGTACGAACGGAGTCGACGACGTCACCAGTCCGAACAGAACGCCGCGTCCGACAATGTAAGCGAGCGAGAGGCCCGTGACCGCGGATGCGAGCGACGCGCGAATTCCGCCACCGACCTTCACCCGGTGCAGCACGATCGTCTTGATGGTCTTGATCAGAAACAGCGCAAGCGCCGTCGAAGACAACGCGGTCAACGGTACGTCGAAGTACTTCGGCGCCGCCACCATCAGGCCGGTCCAGATGACCGCGAGTACGGAGAAGATCAAGGCGAACGCGTCGGCAAACCATGGCAGCCAGCCGGCAACGAAGTGATAGCGCTGTGCGAGCGTCAGCTTGCCGGCGCGACCGAACAGCATCCGACCGTGGCGTTTCAGAATCTGCATCGCACCGTACACCCAGCGATAACGCTGGCCTTTGTATGCTGCGTAGGTATCGGGCATCAGACCGCGACCTAGCGACTTCGACGTGTAGTGCGCGACATAACCTGCCTCGAACAGACGCAGACCAAGTTCGGTGTCTTCCGTGATGCACCATGGTGCCCACCCACCCACTTCCACTAGTGCTGTGCGACGAACCATACACATCGTGCCGTGCTGGATGATCGCGTTGTGTTCGTCGCGCTCCACCATGCCGACATGGAAGAAACCGCGATACTCCTCGTAGCAACACTTCTTCAGCAGACTCTCGTTCGCATCGCGATAGTCCTGCGGTGCCTGAACCAGCGCGACATGCGGATCACCAAATGCAGGCACTACGGTCTTCAGCCAGTCCGGCGAGACCTGGTAGTCGCTGTCGATGACGCCAATGAAGGCCGCGGCCGGGTCGGTCAACTCCAGCGCCTTGTTCAATGCACCGGCCTTGAAGCCTTTCATGCCATCGAAATGGAAGAAGCGGAAGCGCGGCCCCAGTGCCTCGCAGTGCGCTTCTACGGGACGCCAGTCGCTGTCCGACGCGGTGTTGTTGTCGAGCACGATGACTTCGAAGTCGGGATAGTCGAGACGCGCCAGCGCATCGAGCGTGCCCATTACCATCTGCGGCGGCTCGTTGTGAATCGGAACGTGGATCGACACGCGCGGCGTCCCTCCGAAGTCCACGGTCGGCAGCGACTTGCGCCGCACGCGCCACAGGCTCAATGCCCACTCTGCCGTTTCAGTCAGCAACACCACAGCGGTAAACAGAACCGCCGGCATCACCACCATCGCACCGCCCACGGTGCCCCAGTCGACGTATCGCAACGACAATGCATCGATGATGAACACGACACCGGAGACGACGAAGCCGACGATGCCGCCCAGCAGCAGATAGCCGGACAACGCGACCGCCGGTATAGACGCCAACACGGAAGCTCCCACCGCGAGAATGCCGAGCGCCGCCGAGGTCGCAAATGTCGGCCACTGCGGGAACGACGACAACCCGCCGGTCATTTCGAATTTAGGCGTCCGGTCGGCGTTGAACAGCCCCCAGAACGCACCCACCGCACCTTCCTGCTCCGCTTTCCACGGCTGGTCGTAGGCTTCGATGATGTAGTAGTCGTAGTTGTTCGACGCCGCGAGCTTCAGGAACTTGCGAATGAAGAACGCTTCCATCGACTCGGAAGGCACCGAACCCTTCTTCACGCGACCTTCGGACGGCCAACCGGTTTCGGCGATGACGATCTTCTTGTCAGGGAACGCCTTTTTGATCATCGCGTAGCGGTCTGCGACGTAGCCCATGCTCTGGTTGGCAGCGATGCCTTCCCAATACGGCAGCAGGTGGATACCGACGAACGCACTGCCCTGCGCGAGAGTGGGGTACTTGAGCCAGACGCTCCACACGTCGGCGGTGCCTACTTCTATGTTCGGGTTGGCAATCGCGTTCCTGACCCGATGCATGTATGCCACGACGTCACTGGCCGTCAGTTCGCCACGCAGCACCGCCTCGTTACCGACGATGACACGGTCGACCGTATCCGGATTGTCGCGGATGACTTCGATGCCACGCGCTAGTTCAGCTTCGTTCAGCAGGCGGTCGTCGCTCAGCCAGATGCCGAGCGTCACCTTCAAGCCGAAGTCCTTTGCGACGTACGGCACCCGATCGAGGCCACGATCGACCGAGTAGGTGCGAATACGATTCGTCACCGTCGCCAGTTGCTTCATGTCCCCACGAATCACTGTTTCGGGGACCGGTTGATCGAAGCTCGCCTTGTCGTACAAACCGCTCGGGTTGTACGAGATGCCGCCCAGTTTTCCGGACCAATCAGGGGCGGGGAGCGGGTGATCAAAGGACGCCCAGAAGGCTGCGGAACCCAAACACACTACGACGAGCGCAATCAGGATTTTCATTGGTTTTGGTGGGTTTTTACGCCTTGATCAGCGACCGCGGAGACGAATTACGCTGAAGGTGCAGGCGCTGGTTGGCGGGGTCAAATTTGATTAGTTAACAGGTCGCGCAGTATACAGTTCGCGATCCTTTCCAACTAGAGAATCGCGGCTTCGAACGGTCATTTTGGTGTATCAGTTTGTTACTGGCCGTTACCGCCAAGCCTGCAAAAACATTGCGTAGAGAACTCGAAACCCTTATAAGCGCACGATGCTTCGAAAGCCGTTACACAGCCGTTTCCGACCGACGTTCCGTCAGACGTCATCGTGGGCGCCCCGCCCATCACGCATCACGCTACACGCTTAAAAATCCCTCGACCGCCGCACGACCGCACCGCGCAACTACGGTTCGTCGAACGGCAGATCCGCTTTCGTCTCAAAGGATGGCTTTCAAATGCTGCTGATGATCGATAACTACGATTCATTCACCTACAACGTCGTTCAGTACTTGGGAGAGCTCGGGGCCGAGGTGGTCGTGCACCGCAACGACGAAATCACCTTGGCGCAGATCGAAAGACTCAATCCTGAGTTCATCGTCATTTCGCCCGGACCCTGCACGCCCCTGGAAGCCGGCATCTCAATGGAGGTGGTGCGTACGTTCGGTGGACACATCCCTCTGCTCGGCGTCTGCCTCGGCCACCAATGCATCGGGGCCGTGTTCGGTGGCAACGTGATCCGTGCACGCCAGGTAATGCACGGGAAGACGTCGATGATCCATCACAACGGTGGTGGCGTATTCGAAGGGTTGCCATCCCCATTCGAGGCGACCCGCTACCACTCGCTCATCGTCGAGCGCAGCAGCTTACCGGACTGTCTCGAGATGACCGCATGGACCGAGCACGAAGACGGCACCGTGGATGAAGCCATGGGAGTACGCCATCGCTCGCTGCCTATCGAGGGCGTGCAGTTCCACCCGGAATCGATCCTGACCCGCTGCGGCCACGATCTGCTGCGCAACTTCCTGCGCACGTCGGTACCGGCGTGACAGCGATGGGCGCAAATGAAGCAATTCAACAGCGACTCGCGCAGATCGGCGAGCGACAGAATCTGTCGCGTGCCGAGTCACGCGCACTGTTCGAAGCCATCATGACGGGTTCAGCAACCGATGCGCAGATCGGTGCTGTGTTGATGGGTTTAAAGGTCAAAGGCGAGACGGTCGACGAAATCACCGGTGCAGTGGAAGCGATGCGCGGGTTGTCGGAAAAGGTCGCAGTCGAGCCGGCGTATCTCGTCGACACGTGCGGCACCGGCGGCAGCGGCTCTTCGAAGCTGTTCAACATCTCTACCGCCGCCGCTTTCGTCGCTGCGGCGGCGGGTGCACATGTGGCAAAACACGGCAACCGCGGCATGACGAGTAAGAGCGGTAGCGCCGACGTTCTCGAAGCCGCCGGCGTCAATCTGAATCTGACCCCGGCACAGATCGGTCGATGCGTCCGCGACGCCGGCGTTGGATTCATGTTCGCGCCGGCCCATCACCGCGCCCTGAAGCACGCGTCGGCGGCGCGCAAGGAACTCGGCACGCGCACGATTTTCAACCTCGTGGCGCCACTCACTAACCCTGCATCCGCGCCCAATCAGGTGATCGGCGTCTTCGCCGCGGAACGTATGGAGATACTCGCGCAGGTATTGCAGCAACTCGGCAGCCGCCACGTGATGCTGGTGCATGCCGACGGCCTCGATGAGCTGTCGATTGCGGGACCATCCGAGGTTGTCGAACTGAAGGGCGGACGTATCACGCGATTTAGGATCGCGCCGGCGGATTTCGGAATCGACGTTGCGCCCCTCGACCAACTGGTGGCCGATTCGCCGCGTGCCAGCTTGGAACTGGTGAACCAGGCGTTGAGCGAACCCGAGTCCTCCGCGGCCCATATCGTAGCGCTGAACGCGGGCGCGGCAATATATGTAAGCGGAGTTGCCACGTCACTCGCCAACGGCGTCACAATGGCGCAGGACGCGATCTCGGCCGGGCTCGCGAAGGAGCGGCTCGCCGAACTCGTGCGACTCACCGTGATGATGGGCGAAACGCAATGACCGGAACGGTTCTGGATCGGATCCTCGCGCATAAGCGCGATGAAGTTGCACAACGTCGTCGCGCAACACCGCTGCCGACCCTGATCGACCGCGTTCGGACCGCTCCCCTTGCGCGCGGATTTTCGAAAACGATCCGCGCTCGCATTCAGGCCGGCGATCCAGCGGTGATCGCCGAAGTGAAGAAGGCATCGCCGTCGAAGGGCGTCATTCGGAAGAACTTCGATCCGGTCGCGATTGCCCAAAGCTATGCAGATGCAGGCGCCGCCTGTCTCTCGGTACTCACCGACGAGGCGTTCTTCCAGGGTCACGATCGTTATCTCGTCGACGCGCGCGCAGCCACGCCAATACCGGTTCTTCGAAAGGACTTCGTCGTCGACACCTACCAGATCTTCGAAGCGCGCGACCTCGGCGCGGACTGCATCCTGCTGATCGTCGCGGCGCTGGAACCCGGGCTTCTGCAGGATTGCTACGCATGCGCGGCCGAACTAGGACTCGACACCTTGATCGAGGTTCACGACAAATCGGAACTCGAGACCGCGCTGAAGCTGTCACCGATGCTCATCGGCATCAACAACCGCGATCTACACACGTTCGAAACGAAACTATCGACGACCTACGACTTGGTACCTGAGATCCCCAACGACGTCATTGTGGTGACGGAGAGCGGTATTCACGACCAGTCGCAAGTCGCCGAGTTGCGCGCGCACGATGTGAACGCCTTCCTGGTAGGAGAAGCGTTCATGCGCGACCCCAATCCGGGTGCCGCGTTGCGGCGATTGTTCTTCGAAGACCCGCGCTAAAGCGCGCGCACCGTTTGGGTCGGCGCGGACGGCTCTGCGAAGAGATCGACAAATGCCGCATAGCGCGTCGTGGTCGTGAGCGGCAACCAAATCAGAAAGCCCAGCATGAAAGGCAATGCTGCAAGCAATGCCAAACCAACCATTCCGAGACCATAAACGGTCAGCGCGCGGACATTGCGAAAGTTCGCGTTGAAACTCTCCGCCAGTGCGCGTGTTGGCGCGTAGCCGCGAAACAACACCAGCGGCGAAGCCATCCACATCGCCATCGCGAACAGCAGCATCAGCGTGATCACGAACATCAATATGATCATCACGCTAAAGAATGATCCTTGAAAGCTCTGAAGCAGCACATCAGCGTCGACGGCGGTGGCAGAACTCCCTCCGATCAACAACATGGTCACCAGAATGGTCGCAATGGTGCCGACGACTATGAACGCCATCACCTCGATGAGAGCGAGCCTGATCAAGCTACTCGCTGCAGGATGGCTGAACGCCGAGAACAGAGTGCCGACGTGAAGCGATTCGCCGCGCCGCATTGCGTGGCATCCTAGCAATAGACCTGCGTCGAACAGAATCGCCACGATGAAGCCCACCATCTGCAACACCAGATCGAGCGTCCAGCCCAAAGGCCCGCCATTGGTCGGAATCATCGAGATGCCGATTCCGATGGCCATTTGCAAAATCAGCATCGCTATCCAGATCCATGGCGCCGCGAGGAACATCTCGACGCCTTTGTTGATCCACTCCCAACCACGACTCCATGGGTATTGGGGTGAAGGAGCCGCGCCGCGTTCATCAGTCATCGATCGATCCAGTCGACTGTTCGCGTCGCAGCTTCACACGAGCCGGTGATCTGCTCAAGGACGCAAGAAACGAGCTGGCTATGCCGCGACACTGAACGCTTTGACGCGGAGAAACGGCTACGCGACCATCGCAGTGTTCGCTCAAGGAGGTCCGATGCGTATCTCGACGATCGTCTTCATGCTGCTTGCCGTCACACTGTCGCCGTCGATGAGAGCCGAAGTCGTTGCGAAGTCCTCAGCGGGTTTCATCTCGAAACACACCTTGAACATCGCTGCGCCACCGCAACGCGTGTTCGAAGCGCTGACCGATGGCGTAAGCCGATGGTGGAACCCTGAGCACTCGTATTCGGGCCTTGCCGCAAATTTCTCCATCGACGCTCGCGCCGGCGGTTGCTTTTGCGAGCGCCTGAAGGACGGTAGCGTTGCACACATGACAGTTGTCTTCGTCGATCGCAATTCCGTGTTGCGAATGGTCGGCGGACTTGGGCCGCTTCAATCGATGGCGGTCAACGGCAGCATGACGTTCGCACTCGCGCCGTTGGACAGCGGCGGAACCAAGCTCCAGTACGAGTACGCGGTCGGCGGTTATTCAGCCGAAGGGCTCGAAGGTCTCGCGGAGCCGGTGGATGGCGTGCAACTGGACCAACTGCAGCGATTGCAACGCTTCATCGAGACGGGCACTCCGGACCTGCCGACAAAGCCTTAGCAAACGTTGCGTTTGCGTCGACCCGACGGCACGATAGCGCCGCATTTCGCGGTGCCGCTGCCGTAATCCATTTGATCGCGTCATGCCCGTATCAGAAGGCGCATTCGAGGAGCCAGAAAACTTGCAGGTCGTTTTCATCTTTGGTCCCACCGCTTCCGGCAAGCTGACGATTGCAAGCGAAGTGGCTTCGATGACCGGATTTCGGCTGTTCCCCGACCATCTCGCAGTGAACCTGGTGAAGGGTGTGTTCGATCACGGCATGCGCGCATTCACGCGCATCCGCGAATGGGCGTGGATCGAAGTGTTGCGTGAGGCAGTGCACGCGAATCGGTCGCTGGTGTTCACCTTCAAACCGCAGGCCGCAATCCGCAGTTCGTTCATCTCGCATGCGTGCGTCATCATCGAGCGACTCGGCGGCGAAGTCGTTTTTGTCGAGTTGACGTGTCCGGAGGAAACGATCGAAACACGCATCGAGAACGCCGACCGGCGCGAGATCGGCAAACTCTCGTCGCTCGCCGAATATCGTCGGCTGCGCGAGCAAGGCGCATTCCAGTTCCGGACAATGCCGACGCCAGCGGTGAAGATCGATACGAGCCAGTGCGCGCCCGCTGATGCAGCCAACCGCATCGTCGCGCTGCTGGACCCGTAACGCATCTACGAAAAGAAAAAGCCCGCATTGCGGGCTTTTTCGGATGCCTCGGCCATCCTGGCCTTAAGCGGCATCCATCGTGCGTCCGTGGTGACCGCACGATCAGGCGGAAATCCATCTCCGCCGTTTCGAACTCAGCGCGTGCCGTACACGACCATCGTCTTACCCTTTACCGACACGAGGCCTTGATCTACCAGCGTCTTCAACACGCGACCAACCATCTCGCGCGAGCAGCCGACGATACGGCCGATCTCCTGACGCGTGATTTTGATCTGCATGCCATCAGGGTGTGTCATGGCATCGGGTTGACGGGTCAGATCGAGCAGCGTGCGTGCAACGCGTCCGGTGACGTCGAGGAACGCGAGGTCGCTGACTTTCTGAGTCGTCTTGCGCAGCCGCTCTGCCATCTGGCGACCGACGCCATACAACAGTTCGGTGTGCTTCTCGGCGAGTTCCTTGAACTTCGCATACGACAGTTCGGCTACTTCGCACTCGGTCTTCGCCTTTACCCATGCAGAGCGCGAACTGGCGTCGTCGAAGAACAACGGCATTTCGCCGAAGAAGTCGCCCTTGTTGAGGTATGCCACGATGATCTCGCGACCGGACTCGTCTTCGACGAGCACCGTCACCGAGCCCTTCATGATGTAGTAGATCGAATCGGATTTGTCACCGGCGTAAATCAGCGTGCTCTTCGCCGGATACTTGCGACGGTGCGCAGCGGCGAGAAACGCCTCGAGGTGACTGTTCTCAGAACTGTCCGTGTTCATCATCGTCGTTTGATACCCTTTTGCCACGGGACGCTTCGGCATTGCGCCCATTGGCTGAGTACTTTTCACTGCAAGCATTTCCATCGCTCCTTGGTGACGTGCCTGTCGAATTGAACTCTGGCACAGGCGTGAACAGGTAGACGAGCTTCGCACGACGAGTGGCACAGTTTCGGGGACCGAACGGTCAGAGTTAACATCGCATCCTCTTAGGCCGTCACGAATCACTCGACGAGACTGCAATGAAAGCCAGTGTTTTATGGATGAAAGACGGACAGTTCATTGCAAAGTCGGACAGCGGCCACACACTGATCATCGACGGACCACCAGATCACGGTGGGAAAAATCTCGGTGCGCGGCCGATGGAGATGGTACTGATGGGACTGGGTGGCTGTACATCGATTGACGTGCTCGACATCCTGAAGAAATCTCGCCAGGACGTCACCGATTGTGTGACGCAGTTAACCGCCGAGCGCGCCACCACCATCCCCGCAGTGTTCACGTCGATTCACATTCACTTCGTCGTGACCGGTCGCAATCTGAAACCAAAACAGGTAGAGCGCGCGATCGAACTTTCGTCGACGAAATACTGCTCCGCCACGTTGATGCTGCAACGAGGTGGCGTAGAGATCACGCACGACTTCGAGATCGTCGAACAAGAGCAGTAGGCATCGCCGAACGATTGCTAGACGCGATAGGCCGTGGCGGTCATTACGCCTGATACGAGCGTCATCGCGTCCTTCACCGGTTGCGGGAACGCGGTGCCGCCTGCTTCCAGCGCGGCCGTTCCGTGGCGAGCTTCGTCATCGCGCATCTGCGACACGATCGCGCGGCTGCGTGCATCGTCGGACGGAAGCTCGTTCATGTGCCGATCGAGGTGACGGCACACCTGATCTTCCGTTGCCGCAACGAACCCGAGACTGATCCGATCGCCCATCAATCCGGTTGCAGCGCCCAACGCAAACGACACGCCATACCACAGCGGATTCAACAGGCTGGGTCGGCTGTCGAGCTCTCGCAATCGATCGCCACACCAGGCAAGGTGATCTTCTTCTTCGCGCGCGGCCGCCAATAGCGCGTCGCGAACACCCGCATCGCGCGCCACCAATGCCTGCCCTTCGTATAGCGCCTGCGCACACACTTCGCCCGCATGATTCACGCGCATCAATCCGGCAGCGTGCGCGCGCTGCGATTCCTCGAGCTGCACGCCGGGAACCGATTCAGCCGGTGAGTCCCGTTCGGGCACATGACGTCCAGCGAGCGTCCTCAAAACGCGATCCGCGGCGATGACCGCGAAATCGAGCAACGACGGCGCAGCCATCAACCAAGCCCCTTCAATTGGCGGCCACCCAGCAAATGCAGGTGCAGGTGATACACGGTCTGGCCGCCAGCGGCGTTGCAATTGAACAACAGCCGGTAACCCGGCGTCGCGATTCCCAGCTGGACCGCTATGGCGCGTGCGCGAACCACCAACGTCGAAAACAGCGCCGAATCGGCATCTGCTACGTCGTTCACGGTGGCGACGTGTGCTTTTGGAATAATGAGCACGTGCGTCGGCGCCTGCGGATTGATGTCGTTGAACGCAAGCACGTCGTCGTCTTCATATACGATCTCGCTCGGCAGCTGCCGCGCAACGAGCTTGCAGAAGAGACAGTCTGGCTTCACTGGCTATCCTTAATCAGGGCTCGGGGCACTCTAGCGGATCGGAAAAGCTCATGAAAGCAAGGAGGCGTGCGTGAGCGACACAAGAGATCTGGGCCTGATTCTCGATGCGAGAATTCCCATCGTCGTCATCGAATCGCCCGACGAACGCCGCGTGTTGGCATTGCTACTGCAGTTCGCCATGCAACGCGCTCTGCCGTTCAGCGAGTGGTCCGCAACGCGCGGCTTGCGGCGGGGTGAACTGGTTGGCGACGGCAGCGCCGACGTCGCGCTGTGCGATCCGAACAAAGCACTCATTCACATCGGGGCGACACCGGGTCCAGCGCTCTACGCGCTGTGCGACATTCATCCGTACCTGACCAACGAACCGAAGACGATCCGCTACATCAAAGACATCGCGCTCGATTACGAGCGCCTCGGCAATACGCTCGTGCTGGTCAGCCACGCATTGACAATTCCGCAGGAACTCGGTCGCCTGACGGCAACGTTCAATCTGCGCTTGCCAAGCGACGACGAACTGCTGGCGATGCTGCGCAAACAGGCACAAGAGTGGGCGCGTCTGCACAAGGGGCGCAAAGTCACGACGGACAGCAAGACGCTCGACAAGCTCATCGCGAACCTGCGCGGCGTTACACACTCCGACGCACAGATACTGATCCGCCGCGCAGTCTTCGGCGACGGCGTAATCAGCGATTCGGACATCCCCGAGATCAACAAGCTGAAGTTCGAACTGCTCGATACCGAAGGCGTGCTGCACTACGAATACGATACGCAGTCGTTCGCCAACGTGGCCGGTCTCACGAATCTGAAGAATTGGTTGCGTCTGCGTCAGCACGAATTCATTAAGCCAGAAGGCGGTGCCGATCGACCGAAGGGGCTTTTGCTGCTCGGCGTGCAGGGCAGCGGAAAGAGTCTCGCGGCTAAATCGGTTGCAGGACTTTTCGGTGTGCCGTTGCTGCGCCTCGACTTCGGAACGCTCTACAACAAGTATTTCGGCGAGACCGAACGCAATCTGCGCAACTCTCTTCGCCAGGCGGAACTGATGGCGCCGTGCGTGTTGTGGCTCGATGAAATCGAGAAAGGAATTGCCACCGGCGAGTCAGATAACGCTACCTCGAAACGAGTGCTCGCTACGATGCTGACCTGGATGGCCGAGAACAAGCGCCAGGTATTCATCGTCGCTACCTCCAACGACATTACTGAGCTGCCACCGGAACTCGTGCGAAAAGGCCGAATGGACGAGATCTTCTTCGTCGATCTGCCCGACATCGCGACGCGCAAAGACATCTTCCGCATTCATCTCGCGAAACGAGAAATGGATCCCAACGGGTTCGACCTGGATCAGCTCGCCGAGCAGAGCGACGGTTTCACGGGTGCCGAGATCGAAGAGGCAATCGTCTCTGCACGCTATCTATCCGCATCGAACCAGGCGGTGGTCACCACCGAAGACCTACTCGGCGCGATCAATCGCACATACCCGATGTCGGTACTACGTGCCGATTCGGTGCAAACACTGCGCGCGTGGGCCAAGGACCGTACCGTTCCGGCCTGACACCACGGTGCTCACGAGCCTTCTACCTGCGACGCGCGAACGCCCTGACCCCGCGTTGCGCGGCGAGAAATGCCGCCAGCGCGCGATCGCCCTCAGCCGCACCATCGAACACGTACGTCGCCGCCAGATCCAACTCGCCGGCCAATGCACGCAAACCCTCGGGACCGCGCGCACGCATCGACAGGTTTATGGCATGCGCGCCCGGCGCCGCATCGACCCATCGTACGAGGCGTTCACTGACCAGCCGTCGAAACGTCTCGGCCTGCAGACACATAACGCGTCCGTCCGAAGCCATGACAACGCTCGCATTCCGCCGCTGTCCGCTCACCAATGCATCGGCACCGAACGAATCGCCGGGCATCAGCGCCGCGAGCCTTCGTTCGGCGCGTCGCACCTCGGCTGAGCCGTTGGCCAGCACGTAGAACATGTCTGCCGGTTCGCCTTCACGCACCACTGTTTCACCGGCCGCGAGTACTACAGGGTCGAATGCTCGAAACACCGACTGCAGCGCACTCGGTGTGAGGAATTCGACCAGCCCGGGACCGAGAAAACGGTGCATCCAATGGTCGTCCGGTGCCGTATCGAGCCGCGCCACCGCGTAACCCGCGGTGTCCGATCCGAACATGAATGCGACTGGATCGACGTCGATCCACAACAGGGTGACCACTCCCAGTGTTTCTATCGACGTGCCGTCGCCCGCGACCAGCAACGCGTGTCGCGCTGCCGCATCCTGATCGGCGATCTGCAGTTCAATGCCGCTTCTATCGCGGCGCCGAACCACGCCCTTCACGAGGTAACAGCTGCCGTGGTGTTTGCGCCGATTCGGCGACAGTGTGCGTTGCGCCGCGAAGCGTAACAGCCGCGCGTGCCGAGCCACGCTGCAGAGCGTGGTCCACTCCAACGCGGCAAACGGTTCGAATCGACGCAACAGACGAGCGAGCATGCGTCGAGTATCCAGACGCGCCTCGAACGACACAGTAGGCTCGCGCCGAGGATGCTGTGCGCGATTGGCCCGCATCGGCGAGGCGTTGCGACAAACCCTCAGCCGTTGCGAAGCCGCGCGACCGCGCGATAGCCGATGTCGCGTCGGTAGTACGCATTCGAGAAATGCACTTGCCGTATCGCCTCGTATGCGCGTCGCTGCGCAATCGCGACATCCTCACCGGTGCCGACAACGGTCAAAACGCGGCCGCCATCGGTCACGATTTGCTCACCCTGTAGCCGCGTCCCCGCGTGAAAGATCTTCGTGTGCGCTGCGGTCGCGCCATCGAGCCCTTCGATCGGATCGCCCTTCGAATAGCTCACCGGATATCCACCCGCTGCAACGACCACCGCGAGCGCAACGCGCGGATCCCATTTCAGGTGCACGGTGTCGAGCCGTCCCCCTAGCGCCGCTTCGCATACATCGACGATGTCCGAATCGAGACGCATCAATACGGGTTGGGCCTCCGGGTCGCCGAAGCGACAGTTGAACTCGATGACGTTCGGCGTGCCGTCAGCGGCTATCATCAGGCCCGCGTAGAGGAATCCCACGTACGGTATCCCGTCGGCTGCCATGCCATCGATCGTCGGGCGAATGACTTCCGCCATGATCCGCTCGTGGATATCAGGAGTTATCACGGGCGCGGGCGAGTACGCGCCCATACCCCCGGTATTGGGACCGCGATCGCCATCGTCGCGCGTCTTGTGGTCCTGCGAACTGGCGAACGGTACCGCGCGACGACCGTCTGCAATGCAGATGAAGCTCGCTTCTTCGCCCACGAGGCAGTCTTCGATGACGACCCTATGACCGGCGCTGCCGAAAGCATCGCCAGCCAGCATCTCGCGCGCGGCTCTCAGCGCCTCGTCGAGTGCGTGCGCCACGATTACTCCCTTACCGGCCGCCAGCCCGTCAGCCTTTACAACGATCGGCACGCCGCGCTCGCGCACGTATGCCTCGGCCGCTGCCAGATCTGTAAAGGTGCGATACGCAGCGGTGGGAATCCGATGGCGTTCCAGGAACGCCTTGGTGAATGCCTTCGATCCTTCGAGTTGTGCCGCGGCTTGCGAGGGGCCAAAACACGGTAGTCCGCGCGCTTCGAAATAGTCGCGAATGCCGGCCACCAACGGCACTTCCGGTCCGACGATCGTGAGGCCGACACTCTCTCGCCGCGCGAGATCGGCCAACCCGGCGAAGTCGAGCACGTCTATCGCGACGTTCTGCACCTTCGGCTCGCGCGCCGTACCGGCGTTTCCCGGCGCCACGAACACCTGAGTGACGCGCTTACTCTGGGCAACCTTCCAGGCGAGCGCGTGTTCGCGGCCGCCGTTCCCTACGATCAGGATCTTCATCGACAGGCTCCGTCAGTGGCGAAAGTGCCGAATACCCGTGAATACCATCGCCAGGCCATGCTCATCAGCCGCGGCGATCACTTCGTCGTCGCGCATCGAACCGCCCGGTTGAATGACTGCAGCTACGCCTGCCGCCGCAGCCGCGTCGATGCCGTCGCGGAACGGAAAGAACGCGTCCGATGCCATCACCGAACCCACGACTTCCAGACCTTCGTCCGCCGCCTTCAGCGCTGCAATGCGCGCACTCACGACACGACTCATCTGCCCCGCGCCAACACCAATCGTCGCGCCCGCCTTCGCGTACACGATTGCGTTCGATTTGACGAACCACGCGACCTTCCATGCGAACAGCAGGTCGGCCATTTCCGCCTCAGTGGGCGCGCGCTGCGTCACCACCTTCAGCGCGCTGTCATCAAGGCACGTTTCGTCCGGAGTCTGCACCAACAGACCACCGCCCACGCGCTTCAACTCGTAACCGCGCGAGCCCTTGCCCAATGCACCGCATACAAGCAAACGGACGTTCTTCCGACGCTTCGCCACTTCAATTGCACCGGCATCGACCTCGGGTGCGATCACCACTTCGACAAACTGCTTACCTACGATCGCTTCGAGGGTGGCAGCGTCGAGCAGCCGGTTGAACGCGATGATGCCGCCATAGGCCGAAGTGGGATCGGTTGCGTAGGCGCCTTGATAGGCCGCGCGCAGATCGTTGCCTACCGCTACGCCACACGGATTTGCGTGCTTGACGATGACGCACGCCGGCTCATCGAAGGCGCGCACACACTCGAGTGCTGCATCGGTGTCGGCCACGTTGTTGTACGACAGTTCTCTGCCCTGCAACTGCCTGGCTCCGGCGACCGTACCGATGGAGGGCGCGCCACTGTCGACATATAGCGCCGCGCGTTGATGCGGGTTCTCGCCATATCGCATCGTTTCGCGCTTTTGGAACTGCAGATTGAGCAACTCGGGGAATTCCCTGTCTGCACCCAGCAGATACGAGGCAACTGCGGCGTCATAACGCGCCGTGTGAGAAAAGGCCTTGGCGGCAAATCGATGCCGCTGCTCGAATGTAGTGCCACCAACGGCGATCGCGGAGCGCACCTCCTCGTAATCGTTAGCGTCTACGATGACCACCACGTCGGCGTGGTTCTTTGCCGCAGATCGGATCATGGCGGGGCCACCGATGTCGATGTTCTCGACCGCGAGCTCCGCGGTGACGTCGGGACGCGCCACGGTGGCCTCGAATGGATACAGGTTGACCACCACCAGATCGATCGGTGCTATGCCGTGCTGCGCCATTACGCCGTCGTCGGTGCCCCGGCGGCCGAGAATTCCGCCGTGTATCTTCGGATGCAGCGTCTTTACACGGCCATCCATCATTTCCGGCGTGCCGGTATGCTGCGCCACTTCGTGCGCGGCTATACCCGCCTCCGTCAACGTGAGATGGGTACGCCCGGTCGACAGAATCTCGACGCCCCGTTCCGCAAGCGCGCGCGCCAGTTCGACGATTCCGGATTTGTCGGAAACACTCAGCAGCGCCCGGCGGATCGGACGCAAGGTGTTGTCTGTCATGGTCTCAATCTTCCAGCAGGCCGTACTGAAGGAGTTTCTTGCGCAACGTGCCGCGGCTAAGCCCGAGCACTTCCGCCGCTCGGCTCTGATTGCCACCGACGTGGTGCATAACGCTCGCGAGCATCGGACGCTCCACTTCCGCCATCACGAGATCGAACAGTCCACACGTGTACTCACCATCCAGCGCGTCGAAGTACGCGTTCAGCGCACCCTCGACGCAGCGGTGCAACGGCCGGTCGTCGAAGTCCGCGAACGTGGCAACGTGTGCTGCGGGCGCATGCGCGCCGGCCGCCTTGGCACCTGCACGCTTGCGCATTTTCGGAGCCGCGCGCTTCAAGCAGCCCTCATGTGCGCATCGCCATCGAAGTCGCAAAGGAACGTCAACTGTTCGCTCGGAAGCCGGAGGTCGTTGAACGCACGAATCCGCAACGCATCGATCGCAAGACCCTGCAGATACGCTTTGGCGTGTTTGCGCGCGATTCGCACGCCCTGCTCCACGCCATAGAAGTCGTGGATGTGCGCGAGATGTCGTATCGCAATCGACAACACCTCGGCCTGCGAGCGCACGCGCGGCGGGCGCCCGCTCAACGCGTCTGCGATATCGCCGGGCAACCAGGGCGCACCCAGCGCTGCACGTCCAATAAGCACCCCGTCGGCACCCGTGTGCGCCAGCACGCGACGCGCCTGCTCCACGGTGGTGATGTCGCCGTTCGCGAAAACGGGAATGTGTACCTCGGCCTTGATCGCCGCGATCGTGTCGTATTCCGCGGCACCCATGAACCGGCAAGCGCGCGTTCGGCCGTGAACGGCGATCGATGCAACGCCCGCGTCTTCGGCGATTCGCGCAACCGCAACGCCGTTGCGTTGCTCCGGAGACCAGCCGGTACGAATCTTCACGGTCACCGGAACTGACACGGCATCCACCGCCGCTCGGAGAATTCGCGCCACCAGTGTTTCGTCGCGCAGCAACGCCGATCCGGCGGCCTGATTGCAGACCTTCTTCGCCGGACAACCCATGTTCACGTCGATGATTTCGGCGCCGTCGTCCGCTTCGCGTTTGGCAGCGGCAGCTATCCACGCAGGATCCGCACCCGCAATCTGCACGACGCGCGGCCGAGCGCCAACGACCGTCTCACGCCGCAATCGCGATGTTCGCGTTTGCCACAACACCGGGTTCGCGCTCGTCATCTCCGCGACTACGAGCCCGGCGCCGAGGTTCCATGCGAGTTCGCGGAACGGCACATCGGTGACTCCGGCCATTGGCGCCAGAACGACGGCGTTTCGCAACCTATGAGGGCCGATCGCGACCACGCAGAATCCGGGTGGAAAAAAAGGGTTGCCATCATAACGCCGCGTCCGCGAGACGCAACGCCGATGCGCGTACGAACGCGAACGAAAGCGGTCGCTCAGCGAAACTGGATGTAGTAGCTCACGGCATCCGTCCCGGGATCTTCGATCGCGAGTGCGATGTGTACCGGCGTCATCGGCGCGAACATCGTCGCGCCCTTCAGTTCTCCGGCGAGATACTCCTCGGGTTTGAAGCGACGCGCCGCAATCGGCCGGCCTTCCATCGACGAGAAACGCAGTTCGATCACGGGAAAGGGTTGCTCGAAGCGCGCCTGATTTACGATGAGCGCATCCACCATCAACTCGCCCGGCACATCCGGATTTGCGCGCACGACGAGATTCTTCGAACGAATCTCGTCGAGGGAGCGCATCACCGGCAACTTGCACTGCAAGTGCGGACACAACCATTCATAGACCGGTCGGATGTCCGGATTTTTCGCCCATGTATCGAATTGCAGATACAGCACTTGTGCCGCAAGCAACGCGATGGCGACCAGAACCGCGAGCGGCATCCACCATCGCCGGTAACGGCGGGTAGGCATCGCGATCAGTTCTTCGGGCGTAAGCGCGAGTTGCGCAGGAACCGGCGCACGCTCGGGCTCGGCCGCGACCGTCTCGGCACTGCCGGTATCCGCGACGTCCGCCGCCTCGGATGTGACGGGCTCTGGCACCGGTTGCGTCTCCTGCGACTTCGCCGCGCTTGCCGACGCCAGTCTGAGTCGACGCGCCTTGCGCGCGGCGACGCCGTCCACCGCGGGCGTCGTGTCGCTGGTTTGATTCGTCTCCGCTGGAATCGTCGCTTCCGACGATTTGACTAGACCAATCGCTTGTTCCGGCGGACCCGGTTTCCGGACGGCCTCTCCCGACGGATTTACGCTGGGGCGAGCGCGTTCCACGGCCGTTTGCGGTGTTTCAGTAGTTGGTGACTTCGCTTGCGCGATCGGCGTGGGTGTCTTCGGCGGATCGGCGCGAAGTTCGTCGAGCAATGCGTCCAGCGCTTCATTTGCGCTTTCGCCCGGTTTCAGACGCGGGCCGGGTGCGAGCACCAGATGTTCGAGCCCCGCGAATACGGAAAGGCAGGCACCGCATCGAACGCGGCCCGCTGCGGCTTTGAGTTGCGATTCCGTCACACGAAAACGCGTCCGACACGTCGGACATTGCGTAATCAGTGGCTCCGAGGGCTCTTCAGCCACGCGATCTGATTCCTTGCACCATCACCCAGTCATCGCGCGTTTGCGGCGGCTCAAACGTGAAGTCCGGATAGTGGGACGTTACCGTTTCGAGTTGATGCGCGAGCATGCCGGACATCACCAGCGCGCCGCCCGGCCTGACCAACTGCGTCAGCATCGGCGCGAGCGACACCAGGGGTCCGGCCAGGATGTTCGCCAGCACGAGATCGTGAGTTGTCCTTTCCAATCCATCCGGAGTGATTATCGTGATCCGTTCCGATGCGACGCCATTGTAGGTTGCGTTGGCGCGCGTCGCGAGACACGCCTGCGGATCATGATCCACGGCGACCACGTGACGCGCGCCAAGCAGCAACGCGGCGATGCCGAGAATCCCCGAACCCGCGCCGTAATCGACCACGGACCATCCATCGATGCGCCGTCGCGCAATCCACTCGAGGCACATCGCGGTGGTGGCATGTCCGCCGGTGCCGAATGCGAGGCCCGGATCGATCCGCAGCACAGTGGTGGGTCCGCCTGGCAACGGTGCATCGCGAGGCAGCACCCACAATCGATCGCCGAAGCAGTGCTCGATAGAGTAGTTGCGCCACGTGTGCGACCAGTCGGCATCTTCGACGAAGCCAACATCGAGCGTGCCGGCATGCGTATCGCCCAATGCGGAGTGAAGCCGCTCGCGCAGCGCCGCGAGATCGACCTCGAGCGGAAACAGCGCGTCGAGTTCTGCCTGCGGCCACAGCGGCGTTGCGCCGGGCGCGGGTTCCAACACGGGCACATCGCCCGCGTCGCTCACGGCCACGCTCTCGGCACCGAGATCCATCAACAGATCAGACAGGCTTTCGATCCGCGCGGCGGGCAGCGAAAGCCGGATGCTCAGCCAGGCCATTGCGTCACCGACGCAGAACTGTCATTCGATGCGAAACAGCGGCGTACCGGTTTCTACGGGCGATGCGTCTTCCACGTTCACCTCGGCGATGCGTCCGGGCCGCTCGGCTTCGATCTGATTCATCATCTTCATACTCTCGATGATGCAAAGCACGTCGCCGACGGCGACGGTCTGACCCACGCGGACGAACGGCCGCTCGCCAGGCGCCGGCGCGCAATAGAACGTTCCGGTCAACGGTGCGCGCACGACGAAGCCGCGCGGCGAACGACTAGCGGCGGGGCGAACTTGCGTGGGTGCATCTGCTATCGGTGCTGCGATGCCCTTTGCTACCAACGGCCTCGCAATGCGTATCAACTCATCGCCGGTGCGCACTTCGAGTTCGGAAATGCCCGATTGCTCGACCATGTCGATCAGCTTCTTGATCTTGCGCAGATCCATCGGTGCTACGCCTCCAGTGCGTCCATCGCATAGGTCAGCGCATATTCGTAGCCCCGCGCACCGAGTCCCGTGATGACGCCGCGCGCCACATCCGACAGATAGGAGTGTTGGCGAAAGTCCTCACGCGCGTACACGTTCGAAAGATGAACTTCGATGAACGGGATGCCCACACCCAGCAAGGCGTCGCGCAGTGCGATGCTTGTGTGCGTGAACGCGCCGGGATTGAACACGATGTAGCCGACGCCCTCACCTTTCGCCGCGTGGATGCGATCGACCAGCACGTGCTCGGCGTTGCTCTGCAGACTTTCCACCGAATGGCGCCGCGACTTCGCCAACTTGGTGAGGCGTGCGTCGATGTCGGCAAGCGTGTCTTTGCCGTAGATCTCAGGCTCGCGTGTACCGAGCAAATTCAGATTCGGGCCATTCAGGACGAGTAGTTTGGCCATTTGAGCCGCCGATCACGAGACCGTGGGATTGTCGCTGAACCGCGCGGCAGGTACCAGGCGCGAGGGATGCCTCACGGGGGGTCGGCGCGTATCAAACGCCGGAGAGTACGCGTCCGAGGTGGCGTTCGAACGCGTCGCGATCCATTTCGCCCTGCATGCGCAGCGCACTGATTTCGCGACCGTCGAGGCCGAAGAACAACATGCTCGGCGGCCCGAACAGACCGAAGTGATGCAGCAGTTCCTGGTCGATGGGATCGGTGGAGGTGACGTCGGCCTGCAGCAGTTGGAAACGACCGAGCTGAGCCGCAATCGCGGGTTCGGAGAACACGTTGCGTGCCATCACTTTGCAGGCGATACACCAGTCCGCGTAGAAATCGAGCGCCACCGGCCTACCCGCTTGTTCCGCCGCCGCCAACTCCGCCTTCAATGCCTCCAGGCCGCGCACGCGTTTCCACTGCACCTCTCCCTGCTCGACGCTGCCGCCGGCAGGTTGCGCGGTGGCAACCTGCGCGACACCCGACAACGGTGCCAGCGGATTGCTCGCGCCGCTGGCGGCACCGATCAACAGCAGCACGCCATAAATGAACGTGAATGCGCCCATGGCTTTCCACAGCTGGCCCCAGCCCTGGCGCGGCGATAGATCCAGTGCGCCGAGGTACACACCCACGCCAATGGCGAGCACCGACCAGAACAACAGCGTCATTTGCGCTGGCACGACACGTTCCAGCAACCAGACCGCGACGCCCAGCAACAGCACGCCGAACACCGCCTTGACGTTGTTCATCCACACGCCCGCACGCGGCAGCAGATGCGCGCCGCTCGAACCGATGACCAGCAGCGGTACACCCATGCCGAGACCCAGCATCAACAGCGCGCTACCGCCAAGCAGCGCATCGCCCGTGGAACTCAGATAAATCAATGCCCCGGCAAGCGGCGCCGAGAGACACGGCGACACGACCAGGCTGGACAAGCTGCCCATCACCGCAACACCTGCGTGCACGCCGCCGCGCTGGTTCTGCGACATTGCGTTCACGCGGTTTTGCCACGCCTGCGGCAGTTGCAGCTCGTAGAAGCCGAACATCGACAGTGCGAGCACCACGAACACGATCGCAAAGACGATGAGCACCGGCGGCGACTGCAAAGCTGCCTGCAGATTCATGCTTGCACCGAACAAACCGACGACGACGCCCAGCGCCGCATACGTGACGGCCATTCCGAGCACATACGCTAACGAAAGAGTAAAGGCGCGTCCGCGCGTAACGGAGCTGCCTTGTCCAACGATGATGCTCGACAGAATGGGCACCATCGGCAGCACACACGGCGTGAATGCGAGGCCAAGCCCGGCGGCGAAGAAAATCGCGAGAGAGAGCAGGAGGTTGCCGTTGGCCAACAGCCCCGCGAGGTGCTGTTCCTCCGTCCTATCTGCACTGTCGCCATCGGACGTAATCTTCGGTGCCGACGCGGCTGCGCCAACCGACTGCGCCGGGAACGACACGTGTTTCGTCTTCGGCGGGTAACACAGGCCGCGGTCCGCACAGCCCTGATAGGTGATGGTGGCATCGAACGTTGCCGCTGAACCTTCCGTTCGGGTCACCGGAACTCGCGCGGATACTTCGTGGTAGTAGACCTGTACTTCACCGAAGTACTCGTCGTTCTTGACCTTCCCCTGCGGAATCTCCGCTTCGCCCAACGTGAACGAACTGCCGGCGGGCACCGCGAATTCGAAGCGGTGGCGGTAGAGGTAGTAGCCGTCGGGCATCTTCCAGTGCGCCAGCAGCACGCCGTTCTCGAGTTCGGTCGTGAGCACGAACGCCTCGTCGGCGGACAGGAACTCCGGCTCCTCTTCGAGCGGGTTCGGCGCTTTGCTACCTAGATCGGCCGCAATCGCTGCCGGCGCAAGCAGCGCCAGCCACAACAGGATCCATCTGTTCTTGAACATGCCTTGAGTTCATCCGCGGCGACGATGTTGGCCCCCGTGGGACACATCGGACGGGGGCGCAGTTCCATTGTAACTGTCTCCCGGATCACTATAAGGTGCGCCACTGCCAGGGACGTGACGAAGTCCGCGTGACAGACGCGATAGCTCCTTTTGAACGGATCGTAACGTGATGCGCTGCGCAGTCCGCAGCGGCGGCTTCATGGGCTTACTGCTGCTTGGCGCATGCACCACACCGGCGCCTGCCCCGGCACCTGTTCCGGAGCCGATACCCACACCTGTAGCAGCGCCACCCCCCGCGCCGGCGAAGATGTCCGTGGCCGACGCGGATCGACTGGATGCGTTGCTCGAAAAGGGCGATCGCGCCCTCAAAGACAATCGGCTGCTCACGCCGATCGACAACTGCGCTTATGACTTCTATCGGGACGCCCTGAAGGTCGCCCCGGGTCATCCGGCCGCGCTGCACGGGCTGCAGCGAATCGCCGAACGCTACGTAGCTATGGCCGAGCAATCCGCCGAAAAAGGCCAGTACGCCGTAGCCCGCAAATGGCTCGATCACGCCCGGCTCGTGGACCCGGATCTCGACAGCATCGCCAACGCGGAGACGCAGATACAGGTGCGCAGCACTGCGCAGCGAGATCACACATCCCTCGATGCCGAACAACTCACGTCGCGCAGCCCAGCGCTGTCGAGTGTATTGAAGACGCTCGGAGCGAAAGCCAAGGCGCGCGATGCGTGGGTCGTCATCCGCGCACGCAACGATGCCGAAGGACGCTGGATCTACCAACAGATGGCCGACTCGCCGGGCGACCGCCGCATTCGTGCCGAGTTGACGCTCGCATCGCCTCCGGGAGTGGACCTGCTGCAACTGAACGCTGAAGCTGATAAGGAGACAGAGTGAGACATCGTGCCGCCTTCACCATCGCCGCAATGCTACTGGCCGCAGCTTGTGCGCCGTCGGAGCCGCTCACCGTGACCAATGCGTGGCTGCGCCCACCGGCACCGGGTCTTGCGGTAGCCGCCGCCTATTTCGACATCGTCAATCGCACCGCGACTCCGGTCGATCTGGTGGGCGCTCGCAGCGACATGGCTGCATCGATCGAAATGCACACGGAGTCGGGCGATGGCCAGATGATGCAGATGCGCCAGCTCGACAAGGTAACACTGGCGCCCCAACAGACCGTGTCGTTCGCTCCAGGGGCGATGCACCTCATGCTGTTCAAGTTCACCGGCGCGACTTCGAAACAGATCCCGATCACGCTGCTTTTTTCCGACGGATCGCAACGCACGGTCACGTTCGACGTACGCACGCTCACCGGAGAAAGCTCACCTTGAACTGGAAGTTCTGGCAGACGACCGGTGAAACCGGAATGGCGGGATGGATCGGGCGCGGCGCGGCGCTGATCGTCGCGACATACCTCGCAGCCTGTATCGGTCTGGGCTGGTGGTGGGACTACGAACCCGAGTCGTTTTCGGTCGACGACAACGCCCAGACTCATGCGGCCGGGATGGGCGTTACCGTCGTCACCGGCTACACAACGGCCGCCACGGTCGCGCGCCTCGCTGAAACGTTGCTCGACAAACGCGGCGGATATCTGTCGAACGACATCTTTCCGCCGGGCGTATGGCTCGACAACGTGCCCAGCTGGGAATTCGGCGTGCTGGTGCAAATCCGTGACATGAGCCGTGAGATGCGGATCGATTTCAGCCGCTCGCAAAGCCAGTCGGCGGAAGACCCCGATTTGTCGGAAGCCGAGGGCAAGTTCTACTGGGACAACGCGAGCTGGGTGTTCCCGGACACCGAAGGCGAATACCGCAAGGGGATCCAGTATCTCGAACGCTACATGCACCGCCTTGCGGACCCGAACCACCCGGACGCGGAGTTCTATCCGCGCGCCGATAACCTGCGCAACTGGCTAACGGGGGTTTCGACGCGGCTCGGCAGCTTGTCGCAGCGCCTCAGCAGTGCTGTTGGGAAGCGCCAGCTGAACACCGGTCTTGCGGGTGACAGTTCCGTGCCGGCAACCTCACCCGGCGAAACGGAAGTGAAGACCCCCTGGCTCGAAATCGACGACGTCTTCTACGAAGCACGCGGTCATACGTGGGCGCTGCTGCACCTGCTGCACGCCGTCGATCACGACTTCAAGGACGTCCTCGAGAAGAAGAATGCCCGGGTCAGCCTGCAGCAGATCATCCGGGAACTCGAGCCGACCCAGGCGCCCATCTGGAGCCCCATGGTTCTCAATGGCGACGGACTCGGACTGCTGGCAAATCACTCACTGGTAATGGCCTCGTACATCTCGCGCGCGAACGCGGCCATCATCGATTTGAGGAATTTGCTCGAGCAGGGGTGAGTCCGTCGGGTCGAAGACCGAGATTCTATGTCTCGGTTTTTGTTGTAGAATCGCCGCCTTTGTCAGGGGGGGTCCCACTTCAGGTGGGCTGAACCTGCATGGGCTTAAGTTTCGTTGGTCCAAGCCCGCCTTCTCAACAATAAAGCCTCTAAGGGGGATTCATGTCTACGCCGCTCATCATTGCCTTGGCCTGCGCGTTCGTGGCGCTGGCCTACGGCTTGGTGTCCATCCGCTGGATTCTCGCGCAGCCTGCGGGCAACCCACGCATGCAGGAGATCGCTGCCGCCATTCAGGCCGGTGCCAAGGCCTACCTGAACCGTCAGTACACGACCATCGCGATGGTTGGCGCCGTGCTGTTCTTCGTGCTCGGAGTCGCCCTGAGCTGGTACTCCGCCGTCGGATTCCTGATCGGCGCAGTTCTTTCGGGCCTCACCGGATTCATCGGAATGAATATCTCGGTGCGCGCGAACGTTCGTACTGCGCAAGCCGCGCACAACGGCATGAATGCCGCTCTCGCCGTCGCGTTCCGCGGCGGCGCCATTACCGGAATGTTGGTGGTCGGCCTCGGTCTGCTCGGCGTGGCCGGTTATTACGCGATCATCGAGCCGATGGCGGGGCAAGACACTGCACTTCATGCACTCGTCGGTCTCGCATTCGGCGGCTCGCTGATTTCGATCTTCGCCCGGCTAGGCGGCGGCATCTTCACGAAGGGCGCGGACGTCGGGGCCGATCTCGTCGGTAAAGTCGAAGCCGGTATTCCGGAAGACGACCCGCGCAACCCGGCAGTGATCGCAGACAACGTCGGCGATAACGTGGGCGACTGCGCCGGTATGGCGGCAGACCTCTTCGAAACGTACGCGGTAACCATCGTTGCAACGATGCTGCTGGCGGGTCTCGTGATGAAAGACGCCGGCGCCAACGCCGTGCTTTATCCGCTGGTACTCGGCGGCGTGTCCATCGTCGCATCGATCATCGGGACTTTTTTCGTGTCGGCGAAAGAAGGCGGCAAGATCATGAACGCGCTCTATAAAGGCGTGATCGTTTCGGGCGTGCTCGCGGGCATTGCCTTCTATCCGATCACCGCGTGGATGATGCCGGCGGAGCATGTCATGCCGCTGTTCGGCGCCGCCGTCGTCGGTCTGTTGCTGACCGCCGCGATGGTCGTCATAACCGAGTACTACACCGCCACCGAATACGCGCCCGTGCAGCACGTGGCCGCCGCATCGCAGACCGGCCACGCGACGAACATCATCGCCGGCCTCGGCGTATCGATGAAGTCGACTGCGCTGCCCGTGCTCGCAGTGTGCGTTGCCATCTGGGCATCGTTCACCCTAGCCGGCTTGTTCGGCATTGCGATCGCAGCAACGGCCATGTTGTCGATGACCGGAATGATCGTTGCGCTCGACGCGTACGGTCCGATCACCGACAACGCCGGCGGCATCGCGGAGATGTCCGGCCTGCCGAAGGAGATCCGCAACATCACCGACCCGCTCGATGCAGTGGGCAATACGACGAAGGCAGTGACGAAAGGTTATGCGATCGGTTCGGCAGGTCTGGCCGCGCTCGTACTGTTCGCCGACTACACACACAACCTGCAAGCGGAAGGCAAACTCGTCGACTTCAGTCTGTCGGATCCCGCCGTGATCATCGGCCTCTTCATCGGCGGCATGGTGCCGTATCTGTTCGGCGCTATGGCGATGGAAGCGGTTGGCCGCGCCGCCGGCACGGTCGTCAACGAAGTGCGCCGTCAGTTCAAAGAGATCAAAGGCATCATGGAAGGTACCGGCAAGCCCGACTATTCCCGCGCCGTCGACATGCTGACAAAAGCGGCAATCAAAGAAATGATTGTGCCGAGTCTGCTGCCGATTCTGGTGCCGGTCGTGCTAGTCGTCGTCATGACGTTCGCGATGGACTCCGCCTCAGCCGTCAAAGCGCTCGGCGGACTGCTGATCGGCACGATCGTCACCGGCCTGTTCGTCGCAATCTCGATGACAACCGGCGGCGGTGCGTGGGACAACGCAAAGAAATACATCGAAGACGGTCACTTCGGCGGCAAAGGCTCCGACGCGCACAAAGCGGCGGTGACCGGCGACACCGTCGGCGATCCGTACAAAGACACGGCAGGCCCGGCGGTGAATCCGCTCATCAAGATCATCAACATCGTGGCCTTGCTGATGGTGCCGATCCTCTAAGAGAGTCGGCTCCCCTCGAAAAACCCCGGCTGGTCCGGGGTTTTTTTGCGCGCCTAGAACGCGCCGAGTTTCTTCGGAATCAGTTGGTTCTTCAGCGTCACGTACTCGGGCAGCCCACGCTTGTAACGCGGGTAATCTTCGCCCGCGATCAGCGGCTCCAGATACTCACGCGCGCTCGCCGTTATTCCGAAGCCGTCGCGCGTGATGAAGTTGCGCGGCATCTTCTTCTCTACGTTGGCCACTTTCGCAAGCGGTGCCTCTCCGATCGTCCAGCGATAAGGCTTCGACGACTTGCGCACGATGATCGGCATCACCGCGTTCTTGCCGGCGACCGCGAACTCGACCGCGGCACGTCCAACCGCGTAAGCCTGCTCGACGTCGGTCTTGGATGCGATGTGGCGCGCAGCGCGCTGAAGATAGTCGGCCACAGCCCAATGGAATTTGTAGCCGAGTTCGCTGCGTACCATTTCCGCGATTGTCGGCGCCACACCGCCGAGCTGGACGTGCCCGAACGCGTCCTTCGTACCGGCTTCGGCAAGAAACGAACCGTCCGCGTGGCGTGCACCTTCCGACACGACGATCACGCAGAAGCCGGCGCGACGTACCGTGTCTTTCACCTTGTTGATGAAACCCGCGCGGTCGAAAGCGATTTCCGGAAACACGATGACGTGCGGTGCGCCGTCCGGCGTTTCCTGCGCAAGACCGGCAGCGGCGGCAATCCAGCCGGCGTGACGGCCCATTACTTCCATCACGAACACTTTGGTGGACGTTTCGCACATGCTGGCCACGTCGAGCGCTGCTTCGCGAATCGACACTGCGACGTATTTTGCAACCGAACCGAATCCGGGACAGGTGTCGGTGAACGGCAGGTCGTTGTCCACGGTCTTCGGCACGCCGATACACGTAATCGGGTAGCCGAGCTTCGCGCTGAATTGCGCCACTTTGTTGGCGGTGTCCTGCGAGTCGCCACCGCCGTTGTAGAAGAAGTAGCCGATGTCGTGCGCCTTGAAGACCTCAATGAGGCGCTGGTACTCGCGCGGATCCTTGTCGAACGACTGCAGTTTGTGCCGACACGAGCCGAACGCACCCGAAGGCGTACTACGTAGACCTGCAATCGCACGCGCCGATTCTTTGCTGGTATCGATCAACTCTTCACGCAGCGCTCCGATGATGCCGTTGCGTCCCGCATAAACCTTGCCGATTGCATTGCGATGACGACGCGCGGTTTCGATCACACCGCAGGCGCTGGCGTTGATGACGGCCGTTACGCCGCCCGATTGAGCGTAGAACGCGTTGCGTTTCGACATGAAGTTCCTCGGTGGGACGCAGGTCTCGCGGCGGCGGCCATGGTAAAGATTTTTGTGCGACAATTCGCGCTCGTCTGGGCCCACCGCGCAATGAAACCCATCCTCGCCGTGTTCTGGAATATCTGCCTGTTGCGGCGCGGACCGGAACTCGTGCCGACACATCCGCTATTCGTCGGCGCCGTGGTCGTTGCCGATGTGCTCGCATCGTTTTTCGTCGGTCTTCGATTCGCCGGCGCCGACATCACGCCGATGCAGATTGCGACATCGACCTTCGTCAGCATCGCGACACTGGCGGCCGCTACCTGGACTGCGCTCACATTGCGCGGCGTGATCGGGCGCTTTCCGGCGACCATCACCGCGCTGTTCGGTTGCGACCTGCTGTTCACGCTGCTCGCCTTCATCACGGTATCGCTCGTTGGCGGGATCAACAGCCCAATCATGATGGGAATTGGTGCGTTGATCGGTATCTGGTCGATCGCGGTGAACGGATTCATCCTGCATCGCGCGCTGAATGTGACGGTTTTCGTTGGTATCTTTCTCGCCTTCTCGATGGCCACCATGGCCTTCGTCTTGTCGAGCGCCGCAGCAGGTCGTTAGCGATTAAAGGACTACCTTGACGCAACACATCTATTTCCTCGGTATCGGCGGAACCCTGATGGGCAGCCTCGCGCTTTTGGCGCGCGAGTCCGGCATGCGCGTCAGCGGTTCCGACAAGGCACTGTATCCGCCGATGAGTGATCAGCTCGCGGCCGCAGACATCACCGTGTACGAAGGTTTCGATCCCGCTCAGATGAATCCTGCACCGGATCTCGTGGTGATCGGCAACGCCCAGTTACCCCGCGGCCACGCCGGCATCGAATATGTGCTCGAGAAAGGTTTGCCGTATACATCCGGCGCGGAATGGCTCGGTCGGCAAATTCTGAACGGGCGCTGGGTTCTCGCCGTATCCGGCACGCACGGCAAAACGACCACGGCGAGCATGCTCGCGCACATACTCGATCGTGCCGGTTTGAATCCCGGCTTCCTGATCGGCGGCGTTCCAAAGGACTTCGGCGTATCCGCGCGTCTCGGAAGCCAACCGTTCTTCGTGGTGGAGGCTGACGAATACGACACCTCGTATTTCGATCGCCGCTCGAAGTTCGTGCACTACCGGCCGCGCACACTTGTCATCAATAATCTCGAGTACGACCACGCCGACATCTTTCCGGATCTCGCCGCGATTCAGACGCAATTCCATCACCTGCTGCGCACGGTTCCGTCGGGCGGCTTGATCGTTGCGCCCGAGCACGACGAGGCGGTAGATCAGGTGCTTCGTATGGGATGCTGGACGCCGGTGGCCCGCGTTCGCGGCAACCAACGACCGCGCAAAGTCGCGAAGGTTTCGATGGACAACGGCGAACTGTGGAAGACGACGAGCGTGTCCTCCGATGGTTCGAGCTTCGCGCCACAGCTGAACGACAATGTTCTCGGCGAAGTGAAGTGGAGCCAACTCGGCCAGCACAACGTGGCGAACGGATTGAATGCCATTGCGGCCGCGCGGCATGCAGGCGTACCTCCGGAGGTCGCAATCGAAGCGCTCAATTCGTTTCAAGGCGTCACACGCAGGCTGGAGTTGATCGGCGAAGTCGGCAACGTTTGCGTTTACGACGACTTCGCGCATCACCCCACAGCGATTCGAACCACGTTGCAGGGATTGCGCAATCGTTTTGCCAGCGACGAAATTATCGCGGTGATCGAGCCGCGATCGCATACGATGTCGCTCGGAACGTTGCGCGACGAGCTATCGACCTGCTGCGCAGCAGCCGACAGCGTGTACTGGTTTCGCGGCGAGAACATCAAATGGGATCTGACCGAGGTGGTTCACGCGAGCGTGGTGCGCGCGACGATGGAAGACGACCTCGATCACCTCATCCGCAAGCTGGCGACACTGCCGCCGCCGAAACATCGTCGACACATCGTCATCATGAGCAACGGCGGCTTCGGCGGTATCCATCGCAAGCTGACCGCGGCGCTGACGAGCAGCGTGTGAGAGTGCGCCGCTGAAGAGCGCATGACGACATGGCGCTTGAGACGTTTGTCGCGGAATCGCTGGCAACGTCTACTGAACCTGCAACCGACGCGCTAGCATCCTGCTGCCGCAAACTCCGAGGCTCGCCAACGATGTCGAAAAGGTGCATCACGTTGCTTCTGGCCATCGCGCTCGCCGGCTGCGGTGACGGGAAAGCCGAGCATTCATCCGTCGAAAAGCCCTCCGCACCGGAACGGCCCGCGGTACCGCCCGACACCTCGCCCGAACACCTGCTCGCGGAACCGCCGACCGGTTGGTTGCAGAGTTTCAAAACTGAAGGGCCGGGAATTCGTATGGTCGAATATGTGCCGCCGGAATCCGATCCGAACGAATGGTCCGACAAGGTGTCATTCGAGTCGCTCAGCGCTGCACCGTTGCCCGACCCGATCGAGTTGCTCAAGTCGATCGCCGACGACCAGCGCAAGACGTGCACGAAGTTCTCGGATCACGAAACGTTCTCGGGTCTGGAAAACGACTATCCAACGTCGGTTCGGCTGTTCATCTGTTCCGAGAATCCGCTGATCAGGAAGGGCCAGCTGACGTTGGTGAAGACAATCCGCGCGGATGATCATTTCTTCGTCATTACGCGCGCGAAGCGCGTCGAGCCGATGGAAAAAGACACGATGCCCATGCCGCCGGAAGTGATGGCGGAGTGGTCGTTGTATTTGCGCGCGATCCAAGCGTGCAACGATTCCGATCCGCGTCACCCCTGCCCTGCAGCAGGAACCGCCACCGCCGACGCCCCCATTGAATCAGAATGATTCGGCGGGCATGTCCATGATCGCGGACGACTGACTGTCGATCGCCGCGGTGAGTGCAAGCGAGCGGGGCAGCAAACGCGCGTAAAAGAACCGCGCCGTGTGGCGCTTCGCGGCACCGAATTCGTCTGATGGCGCTATGGTTGCCATTCGTGCCCACAACCATGCGTACGTCGTCAGCGCGAACAGATCGAGATAATCGACGGACGCCGCGCCCGCCAGCGCCGGATCGCTGGACGCACGTTCGAGCAGGCGCTTCGTGACATCGGCGAGCCGATCAATCGCCAGTTCCAGCGCATCGCCATATTCGCTGGCAACGCTGTTCACATCTGCGCGCATCGACCCGATGAATTCGTTGGCAGTGGCACCGCCATCGCGTATCACCTTGCGCCCGAGCAGATCGAGTGCCTGCACACCGTTCGTGCCTTCGTAAATCTGCGCGATGCGCGCGTCGCGCACGAACTGCTCAACGCCCCATTCCGCTATATAACCGTGGCCACCGAATACCTGCTGCGCGATGACGCAGGCTTCGAAGCCGCGATCGGTCAGGTGAGCTTTCGCGATGGGAGTAAGCAAGCCAACGAGGCGTTCCGCACGCTCGCGCTCCGTGTCGTCAGGCGAGTACTTGGCAAGATCGAGCTCACGCCCTACCAACGCCGCAAAGGCGCGCCCCGCTTCGTTGTATGCGCGCACGGTCAACAACATACGCCGCACATCGGGATGCGCGACGATCGGATCCGCGGCCGCATCGCGCCGCTGCGCGCCGAGCGGCGAGCGCCCTTGCAGTCGCTCCAGTGCATAACCGCTCGCCGCCTGGTACGCAGCTTCCGCGGTTCCCAGTCCCTGTATGCCTACGGACAGGCGCTCGTAGTTCATCATCGTGAACATCGCAGCGAGCCCCTGATTCTGCTCGCCGATCAGATGTCCCACCGCGCGATCGTAGTTCATCACACAGGTCGGGCTGCCCTTCACACCCATCTTGTGTTCAATGGATCCGCTCGTGAACGAATTGCGCGCTCCGAGCGAGCCGTCTTCGTTCACCACGAACTTCGGCACGATGAACAACGAAATGCCGCGCGTTCCTTCCGGAGCATCAGGTAGCTTGGCCAGCACCAGGTGCACGCTGTTGGCGGTGAGATCGTGATCGCCGTACGTGATGAAGATCTTCGTGCCGCTGATGCGATAGCTGCCGTCGGTGGCGGGCTCGGCGCGGCTGCGCATGATGCCGAGGTCGGTGCCGGCATGCGCTTCGGTAAGCGCCATCGCGCCGGCCCACTCACCCGAGTAGAGCTTCGGCAAATACAACGCCTTCTGCGCCTCACTGCCGTGGGTGGCGATACACGTCGCTGCGCCAACCGTGAGCGTGCCGCATAGATACAGACCCGTGTTCGCGCCGTAGAACATCTCTTCGAGCGCGACCGTCAGCATCTTCGGAAGGCCCTGCCCCCCATGGGCCGGGTCGCCCGCCACGCCGAGCCAACCACCGCCTGCAAGCGCACTGAATCCCTGCTTGAACCCCGGCGGCGTCGTTACGCCGTTAGCACTCCACGTGCTTCCGGCGCGATCACCAACCGGATTCAGCGGTGCGAGTTGTTCGGAGGCGATCTTGCCGCCCTCCTCGAGCACCGCTCCCACGAGATCGCGCGTCACATCCGTCAGCCGGGGAATGCGACGCCATGTCGATTCCGCATCGAGCAGGTCGAACAACACGAACTCCATGTCACGCGTGGGTGCTACGTATTCCGGCATGTCGAGTGGTCTCTTTGGATCAAGTTAAACGTGGTCGAACGCGGCGGAATCGATCTGCATCAGCACCGCGGCGCCGCCTTCGATCGCGCGCTTATGCATTTCCGCACGCGGCAACATGCGCGCCACGTAGAATCGGGCTGTAGCAACTTTACCGGTGAGGAACGGATCGGCACCGACCTTCGCGCCTTTGTTGAGTTGTCGGCTGGCGACGAAGGCCATTCGTGCCCAGCAATACGTAAGCGCCGCGTAGCCGCTATACATGAGGTAATCGACCGACGCGGCGCCGAGTTCGTTGAGATCACCCGCTGCACGACCGCCCGTTGCCATGCTGAGCGTTGCCCATTCGCTTGCAATTCGTTCGAGCGCAGCCGAGACGTCGGGCAGCGTCCCCGCGCACTCTTTCGACAGCCGGTGCATTTCGTCAACGAACACGAGCAGCGCCTTACCTTGCGTCATCATCACCTTGCGGCCGAGCAGGTCGAGCGCCTGTATCTGAGTGGTGCCTTCGTAAATCAACGTGATGCGGCTGTCGCGTACGTACTGCTCGATGCCGGTTTCTCGAATGAAACCGTGACCGCCGAAGATCTGCACGGCATGGTTGACGCTTTCGAATCCACACTCGGTAAGGAACGCCTTCACGATCGGCGTCAGAAAACTGAGCATCGTCTCGGCGTCGTCGCGTCCCTCCGGCGGACCGAACTCTGCGAGGTCGGCTTGCTGCGCGGTGTAATACGCGAGCGCACGACCACCTTCGATCAACGCCTTTTGCGTCAGCAGCATTCGCCGCACGTCCGGGTGCACGATGATGGGATCGGCCGGGCCGTTCGGATTTTGTGCCCCAGTCACCGCGCGCATCTGCAGCCGCTCTCGCGCATACACGAGGGACGCTTGATACGCCGCCTCGGCCACGCCGACGCCTTGCATACCGACGCCGAGTCGCGCCGCGTTCATCATCGTGAACATGCAGCGCATGCCTTCGTTTTCGGCGCCCACCAGGAATCCCGTTGCGCCGTCGAAGTTCAGCACACACGTCGCGTTGCCGTGAATGCCCATCTTTTCTTCGATGCCGGTGCACTGCACGCCGTTACGCAGGCCCGGCGTTCCGTCTTCGCGCGGGATGAACTTCGGCACAATGAAGAGCGAGATGCCTTTCGTTCCCGGCGGTGCATTCGGTACGCGCGCAAGCACCAGATGCAGAATGTTGTCTACGAAGTCGTGCTCGCCTGCGGAGATGAAGATCTTCGTACCGGTGATCGCGTAGGTACCGTCGGGATTCGGCACCGCTCTGGTGCGCAGGATGCCGACATCCGAGCCCGCCTGCGGTTCAGTCAGGCACATCGTCCCCGTGCATTCACCCGACAGCAGCAACGTCAGAAATCGCTGCTTTTGTTCCGGTGTGCCGTGCCGCTCGAGTGCGTTCATCGCGCTGTGCGACAGATCGGGGTACATCGTCCACGCCATGTTGGCGATGGTCATCGGTTCTTCGACGATCAGACTAATGCTATGGGGCAGCGCCTGGCCCCCGTATGCGGCGGAACCGGTCATTCCGGTCCATCCGTTCGCAACGTACGTCCGATACGCCTCTTTGAATCCTCGTGGTGTCGTGACTACGCCATTCTCGAAACGACAACCTTCGATGTCGCCGGTGTGATTGATCGGGAACAGTTCGGTCTCGGCGAACCGCGCCGCTTCTTCGAGAATCGGGTCGAGCAGATCACGGGTTACGCGTTCGCGATCGGACAGCCGCGCGTAGTGCGATTCGAAATCGAACACGTCGTACAACAGAAAGCGTGTGTCGCGAAGCGGGGTGCGGAGGTCCGCCATGGTCTGGCCTCAATGCATAAAAGAGAAAAACACCGCGGACGCGCACCTTAACGTCGCGGTGTCGGAAGTGTCAAAACGCGGCCATTCGAATGCGATCAGGCGCGAACGTCGAGCAGAAATCCGAGCACGGCATCGGCGGTTTCAACCACCTTGGCGGACGCTTCCACCTGACGCTTGTGCACTTTCAGGTCGACGATGGCTTCCGCTGCGTCGGCCAGCTTGTCGGTAGGCTTATCGTGACGAATCACGTTGTCCGTGGTTGGGCGCGCGCGGTCATCCAGGTTGAGGTCGGCAATGTCCTGCGCCGTGCGTTTCAGTCCCTTGAGACCCGTCTGAATTCCGTTCACGCCCGCCTGCATGATGGGGTTAACGGCCATGATTGAGTCCTGTGAGAGGCGGGAGCGAGCTTACTGAGCCGGCCGCGACACCGGGACAATGTCGCACGCAAGTGTGCAGCGCCTCACACTGGCTCCGTAATGGAGGCCGCGTATTACTGATGCATGCACCGCTTCCGCACCGTTCTGCGTCGCGTCGACAACCTCCTGTGGGCGCTGCTGCCTGGGGTCTGCATCTTGTGCGATTCACGCGGCGGTGCGACGGCGGATCTGTGCGACCACTGCCGAAATGCATTGCCCCGACTCCCATCACCCTGCCCGCGATGCGCGCTTCCCCTTTCCGCTAAAGGCGAAACAGCGAGCAACACCGAAGCGTCGTGCGACGCCTGCCGTTCGCACGCGCCACCGTACACGCGAACAGTGGCTGCGCTGCGTTACGCCGAGCCGGTCACCCGTATGGTGCATCGCTTGAAGTTCCGCGGCTCACGCATCGACGCGCGCGTACTCGGTGGCCTGCTCGCGTCGACCGTCGCGAGCGCCTATTCAGACCGGCCGATGCCGGACGTAGTCGTTCCCGTTCCGCTCAGCCGGCGCCGGCTGTTGCGGCGCGGTCACAACCAGGCGGTGTTGCTTGCGCAATGGCTCGAGATGCCTTTCGAACCGATGGCGTGCGAACGCATTCGCGATACACCGCCGCAAGCGGGCCTGAGCCGAACGCTGCGACTGCGCAATCTCACCGACGCATTCGCGACCGGCAGTCGCTTCGACGACCGATGCGTGGCTGTGGTCGACGACGTCATGACCACCGGTACGACCGTCGCATCGCTGGCCCGAACGCTGCTCGCGGCCGGCGCCAAGGAGGTGCACGTATGGACCGCGGCCCGCACGCTGCCGCCGACGAGCAAGTTCGCACTAGAATGAGCACCTCGAATCGCCGGGTGCACGCGAAATGCATCGCTTGCTTGCAGGTCTACTCGTTCTTCTGTTCTGTGCATCGGCGCATGCGGATCCGCTTCGAATCGCCGTTGCGTCGAACTTCCAGGTCACGTTCGAGGAGTTGGTAGCCGCGTATTCGAAACAGTCGTCGGATCAGATCGAAGGCACATATGGAGCAACGGGTGCGTTGTTCACGCAGATCGTCAACGGCGCGCCGTTTGCCGCTTTGTTTTCAGCGGACGGCAACCGCACCGAGCAGCTCGTTGCCAATGGTCGAGCCAAGGCGACGAGCCGATTCGTCTACGCCATCGGCCGCCTCGCTTTGTGGACGCCAGGCGCGCCTTCGCAGTCGCCTTCGGAATGGCTAACGGATCCACAACACCGCATTGCCATCGCCGATCCGCTCAATGCGCCTTATGGCCTCGCAGCCAAGGAAACGCTGACTTCGATGAAGTTGTGGGAGCAGGCGCAACCACAACTCGTCACGGGGAGCAGCGTGGCTCAGGCCATGCAATTCGTGGAATCGAAGAGCGCCGCCGGCGGCTTCGTCGCCCAGGCACAGCTGATCGCACACTACAAAGGCAAACCCCCGAGCGCCGACGCGTGGCTCGTGCCGTTGAACATGCATTCGCCGATCGTGCAGGAAGCCGTCGTGCTGAACACACCCGCCGCCGAGCGCGCACAGGCGTTTCTCACATTCGTTGCATCCGATGCAGGTCGCGCACTGATCGAAGCGAACGGCTACGCCGTTCTCGCGCCAACCCATTGAGCAACACGCTCTCCAACAGAGGTCGCGCGCACCGTGACTAAAGCGGACGACACTCCTTACGCGAATCTATCGCCCGATCTGATTCTCACGGCGATCGAAGCATTCGGGTTTCATTGCGACGGTCACCTGCTCGCGCTGAACAGCTACGAAAACCGCGTTTACCAGATCGGCCTCGAAGACGGCAGCAAGATCGTCGCCAAGTTCTATCGTCCCGCACGACTGAACGATGCCGCAATTCTCGAAGAGCATGCATTCATCGGCGAACTCGTGGAGGCTGAACTGCCGTGTGTTGCGCCACTCACAACCGAGTCGGGGCAAACGCTGCTGGTGCACGAAGGCTATCGCTTCACGCTGTTTCCGCGCCAAGGGGGCCACGCCCCGAATCTGGAGTCGGAAGAGAACCTGCGCGTACTCGGCCGTACGCTGGCGCGCATTCATCGCATCGGACGCAGCGGACACTTCAAACACCGACCGAAGTTCACCGTGGAACGGCTCGGCGTCGAGTCGAAGGAGTTCGTCCTGCAACACGCCTTCGTGCCGGACGAGCTCATCGATGCCTATACGTCGGTGACGACTCATCTATTGAAGCGGATCGAAGCGTCACGGCTGCCGGCCGGTGGGCGTATTCACGGCGACTGTCATCCCGGAAACGTCTTGTGGCGCGACGACGCACCACACTTCGTCGATTTCGACGACACCGTAATGGGGCCGGCGGTTCAGGACCTGTGGATGCTGCTTTCCGGCGAGCGCGAAGAACAAACGCGTTCCCTCGCAAAACTGCTCGAAGGTTACGAGACGTTTCTTCAATTCGATACACGCGAACTCGCGTTGATCGAGTCGCTACGCACTCTGCGGATCATGCACCACGCCGCATGGATCGCGCGGCGCTGGAGCGACCCCGCGTTTCAACGCGGCTTCCCCGCATTTGGCAGTATGCGTTATTGGTCGGAACACGTGCTGCATCTGCGCGAACAACTCGCTGCCCTCGACGAGCCGGCGCTGGCGCCGTAGTCGAAGCAACTCCCGCGGGTCAGTCGATGAGCCCGAGTTCCAGCGCGCGCGCCACCGGGTTGGCGTATTGCGCGACGATGTGCGCCCGCAGGTCGGCAGAAGTAGACGCGAGCCGCTGTTCGAACTCCTTCAGCGCGTCGGACCGTTCGGCCGGCTGCTTACAGGGGATACCGGCGAGCTTCGCGGCCATGAAGTGGGTCGGAAACAACCGATACCCGCGCGCGATCTGACGATCGATCTCGGCCGCAATGGACTCGGCATCGGAGTTTGCGCCCGAGAACGCTGGACCGATGCTCAGATGAACGCGCCCTTTCCGTCCCGTCACACCGGTAATGATGCTGCGCAGATCCTCGCCCGGCTCTTTTCGATACACCCCGTCATTCGCCAGCGCCGATAACTCCCGCGCCTTCAACTCATCACACGGATCGAGCTCGTACGACACGGCAACCGGAACGATCGACAAGCGTCCAACCATCGTGGCGAGGTCAGGTATGTCTTTGCGATACGCGAGCGAGAGCATCTTGATCAGCGCCGGATCGGTGAGGTCTTTGCCATCCTTCGCCCGGCCTTCGCGCTGTGCGGTCCACACCGAGTGTCCGGTTTCGAGCGAGTGACGGATGTAGCGCGACGTCTGCGACATCGAGGCGAACGCCAACTTCGCGCCGCGCTTTCCGCGATGTACTACGAAGCCTTTGTTCAGGCGCATCACGTCTGCCGCATAGCCGGTCCGCAACAGATTGTCGCCGATCGCCATACGTGTGGTCGGATGTCCGGCGCGGAACAGCGCGAGGTTCATGAACCCGGAATCGAGTGTGATGTCGCGATGATTGGATATGAACAGGTGGCTGAGATCGGGTTCCAGCTGGTCAATGCCCGACACCGAAAATCCATCGGTCGTGTCGTCGATCATGCGTTGAAATACCGTTGCCAACGCTTGTTGAAATGCATCGACCGAGTCGATCTTCTCGAATGCCTTGCGCAGCTTTCCACCAACCAACCAGCGCGCGAGCGGCGGCGCCCAGCGACTCAACGATGGCGCCGAATATCGCGACAGATCGCGCAACAGCGACGGATCTCGGCTGAGGCGTCGGAGAACGGCAGCGACTTCGTCATCTCGGTACGGACGTATTTCGTCGAAGTCAGTGACGGCCTGTGGCATCGAAACTCGAGACTGCTGGCAAACGGTGCCGTGCAGGCTAGCCAAAACCCGTGCGACACAAAAGTGCCGCGTTCAACTAACATCGTCAGCCGATCCAGCGAACAGGAGCACGAGCATGGTGTCTCTCGGCATCAGACCTTACGAAAAAGGACTCGTCGATCTCGGGCGCGGTGGCTATGCGTGGCTGCAGCCGGATGGCGGTTGGGGCTGGAGCAACGCGGGATTGATCAGCGATGGTGATCAGGCGTTGCTCGTCGACACGCTGTTCGACGTACGCCTCACCGCAGAGATGTTGGCCGCCATGGCGCGTGCAGCGCCGCGCGCGAAAATCGGCCACCTCGTGAACACGCACTCGAACGGCGACCACTGCAACGGCAACGAACTCGTAAAGGGCGCGCAGATCATCGCGTCCAAAGCGACGGCAGACGAACTCGCGCACGAGTCGCCGCGCATGATGGCTTCGCTGATGAAACAAGCGCCCAATATGGGCGAGGTCGGTGAGTTCTTCCTGTACTGCTTCGGTGCGTTCCACTTCGAAGAAGTGACGCAGACACCGCCGACGCGCACCTTCGAAGGCGCGTTGGACCTCACGGTGGGAAGCAAACGTGTCCATCTGAAGCAGGTCGGCCCGGCGCACACGCGTGGCGACACCATCGTTCACGTGCCGGCCGACAAGCTCGTCTTCACCGGCGACATTCTGTTCATCGAAGGACATCCGATCCTTTGGGCCGGCCCGGTGGGCAACTGGATCGACGCGTGCAACTACATCGCGTCGCTCGATGTCGACGCCGTGGTTCCGGGACATGGCCCCATCACCGACAAACGCGGCGTGCTCGCCGTGCGCGACTATCTGATCTACGTCAGGGATGAAGCGCGACGTCGCTACGACGCGGGCATGAATGTGTACGATGCCGCCGTCGACATTTCGCTCGCCGACTTCGAATCGTGGGGCGACGCCGAGCGTATCGTGGTCAACGTATCGACGCTCTACAAAGAGTTCAGCGGCGACACCACGCCCAACGACACTACGAAGCTGTTCGGAATGATGGCCAAGCTGCATCGCGCAAAGCGCTGACGCAGTTGTCGTAGACGAACTGACGCCAGACAAAAAAAGGGGTGCTTCCGCACCCCTTTGACGCTTCGGACAGTCCGAAAAACTATGAAGTGCGACGTCGCAACATGATGAGTGCGAGCACGCCCGCGGCGAGAAGAACGTAGATGCTCGGGTCGGGTACGACGATGTCGTGCATCGCGATCATGCTTGCAGCGACCGCCATCGAAACGAGAGCTGTCACGATCACAATGCGAGTACGAGTAAACACGTCCGGAGTCCCCTTCTTGTTCTGGTATACGCGAGAAATTCTGGTATGCGCGAAAGAGGCGGCAGGTTAGCAAAGCACCCCAGAATGCGAAGTGACGAGAATGTAAACAGGATCACACTATTCCGTGGTTCGACTTGATCGTGGCGCTGCCGTCGGCCTTCCACTAACGTACCGCTGCATGGAACTCGGACTTTCGGACAAGACTGCACTCGTCACCGGCAGCTATCGAGGCACTGGCACGATCATCGCGTCTCGACTCATCGACGAAGGTGCCACCGTGCTGGTACACGGGTTCACCCGCGACGAGGCGGAGCGCGCATGCGAGACGCTGCGCGGTGGCCATCCAGTACACGGCGACATTGCAACGGTGGCAGGTACCGAAGAACTGCTGTCGAGTTGCGCCGCGTCACCGATCGACATTCTCGTGAACAACTACGGCACCGCCGGTCCGGGTCGCTGGGACGATACCGACGAGGCTGCGTGGCTCGACATGTATCAGCGCAACGTCCTCTCGGCGCAGCGCCTCATTCAACGGCTGCTGCCTGGCATGCGAGGGCGGCGCTGGGGACGCGTCATCAACCTGGGCACCGTCGGCTCGACACGACCCGCGGCCCGTATGCCGCATTACTACGCATCCAAAGGGGCGCTCGCGACGCTGACGATCAGTCTCGCAAAGGAGGTCGCTGGCACCGGCGTCACGGTCAACCTCGTCTCGCCCGGTCTCATTCACACGGCTGAAGTCGAAGCGAGCTACCTTGCCCAAGGTCGACGCAACGGATGGGGCGAGACGTGGGCCGAAGTCGAACCTCATGTCGCGGCGGACATCCCGATCGGACGCATTGTTCGCCGCGAAGAAGTAGCCGATCTCGTCGCGTTTCTGGCAAGCCCGCGAGCCGATGCGATTCACGGTCAGAACATCCGCATCGACGGTGGCGCGCTGGGCGTTCTGACCTGACGCCGCGCCTTGCCAGGTGGCGGTTAATACGATTGAATCACCCCCCTTTCCGGCCCGCGCGGTCGTCCTCAGCCCATAGGATGCGAGCATGAATTTCGAGTTCTCCGACGAGCAGAATCTGTTGCGCGAACAGGCTCAGTCCTTCCTCGCTGACAAGTGTCCGCTGACGGCTGTTCGTCGCGTGCTCGACGGTGATCAACCGAACGATGCACAGCTGTGGCGCGGCATGGTCGACCTCGGCTGGACCGCGACTGCGATCCCCGAAGAGTTCGGCGGCATCGGTCTCGGCTACCTCGAGTTGTGCGTGCTCGCCGAAGAACTGGGCCGCAGTCTCGCTCCGACGCCGTTCTCCTCGAGCGTCTATCTCGCCACCGAAGCGATCCTCGCGTTCGGCACCGCCAAACAGAAGGCACGCTACCTGCCGAAGCTCGCGGCGGGCGAATGGGTCGGTACGTTTGCGATCGCCGAAGGCGCTGGCGAACCCGCGCGCAGCCTCAAGACCAAGGCCAAGAAAGGCGCCATCAAGGGCACCAAGGTGCCGGTGCCCGATGGCGACGTGGCGGATTTCGCCATCGTCCTCGCGAAGGAAGACAAGAAACACGCGTCTATGTACATCGTCGACCTCAACGGCGGTGGCGTGAAACGCGAGGTGGTGCCCACACTCGACCCGACGCGGTCGCACGCGTCGATCCGCTTCAACGACGCCGCCGGCGAACTGCTCGGCAAAGAAGGTAAGGGTTGGATACAAACCGAGAAGCTGTTCAACCGCGCCGCCGTGCTGTTTTCGTTCGAGCAGGTCGGTGGCGCTCAAGCCGCACTGAACATGGCGAAGCAATACGCGCTCGGTCGGTTCGCGTTCGGCCGGCCCATCGCTTCGTTCCAGGCGATCAAACACAAGCTAGCCGACATGTACATCGCCAACACCCTCGCTCACTCGAACTGCTATTACGGCGCCTGGGCCCTCTCGACCGACGCCTCGGAACTGCCGATCGCCGCTGCAACGGCCCGCGTGAGCGCGACCGAGGCGTTCCACGAGTCGTCGAAGGAGAACATCCAGACTCATGGCGGCATGGGCTTCACGTGGGAATTCGACTGCCACCTTTACTACCGCCGGGCGAAGCTGCTGTCGGTGAACCTCGGCGCGTTACCGCGCTGGAAGGATCGCCTGATCACCGCGATCGAAGCGACGAACTAGACCCGCCAGGCCGAATCCGAGGAGCCAACGATGGATTTCAACGACACGCCCGAAGAAAGCCTGTTCCGCGCCGAGGCGCGCGATTTCCTCAACGCACATGCGCAGTTGAAGAACGATTCGGAACCGCGCGCCGAAAGCGAAACCGAGTATCTGGCGCGAGCAAAGGCCTGGCAGAAGCTGAAGTACGAAAACGGCTGGGCATGCCTGAACTGGCCGAAGGAATACGGCGGTCGCGATGCTACGGCGATGCAACTGATCATCTGGAATCAGGAAGAGTCGCGCTACGACGTACCGACCGCGCCATTCGCGATCGGCCTCGGCATGTGTGGTCCCACGATGATCGCATACGCCTCCGAACAGCATAAACGCGAGATGCTGCCGCGCATGGCTTCGGGCGAGAACATCTGGTGTCAGCTGTTCAGCGAGCCGGCCGGCGGTTCCGATCTCGCCGCATTGCGCACGAAAGCAGAACGCGTGGGCGACGAGTGGATCATCAACGGCCAGAAGATCTGGACGTCAGGCGCGCACTATTCCGACTGGGGCATCCTCGTCACCCGCTCCGATCCAACCGTCGCGAAGCACAAGGGCCTCACCTTCTTCTTCCTGAACATGCGTTCGCCCGGCGTGACGGTGAAACCGATCAAGCAGATTTCCGGCGACTCCAACTTCAACGAGGTTTACTTCGTGGACGTGCGTATTCCCGACGCACAGCGCCTCGGTGCGGTGGGTCAGGGCTGGCAGGTGTCGCTGACCACGTTGATGAACGAACGTCTCGCGGTCGGTAACGCCGGGGGCGCCGACTTCGAAGACGCGCTGGCTCTCGCCAACGCCGTCAAGCTGGACGGCGCCCCTGCAATTCGCAACCAGGCAGTGCGCGAGAAACTGGCCGACTGGTATTGCCAGTCGAGCGGTCTACGCTTCACGAACTATCGCGTCATCAGCGCGTTGTCGCGCGGCGCCACACCGGGTCCGGAAAACTCGATCACCAAGGTGGTCAGCGCGAAAAAGCAACAGGACATCGGTTCGTTCGGCATGGATCTGATGGACATGGGCGGCATCCTGATGGATCCGAAGCGTGTGCCTGCCGACCTCGCATTCCAACAGAACTTCATGGGCGCGCCGGGATACCGGATCGCGGGCGGCACCGACGAGATTCTGCGGAACATCATTGCAGAGCGAGTGCTGGGACTCCCACCCGACATCCGCGTCGACAAGAACGTCCCGTTCAATGAGATTCCGAGAGGGTCGTGACCCGGGCCGACACACCGTCTGACGACCACTATCGAGCCGTCATCGGCGAACCCAATCAGGAGTTCTATCTCAGCTACTTCCGGCGCGCCGACGAACGCGGCTATGCGCCGATTTCGTGGCATTGGCCCGTGTTGTTCATCGGCTTGTTCTGGCTGCTGTATCGCAAGCAGTACATCTTCGCGCTGATAGTGTTTGCGCTGGCGGGGCTCGCAACGACTGTTGCCGCGCTGATCAATTCCGCGATGTCAGGTAGCGGTTGGCCACTGCTGGTCCTTTCGATCGCGAGCTTCAGTTTCGTCTATGTCTGGTTGCCGCTGCACGCGAACGGCATCTACTACAATTGGGCGCGTCGCGAGATCGAACGCGCGAAGGTCGAATTCCCCGGACAGGCCGATGCGCAGACGCGTTATCTCGAAGCGCGCGGCGGCGTGAACGCGCAACTGCCGTATCTGGTTTTGATCGGCTACATCGTGATGACGATGGTCGTCGGATCGCTGTCGCAACTGGGCCAATGACCACCGCGGTCGCAGCGTCCACCCGCGACGATGCTGCAGACGTGGCCGCGCTGATTCTGAAGAGCTTCCGCGCTTACCGCGACGAATTCCGCGCCATCACGCTGGCGGCAAAAACGCGCTTCGAACGCGCCGCGTGGCTCGAGGTTCAACATGCAAGCGCGCAGCGCATCGAGATCTACAAGGAGTTCACTACTGCGGTCACGCGCGACATTCACGCGCGCCTCGGCGAACTGGCGCTGTCGCCGTCACTGTCGCGCGACGTGAAGCGCGAGTACCTGCGACTCATCTCGACCCAACCCGACTTCGAACTGGCCGAAACGTATTACAACTCGATCCACCGACGGATCGCAGCCGACGAGCGCATCGACGAGACGCAATCGTTCGTGTGGAGCGAATTCGACCAGCCGCCTGTAGCGCCGTCGAAGCCGATCTTTCGAACCTATCCGATGCATCGCGACGTGGTCGCTACGGTCACCCAGATTCTGCTCGATCTCGATTTCGAATTGCCTTGGCAGGACATTCACCGCGACGTGCGCAACATCCTTCGCTCGTTGGCGGAAGCGCGGCCGGAAATTCGCCGGCCGGTGGGACTCGATGTGGAAATTCTCGAGTCGATCTTCTATCGCAACAAAGGCGCTTATCTCGTCGGTTCGCTCCGCTACGGCGGAAGCGCCTGGCCGGTGGTGTTGCCGATTCTCGTCGACGACGAAAACAAGCTGTACGTCGACACCCTCATCTGCGATGAAGACGAGCTGTCGGTGGTGTTCAGCTTCACCCGCTCGTACTTCATGGTCGACGCTCCGCATCCATACGCGCTCGTCGACTATTTGAACGCACTCTTGCCCGGCAAGAAGCGCTCGGAGTTGTATACCGCCATCGGCATGCTCAAACACGGCAAGAGCGAGTTCTACCGCGGTTTTCTGATGCACCTCGCGCGCAGCAAGGATCAGTTCCAGATCGCGCCGGGCATAAAAGGCATGGTGATGACGGTGTTCACGCTGCCGTCCTATCAGACGGTGTTCAAGATCATCAAAGACGAGTTCGCGCCACAGAAGAACATCACTCGCGAACAGGTGAAAGAGAAGTACCACGTGGTCAAGACGCACGATCGCGTCGGACGCATGGCAGATACTCAGGAGTTCATCCGCTTCGCATTGCCGCGCGCGCGTTTTGCACCGCAGTTGATCGAAGAACTGCAAACCGTCGCCGCATCGTCGATTACGCTGAACGACGATCTAGTCATCATCGAACATCTCTATACGGAGCGGCTGATGACGCCGCTCAACCTGTACATCGAAACCGCCGACGCCGAGCAGATTCGCGAAGTGCTCGATGAATACGGCAACGCCATCAAGCAGCTCGCGGCAGCGAACATCTTTCCTGGCGACATGCTGTTGAAGAACTTCGGCGTGACACGGCACGGCCGCGTGGTGTTCTACGACTACGACGAAATCTGTTACCTCACCGACGTGAACTTCCGGCCGCTGCCCACCGCGCACAACAACGACGAGGAACTATCCGCAGAAATCTGGTCGAGTGTCGGCCCGCACGACGTTTTTCCGGAGGAGTTCCGGCGCTTTCTGTTCGGGCGTCCGGACATCAAGCGCCTGTTCACGCAGATGCACGGCGAATTGTTCGACCCGCAGTATTGGCAGGGATTGCAGCGCGCGATCCGCAACGGCCAAGTGATGGATGTGTTCCCCTATCGCCGCAAAAAGCGGTTCGTGCGCCACGAGCGTGCGGCGGCGCGCGCCGGAACGTGAGCCCCCCTACATGCGGTCGATGAAGATGTGCTCTTTACCGATCCACATGCACGAACGCGCGAAGTCGATGAACTTGCTCTCGTCTTCAATGGCGCGCGCGCCCGACGCAGCGGCCTCCGGGCCGGTACGGGCGATGCCGCGATCGAACCATACTTCGGCGTGACCGGTGTATGCCGGCGTAACTGTTCCGCGCGCTGAACGCAGTTCAGTCTCGAGCGCGCTCTCGAACCGATGCACCTGCTGGTAGCGCAAGATGCCGCCGGCCTGCGCCTGGGAACGGATCAGGGGTCCGTGGCTCGTACGCCAATAGCGCTGCGCTACTTCCTCGCTCAGCTCCGAACGGCGCCGCAGCGGAAAATACAGCTTCACGATGCTGTTGCGTTCGCGCGCAACGATGTTCTCCGGCGTGGGGTTTACCTGCGGATACTCGTGCGCGAACCACAGCGGAGAGTTGGGAAGATCGATGAACTTGCGCTCGTCTTCGAGCAGATCGGCCCCTGCCGCCTGTCCGCCATTCGTCGCCAGCACGCCTGCCAATGCCTCTTCCGAATCCCACCACAGTTCGGCGACACCGTCGTAGGGTTGCTCCATACCTCCGCGCGCTTTTGCCATGCGAGCGTTGATCTCGTCTTCGAGCCTGTGCACCTGGATGTACCGCAACGCGCCGATCCGCTGCGCATGGCTCGCCACCAGCGGACCATGCTCCTCGCGCCAATAGCGCTGGAATTCGGCCAACGACAACTCGGGCCGGCGACGCAGCAGAAATATCAGACGGATCATGGTGTCCCCTTTCGTGAATTCGTTTCTCGATTCCCAGGCCGCGAGAATAGCCGCCGCACCCTGTTGCCGCACCCTGTGCCTGCAAGCGGGTTCGTTCGGCTTGATCGCGAACTGCGATTGCACAAGACTCCGAGAGATCAGCCGAACAGACCGATGTTCAACATGAACAGCCCGGTGAAGCAGCCCGCGACTCAGCCGAAGCAATCTCGCCAGCGCGTGCTGCTGCGCGTTCTGATCGGTGCGCTGACGGTGTACTTATGTCTCGCGGCATGGCGTCCCGAGTGGTCGCAGGCAAACATTGTCGCGCTCGTCGCGTTCTCTATGATGCTGGTAGCGATCGCATTTCTGACGCTCAGCGTTCGCGCCGGTGAGTCGGTTGACGGACATCGCGGGCTACCGCGCTCGTTCTGGGTTCTATTCGCGTCGTTTGCGGGCGCGTTCGGTCTCGCCATGTTGCTCGCGATTCTCGGGTTGCCGTGGCTCGGGTATGCAGGTTTTGCGATGTTTCTCGGTGAGTGGGCCTGGTGGGTAATCCCTTTGCTCGCGGCCGGTTTGTATCCCAGCATGAAGAGCCATTTGCGATGAAGTGTTTTGCTGCGGCCCACCTGGCGTCGAGCCTCGCTGTGTTGCACGTTCGATCGACGCGCGACATCTTTGCGCAACTCGCCGCCGCGTACGCCGCGCCTGAACGGTACTACCACACCGCTCGACACATAGACGTGTGCCTGACAGAGGCACAACGTCATCGCCCGCTTGCGAAGCATCCGGCCGAGATAGAGATTGCGCTGTGGTTCCACGACGCGATTTACGACACGCATCGCGACGACAACGAACACCGCTCGGCCGAGTGGGCAGCAGAGTTCCTTTCATCCGAGCGGGTCGATCCGGCCTGCGTGTCGCGCGTTCACGCATTGATCATGGCCACACGACACAGCGTCGCGGTCGACGATCCGGACCAGCAGTTGCTGGTCGATATCGATCTCGGAATCCTCGGACAACCGCGTCGCGTGTTCGACGACTATGACGCGGCGATTCGGCGCGAATACCATTGGGTACCGTGGCACCGCTACGTCGAATCGCGAATCGTCGTGTTGTCGGAATTCCTGAAGCGGCCGCACATCTATACGACTGCAGCATTGCACGAACGCTACGAGGCGCCGGCGCGTCGAAACCTCGCGCGCGCGATCGCGCAACTCGAACAAACCTGATCCAGGAGACCACTCCCATGTGCAGGAACATCAAAACGCTGTTCAACTTCGATCCACCGTCCACGGACGAAGAAATCCACGCCGCCGCGTTGCAGTTTGTGCGAAAGGTCAGCGGCTTCACCAAGCCGTCGAAGGCGAACGAAGCGGCGTTCATGTTCTCGATCGACGAGATCACGCGCATTTCGAAGCACCTCCTGCAATCGCTCGAAACCAACGCGCCGCCGAAGAACCGCGCAGAAGAAATCGCACGAGCGCGAGCGCGCTCCGAAAAGCGTTTCGGCACCCCGCGCGCTGCTGCAGGCTCCGAACGCTGAAGCAGCGGGCTATACGCACGTATACTGGCCTGCAACCGGAGGCAGCCGATGTCGAATGAAGAGAGTTGCAGCGAGGTGTCGGGGCGCGTCGCGCCTATCGTCGATCGCAATCGCTGCGAAGGAAAACAGGACTGCGTGCGCGTGTGTCCGTTCAAGGTGTTCGAAATCGGAACGCTGACCAAGGCGCAACGCGCAGAACTGTCGTTCATCGGCCGACTCAAAGCCTGGGCGCACGACGGCAAGCAGGCGTTCGTCGTCAATCCGCTCGCTTGTCACGCATGCCGACTGTGCGTCGACGCGTGCCCTGAGCACGCGCTGCGCCTCGCGCCGCTGGCATCGGCGCCGGCACAGTGACCGAGCGCGCGCTCGTGGAAGCCGATCTCACGCCCGAGCATCTGCTCGAGCTGCGCGGCGCAAAAGAACTGTTAGAGCGCCCGCGCTTTGCGGTTCAGGCAGTCAACTTCCTTGGCGTCCCGATCGAGCAAGGCATCAATCATCTGCCGGCCAACTGGCGCGAGAAGATTCTGGACATCAGCCACGCGGCGCTCGAAAAATCCGCACAAGTCGCGCTGTGGAGCGTCGATCCGGCGCCGCGTTCGGCGAGCGAGTTGCTGCACAAACTCGCGGTAACGACCACTGGCGCTGCGGGCGGCGCGTTCGGCGTTTCGGCGCTGGCGCTCGAACTACCACTCTCTACGACGGTAATGCTGCGTTCGATCGCCGATGTTGCACGCGCCGAAGGCGAAGACCTGCGCGCGCCGGACGCAAAAGTGGCGTGCCTCGCCGTATTCGCGCTCGGCGGCCGCGCTACTTCCGACGACGCTTCCGAATCGGCCTATTACATCGCACGCGTCAGCCTCGCGAACGCCGTTAGCGAAGCCGCTCACCACCTGATGTCGAAGCACGCGCTCAAGGGTGCGGCACCGCCGCTGCTCAACCTCATTCAGAAGATCGCCGCGCGTTTCAGCATTCAGGTATCCGAAAAAGCTGCCGCGCAGGCGGTACCGATCATCGGTGCGGCAGGTGGCGCAATCCTGAACTGGCTGTTCATCAGTCACTACCAGCAGATGGCCAAGGGGCACTTCACGATTCGTCGGCTCGAACGGCTGTACGGATCGCAGCTCGTCGAAGCGCGCTATCGGGCACTCTGAACCAACCGTTACGCAGGAGCGCGCATGGACCAGCTCGATTTCACGGTGCAGCGAATCGACGAATCGTCGAACGCGATCATCTGCAACCTGTTCGAGTATTACCTGCACGACATGGCGGAGTGGTTCCGTTTCGATACCGGCGACGACGGACGCTATCACTACGACATGGCTCCGCATTGGCAGCGCGGCGACGAAGTGTATCTCCTGCGCTGCGCCGGGAAGCTCGCGGGGTTTGCGCTTGTGACGTCCGCCAAACCCTGGCTGAACGGCGCCGATGGATACGACGTCGAAGAATTCTTCATCGTTCGCCGATATCGGCACACGGGTGCCGGCGATGCACTCGCAAAAGCGATATGGGCGATGCATCCGGGGCAATGGCTGGTGCGCGTCTACGAAGGCAACGTTCCAGCCATTCCCTTCTGGCGCAAGATCATCTCGCGCTACGCGAACGACCGGCAGATCGAGGAACGCCGTATCGTGAACGGCAAAGCATGGTCGTTCTTTCACTTCAAGAGCGGCGCCGCATGACATGCAACGCAGACGCGGTCAGCCGCGTGCTGTTCGTCTGCACGGGCAACATTTTTCGCAGCCTCACGGCCGAATATGCCCTGCGCGCCGAGCTTTCGCGAATCGGCAGCCGCATCGTCGTCGAATCGGCAGGCACCGAGGATTTTCCTCACGTGGTGAAGCCGGTGGTCAGCGACTATCTGCGTTCGAAGGGGCTCGATGTGTGCGCACACCGGCGTCGTACATTGACGTCAGCCATGCTCGCAGCAGATCTGGTCGTCGCAATGAGTACCGAACACGTGGCGACATTGCGTGAGCAGTTCGGTTTCGCAGCGCCCTTGTTCACCACTGCGTGCGCCATCGACGACGAGCCGCTGCCCGATGTCGACGAAGCCGTGGCGGACCACACATCGAACCCGCGTGCCGTCGAAGCGCATGTGCGCGCCACGATCGACCGGATCATCGGATTGACGCCGCGGCTCGCCGGCAGGCTTACCATGCCCTCACGCGAATGCACGTATCAAGAAGCATCAATCCTGTTCGAGATGAGGCCACCCAAATGATCTACGAGATACGCAACTACTACTTCGAACCGAGACAATTGAACGCATACAAGGCGTGGGCCAAGAACAAGGCGATGGGCTATCTCAAGCGCAAGTTCAACGTGCTGGGCTTCTGGGTGAACACCGACCTCGCGCCCGACGTCACTGGACGCCCGATGGACGAACTCGGATCGTCGAACATCACCTGGATCATCGGGTGGGACGATATCTCGCGTCGCAAGCAGACGCTCGATGACGCTTTCGCAACGCCGGAATGGCAAGCGATCTTCAAGGAGGTGCCCGGCGGCATGGCGAGCTATCTGCGCATCGAGTGCAAATTCACGGAATCGTTGACGTGAAGCACGCGGGCGCAGCGACGCTCGTGCAGATCGGCGATCTGCTCAGCGAAGTGCGCAAGCTGCCGCAATTGCGCGAGAAGTCGCCGGGGTCGTTCTATTTCAAGTCGAGGGGCTATCTGCATTTCCACGAAGACCCGGCCGGCACCTTCGCCGACGTAAAGCTCGACCTCGAGGAATTCACGCGCATGCGCGCGACCACTGCGAAGGAGCAGAAGGCGTTGCTCGCAAAAATCGGCAAGTCGCTCAAGACGTACGCCTGATTAGTCCATTGCTACTGACGAAGGGACCCAAGCCGTGGCCGACCGCCGCAAAGAACTGATCCGCGCCTACAAGGAAACGCCGAAGGCCTTCGGCGTTTATCGCATACACAACACCATGAACGGCAAGTCGCTCGTCGGTGCGTCGCGCGACATGCGCGCGCGGCTGAACCGGCACGAGGCTGAACTCAGTCTCGGCATTCATCCGAACAAAGCGCTACTCGATGACTGGAAGAAGCTCGGCAAGGGAGCCTTCGCGTTCGAGATGCTCGACACGCTAGAGCCGTCGGACAAACCCGGCTACGACCCTGCGGATGATCTCGAAGTTCTGGAAGCCCTGTGGCTCGAAAAGCTGCAGCCGTATGACGGCGCGGGCTACAACGAGCGAGGAAAGCGGGTTTAGCTCTCAACTTCAGAGGAGCACGAGGGAAACATCGACCGCTTACCGCGATACGCCGGCGCGAGCCGGCCAAGGCGGTAAGGGTCTAAGAGGTCTCTATCAGGGCCCGCTGAGCGGGCCTCTCATTGGATCAGCGAACTTCGGATACGCGTGCGCGTCGCAAAGCTTGCGCACAGCGATCTGAAATTACCAGCGTCTGTCACCACCGCCGCCGCCTGCACGACCACCGCGATCACCACCGCGATCACCACCGCGATCTTTCGCAGGGCGGTCTTTGGCTTCGTTGACCTTCAGCCGACGACCGTCGACTTCTTTGTCATTGAGCGCACTGATGGCTTCATTTGCTGCCTGGTCTTCCATTTCGACGAAACCGAAACCGCGCGAACGGCCCGTGTCCCGATCAGTAATGACTGTGGCAGAACGCACATCGCCATGAGCCGAAAACAGCGTCTCAAGGTCGCGGTCCGTGGTGCCCCAGGACAGATTTCCAACGTAGATCTTCTTCACTAATTTACTCCGCGTCCGGATTTTCCGGACCTCTCAAAGTGCTTGGGCTCCCGCTCGCAACGGCCTGCACAGGTTAAGAACTGACTCGATATGGCAGATGCCATAACGACCGCTTCGAAACGGAACGATGACCGACTTGCTAACTTAAGGTGTGAGCTCAGAGGGGAAATCGGGGCGGGACTGTTCCTAGGCGGTTCGCAGGCTACACCATGCGTTTAGTCATTACCAGTGGGCCATGCGCTACCATCACAGTGCGTCGCAAACGGAGCTCACGGTGGCTGGCCTCATCGAAGCGATCTACATAGCGCCGCACTCGGGGGAGCCGATGCAGCTGATGCCGTGCGCCGACCTGATCGCGGGCTGCGGCATTCTCGGCGACCGCAACTTCAAAGACACCACCGCCGCCACCGGACACGACAAGCAGATCACGCTGATCTCGGCCGAAGAAATAGAGCGGTTTCGCCGCGAGACCCGCCTGCACATCGACTCGGGCGACCCCCGCCGCAATGTCGTTACACGAGGTATCGCGCTGAACGAACTGGTTGGCCGCGAGTTCACCCTGGGCAGCGCGGTCATCTACGGCGTCGAACTGTGTGAACCGTGCGCCACCCTCGGGCGACGGCTGTCCACCACCGACGTATCCCCCACCGCGGTCGTGGGGGCACTGGCCCATCGAGCGGGGCTACGCGCACGAATCGTATCGGGAGGTACCGTTCGGCCGGGCGACGCCGTCGGCCCCTGACAACCCTGCTCACCCGCGTCGAAATGCGATTTGTATCACTGCGACGAAGGCGGCTGCTTCTCATCGATGCTCTCGACGGCGCTGCGACGGCCGGGCGAGAATATGAGCGTGTAGTTGGAGGATTGATCGCTCGATGAGCGAACCGCATGGACGCAGTGTCTTTGGCCTGAGAATGCACCCCCTGCTTTTGATCGTGGCCGCCCTGCTCGCAGGTGAAGCGCACGCTGACCCCTCGGCTAAGGCCGACGCCGTTCTGGTCTACAAATCCGAACGTCTGCTGATGTTGCTGCGCGCCGGCGAAATCATCGGGCACTTCCCGATTTCGCTCGGCAAAAATCCGGTGGGGCCGAAAATGCACGAAGGCGACGCCCGCACGCCGGAGGGTCGCTACTACCTCGACTGGCGCAACCCCGACAGCCGCTTCTACCGCTCGATCCACATCTCCTATCCGAGCCCGCGCGACCTCGCACATGCGCATCGCGCCGGTGCGCCGCCCGGCGGCATGGTGATGATCCACGGCCTGCCGAACGATCCGGTGTTGGCCCAACTTGCCTGGGACGACTGGACCGACGGCTGCATCGCCGTCGCCAACGATGCGATGGACGCCATCTGGAATGCCGTCGACGACGGCACCATCATCGTCATCCGGCCGTGACTTGAACACCCCGTCTTGAGCAATCTGGTCGAACTGTTCGAAACGTTCGACGACAATGGCCGTCCCCAGGGTCTGGTCCCCCGCAATGTCGTGCACCGACGCGGCCTCTGGCACCGCGCCAGCAACGTCTTCCTGTTCAACGGCAACGGCTGCCTGTACCTGCAACGGCGCGCGGCTCGCAAAGACGTCTGGCCGAACGCATGGGATCTCAGCGTCGGGGAGCATCTGCAGCCGGGTGAAACGTTCGAGCAGGCGGCGCATCGGGGGCTCGCTGAGGAACTCGACGTTCGCGGAGTTGCACTGATGCCGCTTGGCGAGGTCGTGCACGGCCGCATAGAGATCCCGGAACTTCAGATCCGTGATTTCGAACTGCAACAGACGTTCCGCGGCGTCTATGACGGGCCGGTTTCCGCAGATCCGGAAGAAGTGTCCGATGTTCGAATCGTCACGATGAACGAACTCGCAGCGCAGGTCGCCGCAGCTCCGGATGATTTCACGCCATGGCTGCGCTCGCGCCTGCACGCGTTTGGTTGGGCGTAATGCACATCTGGGTGGATGCCGACGCGTGTCCGAATGCCATCAGAGAAATTCTCGTGCGCGCCGCCGAGAGAACGCATATTCCAATGACGCTGGTCGCCGGTCAGCCGGTGCAGACGCCGCGCTCGCGGTGGGTGAGCGCAGTGACGGTCGCAACGGGCCCGGACGCTGCCGACGACGCAATCGTCGACCGGATGAGCGCTGGCGATCTCGTAATAACGGCCGACATTCCGCTGGCCGCACGCGCGGTGGAAAAAGGCGGCACCGCTCTCAATCCACGCGGTGAGTTCTACACCGTGGAGAACATTCGCGAGCGCCTGGCGATGCGCGACCTCATGGTCAATCTACGCGACAGCGGCGCCATTTCGGGCGGCCCACCGCCGCTCGGCAACGTCGAACGCCAGGCATTCGCAAACGCGTTGGATCGGCATCTTGCGAAACACGCGCAGACGCAACAGCAGCAGTAGCGAAGCTCAGTCGATGAAGCGGCGCGTGATTTCCGAATAGGCGTCGATGCGGCGATCGCGGAAGAACGGCCAGCCCACCCGCTGCTTCCCTACCGACGCCAGATCGAGCTCACAAACGATGACCTCGTCGCGGTCGTTCGACGCCCGCACCACGATAGAGCCGTCAGGCGCCGCCACGAAACTCTGCCCCCAGAAGTTGATTCCGCCTTTGCCAGTCGGATCGGGTTCGAAGCCGGTGCGATTCACAGCCACCACATAGCAGCCGTTGGAGATGGCGTGGGCGCGCTGGGCGGTTTCCCACGCGTCGTGCTGCGCGCGATTCACTTCCTCGCGTTCCTCCGGATGCCAGCCGATTGCGGTGGGGTAAAACAACATCTCAGCGCCAGCGAGCGCGGTAAGGCGCGCGGCTTCCGGATACCACTGGTCCCAGCACACCAGTACGCCGACTTTGCCGGCACGCGTGGAAAACGCCTTGAAGCCCAGGTCGCCTGGCGTGAAATAGAACTTCTCGTAGTACCGCGGGTCGTCGGGAATGTGCATCTTGCGATACTTGCCGAGATATCCCTCGCCCGCGTCGAGCACCGCCGCAGTGTTGTGATACAGCCCGGGAGCGCGCTGCTCGAACAAGCTTGCGATCAACGTGATCCCCAATTCAGCCACCAGAGGTTCCAGCACCTTCGTAGTTGGACCCGGCACCGCTTCAGCCAACGCAAAGTGTTCGTTGCTCTCGCTCTGGCAGAAGTAGCGACTGCGGAACAACTCCGGTAGGCACACCAGCTGCGCGCCTTTGGAAGCAGCGTCGCGAACACCGGCGATTGCGCGGCTGAGATTGTCATCAGGCGATTCCGACATGTGCATCTGCACGAGGCCGACGGTGAGGGTGCGCATATCAGCGGTCATCGGCGTTCACCGGTGGAGTGGTTGACGGGTCTGCGATGTCGGTGGCGCAGTACGTCGTCTCGTTGAAGCGCTTCTGGTACTCGTTGAGGATGCGCATTCCGACATTGGGACGCACCTCGTCGGTGTCAATCTTGTGTCGCACCAGTTCGCTCATCCGCCGGTTCAGATCGTTCGGAAAATACTGCACCTGCGCGAGCATCTCGTGCACCGACATACCCGGGATCACTTTTTCGATCCAGAAATTGCCGTCCTCTTCATCGTCCGCATAGACGTGCACTTCCGGCAGCCGCCCGAACAGATTGTGCGCGTCGCCGAGAATGTCCTGATATGCGCCCACCAGGAAAATGCCGAGGTAATACGTTTCGCCTTTCTTCAGCACATGCAGCGGCAGATGGCTGCGATCTTCGAGCGACGACACGTACTCCGACACTTTGCCGTCGGAATCGCACGTCAGGTCGACTATTACTGCGCGTCGTTCCGGCCGTTCATCGAGCCGCTGCAACGGCATGATCGGAAACAGTTGCTTGATGGCCCAGTGGTCCAGCATCGAGTGGAACACCGAGAAATCGCACAAGTACATATCCGTTAGCAGCGCTTCGAGTTCCGCCTGAACCGGCGGCGGCGTTTCCGGCGCGGCCGCAATCAAACCGTCGAGGATCTCGCGACACGCACCCCAGTAGAGCGTTTCGAGTGTGGCGAGTTGTTCCAGTTCGAGAAAGCCGAGACGGAACACCGCATCCGCTTCGGCACGCGCTTCCTGCGCGTCGTGATATGCCTCCAGCAGCTCGGCGACGTTGTCTTCGGCATTGCGCGCCTCTTCGAGCGCCGCAAGCATACGTTGCACGAGTCCGTCATCGGATTGCGGCAGCGGCTCGCTCAGTTCACCGGCGTGGCCGTGCTGGCCGAGCACCGGTACAACCAGCACCGAGTGGTGCGCGGTGATTGCGCGGCCGCTCTCCGATATCAGCACAGGTTCCGGCACGTCGCGCGATGCACAGATCTCCTGCACCGAGAACACAACGGCATTTGCATACTCCTGCAGGCCGTAGTTGATCGCAGAGTCGTCCACGCCATAGCCGCCGCCGTAATGCACGCCGAGACCACCGCCGACGTCGAGGCAGCGCACCGTTACACCGCGACGGTGCAGATCGGCGTAAACCTGCGTCACTTCCTTGATCGCGCGCTTCAGCACGTGGATTTCGGTGATCTGGCTGCCGAGGTGGAAATGCAACAGTTCGAGTCGGTCCTGCATACCGCGACGCTCGAGTTCGTGCACCAGGCGCACCAGTTCCGGAACCGTCAGCCCGAACTTGGAACGCTCACCGCCCGATTCGAACCAGCGCCCGGCCCCACGCGTCGCGAGCTTTACCCGCACCGCCAGACGCGGTACCTGGTTCGCGCGGTCGGCAAGCGTCATCAGTTGTTCGAATTCGGTGTATTTCTCGATGATCGGCAGCACGCGCTGGCCGAGCAGTTGTGCCGAGAGAATCAACGACAGGATGACGTGGTCCTTCACGCCGTTGCACAACAGCAGCCGGTCGTCGCCGATGTGCGGCAGTGTCGCGATCAATTCCGATTTCGAGCCGCACTCCAGGCCAAGGCCATACGCCTTACCGGCGTCGAGCACCTCTTCGACGACTTCGTGCAACTGGTTCACCTTGATCGGATAGATCGCCTGGTACGGACTGCCGTAGCCCGCGTCTGCGATTGCCGTGTCGAACGCTTCCACCAGCCGGCGCACTCGGGCGCGCAGCACGTCCTGAAAACGCACCAGCATCGGCGGTGCGATGTTGTGTGCGGCAGCGGCCTGCACGACCTCCAGAATGTCGATCGACAGATCTTTGTCGAGCAACGGCCGAACCGCTGCATGCCCTGCGTCGTTGACGAAATAGAAACCATCGCCCCACGCGCGCACGGCGTACAACTCCTGCGCGCTTTCGACGGTCCACGGAGATGCATGCGCTCGCGCGGCACCGTTTTCGATAGTCATGATTCCTCCTGCGCTATTGGCCGCGCTATTGGCCGAGCACACTCGCGAATATCAACGGCGCGACGATGCTCGCATCGGATTCGATGATGTACTTCGGCGTGTCGGCCGACAGTTTGCCCCACGTGATCTTTTCGTTCGGAACGGCGCCCGAGTACGAGCCGTAACTCGTCGTCGAATCGCTGATCTGGCAGAAGTAGCCCCACAGCGCGATGTCCTGCATCAGCAGATCCTGGCGCAGCATCGGCACGACGCAGATCGGGAAATCGCCCGCGATGCCACCGCCGATCTGGAAGAAGCCGATCGACGCATCCGCCGACACACGCCGGTACCAGTGCGCCAGCCGGATCATGTACTCGATGCCGCTGCGCACCGTGTGCACGTTCGCGATGTCGCCGTTGATCACGTGCGAAGCGAAGATGTTGCCGAGCGTCGAGTCTTCCCAACCCGGCACGATGATCGGCAGATCGCGTTCATAAGCGGCGTACAACCACGAGTCTTTCTTGTCGATCTGAAAGCTGCCGTCGAGCTTGCCCGAGCGCAGCACCTTGTACATGAACTCGTCGGGAAAGAAATGTTCGCCCGCCTTATCGGCCGCGATCCACTCTTCGAGGATGACGTTTTCGATGCGACGGATCGCTTCCTCTTCCGGTATGCACGTGTCGGTGACGCGATTCAGATGGCGGCTGAGCAGATCCTCCTCTTGTTGCGGCGTCAGCTCGCGATAGTTCGGCACTCGCACGTAGTGATCGTGCGCAACCAGATTGAACAGGTCTTCTTCGAGATTCGCGCCGGTGCAGCAGATGGCGTGCACCTTCCCGCGCCGGATCATTTCGGCCAGCGACAGCCCCAGCTCCGCCGTGCTCATCGCACCGGCAAGCGTCATGAACATCTTGCCGCCCTGATCGATGTGACGCGCGTATCCGTCTGCCGCGTCGATCAACGCCGCCGCGTTGAAATGTCGATAGTGATGGCGAATGAACTCGCTGATCGTTTTCATGGTCGACCGAGGGCCATCAAGTCACTCCCGTGGCGAGGCGGCCCAGCTTACGGGCACCTGCTGCGTCAGACAATGCAAAGTGCCGAGACCGACGACCAGCGCGCGACAGTCGATTGGCACGATGCGGCGCGAACGAAAGCAACTCGTCAGCACGTCGATCGCCTGCGCGTCCTGCGGCGCATTGAACACCGGAACGATGACCACCTCGTTACCGATGTAGAAGTTCGCGTAACTCGCCGGCAGGCGGCCGCGATCGCCGTGAATCAATGCGCTCGGCATCGGCAATTCGATCACTGTCGGTGCGCGTCCGTCGGACAACCGCAAACCATCGAGGCGTTTGCGGTTTTCCAACAGCGCGGCGTGATTCGCGTCGCGAGGATTCGATTCCACAACCGTCACCAGCGTCGTCTCGTCGACGAATCGCGTGAGATCGTCGATGTGGCCGTCGGTATCGTCGCCGACGATTCCGTCACCGAGCCAGAGCACGTTCGGCGTCGCGAGATAGCGGCCGAGCATCGCCTCGATGTCGGCGCGCGTCAGATGAGGGTTGCGATTCGGATTGAGCAGACACTGCTCCGTAGTGAGCACGGAGCCTGCACCGTTGACGTCGATCGAACCGCCTTCGAGTACATGCTCGATGCGTACCGTGCGCATGCCGAGCGCGTCGGCCATCTTCGCAGCCGCCGCATCGTCGGCGTCGAACGGCCCGTATTTTTCGCCCCAGGCGTTGAACCGAAAATCGAGCGCCACGAGTGCGCCGCTCGAGTCGTAGGCGAAGATCGCACCGTGGTCGCGACACCAGGCATCGTTGGTAACGATCGGGTGGAACCGCAGCCGCTCCGGGGCCACGGTCTTCTCAAATCGCGCTGCAACGGCAGCGCGATGCGCGGCATCGAGCACGTTGATGTGCACCGTTTCGCCTTCGGCAAGGGCAACCACGGCCTGCGCCAGCGCAGCCTCGGCCTCTTCCAGGCAGCCCGGCCACGTCTCACGGTTGTGCGGCCACGATATCCACGTGCCCTGATGCGGCGCCCATTCCGGCGGCATGCGATATCGTTCTGTCGAATCGGACATCGGAAATCCCTCGTTGACCCGCGCAGTATACTGGCCGCCGGTCTTCGGAGCGGCCCATCCAATCTAACGACACCAATACGGCGCGATCGTTCGTTGTGTTGCACGACGGGCGGGTGGAAATCGAGCACTTGCCGGCTGCCCGCGCTCATCACCCAACTCTGATATTCCTGCACGAAGGTCTCGGCTCGATTTCGCAGTGGCGCGATTTTCCGGCGCAACTCGCGTTGCGAACCGGATGCGGCGCGCTCATCTACAGCCGCTTCGGTTACGGCAGGTCCGATCCAGCGCGCCTGCCGCGGCCCCTGCACTACATGCGCGACGAGGCTTTCGTACTGTCCGAACTGCTCGAACGAACCGGCATATCCGATCACATTCTGGTGGGTCACTCGGACGGTGGAACCATCGCACTACTGAATGCCGCTTGCGCCGCGCAGCCCGGATTGCTCGGTGTGATCACGGAAGCCGCGCACGTCTTCTGCGAAGCAAAAACCGTTGCGGCAATCGAACGCGCACGCTTCGACTTCACGACTGGACTCTTGCGCACCGCGTTGGTGCGCCATCACGGCGCCAACACCGACAACGCGTTCTTCGGCTGGTGTGACGCGTGGCTCGATCCGGCTTTTCGCAACTGGGACATACGCCGGGAACTGCGTGCCATTGCCGTGCCAGTGCTGGCGTTGCAAGGCGCCGACGACGCATACGGAACCGAGTTGCAGCTCGACGTCATTCGCCAACAAGCGGGTGCAGGCGCAGATGTTCGTGTCCTGCCGCAATGCGGGCATTCACCGCACCGCGAGCAACCTGAGCCCACACTCGACGCCATGACTGCGTTCGTCGTTGCGATCGTCTCGCACGACGCATGATCGAGTACGCGACACCGCCGTGAAATACCGGCACCATTCGCTTTCTGCACGCTCTGGGGAAATCGACTCGCAAATGCCGCTGTTCTTCCAACTGTTGATCGGCCACGCATTGGCCGACTTCGTGCTTCAGTCCGATACGATGGCACGTGCGAAAGACCGACACGCCGATTTCATGAAAGGTGTGAGCGAGAGTTTCCCACCCTGGTATTACTGGCTCGCGGCGCATGCGTTGGTGCATGGCGGCGCCGTGTATCTGTTCACCGGAAGCGCGCTGCTCGGCTTCGTCGAAGCGGTGTTGCATTCGGCAATCGACTACGCCAAGTGCGAACGCTGGATCGGCTTCCACCAGGACCAGGCGCTGCACGTTGCGTGCAAGGTCGGCTATTGCTTCCTTGTCTGAGTGCACTCGAGAAAGGGCACACGATGAACATCACCGGCATCGATCATATCTATCTGACCGTCAGGGATTTCGCCCGCTCCGAGCAGTTCTACGATCAAGCGATGCAAGCGCTTGGCTTCAAGAAATCCGACGAGTGGATCGCCGACGAGCCGCACGCGCATTACTTGCGACCCACCTTGCAGATCTCGCTGCGTCCCGCGCGCAGCAAAGCGGCACACGATTCTTACGCCGCGGGCCTTCACCATCTGTGTCTGCAAGCGGCGACGAAAGCCGACGTCGACGAGGCGTACCACGCGCTCACGGCGCTCGGGATCAGCGCGACGACCCCGGCGCTTTATCCCGAATACAATCCGGAGTACTACGCTACGTTCTTCGAAGATCCCGATGGCATTCGGCTCGAGATCGTCGGTCGCACCGGTACACGCAAGATGCTGGCCGAGCGTTGGCACGAGTTCACGCGATTCCTGAACCCCTGGGCGGATTGAGAGCCGGCATGGCCGAGCGAATCCATCACGTCAGCGAAACGGCGGCGATCGCGCGATTCGAACCGCGCGCCGATGCCGAAGGACGTTTGCGTGTATGGGCAATAGGCGAATCGCGATTGCACAACTATCTGCTGCCGCGCGATTGCCCGCGCGTTACCTACTACGCCACCGCGACCACGTCCGAGCGTGACCGCCGCAGTTTCTTCACGGCCTCCGATCGCCAGTCGGTGGTCGCCATCGAACATCGCTGGCTGCCGGTGCTATCGAGCACCCACCTCCACATCTACGAATTCGACGCCGGTGATTTCGTGCTGGAAGACACGATTGCTGCCTACTACGTGTCCACGCGCACGGCCGTGCCGATCGCGCATCGCGAAGTGGCTAATCCGTTGATGGAGTTGTGTGCACGCGGCGTCGAACTGCGCGTGCTGTCGTCGTTGTGGCCGCTGCGCGACGCGGTTGTGGCATCGACGCTCGGTTTTTCGATCATCCGTATGCGCAATGCCCAACCGCGCGACGCTCTCGCAGCCGACGCCTGAACTACTGCTACGGACAGGTTGCTTCGGCGGGCGAGTAACAATGCGCGCTATCACTGCCCGTACACGCCAGGCTCCCAGGCGGACACACGAGTCCGTTCGTGCATGTCTGTCCTGCGCTGGCTGAGTAGCAACCGCGTCCGAACTGCCCATCGCACTTCACCGTTCCCGACATGCAGACCGGTTCGACTTCCGGAGCCGTGGTAGTGCCTTCCAATTGACGGTCGATGTGCGGCGACCTGCTGGAACACGCACCAACGCCGAGCAGGCCCACGATCACCATGATCAGCAATCCCGCGCGCCGCCCCTTCGTATTCCCGTCCATATCCCCTCCATGTGAGTGCCTTTGGTCGGGCGAAGCATCAGCTCACCCGCCAAGTTCGAAGCCGAGACGATGCTCGTCACACCAACGCCGCACGACAACGGCACGAGTCCGGAGAATCGGGTAGGACTGCACCTACCGCGCCAAAGCACTCCCGCGAAATCCTCAGGCGTTGCGACTGCCGAGTGTTCACCCGGCTTGGCGCGCTGTATCGTTGCCCCGCCTTCGACGAGAAGCGTCCTTTTCGGGAGCACCTATGATCCTCGATCACCTGACCATCTCCGTATCGAACTTCGAGCGTTCGAAAACGTTCTACGAGCGCGCCCTGGCGCCGCTCGGCATTACGGTGATCATGCAATTCGACGGCTTCGCCGGCATGGGCAAGGGCCGCCCGCAGTTCTGGTTTGCCGCCGGCGACCCGGGCAATCACAAGACGCACATCGCGTTCGTTGCCGACTCGCGCGCCGACGTGGATGCGTTCTACGCCGCGGCCATGGCCGCCGGCGCCAAAGACAACGGCAAGCCCGGGGTGCGCGCGATGTATCACCCGACGTACTACGGCGCATTCGTCTTCGACCCCGACGGCTACAACGTCGAGGCTGTGTGCCACACGGCACCGTGAGCGCGCCATGAACACCAACATCCTCGAACACGCCATGCTCGAAGTCCTCCCCGGACAGGAGCAGGCCTTCGAGGCAGCCTTTGCAAAAGCGCAGAACATCATCAGCGCGATGAAGGGTTACCTGTCGCACCGTCTCGAGCACTGCCTCGAACATCCGAACCGCTATCTCTTACTGGTCGAATGGACCAACCTCGAAGCGCACACCGTCGGATTTCGCGGTTCGCAGGAATATCTGGAGTGGAAGGCGCTGCTGCATCACTTCTACGATCCGTTCCCAACAGTTCTGCATTTCCGCACGGTGTACACATCGGCAGAGGTACCACACGATGACCTCGATGATTAAACACCTTCTCACGCCGGGAGCGTGGATCGGGCGCGGCAGCTTCCTCGAAAAGGGCCAGTCACTGGGCACGACCATCGAGTGCACGTTCGACGTTACGTCGGAACAGGTCGGCACCCACGTGAAAGGCGAGTTGACGCTGCGCGAAGGCGGCACGCGCCATACGTTCGCCGTGTGGATCACGCCGAACGACACGGGCACCTACGACGTCGCCGCGCAATTCGCCGGCGCCAATCTGGAAGGCACCGCCAAGATGGAGAGCTATCCGAACCTCGGAATGCTGTGGGGCACGAAAGGCGAACTACAGGTCTCGTGCGCGATGTTCGATCTGCGCGCCGGGCGCGGTTTCCGGGGTTTCAGCCGCTCGCCTAATTCGCAAATCACCTGGGAAATGGTGCTGCGCGAGGAACGCATCGCCACCACCGCCAACAACGTCGTCGCACTGGGTACAGGTAAGAAACGCAAATGACCAATCGACAACAACCGCTGCTGCGCGTTTACGGGGACATGTATTCCGGCAACTGTTACAAGATCAAGCTGCTGCTGAACCACCTCGACATGCCGCACGAGTGGATTCACGTAGACATCATGAAGGGCGAATCGAGAACGGCGGAGTTCCTCGCCCGCAATCCCAATGGCCGCATTCCGCTGCTCGAGTTGCCCGACGGGCGTTATCTCGCCGAATCGAACGCGATACTGAACTTCCTTGCGACCGGCACGCCGTTTCTGCCCGACGATCCGTGGCTGCGCGCGCTAGTGCTGCAATGGCAGTTCTTCGAGCAGTACAGCCACGAGCCGAACATCGCCACTGCGCGCTACATCGCCGTATATCTCAGGCTACCCGAATCGCATCGCGCGGCATATGAAGGTAAACAGGCAGGCGGCCACGCCGCATTGCGCGTGATGGAATCGCAGCTTGCGCACCATGATTATCTTGTTGGCAACCGCTTCACCATCGCCGACATCTCGTTGTTCGGCTACACGCATGTAGCAGGCGAAGGCGGCTTCTCGCTTGACGCCTATCCGGGAATCAACCGGTGGCTAGCACGCATCGCCTCGCTGCCGCGCCATCTGACGATGGCCGACGGTTGAATCCGAGGCATGGCCGAAGACGTCCATACCGGTCGTTGCCTCTGCGGACTCGTTAGTTACCGGACGCACGGCGCACGGCTCTGGGTTGCGCACTGTCACTGCAACAGTTGCCGGCGCCACACCGGTTCACCGGTTGCCACGTTCGTCGGCTTCGATACAACTCAGGTGGAATTCGGGTCGCGCGACCGCTCGATTTACGAATCGTCGCCAGGGGTACGGCGCGGCTTCTGCGCGCGCTGCGGCACGCCGGTCTCGTACGAGTCCGACCGCACCGGCAACGAACTGCATCTGTACGTGTGCACACTGGACGATCCGCAGAATTTCGTGCCGACCGCGCATGTCTTCCATGCGCAACACGTGCCGTGGTTCGAAATCCACGACGCGCTGCCGCGCTTCGAAAGCGGCGGCAGCGGTGTGGTGGGTTCTTGGGGACCCCTCAAGCAGTAGCGGATCAGCCGCGGCCCGTCGGCACCTCGTTGAACGGCACGCCTTTGTCCACGCGCACGTCCTGCGGCAGCCCGAGCACGCGTTCAGCCAGAATGTTCAACATGATCTCGTCGGTGCCCCCGGCGATGCGTCCGCCCGGCGACGCCATGTACGTCATCTGCAGCAGACCCGCGGCTTCGGCAATTTCGGGATCGTCGATGGCGCCCGACATCTCGAGCAGGTCCATGCAGAACGACGCCATGTCCTGCGTTTTCGGCGCGCCAACTGCCTTACCGATGGAGTTTTCCGGTCCCGGTGTTTGACCACGCGACAGCGCCGTCATCGTCCGGTAGCCGGTGTACTTCAGTCCCGATTCCTCGACATACCAGTTCGCGAGACGTGCGCGCACGGCGCTGTCTTCGATCGCCGGCTTGTCGTTGATCATCACCTTCTGCGCGAGCTTGTAGGCCACCTTGAAACCAACGCCCATTCCGCCGCCGCCGATCGAGGCGCGTTCGTTCATCAGCGTCGTCAGCGATACCTGCCAGCCCTGACCGATTGCACCGAGGCGCTGCGAATCGGGAATGTGCACGTCGGTGAAGTACACCTCGTTGAAGTTCGCACCACCGGAAATCTGTTTGATCGGCTTCACTGTAACGCCGGGGCTCTTCATGTTCAGGAAGAAGTACGTCAGCCCCTTGTGTTTCGGCACGTTGGGATCGTGTCGGGTAACCAGAATGCCCCAGTCGCTGTAATGCGCGCCCGACGTCCAGATTTTCTGGCCGTTGATCACCCACTCATCGCCGCGTTTCTCCGAACGGGTGCGTAGCGCCGCGAGGTCGGAACCGCCGGCCGGTTCGCTGAACAGCTGACACCAGATCTCTTCGCCGCTCGCGAGTTTCGGCAGGAAACGTTTCTTCTGCTCTTCGTTCGCGTACGCCATCAGCGTGGGCGCTGCCATGCCTTGACCGATCTGGAAGACGCTCTGCGGCGTTTCGAACTTGCTTTCTTCCTGGCCCCAGATCACCTGCTCGATCGCGCTCGCGCCGCGACCGCCGAATTCCTTGGGCCAGCGCAGGCACGCCCAACCGGCGTCGAACTTACGCTTTTGCCAGAGTTTGGCTTTACCGATGTAGTCGAGCCCTTCGAGTTCGCCTGCTGTCGGTACGTTCTTCTTCAGCCACGCACGCGCGTCTTCGCGGAACCGTGCTTCGCTAGCGGAATCGTTGAAATCCATGATGTTCTCCGAGTGTGCTGATAGCGGTTAGGCGACGTTGCTGTGTTCAACCGCGGTAATCAGGCGGTCTTGCCACGCACCTTCGCTGCCGATGTTCACTGACAACAGTTTCGAGCGGCGATAGTGGAACTGACAGTCGAACTCCCACGTGAAACCCATGCCGCCGTGCGTCTGAATGTTCTCTTTCGATGCGAAGTAGTACGCCTGTGTCGCCGACACGCGCGCAGTAGCCGCGGCAAGCGGCAGTTCCGCGGCGTCAGTGTTCAACGCCCACGCGCCGTAGTAGCCGTTCGATCGCGCCAGCGTGTTCTTGATGTACGCGGTTGCGAGCTTGTGCTTGATGGCCTGATACGACGCAATCGGGCGACCGAACGCATAGCGGCCGAGCGCGTATTCCTTCGCCTGATTCAGCGCGGCATCGGCGCCGCCGACCTGCTCCCACGCGAACAGAATGGCGGCGCGATCGAGCAACTTCTGAGTCAGCGCCCAACCTTGGCCCTCTACACCCAGCAACTCCGCATCTGCGCTGCGGAATGTGATCGATGCGTGTGACCGCGTAGGGTCGAGCGTGGAAACCGGCGTGCATTTGACGTTGCGTTGCGTGAGGTCGACGAGATACCAGCTCGCCTTGTCGCCCACCTTGCTCTTCGCAACCACCACCGCGAAGTCGGCGATGTCGCCGTCGGGCACCGCCACTTTCGTGCCGCGCAGCCGGCCTTTCGACAACGCCGTTTTCAGACTCTTCGGGCTCGGGCGGCCGGGGCCTTCGGACAACGCAAACGTACCGATCGCTTCGCCCGATGCGAGCCGCGGCAGCCAGCGTTCTTTCTGCTCTTCGTTGCCCGCGAGTTTCAGCGCCTCGGTCGCCAGATAGACCGACGACGAGAACGGTACCGGAGCTACCGCGCGGCCGAGTTCTTCGGCAATCACGCACAGTTCCAGATAACCAAGGCCGAGGCCGCCGTACTGTTCCGGAATGGTGGTCGCGGTCCAACCCATCTCGGCGATCTTCTTCCATAGGCCTTCGTCGTACGAGGCTTTGCCTTCGAGGATCTTACGCACCGCGGTCGGCGGGCAGTTGTCTTTGAGGAATCCGTTCGCCTGCTCGCGCAGCAGATTCTGCTCTTCCGAAAACTCGAAATTCATGCGTCCCCCCAGGGCGTTTCCAGTTCGAAATCGACTGTTTCGAGCCCGACTCGGATAAATCGGGCGAACGGCATTGTCCACGCTTTCCGGTCTACCGCACAACCGCGCAGCCGTCGGCCCCGTGTCGGCCCGCACGGATCGTCGCAGGGTCATTCGCGCTACACTTCTTGCCATGAACGACATGACCGAATTCGGTTACGTGCGCGCCGCTGCAGCCGCCCCCGCGGTTGCGCTTGCAGACCCGGCCGCAAACGCGCAGCGCATCGCCGCCGAGTTTCACCAACTGGCTGCCGAAGGGGCGAGCATCGTCCTGTTTCCGGAGTTGTCGGTCACCGGCTACACGTGCGAAGACCTGTTCTTCACCCGCCCGCTGCTCGACGCAACACGCACCGCGCTCGCATCGCTCGTGCGCGCTACGTCGGGCACGCAAGCGGTGCTGGTGGTCGGAGCGCCGTGGCTCCTGGCCGACGGCCGTTTGCTGAATTGCGCATTCGTCGCCGCGCGCGGTCGTATGGTCGGTGCCGTGCCGAAATCCGCACACCCGAACTACGCCGAGTTCTACGAGAAGCGCTGGTTCGTGTCGGGAGCAGACATTGCCGTCACCATCGACGACGAGACGTTCGGCCAGTTTCCGCTCACGACGAACCAGCTTTTCGAAGTCGGCCAAACGCGTTTTGCGATCGAAATCTGCGAAGACCTCTGGGCGAGCGATCCGATCGGAAACCGGCATGCGCTCGCGGGCGCCGATCTGGTACTGAACCCCTCGGCGAGCACCGATCTCGTCGGCAAAGCCGACTATCGGCGCGACCTCGTGCGCATGACGAGTGGTACGCGCATTTGCGGTTACCTGTTCGCCTCGAGCGGCCCCAGTGAATCGACAAAAGACGTCGTGTTCGGCGGCCATCTGATCGCGGCGGAGAACGCTCTGCTGCTTGGCGAGTCGGAACGATTCGTTCTCGACGGCACACGCCTCATTGCCGATTTCGATCGCGAAAAGTTGCGCCACGACCGCGCCATCAACAACACCTTTGCGGCGGCCGCGCGGCCGCCGCCGTATTCGTGCATCGACACGGGCGTAACACCGGCACCGATGACTGCGCTTACACGAAGCTACCCGCGACATCCGTTCGTTCCGGCGGACGAACACGAGTTCGACGCGCGTGCGCAGGAAATTCTCTCGATTCAGGCGACCGGCCTCGCTCGCCGGCAGATCGCTGCCCGCACCGAAACGCTGGTCATCGGGCTATCGGGCGGGCTCGATTCGACGCTGGCATTCCTCGTCTGTCTCGATGCGCTCGCGAAACGGGGTCGACCGGCAAACGCTTTGCATGCGCTGACGATGCCTGGCCCGGGAACCAGCGCGGGAACGCTGACGTCGGCGCGCACACTGGCCAAGTCCGGCGGCGCCACCCTGGTGGAAATTCCAATAGACGCCGCGGTGAAGCAACACCTTGCCGATCTCGGCCATCCGACGAACCAGCACGACGTCGTGTTCGAGAATGCACAGGCGCGTGAACGCACACAGCTGTTGTTCAACTACGCGAACAAAGTCGGCGGCATCGTCGTGGGCACCGGCGACCTGTCGGAACTCGCGCTCGGCTGGTGCACCTTCAACGGCGATCACATGTCGAACTACAACGTGAACGCCAGTGTGCCGAAGACGATGATTGCCTACCTCGTGCGCTGGTACGCGCGCCATCGCGCGCCCAACAATCTCGCAAAGGTGCTGGAATCGGTTCTGAAGACACCGATCAGTCCCGAACTATTGCCGCCCGGCGCCGATGGTTCGATCAGCCAGGCCACCGAATCGATCATCGGCCCTTACGAGCTGCACGACTTCTTTCTTTACCACTACCTGCGCAACGGCTTCGCACCGTCGAAGATTTATGCACTTGCCCGTGAGAGCTTTGCGGGCGCGTATCCCACCGACACGATCAAGCGGTGGATGAAACTGTTCTTCGGCAGGTTCTTCAGCCAGCAGTTCAAACGCACCACGTTGCCGCCGGGTCCGAAAGTGGGCACGGTCAGCCTGTCTCCACGCGGCGACTGGCGCATGCCGGACGAAGCAACGGCAGACGCGTTGATCGCCGGCATCGACGCCCTTTGACGCAGCGGTCCACCATGCGCGCGCTGGTCGTAGGGTCGATCACTCGCGACACGAACATTTTCGACAGCGTGGCCCAACACACGTTCGGCGGTACCGCGTTGTATGCGGCGCGCACGTATCTGCGTTTCGGCATCGACGTTACGCTGGTCACTCGTGTCGCCGCCGATGACGCAGCACTGATCGCAGCCGAACTACCTGGCGCGCGACTGGTCGCGCAACGCTCTCCGGTGACCACGACGTTCGAGAACAGCTACGGCGCGAACGACGAGCGCACGCAACGTGTGCCGGCTGTAGCGGCGGCGATTGATTACGACGCCGCCTATTTCGACGACATCGACTGGCTGCATCTCGGCCCGCTGCATCCGCTCGATCTGGAAGAGTGCTGGCTGAGCGAGCACTGCGGCAAACCTTCAGGACTCGACCTGCAGGGTCTTGCGCGACGTATCGACGGCGAGCGCGTCGTTCCGGACATCGATGCTCGCGTCGTCGAGTTGCTGCCGCGCCTGACGTGGCTTAAGGCTTCACGAATCGAATGGCAGACGCTGCAGGCATTCCTGCACATCTCGCCGCTGGAGCGGCCGGCACGCAACGCCGTGGAAACGCTCGTTACGGATGGTGCTGACGGTGGAATACTGCTGCGCACCGGACAACGCGACGTGCATTGGTCTGCCGCGCCGCCGATCGAGGGTTGCGACCCTACCGGGGCCGGCGACGTGTTCTTCGCCGCCTATCTCTATCACCGCACCGCCAAACTCGCTGACGCCGGCAGTGCCGCAACGGGCGCTGCGCGTATCACCAGCAAATTTCTGCTACAGCGGCGCGATCAGCGCTGACGCGAGCGTTCCAGGGTGCCATCCGTTGTTGCATGCATCAGCGCACTACGCACATGCAGGATGCGCTGCAGTGCGGTAAAGCAGGTGGCCAACGCCAGGACGTAGGCCATGAGTTCCGGCAGATGCACTACCAGCAGAATTCCCATGATGAACACGCGTTCGGTGCGGCTGATCCAACCAACCGTGCACTCGATGCCCAACGACTCTGCGCGGGCGCGCACATAACTCGTGAGGCTGCCGCCGAGCAGCGCGAGAACGATCGCTCCAACCGCCAGGTCGGACCCTTCGCGAGCCAGATAGATCGCGACTCCCGCGAGTGCTGCGGCTTCGCCGATCCGGTCGAACGTGGAATCGAGGAATGCGCCAACCTCGCTGAACGTGCCGGTTTTGCGCGCCAGCGCGCCGTCGATACTGTCGGTCACGCTGCCCGCGGCGAAAATCCACGCACCCAGCGACAACCACCCTTCGGCAAACAGCGGTGCTGAAGAGATGGACACGAACAGACCCGCGAACGAAACCTGATTCGGCGTGACGCGTCGAGCCGCCAGAAACGCGACGATACCTTCCGTCAGCTTCTCCCAACCTTGCTTGATCGACGTGCGTAGTGCTTCCACAATCCGGCCAGTTCGCTTTGCGGCGTGCATTTTTGCCCACCTCATGCAGCAAGACAATCAAAGCCCCCTTCCAAACCCAAATGCAGTGCTCGACTTCTGGTTCGGTCCACAATCGGGAGGATTCAGCGACGCCGGTACGCGCAGGCGTTGGTTCGCATCCGACCCGGAGTTCGACCGAGCGATATCGCGGAATTACGGTTCGCTTCTGCAGTCGGCCGCGAGGGGCGCACTGGCTGCCTGGCTCGAGACAGTGAGCGGCTGTCTCGCGTTCATCGTCGTGACGGATCAGTTCTCCCGACAGATTCACAGAGGCTCTGCGGAAGCCTTCGCCACCGACCCGTTGGCGCTGTCTGCCGCGCGCGAAGGAGTTGCGCGCGGGTACGATCGCGCGCTCGGTTACGACCAGCGCGCATTCTTCTACCTGCCGTTCGAACATTCGGAATCGGAGAGAGACCAGCAGACGTCGGTGGAACTGTTCACGCGCCTCGCAGCCGATACGCCGGCGAGTCACCGCAGCCACTCGGAAGAGACGCTTCGATTCGCACTGGCCCATCGCGACATCGTGGTGCAGTTCGGTCGCTTCCCGCATCGCAACGCAACGCTCGGCCGTGCTTCTACACCTGCCGAGCTCGAGTTTCTGCGCACGGCAAGCCGGTTCGGCCAGTAGCTTTCATGCGGCGTTTTTCAAAGTCGAGTTAAGGCTCGTGTACGCCATTGCTTTGCATGAAGCGGCGGTTCTCGAGATCGAGCGCGTACTCGAACGCTTCCATCTGTTTGGCGTCGAGCAGCTTCGACATCTTCTTCAGCGTGTCTTTGGAGATCGTCCGCAGCAGGCGCGGCACGCGCTTGTCGACGTCGTCGGGGGAGTTGCGGATCTCGCGCCGGGCCATCGCCGTGCAACGATCGTAGTGTTCGTTCAAGATCTTCTCGAACTGCTCGCTCTGATCGGGCCGCACCTCCACCCGCAACATCGCCATCTGCGTGCGTTCGGTCAATGACGCGGTTGCATGCGCGAGGCAGACGAAGAACAGCAGCGCAACCGGAGCGAGACGAATCATGGGTTCTCCGACAGTGAGATTCAGCGCAGCGCCTGGAGGCAGTCGCAGATCCGGCGAAGGTGCGCGCAGGAAGCTTACATGAAGTCCGTCACGCGTTATGCGGGCGTAACGGCCGAGGTGGTGCTCGTACATGTCGCAGCGCACGCCGACGAGCTGTCGGCGCTGTCGAAGCGCTCGAGTTGATCCAGCGCGTCAGCGCGGCAATGCAAACGCCACGATGCTGTCGCCGGCGTGCGTGCCGAGCGTCGAGTGTCCGCCCGCCGCGATGACTACAAACTGCCGGCCGCCGAAGCTGTAACTCATCGGCGTTGCCTGTCCACCCGCGGGCAGCTTGCCTTTCCACAGTTCGCGTCCCGACTCGATGTCGATTGCGCGCAGATAACCGTCTGTGACCGCGCTGATGAACACGAGACCGCTCGACGTGATCATCGGACCGCCGACGCCGGGCATCCCGTAGTTGAGCTTCAGGAACGGCACGCGTCCCTCAGTGGTGCCGAGCGGCACTTCCCAAACGACCTCGCCGTGCTTCATGTCCACCGCCGTCAGCGCACCCCACGGTGGCGGATTGCACGGCACGCCGATGGGCGACAACAGCACTTCGCGCTTCATGCCGAACGGCGTGCCGGTTTGCGGCGAAATCTCCTTGTTCGGTTCTGCGCGCTGCGCCGCTTCGACCTCGCTCGAGGGAATGAGCGTAACCACGTGCATCACACGATTCGTATTGACGATCAGCCATTGCCGTTTCGGATCCCACGCGGCACTTCCCCAGTTCACACCGCCGCCGGTGAACGGATACAGGATCGTGCCTTCGGTGCTCGGCGGCGTGAACAATCCGTCAGAGCGATGCGCCGCGATTTCCTTGCGGCACGCGTTGCGGTCGAGAAACGTGAAACCCCAGGCGTCGTCCGGCGTGACGTGTTGCGGCACCAGCGGCGGCGGCTTCTGCGGGAACGGCTGTGTCGGTGACAGCCATTCACCGTGCACGGCGCCGGTCGGCACCGGCCGTTCTTCGACCTGATAGAGCGGCTTGCCGGTCTCGCGATCTAGCGTGAACACGAGGCCGGTCTTGGTCGGCTGCAACACCGCGGCCACCGGCGCGCCCTCGCCGTTCGGCTGAATTTCCACGAGGTTCGGCTGCGCAGCCAGATCGTAGTCCCAGATGTCGTGATGCACGGTCTGAAAGTGCCAGACCACCTCGCCAGTGGAGCCGCGCAACGCGACCACCGAATTCGCGTAGCGGTTGTCGCCGGGGCGTTCACCGCCGAAGAAGTCGGGACTGGCGCTGGAGGTAGGGAGGAATACCAGATCGCGCTCGGCGTCGACCGACATCGTGCTCCATACATTCGCGTGCCCGGTTCGGGCAGCGGAACCGTTCTGCCACGACTCTGGACGATCGTTGGGAATTGGATCGAACGTCCAGCGCGGTGCACCGGTGCGTGCATCGTACGCACGCACGGTGCCGCGCGGTGCATCGGCGCGCGCGTTGTCGCTGATGGCGGACCCCACGATGACAACGTCGCCGATCACCGCCGGCGACGACGTGATCTGAAACTCGCCGGGCCACAACAACGACATGCCGGCATCGATGTGCACCTGCCCGGCGGCGCCGAAGCCCTGGCACGCGCGGCCGGTGTCGGCGTCGACTGCGATGAGTCGCGCGTCGTTGGTGCCCATGAAGATACGCGCGCCGCACTGGCCCGTTTCCTTCGTGTCTTCCCAGAAGGAGACGCCACGACAGACGAACTGGTTCGCCGGCTGCTGCTCGAGGGAGATCTTCGCGTCGTATTCCCACAGTTTGGCGCCGCTACCGGGATCGAGCGCGATCACCCGATTGAACGGCGTGCAATAGATCAGCTTGTCGCGCACCAGAATCAGTGTCGTTTCGTGTGCGCTGTCATGCAACGCCTTGGGCGCGATGGAAAGATCGCCGGAATGAAACTCCCACGCCACTTCCAGCGACGCGACGTTCTCCCGATCGATCTGATCGAATTCGGCGTATCGCATCCCGCCGGCGTCACCGCCGTAGTGTGTCCAGCCGGCACCAGCGGCGACGATCAGCAGCAGTTCAATCATCGAATGCCAGATCCGCAACGAATGGATTGCATTTTCGCTCCCAACCAAACGTGGAGGTGGAACCGTGGCCGGGAAGGAAGGTCACCGTCTCGCCGAGCGGCCAGAGCTTGTGGCGGATGGAATTCACCAGCGCCGGATAACTGCCGCGCGGCAGATCGGTACGCCCAACGCTGCCGTTGAACAACACATCGCCCACGAGCGCGTAGTCGCTATTCGGCTCGTAGAAGACGACGTGTCCGGGTGTGTGTCCCGGACAGTGAATCACGTCGAGCACAAGTTCACCGACACGCACGACCTCGCCATCGTTCAGCCAACGGCTCGGCTCGAACGCGGCCGCATCCGGCAATCCGTAACGCGCGCCTTGTTCGCCGAGTTTCTCGATGAGGAATGCGTCGTCGCGATGCGGTCCCACGATCGGTACGGACAACCGACGCGACAAGGCCGCTGCCGCGCCGGCGTGATCGAGATGACCGTGCGTCAGCAGTATCTGCGTCACATCGACGCGCCGCGCGGCGATCTCGGCCTCGATGCGATCGACGTCGCCGCCGGGATCGACCACCGCGGCCAGACGCGATGCTTCGCACCAGATCAGCGAACAATTCTGACGGAACGGGGTGACGGGAATGACGGCAACGCGCATCGACGCAACGTCGCAGAATCGTCAACACCGCGCAAGCCGCGGCGCCTCGCGATTCGTCGCGCCGACAACTCGCCTGGTCGCTACAGGAGCAACACCACGTAGCGCAAGCGGAACAAGGGATTGCCCGCACCGGTTGGTGCTGCCATCGCTCCGGACGGCGCGATTCGCACGGCACGAATCGCCGCATCGAAGCCGTTCGCATCCGGCGCGGGTGTGTAGCCGAACGTGGTTCCGTCCGTGGAATACGATACGTTCGTGGCGTAGTTGAACGTCAGCGCCGTCGGCACAGGCGAAGTCGAATCATCGAAACGCACCGGTGTGCCGCCACCGGAACATGCCGACGTAACGCACATCGCAAGCGTGGTTGGAATCGGGTTCAGATACACCACCGAGTTGGCATCTACGACACCGGGACCCGCGTTCGTGACGGTGGCCGTGTATTCGAGCCACGCGCCGGGAATCGCCTTGGGTGAAACCGCGGCATTGATCGGATCGCGTACGGTAACCACAGCGGTGGCGACGTTCAGCGTCGTTACGAACACCGTGAACAGCTGTTCGTCGATGTTGAAGAAATTCGCCTGCACGGACGGCGTGTTCGGCAGCGTGGGCCGGTGCACCAGGCCGTTGGCGGCAAAGCTTCCGGTCGAGGCATCCGGCGCGAACACTCGAACACGCCAATTCGCGCCGACTGCATCGGTACTCAGGATCGTATAAGAAGGTTGTGCCGCCACCGATCCATCGTTGGTCCAGATGCGGTCACCGGCGGTTGCATCACCGTGCGTTCCGTTGTCGTAGAGGATCACCCCGCCGAGTACCAGGGTACCGGCATTGTTGTAGATGTCTGCAGTCGCCGACGCGACGTTGGCGTCGAGTTGGGCACGCACGAGCACGCTTTGGCCTGCGGTGAAGGACGACGCACTCCCCACAGCGGTGTCGTTGGGTGAGATCACGTTCACACCAAACCCTTGGGGCGTACCGACGGTCGCGGTCTGAATGCTCCACGCCACGTTGTCGAGCTTTACCCAAGAGCGATAGTCATCGTCCGAAGATGTGTGGCGGGTTTCGACGCGGAAGTTGATCGTGCTGCCGGCGTAGGCCGATAGATTGAGCGTCGCCTGCTTCCAGCCGTGATCGAGATACGTCGTGTTGTAGGCGTTGCGTCCTAAACGGCCCGCCTCGATGACCAGTCGAGGCGTCGTCGTGTTGCTGATGCCCAGTGCGGTGTGATTCACGGCGGTGCCGTTCACCGACACGATGACCCAATCGTAGTTGGTGGCGTTCGAAATACCGTCCCAACCCTGCACCTGAAAATTGAACGTCAGGCTGCCCGCCGCCGCTCCGGCCGGCACTGCAATGTCGCGCGACAACCGGATGTGTTCCTCGCCGCTGCCGTCTTCGCAGCGGTCGCGATAGCCGAGCAACATCCACGCCTCTCCGGTGGCGACCGATCCCGATCGTGCGGGACTGCTGTCAACCGATTGCGCGCCGGTCTGGCATCCCGCTGCCACGGTCGTTGTGGCACCAAGCGCCGTTCGATAAACCTCGTCGTTCTGCGCACCACGCGCATTCAGCGCCGACACCACCCACGACGTCGGCGTGTTGCCCACCGATTGTTCGAACGTGCCGTTGATCGGTGTCGCCGCGTTTGCCGCTTTCGCGCCGTTGGCCACGATGTCGAAATAGATGTAGTACGCGCCGCCCGCAGCAGCGTCTTGCGCGATGAAGCGCACCTCACCGCGGCCGTTGCTCGCCGCATCGAGAACGCCGTTGTACACGCGTTCGTTGTATTCCTGAGTCGTAGCCAGTGCGCCGCTCGGCCGCACTACACGCGGCGAACGTTCGTCGAAAGTACCGGAAATTCCCATCTGGCTGATGAGCGCGTTGAAGTCGACGTTGACTACGACCGTGCTGTTTACCGCAGTCGCGGCCGGCAGAGTCAACGGCACACGATAGTGCCACGCTGCGTCGAACCATGCAGGCACGGCACGATCGGCCCACGCCGACGGAATCAGCAGGCAGATCAGTACGGTGATTGAAAAGCGGATGGCGACTGATGAATGCAACGCCGACCGGTCCGTTTGTCGAATTGTGGAATTCTAAGCCGGGCGCAGCAGTTGAAAGGCGATTTGCGTCACATCGACCCTGCCCAACGCCGGAATTACGCCGCGCAGAGGCGCAGTCCGCGCCTCGACACCGCCGCCAGAAACCAAGCGTAAGCGCCGTTCAGGTGACGTTCTGCGCGACGTGCAGCGTGTGCCCTTGATCGTCTTCCATGATGAACTGCCGCGCACCCCACGCGGTAGCGTGTACGTCCTGTACCAGGCGCACGCCCTTCTTACGCAGACGGTCCGCTTCGGCTTCGACGTCGTCGGTTTCGAAGTAGAGATGGAAGTGACCGCCGCTTCGCACGAAGTCGATCGACGGGTCGGGTTCGTCCACCAGCTTCAGGTGAAATACCTCGAGGCCTGCGCGAATGCCCGCATAGAAATCCTGAAAGCGGAACTCGAGCGCGAAACCCATCGTATCGGTATAGAACCGGATCGACTGGTCCAGGTTCGTCGTTCGCAATTGCGTAACCACGTTGCTGATCATCGTTTGCCCTCCGTCAGTCGTGGTATTCGATCAGAAACGGCCACGTTTCGCTGCCCCCACTTGCGCGCCCACGTGTACAACGGCTGCATCGCTTCGGTCAGTTCTCGCCCTGCATTCGTCAATCGATAGCCGCCCGCATCGTGCTCGATCCAACCGACTTCGCGCAATTCGCGCAGGCGCGTATTGAGCAGGCTCGGGTTGGTCTGCACCGCTTCCTGCAGCGCGCGAAACGTCAACGGCGCTTCGCGCAGCTCCCAGAAAATGCGCAGCGTCGCGCGACGTCCCAACAGGTCGAGCACGACCATGATCGGCCGACCGGTGGTCGACCCGCGAACCTTCTTGCCTACTTTTGGGATACTCATGCTTTACTTTTAATAGCAGGTCGACGGAGAATGCTATATAAATAATAGCATGACACGGATCGCGCACCATGAGCACACGCATCACCCCCGCCGAACCGCCGTATCCAACAGACGTGCAGAGCGCGCTGGACCGAATCATGCCGCCGGGAATGGCGCCGCTGACGTTGTTCACTACCCTGGCGCGCGATACACGCCTGTTCGGCAAATTCTTCGCGGCGGGGTTGCTCGATCGGGGTCATCTGACACTGCGTCAGCGCGAAATCGTCATCGATCGGACCACCGCCTTGTGCGGATCCGAATACGAATGGGGCGTGCACGTCGCATTGTTTGCGGAGCGCGCCGAACTGACCGGCGCACAGATCGACGCAACTGCTCTCGGCACGGCGGACGACGCAAGGTGGTCCGCCAACGACCGCGTTCTGCTGCGGCTGTGTGATGCACTACACCGCGACTGCACGATCGACGACGATCTCTGGCAGGCGCTGAAAGCCGACTTCAGCGACGAGGCGATTCTGGAACTGCTGATGCTCGCGGGCTTCTATCGCACGGTCAGCTATCTCACCAACGCACTGCGGCTACCGCTGGAACCTTACGCCGCGCGCTTCAGTACCGGTCGTGCACCCACGCCATAGAGAGCGCGAGTGCTTCGCTACTATCACCCACGGCAAATCGCGATGCTTCCGCGCCGGTCAGTCGTCGACGAGTCGGCCAGCCGCGTCGCGAATCTCCGGTCCGTTCACCCGTGCACGACCGTCGCCGAACTTCTGATCGCGCGCCTTCAACGCCGCCGCGAGGCCGCCGTCGGCATAGGAACGGCGGTATTCGTCGGCGCCGCGCGTGTTGTGGCCGCGCACGTCGTTTTCCGCAGCCAGTCGTTGCAACGTGCGTGCACCTTGCAGTTCGAGCGCCAGATTGATGATGCGTTTGTTCGCCGTCAGAAGATCGGGATCGATCATCGCCAGCCGGTCGGCGAGTTGTTCCACCTCGTGCTCGAGGTGTTCGCGCGGCACCGACTTCAACACCAGCCCGATCTGTTGTGCCTCTTTGCCGGTAACGGTGTCGCCGGTCATCGTCAGCCGCTTCGCCCACTGCGGGCCGACGTTGTAGAGCCACATGTTGTTCGGCAGCGCGCCGAGGTTACGCGCGGGCGGAAAACCGAACGTCGCGTCGTCGGCCGCGATCACCATGTCGCACAACAGCGCGATGTCGGTGCCGCCGGCCAGACAGAAACCGTGCACCTGGCAGATGCTCGGCTTGTGCATGTCGAACAGCGCCATCCGATAACGTTGCGCCCGTTCAAGTTGCCACGCGTCATCGTCGATGCTGCGGGCGCCCCGATAGCGGTTTTCCTCGCTTTGAATGCGCGACACCGGCACGAACGAATCGTCGCCGCGCAGGTCGTAACCGGAACAGAACGCCCGACCCGCACCCTTCACGATGACGCAGTGCACGTCGCGGTCGTTGTCGGCTTCCCACAGTGCTTCGTTGAGCTGCTCCATCATCCGCATAGTGATGGCGTTGAGCTTTTCCGGGCGATTCAGCGTGATGCGCACGCGGCCGTCGGCTTTCTCGTAGATGATGCTGTCGAATTCGGCCATGTCACTCCTCCATCAGCGCGTTCATGCGTTCGCACGCGCTCGCGAAGTCCTGCATGAACTCGAACACCACAGAGCGAACCGACATAGACTCGTTCATCAATCCCACGCCCTGACCGACCCAATATGTAGCGAGCGCCTTCGCGCCGGGATCACCCGCTTCGGCAAGCTTGTTGATCTTCGACAACGCCGGTTCGCTAACGAGACTCTGCAGGGGCATCGGTAAAGGCTCTGGGGCCCCCGGAGCCTGCCATGCATCGGTCCACGCCGAGCGCAACTGGCGCGTGTACTTTCCCGTACGGCTCTTCGAACGCACGGTCTGACGCGAATTGGCCGCGAGCATCTTTTCCTTCACCACCGGATTCGTTTCGGCCTCCGCCGTGGTCAGCCACACGGAGCCGGTCCACGCGCCGGCGGCGCCCATCGCCATACATGCGGCCATCTGACGACCCGTCACGATGCCTCCTGCAGCGAGCACTTCCATATCGCCATACGGCCGGATGGCTTCGATTACTTCGGGCACCAGCACCAATGTCGCCACGTCGCCGCAATGGCCACCCGCTTCACCGCCTGCGGCAATCAGCACGTCTACGCCCGCTTCCGCATGCTTGATCGCATGTTCCTTGGCACCCGTGAGCGCACCCACCAGCGCGCCTTCGCGCCGAGCGCGTTCGATCATGAAGCGCGGCGGCACGCCCAGCGCGTTCACTACCATTTTGATCGGATGCGCGAACGCGACGTCGAGCACTCTGGTAGCACCCGCTTCGCGCATGCTGTCGCCGAAGTCGTCGCGTACGCGGCGTTCCCACAGATCGTTCGTCGGAATGCCGTGCTGCGCGAGAATCGAGTTGACGTAAGCCTTGTGTTCCGGCGGTATGCGCGCCTCGATTTCCTCGGCAGTCAGCCCGCCTTCCTTCGCATCCATGCTGGTCGGCACGATCAGATCGACGCCGTATGACGCGCCGTTGACGTGCGCATCGAGCCAGCTGAGTTCGATCTCGAGGCTTTCGGGCGTGTGTCCCGCTGCGCCGAGCACGCCGAATCCGCCCGCCTTGCTGACTTCGGCGACCACGTCGCGACAGTGGCTGAATGCGAACAGTGGAAACTCGATGCCGAGCCGTTTGCACAACCGTGATTTCATTTCGCTACTCCTCTGATGGTTTCGTGCAACTTACTCGGTCGGAGGGAACCCCGCATAGCGTTCAATCCTCCTCGCGTTGCTGTTGCTGCAGATAGTCCGCTGCGAGCGATGCCATCGCGCGCACCGCATCCTTCAACGCATTTTCGTCCGCGTAGAATTTCGGCGAGTGGTTTGGAATTGCCGCATCGGCGGCAACGTCCGGCGGCCGCACGCCGACGAAGAAGAACAGTCCCGGCACATGCTGCTGATATACGGCAAAGTCCTCCGCCGCCATCAATGGTCGGCTGGTCAGCACGTTCGCATCGCCGTAAATGCGCACCAGCGTGGGCCTCATCTGCGTGAGGAGTGCGGGATCGTTGACCGTCGGCGGCGTGCCTTCGCTGATCGCTAGTGTCGCTTCCGCGCCCTGCGACTGCGCGATGCCGGTGGCGATCTCAGTGACCTGCGCGTGCACCGCCTTGGTAACCTCCGGGTCGAACGTACGGATCGTGCCGGTCAACTTCGCGTCGTCCGGAATGATGTTGTTGCGAACGCCGCTCTGAAACGTGCCGACGGTAACCACCGCCGGCGACGACGTGATGTCTACACGCCGGCTGACGATCGTCTGCAACGCCACCACGATCTGCGACGCGATCACTATCGGATCGATACCGGACCACGGCATCGCGCCGTGTGTCTGCCGTCCCTTCACGACGATTTCGAATCGCTGCGAACTCGCCATTGCCCCGAGCGGGCGCATGGAAACCTGGCCGGTGCGGTCCAGCTGCATCACGTGCAGGCCGAACACTGCGTCCACATCGGGATTCTTCAGTACTCCTTCTTCTACCATCATCTTGGCGCCACCTTCCTCGCCCGGCGGCGCCCCTTCTTCGGCTGGTTGGAAGATGAACTTGACCGTGCCCGGCAGCTGCGCGCGCACGCTCGACAACACTTTCGCAACGCCCATCAGAATCGCGACGTGGTTGTCGTGACCACACGCGTGCATCACTCCGACATCCTGACCGAGATACTGGCTGGTCACGGTTGATGCGTAGGGCAGACCGGTCTCCTCCACTACCGGCAACGCGTCCATGTCGGCGCGCAACGCAACCACTCTGCCGGGCTTCCCACCGCGCAGAACTCCCACCACGCCGGTGTGCGCAACGCCGGTGGTCACTTCGATATCGAGTGTCTTCAGATAAGAAGCAACCAGCGCGGCGGTGCGCACTTCATGATTCGAGAGTTCAGGATGCTTGTGAATGTCGCGACGCCAGCCGATGACATTGGTTTCGACAGCGGCCGCGGCGTCATCGATGTCCTCATTCAGGTCTGCGTGCACCGTTCCACACAGCAGCAAGCCGCAGATCATCAGTACGTTGTGTCGCATGTGTCCATCGCCATGGTTTCGATCCAGTCTACTCGCGAAGTTCGATCCGACCGAGATAGAACGTGCGACCCGCCTGTGAACGCAGAGAATGAACGACCACCATGGTTACGCGGGCGACGCTTCGATCGAACAGACCATCGAGCCGGTATCGCAAATGACACGGCCCGGGGAGGCACTGAAATTCCTGGTGCACATGGTCGACACCTGCGCCGCGAAGGCGGATCGAGATCGTGATCGGCATCGGGTTCGTCCCGTCGACGAACACATCTGCGTCAAGTTCCGAATACGGGCGCCAGTTCGAGATGGGGTTCGGGAACCAGATACCGGGCCACTTTTCGTCCGAGAGCGTGACACTCAGCACCGGACCTTCGATCGACCAACTCGACGGTGGATCGACTACTGCCACGACACTACCGCTGTGCACGAGGTCGAACACGTGTCGCGAATCGAAACGCACCAGCTGCGGCACAATCGAGTCGCGATAGCGGTCGATCACGATCGGCATCGCAATCGGCCAAAGCGAGCCGATCATCAGAACCGTCGCAAGCGCGATGCCGGTCTGGGGGTGAATGAGCTTCTCGCGTGCGGACCAAACGAGCAATGCAGCACTCATTCCTACCATGTCGAAAAAAACGTCGCCGATTTCGGCATCACCACCCGTCGCCTTCTGAACGAGTTCGGTACCGATCGCGATGCACACGCCAATCAGCACAGTCGTTGGTACGACGTTGCTGAGTTCTGTCCACCGCCTGACGAACAAGAGAATCAGCCAGGTGACGCAAGCGAACCAGGTACCGTGCAACGCGTCCGGAAACGCCGCCCAGAAACGTCCCGATCCCGGCAACTTGACCAGCTGTTGTTGTTGCGCGAACAGCAATGCAATCAAGGCGATGCCAGCAAGCACCGAGTAGAGCCGTCCGGGACGAGTCGGATACACTGCGTCTCTTTCCTTCAAGACCAAGACGGGGTGACACGATGAAATTCGATCTGGCGATGACCGATGAGTTGCTGGCCACGACGCGCGCCGTACGCAAGCGCCTCGACCTCGATCGCAAAGTACCGCGCGAGGTGATCATGGAGTGCCTCGAACTCGCCGTGCAAGCCCCGACCGGTTCCAATTCGCAAGGCTGGCGCTGGCTGATCGTCGACGATCCGAAGAAGAAAAAAGCGCTGGCGGATCTCTATCGCAAAGGTGGCGAAGCCTATCTGTCGCAGGCCGGCGAAGCGGCGAAGCAGGCCGGCAACGTGCAAACGCAGCGCGTATACGAATCAGCGATGTTTCTGATCGACGTACTGCACAAAGTGCCGGTGCATTTGATCCCCTGCCTCGAAGGACGTCCCCCGGCGGGCACCCCAGTGCCGCTGTTGGCGGGCTACTTCGGTTCGATTTTCCCCGCGGTCTGGAGCTTTCAGCTCGCTGCACGTTCGCGCGGCCTCGGCACCGTGCTGACTACACTGCACCTGCTTTTCGAGAAGGAAGCCGCAGAGATACTCGGCGTTCCCGACAACGTGATGCAGGTGGCGTTGCTCCCCGTTGCGTATACGAAGGGCACCGATTTCAAACGCGCCGAGCGGCCGCCGGTGTCGAACATCACGCACTGGAACACGTGGTGAAATGATCAGCGCGTCGCTCGTCGATGCGAATACCTATGAAGTGGTGGTTTCCGGCGACACCGAGACCGTGCATCGCGTACGGATGTCGCCGGACTACTACCGCAAACTCAGTGGCGCGCAGTTCACGCACGAGTGGGTGCTGATTCAGGCGTTCCAGTTCCTGCTGGAACGCGAACCGAATACGTCGATTCTGAAGGAGTTCGACCTGTCGGTGATCAACCGGTACTTTCCCGAGTTCGAAGACGACATGGCGGTGCGCCTGGGTAAATGAACGGCACGTTCGGCGAATTCGTCAAACGCCACTCCCTGCCGATCGGAATCGGCCTGATGTTCCTGCTGACCTGGCCGATCGATCTCGCGTACGCAAGCTACCTGCAACTGCAGATCCCATTCGTCGTTTACCTCTTTCTCGGCTGGGGTTTTGTCATCGCTGCGATCGCGATGACCGCGTTCACACTCGGCAAATCCGGCGTCGTTGCGTTGCTGAAGCGGTTTCTGATCTGGCGGGTGGGCGGGGCATGGCTCGCCGTCGACGCGATCAGCAACGTCCGCCGTTCTATATACCTGGCTCTTCAACAACACCCGCGGCAGCCTGTTGATGACGACGTTGTTCCATGCTTCTGCAAACACGGCTGGAGTGTTCCTGCCGATTGCGAACACGGCGGTCGGCGCCCAGTGAATGCGTTGATCATTCAGGCGGCATTGGAGGTACTTGTCGCAGTCGCGGTAACGCTGTCTACCGGCGCAGACCGACTTTCCAGAACGCAACCCAGGCAGGTTTTGAACACCGAGGCCGCGCGCACATGAACGAATTGTGTAACTGCAGTGCCGTGGAACTCGCCCGGATGCTCGCCGCGCGCAAGCTGAGCTGCGTCGAAGTGATGGACGCACATCTTGCCCAGATCGACGCATTCAATCCGCGCCTCAACGCAATCGTTACCATCGATGCAACCCTCGCGCGTCAGGCGGCTGCGCGTCACGACGCGAACTACTCGCGCGATTCGTTGCCGCCGCTGTGGGGTTTGCCGACCGCGCACAAAGACCTGGTTTCGACGCGCGGCATGCGCACCACGTTCGGTTCAACGCTATTCGCCGACAACGTTCCCGATAAGGACGACCTGATCGTAGAGCGCATCCGCGCTGCCGGTGCGATTGCCGTGGGCAAGACGAATACACCGGAGTTCGGCGCAGGATCGCAGACGTTCAATCGCGTCTTCGGCGCTACGCGTAACCCTTACGATCCCACTCGCACCTGCGGCGGCAGCAGCGGCGGCGCGGCAGTAGCGCTGGCGGCCCGCATGTTGAACTTCCCCAACACGGATACGCTGCTGCCGCAACCGTTCATTTCTCGCGACCTAGGTTCCTACTTCTCCTTCAACTGGAAGATGATTGACGCCTTCGAGTATGCCAAGACGTTGGTCAATGATCTGCTTGGAGGGGGCGAGAAGGATGATTTGATGGAGGAGATCATCGTCGGCCTGGCCGAGGACAAAGACGGCCCACAGGTCGATCTGCGGAAAGACCTGGTCGCTCACTTCGGGGAGCGGGTCTCGTTGATTTCCGATTGCCGTCGCCCTATCACACCGGAGAGTGAGCGTCTGATGGTGGCCATTGAACTGACGAATCCCGAAGCGGTTTCCATGACGATCGACAAGGCGTTCAACGCTGATCCGGACGCCGAGAAGCGCGAGTTCGAGGGGCACGTGATCTGGGAGATCATCAAAGACGACACGCCCGCGGAAGTGGACGATGTCGAGATCGCCGGGGACATCGAAATCTTCGATCCGTTCGATGAGGGAAACACACCCAGTCCGGCGGAGGAAGATGAGGGCGAAGAGCAGAAAATCCTGCCGAATTCCGCCATCACCGTGGCGAACGGGCACCTGATCGTGGCCACCCACGTCGACTTCATCGTCGAACTGCTGCAGCGCCCCCTCGGCACGGACCTGTTGACCGACGCCGCCGATTACCAGCAGGTGCAAGACGCCTTGGCGAAGATCGGCGCCGGCTCGTCAAGTTTCCGCTTTTTCGCCCGCACGGACGAGTCATATCGTCCCACATACGAACTGATCCGACAGGGAAAGATGCCCGAAGCCAAAACCGTCCTCGGCAAACTGCTCAACCGCTTCCTGGGACCGGATGAGAAGGGTATTCTGCGCGAACAACAGATCGACGGATCCAAGATGCCTGAGTTCGACGCGGTCCGCCGCTACCTCGGGCCCGCCGGCATGTTCGTCCAGAGCGAAGAAAATGGCTGGTACATGGCCGGTTGCTTATTGAGCAAGGAAATGCGGTAGCGTCGCAACACGCCCTACGAGGGATGCGAGACTTGAGGTCCGGGGGGCTCTCGAGCGGTAGCTGCCCCCACGGCGCCGCGCGTTGCACGCGCGGCACACGATCCATAGTATCCCACGAGCGGCCAGCACCTCGCGCAGCCGCTGGCGGCAGCCAGATTCGCCATCCGCACGCCTCCCTGCCCAAAACGGACGATTCCAGCTCTCTCCCACCACCGCCACCGCCTCACACCGACCCTGGCACGGTTCCGCGATCGTCGATTTCTCCCTTCTCCCTTCTCCCTTCTCCCTTCTCCCTTCTCCGTCGTCCGTCTACCGCCGCCCTGTCGGTGGCGTGTACTTGGCCCAGAACGGATGTTGGCGGTCGCCGCGGGTCCGGACGTCCTCCAGCAGGACTTCGTTACTCGGGGTAACGTCGATGCGATCGTTCTTGTAAGACAATTTCGCACTGAAATCGACGAGTTCCGGCGACAGCCACACCGTAACTCCGGTGGCCGGCGTGGTGATCCGAATCGTGTTACCCTGCGTGATTTTCGCATCGGTTTCGGCGTCTTTCGCCTTGGGCTGTGGCCAGTTGGTGGGCAGGACCACAAAGCGATCGGGGAAGCCATCGAGTTCCACCCACCAGAAGAACTGATCCCACGGTCGCATCGACGTGCAGACGAATTCTTTCCGCACGAAATCGCGGCGGTAGCGACCCATCCAGTCGAACATCCGCAGAATCTCGTCGTGAAAATGCTCGTGCCCGCGGCCCTTGTATTCGACGTACATCACATCATATCCGGCGCGCTCCAGATAGCGGTCCAGATCCATGGCATTGTCCGCGATTTTGTTGCTGTCCAACTGCCCCGCCACGAAGTACATGGGGAGCCCCTTGGCGTTTTCCGAATATCGTGAGACGTACTTATCAGCGGTCGCCACCACCGGCAACACGCCGGCCCACAGATCGGGATGAGCCAGTCCGATATCCCAGGCTGCATCGCCCCCCATCGAATACCCGCTGAGAAACACGCGATCCGTGTCGATACTGAACCGTCGGCAGGCATCGCGCAGGGCTCCCAGCACAGCCGCATGTTCGCGGAGGGAATACTGGTACTTCGTCTGGTTGCTCTGAGCCCAGGCCGGCGCAATCACGAAGTAACCACGTCGCGTGGCCTGTCCCACGCGCGTGTCGCGCCCCTGGTCGTAGGGACCAGCCCACCATTCGATTTGATCGAGGGGCGAACTTCCCGCTCCGTGCATGGTCACGATACACGGATACCGCCGAGAGGGATCATATTCGCGAGGAACCTGCACGTAGTACTTGAACTCCGGTTCCTCCCCGATTCCAGGAATCACCAGCTCCAGTAGTCCAGGGACTCCTTCCGTCGGAATCTGCGTGTCGATCGGCGGCTTCATCGTGGCGATGATCTTGGCCAGATTCGCCGGAGAGCTGCCTTCCAGTTCTCCCAGCCGGCGGAGAATCTCCTCCCGCTCAATCTCGTTTTCGCTCCGCAAGTAGTAGCGCACGACCGCTAGTACCTGCACCAGCGACAAGGCGTCCACCAGGTTTTCGATTCCCGCTCCACTCCCCAATAACCAGCCGCTGGCGGCCAATGCGAACTTCTGATCCGCCTTGAGCTTCTCGTCGTCCACCAGTCGCATATAGTCCGCCAGTCGCTCCATGTTGTTGATGTTCAATTCGGCCTGGATCTCCTGAGCGATCGCCGCCATCTGCTCGGCCTGGCGATGATCGGCCAACTCCTTGACGTGGCCGTCCAATTGCTTCAAGACGGTTTCCGCGCGTTCGAAGGTCTTCTCATACTCACCCACCAGGTCGCCGACTTTGATCAGCAACTCACCAGCTACGTCCTTCCCGTCAAAGTTCTTGAGCAGTGTGTAAGCCAATCTGTGCTGGCCCGCATCACGCCGAAATTCGATTTCGCGAATCAGGTCGGTCGCGACCAACTGGTGCAGTCGAGTCCGTTCCTTCTCGAGGTCTTTCAGGGCGGGGAAGTCCTGCATCACCCGGTCCAACTCCACCAGCGCGTCACGATAGCGTTCCGCTTGTATATATAGTTTCACAACCTGCAGTCGCTCGTCCGGATTCGTCTGATCGATCGCCCGCAGCAAGATCTTGGTCAGGATGTCACGGGGTATGGAGGCGGTGTTGATCCTCATGTCCCACTCATAGGCGTTCTTGATCAGCAAACCCTCGACCTTGGTGTACAGCGGTGTCACTTCGGTGATACCCTGCACCACGTCAATGCGACCATCGGGGCCTAGCATGCTGAAAGTCCGATTGCCGAATTCATCGAAGGGAGTGATCTCGATGATGGGACCGACGGCAGCAATGCGGCGGGACACCTGCGCCACTCGCTTGGGAATCCGAATCTTGGCCTCGCTGATGTCCGTCTCCGCCGCCAGGCCTCCCGTGCGCACATTGTTGCTCGATACAAACGTGCGGCGCAAGTTGTCGTCCACCAGCACGATCTTCGAAACGTCGACGTTGCCCCCTCCTTTGAATTCCAGCAGCGGGTTCTGGTTGAGCGACTGGACGCGCGTCAGGGCGCCCCGCAACTGCATGCCGTTCTTGAGCGTCACAACTTCGGCCCGCGCCACATCGGGCCGGGCCGCCCCCAATACGGTCCAGAGCAATAGCCAGACAATGCCGCGCCAGCGAATTCGGCAGGAACGCTGCATGAGTTCCCTTTCCTCGGTAAACGACGTGCACAGCTGCCTTCGCGGATCCGCGAAGCCCGGCACATCCGATGCCCGCAACTGCGGGAGCAGAACCACGCCGGCAAGGGTCGCCGCCGGCACCCAGGGCCGCACGTTTGGCAAACCCCCAAACAGCGGCCCACAACCGTCAAGTACCTTCAATTGTGACGGGCCGGGGCAATTAGTCAACGAATCCCGCGTCCCCTCTCTGCCATCGGAAGATGTCCATTCCGCCTCCGTCATCCGTGACGGACCAATCACGTTCGAGCCACACAAGCCGTGACCTCATCTCGATTTGCACCCAACGCGTGGCATCTCCCTCGAAGCATCACCGCCACGCCCAGCCAACCATTGACAGCGGGGCTCGGATTCGCGAAATTGGCGCGATTAGGCAAACTTTGAGGATTACATCATGCTGCGACGTGCTCTGCTTATACTCGTCTTCGCCCAGTTCGTGTTGCTGGTGGCTTTCGCCGTGCTCGTCGGCGGGTACGCCTTGGCCACCGCCACGAGCGATGCCACGGGTGCCGCCGTGCTGTGGTGGATCGCCATGGCTTGCCTCATGCTGATCGCCACCGACGTCCTGTTGCTCGTGGGCGTGCTGGGGATTGCGGCACTGGTGAGCGGCGAACGTCGCAGCGATTCGTCATCGTGACTCTCAGTAGACCGCACCGCCTATCTCGCCCCCCCCCCGATATAACCAATCTTCAGGTACTTTGTCCCGCCATCAGCCAGTGCTCTGCAAGGGCGAACAAAACGCTGGCGAGCGATGTTCTGCCTTTTCTTTAGTGGCCCGC
>JBGSNQ010000009.1:0-149908 GCA_041739525.1 Pseudomonadales bacterium | reverse complement strand
CAGGTTGGCGCTGCCGGTGTGTTCGAGCGCGCGCGCGTCCCACTGCGCTGCATCCGGTCCACTCGTGCGGTCGGTGACCGCGTTGCCGGTGAGGCGGTAGATCAGAAAGTCCTTTGCGTACAACACGTGGCGCAGATTGCGCGCGCGCAGCGGTTCGTTCGCGGTGAACCACTGTTTCTTCGCGAGCAACGCCGCCGCGTAGTTCGAGAGATGCACGCCACTCTTGCGCCATTCCGCGAGCGCACCGAGTTCCGCGGCGTGTCGCCGGTCCGACCAGGGTTGGCCGACGACGGTGCCGTCGCGCGCGACGAACACGGCCGCGCCGCCGCGTCCCGACACCGAAACGGCCACCACGCGCCGCGGCTTTGCCGAAAGCAGTTCCTTGGTCAGACGCACCGCGTCGCTCCACCAGGCATCGGCGTCCTGCCAGGCGCGGTTGCCTTCCCGATACTCCCGGTGTCGGGCTGCGCGCTGTCCGATCAGCCGGCCACGCAGACTGAACATAGCCACCTTTATGCGCGTGGTACCGAGGTCGTACGTGAGGATCGCGTCAGCACTTGTAGCGGTGGCGCTTGTGGCGGTGGCGCTCAACGCCGCACTTCTATGGCGACCGCGCAGATGAAACGAAGGGACATGCACACACTCGATCGATACGAGCAGGAAGGGTATCCGTTAGTCGTCCGTCGTGGTGCAGGTTTGTGTCGCGGACGCGGCGGACTTCGGTAGGCGTTAGCCCGACACGAGCTGCGTGCTCACCTTTGTTCGAAGACGCGGCGCTCAACAGAAAGCGGCTCGCGGGCAACCCGAAGTTGGTCGCCGTTTTTCACCGCGCGGATCGCTGAGCTCCCGCGCAGACGAGTGATGTGATCGACGTTCGACGTGACGGCGTGTCCGCCGCGGTCCTCGTCCGACGTCGCAGCCTGCTCCGGGAGACACTGGACGTTGTCGAACGGCAGTCGCAATGTCGGGGTTCGTTGGCGGCGTCTCACGATCATCCCCGCGAGCGGCTTCAGCGGCAGCAGCGCGAACGTGACGATCCAGCGCGGTAGCACGTCTTCAGCGGTTCGAACGAACGCATCCCAGCGCGCGAGCGGCGGGGCCGCGAGCAGACTCACGGGCACGGTATCGGCTGTGTAGTGGATGACGCGGTATGGCAACGTCGAGCCGACGTGCTGTGGACACAGGCCGATCGGTGCCGAGAGCGACATCAGTCGCTTCACGATCGCGAGCAGACGCTCCTCGGCAGTCGGCGGCAGCGTGAGCAGAACCCAGTCGATCTTGCGTGTTTTGCCCAACTCGATCAGCTGTGTGAGATTACCCGTCGGCGCCATTTCACCGTCTCCGCGCGCGAATCGGTCATCGAAGACGCCCAACAGTTCTACTGTGTGTGGCCCCTGAAGCAATGCGTGCATCAGGCGATCTGCAACCGGACCCGCGCCGACGACGGCGATCGTTTCGGTGATTGCGCCGCGGCGTTGAAGCGAGCGGAAGACGGTCGTAAGCCAGGCGCGCGACAGTAGCAGCAGCACCAGGCTACTGCCGAACCAGACCACCAACCAAATCACCGGATAACGATGCAGCGACCGGGTAACGGCGCCCATTGTCAGAACGATTACCGCGAGCGACATGAAGCGCGCTGCAAACGGGCCCACGAAGTCGCGCGCTCGATGAAGCGCATGCGTACCGAAGCGTCGGTCGTACAGGAGGAAAGGTGCCAGCACGCCGGCTACCCAGGCTGCGTGATCGAACGGATCGGTATCGACGGATACCGCGTCCGGGCTGTGCATGTACGCCGTCGTGCTTATCGCAGCGGCGATGAAGAGAACGATGAAATCGGAAACGCATAGCAAGAGGTGGCAGGTTGTGAGAGCAGCGTTGTAGCTCAAACGCGAACGGTGCGAGGGTGACGCGTCGCCATTTGAATGCTCCGCGACGTTCTCGTCCCGGAGCCGGACAGGTGGGCGCATGGTTCGCTACTGCAGTGCCGTTTTTCGAGAGTAGCGGACGCGTCCACCGTCGTCTGTTCGATGCCTTACGCATGGAACGTCCGACCCTAACGGCCTTCAGTAAGCGTCCGTACCCCTCAGAAGTTGCCGTGCCGTCATCGCGAGAATCTTGAAGTCGAGCCGCAACGACCAGTTGTCGATGTACTGCAGATCGAGTTCGATGCGGCGCTTCAGCTGCGCTTTCGTGTCGGTTGCGCCGCGCGCACCGTTGACTTGCGACCATCCCGTTATGCCTGGTTTCACGCGGTGGCGGTGTTCGTAACGCTCCGTGATATCGACGCCGAGCGCATCTTCGGTGCGCATGCCGATCGCGTGCGGCCGCGGTCCCACCAGCGACATCTGCCCGAGCAGCACGTTGAACAGTTGCGGCAGCTCATCGAGGCTCGACGCGCGCAGGAAGCGGCCGATGCGCGTGACGCGTGCATCCTGTCGCGTGGTCTGCCGGAAGTCTGCCGCGTCACCGGGCGGCATCCATCGCATCGTCCGGAACTTGAAGATCCTGAACACCTTGTTGTTCAGCGCATGCCGTTGCTGCGTGAAGATCACCGGGCCCGGGCTATCGAGCTTGATGGCCACGGCGATGATTGCGAGCAGCGGTAGCAGTACCACGATGAGCAACGCGCACAGTGCGAAATCCACTGTGGCTTTGCCGAGTGCGTTCCAGTGCTTGATCGGGCGATCGGCGAGCAGAATGACCGGCACGCTGTCGGCCGCGAAATCGACGACGCTATATGGCAACGTGGAGACGTGTTGCGAAGCCAGGCCGATCGGAACCGATAGGGTGCCGAGCCGTCGCACGAGGGCGCGCAGCCGATGCTCCGCCGAGGGCGGCAATGTGAGCAGGATCCAGTCGATCTGACGGGACTTGCCGATCTCGACCAAATGCGACAGATCGCCGACCGGCGCTACTCGAACGCGTTTGCTACGGGCATCGCGATCGTCGAAAACGCCCAACAGTTCCACCGTGTCTGGCTGGCTCTGCCTAAGCTCCGCGACCAATCGATCTGCCAACGGGCCGGCGCCCACGATCGCCACGGATTGCGTGCCGGCGCCTCTGTGCTGCAGCGTTCGAAGCGCTTTTGCCATCAGCGCGCGCGACAGCAGCGTAAGCACCAGGCTGGCGCCGAACCACAGCATCACCCAACCGAACGCAAATCGATCGAGCGTCTGCGTGACCATGCCGAGCATCAGCACGATGGCAGTAAGCGCGGCGAAACGAATCGCGAACAGGCGCAGGAAGTGCCGAGTTCTACCGCGACTCACCAGCGCTCCGAAGTGTCTGTCGTACAGAATGAAGGGAGCCAGCACCGCTGCAACCCATGGGGCCGAGGCGAACTGGTCCGGATCGTTTGGGTCGCTGAACCCTTGCGTGTACAGCGCAGTACTGATCGCGGCCGCCAGAAGGACGCACGCGATGTCGAGCAGCGGCAGCAGATCGCTTGCAATGATCGACGATGTCCGGCCTGACGCGCTCGACGCGCGTTCGGAGATTGGATCGACTACCACTTTGGCGGAAGGATTCACGCGTGCAGAGTGTGCGATCCGTAAGGTTCCGTCCGTGCGCCGCCGCACCAAATGTGAGGCACGACTATGCTAGGCAACTGCATTTGATGGTTTCCGTCGCGTCGATTGCGAGGTAGCGTTCGCGCGACCTTCCAATGCAACGTGAGAATCGACATGCGCAACAAGGTGGTTCTGGTAACGGGTGGTGCGCGCGGGATAGGGCGCGCCATTTCGGAGGCGTTCCTGCAAGCGGGCGCCAAAGTGATGATCGGCGACCTTGGTGCGAAGGCCGGCGACTGGACGTACGACCTCTCGGGCGCAGATGCGTTGCAACGTAGTGCGAAGGAACAAGCGGCCATCGGTGAAGTGAAGGCAACCGAACTCGACGTGACCGATGCGGCGAGTTGCGAGGCCGCGGTTGCCGCCACCGTAGCGGCGTTCGGCGGCATCGACGTCCTGGTGAACAACGCAGGCGTGGTTCAGTCGGGCCCGATTGCGGAGTTCTCCGAGCGCGACTGGGACCGCATCTTCGCTGTGAACACCAAGGGCATCTATCTGATGGTGCGCGCCGCCTTGCTGGCGCTGAAGCGTTCAGGCAACGGCGCCATCGTCAACACCGCATCGATTGCCGGCAAGCAGGGCTACCGGAATATGGTGGCCTACTGCGGCTCCAAGTTCGCCGCGATCGGCATAACGCAGTCGTTGGCAGCCGAACTGGCGCCGGACAACATTCGCGTGAATGCGATCTGTCCCGGCGTGGTCGGCACGGCGATGTGGCTCGAGCATCTGATGCCGATGAACACGCTCGATCAGGCGGCGAAGAACGCCGAATTCGAGCGTGCGATGAAGGAGATGATTCCGCTCGGCCGACCGCAAACGGCACAAGACATGGGTGCCGCGGCGGTGTTTCTCGCATCGTCGCCGAACATCACCGGCGTCAGCCTCAGTATTGCCGGGGGATACGAGATGAATTGACTGGCGCCGCTATTGCGTACGCCTGACGTGTTCCGCCGCCTCTCGTTGCTGCTCCGCGATCGCGATTCGTCTGAGCTTGTCGCGTCGGGCCGCACGCCATTTCGCGAAGAGGTCGTTTTCGTGGGCGCCTAGGCCGTTCGCAGGCTGGGTCAGTTTCAAGTGAGCGTCCTTTGACGATCCAAAAGTGACCGGCAAGGTAGCGTTCCTGGCGCTGGGCGTCAGTTAGGTAGCAGACAGCAAGTTGTAATCGAATCCACTAACCGGGGCTCGTGCTTCGCCGCGCTGCAGGTACTGCCAGTAGTGGACAACGGGCACCTCGGAGTACTCGCTCGGTCGTGCTGCCCTGCAACGCTTCGAAGACACCGTGGCGCCCCGCGGTCGTCATCACGATGAGATCGGCGCGAAGGTTCTCGCCGCACGCGAGGATCTGAGACACGGGATCTCCGTCGCGCGTAATCCGGGAGAAGGTCCACGCCGGTCCATCCTCGAGGGAGACCTGAGGCATGTCGCGCTCCGTACCAACGTGCAGCAGCGTGATGGCCACGTTTCCATCTCCGACGATCTCGGCCGCGCGACGCGCGAATTCAATGGCGTCGCTCGCGTCGGGTGTGTGATCGATCGGTATCAGCACATTCTGGAACGACAACTTCCCATCGACCGACACGATGCTCCGCTGCGTGTCCGTCGGAACGAAGAGCGTCATCGTCCTTGACCAGCGCGACATCGCTTCCGCCACCGAACCGTGCAACCAACGTGCGGTGCCCTCGCGACCTTCCGTTGCGAGGACGAGCAGATCGGCGTCGATGTCGCGCAGATGGTCAGCGACGGCCACCGCCGGATATCGGCTCGTTATCGCGCGCTTCGTCACGCGCACACCAAGACGTTCGAAGACCGCCGCTTGAGACGCGCCGGATTCGAGCAGATTCCAGCGCGCGAGCGTCGCGCGAACAGCCGGGAATCGTGACCAGTCGACCTGGTCATCGCTGGTCACGTGCAGCAGCGTCAGGCGCGCGCGACGCAGCACCGCCACTGCAAGTGCATGTGCGAACGCGAGTTCCGCACCCTCGGACAGGTCTGTCGCAAGAACCACTGACTCGATGAAGGGCGAAGGGTTAGTCGCCATGTGATGACTCCGAGATTCGGAAAATGACTGGCTATGGCCGAAACACCGCGACGCGCCGCGCTTCGAATGGTTAGGATGCCGCCGCATGACGTTTGACGCGACTGGCAAGCGCCGGTTTGATGCCTTCGCGCGGCTTGCTTGGAGATCGATTCGACTGAAGCGTCGAGAGATGGTGCCGAGGAGAGGACTTGAACCTCCACGGGGTTTCCCCCACTGGCACCTGAAGCCAGCGCGTCTACCAATTTCACCACCCCGGCGAGTAGCGGGGGGCGACTCTACGCACCGACTTCGGGGTTGTCAACGTGACAGACAAACGCAAGCGCCGCAGTAAATCCGTTGGTTCGGAGGCACTTAGCAACGTCGAAGAACGGCCCGTTTTGCTGGCGCCGACAGCGGTCATCGAGCTGTTTCGTGCGCAGAAAAAACCGATGCGCTGGCCGGAAATCCGCGAGCTTTCGGGCGTGCGCCAGGGCGCCGACGTCGATCAACTGCGCCGCGTATTGCGTGGCTTGTGTCATTCCGGCGACCTGCACATCGACAGCCGCGGCGCCTATCAAATGGCGGCGCCGGAGGTTGCCGTCGACGGCGTGATCCGTCGCGGCAATCGTGGGCGCCTGGTGTTGATACCGGTCGGCGGTGACGACGAACTGCCGGTACGTCTCACCCGCGACTCGCGGTTGCGCATCGGCGACACGGTGCACGCGCGGCTCGTCGAAGGTCAGGCGGTGATCGCTGCTGTGACCAAGCGTTCCGAGGAGCCGGTGATCGGACGTGCCGTTGCCGGTACGCGCGGCTGGTATGTGGTCGCCGAAGGCGATTTCCGCGGACGCGTCTATCTCGAATCGAAGGGAGAGGGCGCGGCCAACGACGGCGATACCGTCGCCGTGACCGTGACGGGTGAAGAAAGCTTCGGCCTTACCGGTCGCGTGGTTGACGTGATCGCGCCGCGCGACGATCTGCACGCCGCGTCGATCACACTGCTGCGCGCGCATGGCGTGCCGGTCGAGTGGCCACCCGAAGTCGACGAGGCGGTGCGCGGCTTGCCCGACCGCGTGGACCCGGAACGTTACCGCGACCGCGAAGACATCACCGACATTCCGCTCGTGACGATCGACGGCGAAGACGCGCGAGACTTCGATGACGCCGTGTTCTGTAGCCCGCGCCCGAAGGGCGGCTGGCGGCTGGTCGTGGCGATCGCTGATGTCAGCAGCTACGTGCGGCTGGGTTCGGCGCTCGACCACGAAGCCCGCGAGCGCGGCAACTCGGTGTATCTGCCCGATCGCGTGGTGCCGATGCTGCCGGAAGCGTTGTCGAATGGCCTCTGCTCGTTGCGCCCGCAGGAGCACCGGCTGTGCATGGTGTGCGACATGCAGGTGTCACCGCACGGCAAGGTGACGACCTATCGCTTCTATCCCGCGCTGATGTTCTCCCGCGCGCGCATCACCTACACGCAGGTCGCCGCGTTCATCGATGCCGGCTACCTCGGTTTCGACGGTGAAGTGGCCGACTCGTTGCAAGCGTTGCATGACGTGTATCGGGCGCTGCTCGCCGCGCGGGAGGACCGTGGCGCGCTCGACTTCGACGCGCCGGAACAGAAACTGATCCTCGAAAATGGTCTGCTCGAACGTGTCGTTCCGGTGGTGCGTAACGATGCCCACCGGTTGATCGAAGAGGCGATGATTTCGGCGAACGTGTGCGCCGCGCGGTTCCTCGAGAAGCACGAGGCGAAAGCGCTCTACCGGGTCCATGAAGGACCCACGCCGGAGAAATTCGACCTGCTGAGGCAAGCGCTCGCTTACGCGGGAATACGCTTGAATGATGAGCCGCCCACGCCGAAGACGCTCCAAACGGTGGCGAATCAACTGGCCGACCGGCCCGACCGCGGTCTGCTCGAAACGATGATCCTGCGGTCGATGATGCAGGCGCGCTACAGCCCGGAGAACGTCGGCCACTTCGGGCTCGCACTGCCGCGCTACATGCACTTCACGTCGCCGATCCGGCGCTATGCAGACCTCGTCGTACACCGCGCGATCGGCGGTGTGTTGCGTCGCGACCCCATCGACCAGAGTCACCTCGACGAGGTCGGCGAACATCTGTCGGTAACGGAGCGCCGGGCCGACGACGTCAGCCGCGGCGTGGCCGACTGGCTGAAGTGCGAGTTCGCCGCACAGTTCGTCGGCCAGACGTTCGACGGCACGGTGGTCGCGGTGACGGACTTCGGGGTGTTCGTCGAGCTCGACAAGATCTTCATCCAGGGTCTGCTGCACGTATCGAATCTCGGCGACGACTACTTCACCTTCTATCCAGCGGCAATGTCGCTGGTCGGCGAGCGCTCGGGCCGGCGCATCAAGCTCGGCGACAAGCTGTCTGTCATCCTGGCCGACGTCGACGTCGAGTCGCGCAAGATCGATCTGCTGGCGGCGGGCACCAAAGGAGGCAAACGCAACCGCCGGGGCCGTTCGTGAGCACCGAGCAGGTGTTCGGCATCCACGCGGTCGAGGCGGTGCTGCGCAGCGACGCGCAGCGGGTGCGGCGTGTGTTCGTTCAGACCGATCGACGCGACGCGCGGATGAACGCGATTCTGGAACTGGCCGCGGCCGCCAACGTGCCGGTCGAGAATTGCGAGCGGCCGCGGCTCGACCGCATGACGCACAATGGCCGCCACCAGGGTGTGATGGTCGAAACCGCGCCGGGCGAACTCGGCTCCGAGAAGGAGCTGGAGCTGCGCTGGCCCACGCTTCCGCAACCTTTATTGCTGCTGGCACTCGACGGCGTGATGGATCCGCGCAACCTGGGCGCGTGTTTGCGCAGCGCCGACGCGGCCGGGGTGAGCGTGGTGCTGTTGCCGAAGAGCCGCACCGCACCGCTCAGCGAGGTGGCGCGCAAATCGGCCAGCGGCGCCGCGGAATCGCTGTTCATCGTGCTGGTCAGCAACCTGGTGCGGCGGCTCGAATGGCTGAAGCGGCAGGGTGTGTGGGTGGTCGGCGCGGCCGGCGACGCTGCGGATTCCTGGCAAGCGGCCGACCTGAAGCAGCCGACCGTTCTGGTTCTAGGGGGCGAAGGCAAAGGCTTACGCGACCTGACGCGTAGAACCTGCGACCAGCTGGTCAGCCTGCCGATGAAGGGCGCGGTGTCGAGCCTGAACGTCTCGGTGGCCACCGGTATTCTGCTGTTCGAGGCGGTGCGGCAACGATCCGGCTGAGTTCGGCCGTGACATTTAATGAGTGTCTCTCTAGAATCCGCGCTCCTTCAAATCCACTCCTTGCTTCACGCCCCTTTCTTCTTCGAGCTTCTTCGAGAAAAGGCGCGGAAGCGTTACGCCATAAGGAGGCGCAATGCGACATTACGAAGTCGTGTTTCTCGTGCATCCCGATCAGAGCGATCAGGTGCCGGGGATGATCGACCGCTACAAAGCCCTGATCGAACGCGGTAACGGCAAAGTCCACCGTCTCGAAGACTGGGGTCGCCGGCAACTCACGTTTCCGGTGAAGAAGATCCACAAAGCGCACTACGTGCTCATGAACATCGAAGTGAACGGCGCGACGCTAGAAGAGCTGTCGAGCGCGTTCCGCTTCAACGACGCCGTGTTGCGCAACATGATCATCAGCCGCAAGGAAGCGGCCACCGAAATCTCGAAGATCTACGCGGAAGAGCTGCGCGATCAGGAGAAAGAGCGCGATCGCGACCGTCGTCGTGAGGAAGAGCTGGCGGCCCGCCGCGCAGATCCGGAGCGCGCGCCGTCCGAAGAAGGCGAAGCAGCTGTGGGAGAACAGAAATGAGCATGCCGCGTCAGTTCCGCCGCAAGAAATTCTGCCGCTTCACCGCGGAAGGCATCAAAGAGATCGACTACAAGGATCTCGAGCTACTGAAACAGTACATCACCGAAACCGGCAAGATCGTGCCGAGCCGTATCACCGGCACCAGTGCGCGCTACCAGCGCCAGCTGGCGGTTGCGATCAAACGAGCGCGGTATCTGGCATTGCTGCCGTATACCGACGCGCATCTGTGATCGGGAGCATCAAGTGAACGTCATTCTGTTGGAACGTATCGTCAATCTCGGCGACCTCGGCGACGAAGTGGTCGTGAAAAGCGGTTTCGCGCGCAATTTCCTGATCCCGAAAGGCAAAGCCGTTCGCGCGTCGAAAGACAACCGTGCGGTTTTCGAAGCGCGTCGCGCCGAGCTCGAGCGCGTGGCGCAGGACCGGCTGGGTGAAGCGCAGGGTCGCGGCGCCAAACTGCAGGGTCTGTCGGTGAGCATCTCCGCAAAGGCCGGCGACGAAGGCAAGCTGTACGGCTCGGTCGGCACGCACGACATCGCCGAAGCGTTGGCGGCCCAAGGTGCCGACGTGGCAAAGAGCGAAATTCGCATGCCGTCGGGCGTGATCCGTGTGGTAGGCGAGTACGACATCGACGTGCATCTGCACACCGACGTGAATGTCACGATCAAGGTCGTCGTAGTTCCGGAGTAACGTCCGGCAATTCTCTCTTGACTGATGAGTCTCCATCTCGGAGGCTCATCAGCCCCGCAACGAAAACACTCCGCTATGTCGGAAACCGCTGCCGATTCGGACACAGCGCGGCCCGCGTCGGTGCATTTGTCCGCCACCGCGCAGCTGAAGGTGCCGCCGCATTCCGTCGAAGCCGAGCAATCGGTGCTCGGCGGCCTGATGCTGAACAACGACGCGTGGCTGAACGTTGCCGACGTGCTCACCGCGCGCGATTTCTACCGCGCACAGCATCAGATCATCTTCGAAGCGATGGCGAGCCTCGCGAACGCGAACGAGCCGCTCGATGCGGTGACGCTATCCGAAGCGTTGAGCCAGCGCGGTCTGCTGGACAAGGCCGGCGGTATCGGCTTCCTCGCGGAGATTGCCGAGTCGACGCCCGGCGCGAGCAACGTGATGGCGTATGCGCAGATCGTTCGCGAACGATCGACGCTACGGCAGCTCATCTCGGTCGCCAACAAGATTGCCGAGTCGGCGTTCGCGCCGCAGGGGCGGCCGAGCAGTGAACTGCTCGACATCGCCGAGTCCGAAGTGTTCAAGATCCACGAAGGTCGCTTGCGCGACGAAGGGCCGGTTGCGATCGTGCCGTTGCTGGCTCGCGCAGTGGAGAAGATCGAGTCGCTGTTCGCATCGCGCAATCCGATCACGGGGCTCGCCACTGGCTTCGACGATCTCGACAAGAAAACCGCGGGTCTGCAGTCGTCCGATCTCATCATCGTGGCAGGACGGCCTTCAATGGGAAAAAGCTCATTCGCGATGAACATCGCGGAGCACGCGTTGATGACGGACGATCCGGGTGCGGTGCTCGTGTTCTCGATGGAGATGCCGTCCGACCAGCTGGTGATGCGGATGCTCTCGTCGCTCGGCCGCATCGATCAGACGCGCATGCGTACGGGCGACATGCACGACGACGACTGGCCGCGGTTCACCTCGGCCGTTAGTCAGCTCAAAGACAAACCAATCTATTTCGACGATTCACCCGCGCTCACGCCGAACGAAGTGCGCACGCGCGCGCGTCGGGTCGCGCGCCAAGCCGGTGGACTGAAGCTGATCGTTCTCGACTACATCCAGCTGATGCGCGCAAACCGCGATCTGGACAACAACCGTACCGGCGAGATCACCGAAATCTCGCGCGGGCTGAAGGCGATCGCGAAAGAGATGCGCTGCCCGGTGGTGGCGCTGTCGCAGTTGAATCGCGGTGTAGAGAGCCGCAACGACAAGCGTCCGCTGATGTCCGACCTGCGCGAATCGGGCGCGATCGAACAGGACGCAGACGTGATTCTGATGATCTACCGCGACGAGGTGTACAACCCGGAGTCACCCGACAAAGGTACCGCCGAGATCATCATCGGCAAGCAACGTAACGGTCCGATCGGAAAAATCAGGCTGGCGTTCATCGGTAATCTGACGAAGTTCGAGAACCTCGCGCGCAACGACTACTCCGAATACATGCGTTGATGATGCGGCAGGTGGCCAAACGGAATGGCTAAGGCGCGCGTCGCATACGTCTGCAACGACTGCGGTGCAGAGCACGGTAAATGGCAAGGCCAGTGTTCGGCGTGCGAAGCGTGGAACACGCTGACACGCATTACGCTCGGTCCGGCGAAGGCATCGAAACCCGCAGCGGGCTATTCGGGCACCGCGCCCGCCGTGCAGATTCTGGCCGAGGTCGACTCGGCGGACAGCCAACGCATCGCAACCGGTTTTGCAGAATTCGATCGTGTGCTCGGCGGCGGACTGGTACCAGGCTCCGTCGTGCTGATCGGCGGTGAACCCGGCGCCGGCAAAAGTACGTTGCTGCTTCAGATCACCACATCGCTCGCGACGTTGGGTGAAGTGTTGTACGTATCCGGCGAAGAATCGTTGCAGCAACTCGCGATGCGCGCACGCCGTCTCGAATTGCCGCTCGACCGTTTGCGCGTGGCGTCCGAAACGCGCGCCGAGGAAGTGGCCGCGTTGATCGAGCAGCACCGGCCGCTGGTGGTCGTGCTCGATTCGATTCAGGTGATGGAGCTCGGCAGCGTCGAGAGCGTACCCGGCAGCATCACGCAGGTGCGCGAAACCGCGGCGTTCTTCACTCGGCTGGCAAAACAGACACAAACGGTCGTGATTCTCGTGGGGCACGTAACCAAGGAAGGCAGTCTCGCAGGCCCGAAAGTGCTCGAGCACATGATCGATTGTTTCGTGATGCTCGATAACCCGGAAGGCTCGCGTTTCCGCACATTGCGCGGATTGAAAAACCGCTTCGGCGCGGTGAACGAACTCGGCGTGTTTGCGATGACCGATCGCGGCATGAAGGAAGTGTCGAATCCTTCGGCAATCTTCCTGCAGCGCCCGGAAGCGTTGTCGCCCGGCAGTGTTGCAACCGTCACGTGGGAGGGCACGCGTTCCCTGCTGGTCGAGCTGCAGGCGCTGGTCGATGCCGTACAGGGCGGTTATCCGCGCCGCGTTGCGGTCGGCCTCGATGCACAGCGGCTCGCGATGCAACTCGCGGTGCTGCATCGCCATTGTGGAATTTCACTCGCCGATCAGGACGTGTTCGCCAACGTGGTGGGTGGGGTGCGCATCGGCGAGACCGGTTCGGACCTCGCGCTGATCCTTGCCGTGCTGTCGAGTTATCGCAATCGCGTGTTGCCGCGCGACCTGATCGTGTTCGGTGAAATCGGCCTGACGGGCGAAGTGAGGGGAGTGCCGAACGGCCAGGAACGTCTGCGCGAGGCGGCCAAGCACGGTTTCAAACGCGCGATCATCCCACGCGCGAATCGTCCCAAACCGGCAATGGCCGACATGGACGTGCGCGGCGTAGCTACATTGAATGAAGCGCTGGACGTGCTGAACGAAGGCGACTGATCCCGCCTTTTCCCGCCGATGTTCTTCACATCAGCGTCACAAGCCTACACACCTGAACCTGTCTAACGGGAGAACAATGCCTGCGTTGTTTGTAGTGGGTCCTTCCTTGTAGTAGGCCAGGGGTCCGGCCTGTAGGAGGCAACATGTTCGGCTTCGCACTCAAAGACGTCATCGCGTTTCTCATCGGCTGCCTGATCAAGCTGTTGGGTTAGCCGCTGACTCACGCAAGTTTTTTGTAACGAATTCGCTTGGGCTCGTTTGCATCGGCGCCCAAACGCTTCTTGTGATCCTCTTCGTAGTCGCTGAAGTTCCCCGCGAACCACTCGACGTGACTGTCGCCTTCGAACGCGATCATGTGCGTGGCGATCCGGTCCAGGAACCAGCGATCGTGTGAAATCACGAGTACGGTGCCCGGGAAATTCAGCAGCGCATCTTCGAGTGCCCGCAGCGTTTCCACATCGAGATCGTTGGTGGGTTCGTCGAGCAGCAGTACGTTGGCGCCCTGGCGCAGCAGCTTTGCCAGATGCAGGCGGTTGCGCTCGCCACCCGACAGATCGCCGACTTTCTTCTGCTGGTCCGCGCCGCGGAAATTGAAGCGCCCCACATAGGCACGCGACGGAATTTCGTATTGGCCGATCCGCATGATGTCCTGCCCGTTCGACACCTCTTCCCAGACGTTCTTCGAATTGTCGAGGTCGTCGCGGCTCTGATCGACGTATGCGAGCTGGACGGTTTCGCCGAGTTCCAGCGAGCCTTTGTCCGGCTGTTCGCGGCCGGTGATCATGCGGAACAGAGTGGTTTTTCCGGCGCCGTTCGCGCCGATGATGCCGACGATGCCGCCGCGCGGAATCGCGAACGACACGTCGTCGATCAGCAACCGGTCGCCATAGCCTTTGCTCACGTGGTTCAGTTCGATGACCTTCTCGCCGAGGCGTGGTCCGGGCGGTATGTACAACTCGGCCGTTTCGTTTCGTGCCTGCACTTCCTTGGACATGAGTTCTTCGAAACGGGCGAGGCGGGCCTTACTCTTGGCCTGACGCCCCTTCGGGTTCGACCGCACCCACTCGAGTTCGGCCTTGATCGCGCGTTGGCGCGCCTGTTCCTGGCTCGCTTCGGCACTGAGGCGTTTGTCTTTCGCGTCGAGCCACGCGCTGTAGTTGCCTTCGAACGGAATGCCGCGGCCGCGGTCGAGTTCCAGAATCCAGCCGGCTACGTTGTCGAGGAAGTAGCGGTCGTGGGTAACGGCAACCACGGTGCCGGGGTATTCCCCGAGGAATCGTTCGAGCCACGCGACGCTTTCCGCGTCGAGATGGTTGGTGGGTTCGTCGAGCAGCAGCATGTCAGGCTGCGACAACAGTAGTTTGCATAGCGCGACACGGCGTTTCTCGCCGCCAGACAGATTCTTGACCTCCGCGTCCCAGGCCGGCAGCCGCAGTGCGTCGGCCGCGATGTCGAGCGTACGGTCGAGATCCCAGCCGTTGGCCGCGTCGATCTTTGCCTGCAGATCGCCTTGCCGCTCGAGCAGCGTGTTCATTTCGTCGTCGGACATCGGCTCCGCGAACTTGTTGGAGATCGCGTCGTATTCGGTCAGCAGCGACTTGAGTTCCGCCACGCCGTCCTCGACGTTGCCGCGCATGTTCTTGCTCGCGTCGAGTTGCGGTTCCTGCGGCAGGAAGCCCACTTTGATGCCTTTCTGGGGGCGCGCTTCGCCGTCGATCGCCGTATCGATGCCCGCCATGATTCGCAGCAGCGTCGATTTACCGGAGCCGTTCAAGCCGAGTACGCCGATCTTCGCACCGGGGAAAAACGATAACGAAATGTTCTCCAGAATCTTGCGTCCGCCCGGGACGACCTTGGAGACACGGTTCATGGTGTAGACGTACTGCGCCATTTGTCTGCTTGGGCTCTGCTTGAGAATTTGCGGGACGCCATTGTAGAGCGAATGCCGTGGGAAAGTGATTCATGCTGGGAATGACGGGCTTTCAAGTGCTGGGCTTTCAGGCGTTGGGCTACAATGCGCCGCTTCTTTACCGCCGCGGATACCTCTCATGTTTGACCCCAAAATGCAGATCGCCGGCTACGACGATGCGGTGTGGCAAGCGATCGTCGACGAACAGCAGCGGCAGGAAGACCACATCGAACTGATCGCGTCGGAAAACTACGCGAGCCCGCGCGTGTTGCAGGCGCAAGGCACGGTGCTGACGAACAAATACGCCGAGGGCTATCCGTCGAAGCGCTATTACGGCGGCTGTGAATACGTCGATCAGGTGGAAGTGCTCGCGATCGACCGCGCGAAACAGCTGTTCGGCGCTGCGTTCGCCAACGTGCAGCCGCACTCCGGATCGCAGGCGAATGCGGCGGCGTATCTAGCGCTGCTCTCCGCCGGCGATGTGGTGCTCGGCATGAGTCTCGATGCCGGCGGTCACCTCACGCACGGCGCGCCGGTGAATTTCTCCGGCAAGGTGTATCACGCGGTTCAGTACGGCCTGGATGCGGCCACCGGCGAAGTGGACTACGAGCAGGTCGAAGCGCTTGCGCGGCAGCATCGGCCAAAACTGATCGTGGCCGGCTTCTCCGCGTATTCGCGCAAGCTCGACTGGCAACGGTTCCGCGACATTGCAGACTCGGTGGGCGCGTATTTCCTGGTCGACATGGCGCATGTCGCCGGTCTCGTGGCGACGGGCCTCTATCCCAGCCCGGTGCCGTTCGCCGACGTCGTCACTACTACTACACACAAGACGCTGCGCGGTCCGCGCGGTGGCATGATCCTGGCGCGCGAGAACGCCGACATAGAGAAGAAGCTGAACTCGGCGCTGTTCCCCGGCACGCAGGGCGGCCCGTTGATGCACGTCATCGCGGCGAAAGCGGTGTGTTTCAAAGAGGCGATGGAGCCGGCGTTTGCCGCTTACCAGAAGCAGGTGCTCGCCAACGCGCGCGTTATGGCGACGGAATTCCAGCAGCGCGGCTATAGGGTCGTTTCGAACGGAACGGACAACCATTTGTTCCTGCTCGACCTGATCGACAAGAAGATCACCGGCAAAGACGCCGATGCCGCATTGGGTCGCGCGAACATCACCGTGAACAAGAACGCGGTGCCGAACGATCCTCGCTCGCCGTTCGTCACATCGGGTTTGCGCATCGGCACCCCTGCCGTCACCACGCGCGGCTTCAAGGAAGCCGAGTGCAAGACGCTCACGCACTGGATGTGCGACGTGCTCGACGATCTGAAGAACGACAACATGATCGGCTCGGTAAAACACAAAGCGCTCGAACTCTGTCGCCGTTTCCCCGTTTACGCCGCGGCGAACTGAGCAAACCCCGTGCACTGTCCGTTCTGCGGCGCCGACGATACGAAGGTGATCGACTCGCGGCTGGTTGCAGACGGTGATCAGGTGCGACGCCGCCGCGAATGTCAGACGTGCGGCGAACGCTTCACCACGTTCGAAACCGCCGAACTCGTCATGCCGCGCATCGTGAAGCGCGACGGCATTCGCGAGCCGTTCAACGAAGAAAAGCTCCGTTCCGGGTTGTTGCGCGCACTCGAGAAGCGTCCGGTGAGCACCGAAGAAATCGAAGCCGGAATCGCGCGTATCATGCACCGGCTGCGTTCGTCGGGTGAACGCGAGTTGCCGTCGCGCATGGTCGGCGAAGAAGTGATGCGGGAACTGCGCCAGATGGACGGCGTCGCGTATGTGCGGTTCGCGTCGGTGTATCGCGACTTCCAGGACGTGAGCGAATTCCAGGAAGAGATCCGCAAACTGACGAGGGGTCACGACGACGTAGCGCCGCGTTCGAAAACCAAAGGCGATCCGTAATCGTGACCGGGTCTGATCTGCTGTTTCTCGATGCCGCGATCGAGCTTGGACGAAACGGACTGTATTCGACTACGCCGAATCCGCGCGTGGGGTGCCTGCTGGTTCGCGATGGTCGAGTGATCGGTCGAGGCTGGCATCATCGCGCCGGTGGACCACATGCCGAGGTCGAGGCGCTGGCGGACGCAGCCCGGCGATCTCCTGACCAACCGGTTGAAGGGGCGACCTGCTACGTTTCGCTCGAACCGTGTGCACACCACGGCAAAACGCCGCCATGTGCCGGTGCGTTGATCAATGCAAAGGTAGGTCGCGTCGTCATCGCGTCACATGATCCGAACCCTCGTGTGGCGGGCATGGGCATCGAGCGAATGCGCGCGGCGGGAATCGTGGTGGACGTGGTCGAACGGCCGGCGGCGCTCGAACTCAACAGGGGCTTCTTCCTGCGCTTCACGCAGCATCGGCCCTGGGTGCGCGTGAAGGTGGCGGCATCGCTCGATGGACGCACCGCAATGGCGTCGGGTGAAAGCCAGTGGATTACCGGAGCCGAAGCGCGCGCCGACGTGCAGTACTGGCGCGCGCGCAGTTGCGCAATCGTCACCGGCATCGGCACCGTGCTCGCCGACGACCCCCAATTGAACGTGCGCGACGCTGCGTATGCCGTCGACGGCGTGATTCGCCAACCGCTGCGCGTAGTAGCCGACTCGACGTTGCGTACGCCTCCGAAAGCGCGCGTACTGCAGGCGCCGGGCAACGGGCTCATTGCGACGGTTTCCGGCGGCTCGCCCCAGTCGCTCGTCGCTGCAGGCGCAGAAGTGTTCGAAACGGATGGTCCGCGGGTGAATCTTGCCGCGCTGTTCGGTGCTCTCGCGTCGCGCGGCGCCAACGAAGTGCTGGTCGAAGCCGGTGCTACGCTCACCGGCGAAGTCTTGCGGCAGGGGTTGTGGGACGAAGCGATCGTTTATGTCGCACCGAAACTGCTCGGCCGCGACGCGCGCCCCTTTGCGCAGCTGTCCGTGAATCGGCTGGCCGATTCGATCGACGGCATCATCGCCGATGTGCGCCTCATGGGCGGCGATCTGCGCGTGCGGATTTTGCGCAATGCCGCATAGCGCTTAGACTTACCGCAATACTTGGAGACGACTGATGATTGATGTGAAGACGATCGAGGGCGATTTCGGCGGCAGCGGCCGCAAATTCGCGATCGTGGCGGGGCGATTCAACGGCTATATCGTCGACAGCCTCGTAACCGGTGCGGTCGATACGCTGGTGCGGCATGGAGTCAACGCCAAAGACATCACGTTGATCAAAGTACCGGGTTGCTTCGAACTGCCGCTTGCGGTGAAGCGTGTCGCCGAAGGAAAGGCGAAATTCGATGCGATCATCGCATTGGGTGCGGTAATTCGCGGTGCTACTCCACACTTCGATTACGTCGCAGGTCAATGCGCGGCGGGGCTTGCGCGAATGAGTCTCGAACTGTCTGTACCGGTCGCGTTTGGCGTGCTCACCACCGACTCGATCGAGCAGGCGGTAGAGCGCGCAGGCACGAAAGCAGGCAACAAGGGCGCTGACGCGGCGATGACAGCGCTCGAGATGGCCACACTGCTCGATAAACTCGGCTGAGCAAACGACATGTCCGAGGCGCGCTTCGATCCCTGGTCCCGACGCCGTGCGCGGCGCCTGTTGTTGCAGGCGTTGTATCAGTGGCAGATGTCGGGCGCGGACGAGGCGGAGATCGAGCGCCAGTTTCGCGAAGACCCGAACTTCGAACGCGTGGATGCGCAGTTCTTCCATGAAGTGCTGCGTGGCGTCGTTGCAAGCTGCGCTTCGCTCGACGAGTGTTTCGCTCCGCTGCTCGATCGTAAGGTTCTCGAACTCGATCGCGTAGAGCTTGCCCTGCTGCGCATGGGTGTTTACGAGCTGTGTCATCGCCACGACGTGCCGTTCAGAGTGGTGATCGACGAAGCGGTGAATCTCGCTCGCGTGTTCGGTGCGGAGGAAAGCCACCGCTACATCAACGGTGTACTCGATGCGGTTGCACGCTCCCAACGGTCCCGCGAAGTCGCGGCCGATGGATGAATTCGAGCTCATCGACCGGCTGATCGAAACCCTCGGCGATACCGCTCGTGGCCCCTCAATCCTGTTAGGCCCGGGCGATGACGCGTCGCTGGTGCAATTGCCCTCGAATTCGGTCGTCGTCAGCTCCATCGACACGCTCGTGGCCGACGTGCACTTTCCCGCGGCGGCGCCGGCGGACCTGGTCGGCTTCCGTGCACTCGGCGTCAGCGTGTCCGATCTGGCGGCGATGGGTGCGGAACCCGACTACGCGTTGATCGCGTTAACGCTGCCGGATGGATCGGCCGAATGGCTCGAAACGTTCGCACGAGGAGTGGCAGCGGCAGCGGCGCGCTTCGGCGTGAAAATAGCTGGCGGTAATCTGGCGCGCGGTCCCCTCAATATTTCCGTTAGCGTACATGGGCATTGCACTGCCGGCGAAGCGCTCGTGCGCAGCGGCGCGCGCGAAAACGATCTGGTTTGCGTCAGCGGGCTTCTGGGCGGCGCGGCCGCGGCCCTGGAACGCGCCGATCTCGCAACGCCGCCGCCTTACGCAACATTGCTCGCGGCAACGGAGAACGACCCGAACTATCTGCTGCGGCGCTACTACCTTCCGGAACCGCGTATCGCACTGGGACGCGCGTTGCACGGCATCGCCACCGCGGCGATCGATGTGTCGGATGGATTGGTAGCCGATCTCGACCATATCTGCGCAGCCAGCGGCGTGGCCGGTGTAATCGATCTCGATGCGGTTCCACGCGCGCCGGGTAGCAGCGCGACGCACGCCACCTCGGGCGGCGACGACTACGAACTGTGTTTCACGATAGCGCCGAAGAATCGCTCACGCCTCGGCGGATTACCGGAACGCGTTTCGGTGATCGGCCGCATCGATGCGGGCCGCGGTGTGTCGCTGCACTCGAGCGGGCGGGCGGTGCCGCTACCGCGCGGAGGATTCCGTCATTTCCGCTGATCCGAAGGGCGCGCCGAAAGGTCGGATCTCGTCGGGCGACTTGAAGAATCCGTTCGTGCTGCTGGCGACGGGCCTCGGCAGCGGACTCGCACCGTATGCACCCGGCACGGTCGGGAGTCTGCTGGCGCTCCCCATCTGGTGGTTCCTGCTCGCAGACTTGACGCTCGTCCAGCAACTCGCATTCGTCGTGGTCGCCACGGCAATCTCGGTGTGGGTCGTCGATCGCGCGTGTCGTGCGGCCGGTGTCGGTGATGCGTCGGCATTCGTGCTGGACGAGTTCATCGGGCAATGGATTGCGCTCGTGGCGGCGCCGAAATCGTTGCTTTGGGTTGCCGTCGGCTTCGTGCTGTTTCGCGCGTTCGATATCGCAAAGCCGTGGCCGGTATCGTGGGCCGACCGGCGACTCTCGGGCGGTTTGGGCGTGGTGCTCGATGATGTCTTCGCCGGAGTTCTCGCCGCGGTTGTGCTGCATATCTCAGTCGTGGCGCTCGCTACCTAATCGCGTACAGATGTATCCGCGCGCGGACGTATGATTCCGGACATATCGCGGAGTCTTCGCATGCACCGTGCAACGTTTGGATCCACCTCGAGAAGCCGTTTGGCGCTGTTTGCGCTGCTGACTTCTGTTGTGCTGTCGGCTTCGGCGGGAAGTGCGCCGGTCGAGGCAGTTGGTCTGTTCAAGGACCGCGCCATGATTCGCGTGTTGGGTAAAGAACAATATCTCACAGTGGGCCAGACCTCGGCCGAGGGTGTAACGCTCGTGGAATCCGACGCGCAGCACGCGGTGGTCAGCTACAAGGGCGAAACGTACAGGCTGACGCTGAGCGATCGCGTCGGTGGAACGTTCCAGGCGCCGACCAATACGAGCTTGTCGATTGCCCCGGATGACATAGGCCAGTACCGGGCGCGCGGCTCCATCAACGGCCACATGGCCGATTTCCTGGTGGACACGGGAGCGTCGCTGGTTGCGATCAGCGAACGCACCGCGAAACAGATGGGCATCCCGTTCGCCGAATCTCCGGAGCGCGCTTCCGTAGTCACGGCCCAAGGTCAGGTGGAATCGTATCTCGTCGACCTCGATACGCTGACGATCGGCGGAATACAGACGCATCACGTTCGCGCTGCCGTCATTCCCGGCGACTACCCCCTCGAAGTGCTGTTGGGGATGTCGTTCCTGCGCAAGGTGAAGATGGATCAACAGGCTGGCGTGCTGGTATTGAAACAGCTCTACTGAGTTCGCACGCACACGCTAGTACGTACGTTCGACGATTTTCCTCGCGATTGCATGCAGCGGCCCCGATTCGATTCCGACGCGATGCAGCGCATCCACCGCTTGCCGATGCAATACCGCAGCGCGTTTTCGCGTCTCATCGAGGCCGAGTAAGCCGGGAAACGTGTTCTTTCCCAGCGCCGCGTCCGCACCCGCACGTTTGCCGATGTGTTGCGTCGTTCCGGTGACATCGAGCAGATCGTCCACCACCTGAAATGCGAGGCCGACCGAAGCGCCGAATTCGCGCAGACCTACGCGTGTGTTCGCATCCGCGCCTGCTACGATCGCGCCGAGTTCGACGGCCGTTATCAGCAGCGCACCGGTCTTCGCGCGATGCATCGATTCGAGTGCGGCCACCGACAGGACCCGCCCGGTCGCATCCATGTCGAACGTCTGTCCGCCGACCATGCCGCTCCAGCCGGCCGCTCGCGCAAGCAATTCGATCATCGCGACGCGCGCGTCGAACGTCAGCGTCTCGTCGCCACCGATCGTTTCGAACGCGAGCGCCTGTAACGCATCGCCCGCCAGAATTGCGACCGCCTCGCCGAACACGATGTGCACGGTAGGCCGGCCGCGCCGAAGTTCGTCGTCATCCATCGCGGGCAGGTCGTCGTGAACCAGCGAGTAAGCGTGTATCAGCTCTATTGCACACGCCGGCGCGAGTGCGCGCGCAGGATCGGTGCCGAGGCTCGCGGCCGTTGCGCACGTCAACAAAGGGCGAATCCGTTTGCCGCCGCCGAGAGTCGCGTATTGCATCGCTTCGACCAGGCGCGGTGCGAGGTCGCTCTTAAGCGCCATGCGCGCAACCAGATCGGATTCGATCAGTTCGAGGTAGTGGGCGAGCAGCGTCGAGTCAGACGTCATCGTCGTGCTCGAATTCGTCGGCATCGACGTCCTCGAGCGCGAGCCCTTCCTCGGTTTCGGTGAGAGCCTGAACGCGCAACTCCGCGGCCTGCAGCGCTTTCTGACAATCCCGCGTGAGCGCGACGCCGCGCTCGAACGCTTTCAGCGATTCCTCGAGCGAGAGATCGCCGGTTTCCATGCGCTCGACCAATTGCTCGAGTTCTTCGAGCGCAGCTTCGAAATTCAGCGTTGGTTCGGTAGCCATGGCGCGACGTTAACCGCGCCCGTTGGCTGCGGTCAACGACAGGGCCGGAACCAGGCGGATTGCGAATCTCCTACTAGACTTCGAAGGCCACGTTTGGGTCGGAAGGTTTCGATTCACGGATGGATCTCGCAACACTGTTGGGCCTCGTCGGCGCGTTGGGCATCGTGCTGACCGCCATGCTGATGGGCGGCTCCGCCGGCATGTACTTCGACGTGCCGTCGGTGTTGATCGTGTTCGTCGGTTCGATCTTCGTGGTACTGATCAAATTCAGCGTCGGTCAGTTTCTGGGCGCGATCCGCGTGGCGTTGAAGGCGTTCAGTTTCGAGCACGTGAAGCCGCAGGAACTGATTGACGAAGTAGTGCAGATCGCGGACGCGGCGCGCAAAGGCGGATTGCTGTCGTTGGAAGGTCGGAAGTTCTCGAACGAATTTCTGGACCGGGGCGTACAGCTGCTCGTCGATGGCCACGATGTGGACATGGTGCGCACGCTGCTTTCGAAAGAGCTTCGGCAAACGGCCGAGCGACACGAGTGGGGCGCGAAGATCTTCAAGGCGCTCGGCGACGTCAGCCCTGCGATGGGCATGATCGGAACGCTGGTCGGGCTGGTAGCGATGCTCGGCAACATGGACGATCCGAAAAGAATCGGTCCTGCGATGGGCGTCGCGTTGCTGACGACCCTCTATGGCGTAGTGCTGGCCAACATGATTGCGCTGCCGATTGCCGACAAGCTCACGCTGCGCCGCGTCGAAGAAGGTCGCGTGAAGGCGATGATCATCGACGCTCTTCTCGCCATACAGGCGGGCCAGAATCCGCGCGTGGTCCGCTCGATGCTGAAAGCGTATTTGCCTGATTCCAAGCGCGACAACGGCGCATAGCTCGTGCCACTCGAAGACTACATGGACGAAGTTCCGCCGATAGAGGAGCGTGCCCCCGGCTGGATCGTCACGTTCGCCGATCTGATGGCGTTGTTGATGTGCTTCTTCGTATTGCTTCTGTCTTTCTCGTCCATGGACGTCGAGAAGTACAAGCGCATTGCGGAGACGATGCGCGGCGCCTTCGGAGTGCAAGCGCAGATGCACTTCGACAGCTCCTTAACCAACGGATTCGTGAAGGCGCAAACGCCGATGGAACCGATTGCTTCTCCGCCGAGCACTCCAGCTGCATGCGTGGTGCCGAACCAAGCCGACGCGCAGGCACCGGAGGTGGATCGAGAGGCGGAGCAGCACATCGTCGACAGCGTGGCAACGCTGGTCGGCGAAACCGAACACGATGCGGTCATGCTGGCCACTGCGCTATCGAAAGAGATTGCGGCGGGTGTGCTGGAAGTGGAGACGAATGGCCGTCGTATCGTCTTGCGCGTAAAAGAGCACGGTACGTTTGCGTCAGGCTCAGCGTCGCTAACGAAGGATTTCAAACCAGTGTTGAAGATAATTCGCGGCGTGCTGAAAGACGCGCAGGGTCAGATTGCGGTCGAGGGTCATACCGACGATGTGCCGATTACGACGGCTGCGTTTCACTCGAATCTCGAGCTGTCTACCTCGCGAGCAATCAGCGTTGCACACGGACTTTTCGAAGACGGCTCGCTGGACCAACGGCGCTTCACAGTCGCGGGCTACGCCGACTCGCGTCCGCTAGTTCCCAACAATGCACCAGAGGGGCGTGTGAAGAACCGACGCGTAGAGGTCGTCATCGATCAAGGCCTGGGCAACGTGAAGCGCGACCTAGACGCGTTGCGCGACAACGATGCCGAAGCTTTCGACAGGGTTCGAACCGAGTTGATGCGCCGCTTCAATCTGAAGCCGGACCAGATCTACTGATCGGCGATCAGGCCGGTCGTCTTGCGGGGCGAGCGTTGCGGCATCCGGTTCGGCGGGGGAGTCGTCCGCTCGCGGCGGTGACGGTTGACGCGATCCTGGCTGATCAGCCTACTTTCTGAACGATCAATCACTTCCGTGTAATTCTTGATACTGCAAGGAGGTGCTTACTATATCTATCTGAAAGAGATACACAAAGTAAATTTAGGTTTCTTTTCGATCCGTGCATTCCGTAAGCTTCAGCCGGAACTCGACAACAAAACCAACCAGGCGGAGACAGCATGCGGATTTTGATAGGGATCATTGCAGCGGCGTTGGCGGTATCTGCGGCAGCGGACCAGAATGCGATCGACTACCGGAAGCACGTGATGGATGCAGTCGGCGGCCACATGCAAGCGCTCGGTGCGATCGCGAAGGGCGAGGTCGACCAAAAGGCTCACATCCCGGTGCACACCGCCGCTCTCGCCGGTTTGTCGCACATCGCGCCGGACGTGTTCGGTGCCGACACGAAGGACGGCGACACCGATGCGCTGCCGAAGATCTGGGAAGATCCCACCGCGTTCAAGGAACGCCTGACCGCGTTTCAGACCGCGGCGGACGATCTCGACGCAATCGTGAAAAGCGGTGACATGTCGAAGTTCGGTGCGGCGCTCGGCGCGCTCGGCAAATCCTGCAAAAGTTGCCACGACACGTTCAAGAAAGAGTAGGGATCAGATCCAGCGCGCGGCCAGCCAGATGAGCGTGGCCGCGCCAAACATCGTTGCGGCCGCGTGCGGCCAGCGATGCCGGGTGATCGCGGGCAGTTCAACCCGTTGACGGCCGTGCAGCATCGATAACGCGATCGGGTCGCTTCGCGTGGCATACCAGCCGACCGCGACGACGTGCACGCCGACCAACGCGAGCACGATCCAGAACAGGCGCGTGTGAATCGCGGTGGCTAAGTCGACGCCGCGGCTGCTCAGCAGCCGCGCATAGGGACCGTCGGTGAGGATGTCGTCGCTCGAAAACAACCCCGAGACCGCCTGCACCATCACGACGCCGAACATTGCGAGCGCCATCGCCGCGGCCGGCGCGGAATGCGCGAAGTTGCGACGCGGCCGGCCGCGCAAGTGCTGCCACACCGCAGTAGCCGACGTTTGATATTGGCGAATACGAACGTAGTCGGTGCCCCAGAGCGCCCAGCCGAGCCGGAACAACAGCAGTCCGATCACGCTTATGCCGCTCGCGATGTGCAGGTCCATCACGTCGCCGTCCGCGGTGAGCCCGGTGTACAGCGAAACGCCGATGCAGCTGGCAAAGGTCCAATGCCACAACCGATGTGGCCAGTCCCAGGTCAGAACAACGGGAGCGGCGCTGTCCATAAAGATAAAAGCAGGCGGCGCGCTTCGATCAGGCGGTACCGAGCCGCTTCCGAGATTTGGCGCGGTCTTCGGCGAGATGCCAGGCGCCGGTCTGGTCGTCAATGACGATCGCGCCATCCCGTTCGAGCATCGTGAATGCGCCGCGCACCTCCCAGGTACCCATCGGCTCGCCGAGTTCTCGCAGGCGCGTGTTCACCGCGCCCGGCGTGACGCCGTTGGCGCAGGCGGGAGCGAGTTCTTTGAAGACGCGCAACACGAGGTCGATGTGTCGGCGATCGGTAGTCATGCGTACAGCCTGGCGAAAAAACGCACGTGTTGTACCAGAAAGGCTTCAGCCGGCCAAGGTTGCGCGGCAATCCGCAGACGTGTCCCGATCACTCGCGCCAGGGCTCTCCCTTCAGATAACGATCGAGATGCTGCTCGAATGCCTTGCTCAATTGCTGCTCGTCTTCGCCGAGCGCGGCGATCGCATCGCGCTGTGTGGCGACCGCCTTTTCGAAGTCGCCGGATGCGGCATACGCAGCCGCAAGCGTATCGAGCGTGCTCGCGGTTCGTGCAAGGGTGATGGCGCGGTTCGCCTCGGCGACGGCCGTGGCGGCATCGCGCAGCTGATCGTATCGGGTAGTTGCGAGCACCCACGCCAAGCCGTTGTGGCCTTGCGGATGGCCCTGCTTCGCCGCGATTCGCAACCAGCGCAGTGCCGATTCAGTCCGCGTCAGAGAAACGGGTGGCTCGAGGTCGAGTGCCGCGAGGCGCAATTGCGATTGCACGTCGCCCAGCGCGGCACCGGTGGCGTAGTTTTCGATCGCCCGCGCCCGGTTCGCAGTGACCCCCAGTCCTTCCAGGTACAGCCGGCCCAATCCGGTGAATGCCTCGGCGTGCCGCGTCGCCGCTGCGCGTTCGAACCACTGCCGTGCAGCCGAGTACTGTCGGTTGGTAAGACTCAAGAATCCGAGTGCGGTCTGAGCCGCCGGCGAATCGCGCTGCGCTGCCTGACGGAAATACTCAGTCGCGCGCTTCAGGTCCGGTGTGCCGGTTTCTCCACCGAGATACACGTAGCCGAGCGCCGTTAGCGCTTCGACCGATCCCTGATCGATCGCCTGTTGGTATCACGGCACCGCGCGCTCCAGATCCGGCGGGTCGCTGAACGGTGCACGATAGCTGCGCGCGAGTTGCACGAGCGCATCGACGTGTCCGGCATTCGCCGCTTCGCGCAGCCAGTAGCGCGCCTTGGGAACATCACGGGTGACTCCGACACCGCCGAGCAACGCGTAGCCGACATAGAGCCCGGCTTTCTCGTTGCCGCCGCGCGCGGCTTTCAGGAACAACCTGAAGGCAGTCTGCGGGTTCTTGTCGACGCCTGCGCCGTCCGCATACAGGCGCCCCAACTCGGTGAGTACCGTCGAATTGCCGGGGTCGAGTTCGAGCGCGCGCTCGTAGTCTTGTGCTGCAGAAACGTAGAGACCATCCGCCAGGAATGCATAACCGCGGTAGTAGTAGGCGCGCGCGCGTTGCACTCCGCTCAAGCGCATGTCCGTCACCACGACATCGAGATAGTTGCGCGCCAAACCGTAGCGCTTCGCCTCGATCTGCTGCAGGGCGTGCGCAACCGAATCTGCCGGTTCAACGCCCCATGCCGGCGCGAGGATCAACCACCAGAGCGTGGCGACGAAGCAGCGCAATGCGCTTCGCGGATTGCGTTTCCGCGGTGCGACGAGCGGGATACAGTAGCGGTGCGCGTGTGTGTCGACCACGCGACGAATACTACGTTACGGGAGACTCGCTCGATGCACCTCGAATTCAAGGCAACCGTGTTTGCAGTTGTGACAGCGGCGCTGTGCGGACTAGCGATGAGCGTAGCGGCCGAACCGCTGCACATCGAGCCGGGGCTGTGGGAGGTGACCTACAGTTACTCGTTACAGGGTGAGCCGCCACCGTCCGTGCTCGCCAAACTGACGCCCGAGCAGCGCGCCGAAATGGAAAAGAAGTGGGCGGAACGCAAGGGCCAGACGAAGACCAGCACGTCGAAAACGTGCGTCACGCTCGAAGACCTCGCAAAAGGTACCGCGTTCGAAAGCGACGACGACGCGCACAAGGAAGGTTGCCGGCGCACGGTGAACACGCAGACGGCTTCGCGTTGGACGGTGGCGGAGCATTGCGATACCGATTCCGGTCCGGCGGAGCGTAGCGTCGAACTCGTCGCGAACAACGCACGATCGGTCTCCGGATCGATGCACGCCGTAAAGGGCGAGGGCAGCGCCGCCAGCGGCCTGAACATGACGTTCACCGGGAAGTGGGCGGCGAAAGAGTGTGGTGCCGAGGACGACGGGGACTAGCGGCGTCTTGAACTCCACCGAAAGCACCTACGTCGATTGTCCGTATTGCGGCGAACGCATCGAAGTGGTCGTCGATTGCAGCGTCGAGTTTCAGGAGTACATCGAAGACTGCGCGGTGTGCTGTCGCCCGATCACGTTGAGCGCGTCGGTCGAATCAGACGGCTCGATAAGCGTTGCTACACGCGACGAGAACGAGTCTTAGCCGGCGCTGCACCTGTGGACGAGCCAACGAAGGGGCGCTCATCGCCCGATCGTGGATCGTCCGAACACGTTGCCCAAACGCAGGAAGTACGTTCTGTTGCCGCCCTCGGCAAAACCCATGCCCCAATACAACGGCCCGATCGGCGAACGGTTTCCGAAGTAGAAACTGCCGTTCATGATGCCGTTCGAGAAGACGTCGTCGTGGTGTTCACCGGCGTTACCGAATTCCGCCGATACGCCGACGTAGGCCGGGAACAAGCCGCCCTTGCCGCTGAGGTCGAAGCGGTAGCTCGCCAGTACCATACCGAAGTTCTGACCGTTCACGCGGTTCGGCTCGAGGCCCGACAGGTTGAATAGACCGCCGCCGCGGAACAGCGCGTAGATCGGTGCATCGTTGTCGAACGTCATGTCGTAGCGGAAGCCGCCGATGATCGTGTGCCGGTCGCGCGTCCATGCGTAGAAGGCGTTCGACATGATCTGTTCGTACGGCTCGTCCGCACCGAGCGCCGTCGCCGACTTCAGATATGAGAAGGTCGCATACGCGCCGTTATTCGGGAAATAGCGGTCGTCGAGCCGGTCGAGCGATCCATTGAACACGTACTCGGCGCCGTTGTAGCTGTAGTCCGGCGTAGACGGGGAACCGATACCGACGTGTGCGTCGCCAGAGAAACGCCGCACGCCCGCCGAGACTGCAGCGTAACGACTGAACTCACGCAGGATGTCGAGCTGGCCGCCGAACTGGCTGACCCTGTATGTGTTGAGCTCGCGTCCGCTGCTGTCGAACGTGGAGATGTCCTGTCGCTCCCAGAAGGCCTTCGGCCGCAGATAGATCTGCAGTTCCGGATTCACTGCCTTGTACACCTCCCACATGGCGGCCGGGGTTTCGCCGAGCTGCACGAGGAAGCGCTGTTCCGAACCGTAATCGTCGAGCGCCGTATTCAGAACGGCGAGACGCAGGTTCGCATCGGTGCCGTCATTACCACTGAAGATGTCCAAACCCCACTCGAGGAAGCGCGTGCCGCGTGTGTCCTGCGTGACGTGAATGACGATACCGCTCTTGCCGTCTTCTTCGACGACGTCGTACGTCACTAGGTTGAGAAAGCCGAGCGCGTAGATCTGACCGATGTTCCGATCGAGTTCCTTCGTATCGAGCGGCTGGCCCAGCGGAATGTTCAGTCGTTTGCGTATCACCGCGTCGTCGAAGCGCGAGCGATTGTCGATATTGACGAACTGCACGGGTGGCTGAGTAGTCAAGACGCACGACTCGATGAACTTACGATCCTGCGCGTATTGCGTTGCACTGACCGACAAGCGTTCCAGTTCGGCGCGTTTGAGACTGGCGCCCGCATACCCGATCGGAATCGCCTTGTCGACGTCGCCGAAACTCGACGAGGTGATGTCGGAGCCGAGCGCCGGAGTAATCAGGATGTCGCGCTCGGTCAGCGTCCTGATCTGCGCCTGCGCGTTGCGAACCACCAGCAGTCCACTCAACTGTGCGGTGATGCTGACGAGCGAGGTGAGGTTCTCGCGCGGCTCCAGCGGTGTGCCGACGTCTACTGCGATTACGATGTCTGCACCCATCTCGCGCACTACGTCGATGGGTACGTTGTTCGCCAGACCGCCATCCACCAGCATGTAGTCGCCCATTATCACGGGGTCGAATGCACCGGGCACAGACATGCTGGCGCGCATGGCGACGGAGATGTTGCCTTTGTCGATCACCACGCCGTCGCCGGTGATGATGTCCGTTGCCATTGCGCGATACGGAATCGGCAGGTCGTCGAAGCTGCCTTCGGCGACGCGTGACGACGTCAGCGATTCGAACAGGAACGAAATCTTCTGGCCACTGATGGCGCCGAGGCCGAGCAGTTGCGAGTCCTTGCCGATGCCGAGTTTCGGCCCGAACAGCCCGAGGTTATCGTCGAGTTTGCGCAGATACGGCTCGTCCTGGCGCGCGGTGGAGTCCTTGAACAGCGTGTCGAAATCGATGGCACGCACGGTTGCATCGAGCTGCTCTGCGTTCATGCCGGTTGCGTAAAACGCACCGACCAGCGAGCCCATACTGGTGCCCGCGATGTAATCGACGGGCACGTGCAATTCCTGCAGCAGCTGGATCACGCCAATGTGCGCTGCGCCGCGTGCACCGCCGCCGCCGAGCACCAGACCGATTTTCGGCCGGTCAGTCGACGGTGCGCGAGCGCATTCGGCCGCGTGAGCCGCATCGAACGCGGACGCGGCGAACGTCGACAACGCGATGGCCGCGATGATTCGAATCGGTTTCATGGATGCCCCATAACGTGCGTGTGCGCAAACGGCGTCGAGATTGCATTACGGCCGACAGGCGTGCAATCGATGGTTAGCGCGAATCAGATCGTCGAACCGGGAATCCAGTTGGTTCCGGCCAGCGGTACGTGTGCCATCGCGGCTGCTTCGATCGTCAGAGCAACGAGGTCCTCGCGTTCGAGGTGATGCACGTCCTGCTTTCCGCACGCGCGCGCAATCGTCGTCAGTTCCATCGTCAGTGTCTTCAGATAGTTCCTCAGGTGTTGCGCCCCACGCTCCGGTTGCAGCCGTTGTTCGAGCGCCGCGTCCTGCGTTGTGATGCCCACCGGACATTTGCCTGTGTGGCAGTGATGGCAGGCGCCGGCGAATGTACCGAGTGCCGCGTAGTCGGCCGCTGCACTGATCATTCGATCGTGGGCGAAGTAACCTTCGCGATTGCAACCGAGCGCCATCAGCGTGCCCTGGCCGATGGCCACTGCGTCGGCGCCCAACGAGATCGCTTTGGCGACATCCGCGCCGGTGCGGACTCCGCCGGATACGATCAGCTGCACCGTGTCTTTCATGTTCAGATCCTCGAGCGCCGCAACTGCCTGCCGCACCGCCGCGAGCGTGGGAATGCCCACGTGTTCGATGAAGACGCTTTGTGTCGCCGCCGTGCCACCCTGCATGCCGTCTACCACGATGACGTCCGCACCGGCATGCACGGCGAGCTTCACGTCGTTGAACACGCGCGTTGCGCCGACCTTCACGTAGATCGGCTTCTCCCAGTCGGTGATTTCGCGCAACTCGAGGATCTTTATCGTGAGGTCGTCCGGGCCGGTCCAATCCGGGTGCCGGCATGCGGAGCGCTGGTCGACGCCTTCGGGCAACGTGCGCATTGCGGCGACGCGCGGGTTCACCTTCTGGCCGAGCAGCATGCCGCCGCCACCGGGTTTTGCGCCCTGGCCGATCACCACTTCGATCGCATCCGCGCGGCGCAGATCGTCGGGGTTGAATCCGTAGCGCGACGGCAGGCACTGATAGACCAACGTTTTCGATGAGTCGCGTTCCTCCGACGTCATGCCGCCGTCGCCTGTCGTGGTGGAGGTACCCATCGCGGTTGCAGCGCGACCGATGGCTTCCTTCACGTTGGCCGAAAGCGCGCCGAAGCTCATGCCGGCGATCGTGATCGGAATGTCGAGCTCGATTGGCTTCGTCGCGTGACGTGTGCCGAGCACGGTCTTCGTCACGCAACGTTCGCGATAACCCTCCAGTGGATAGCGCGATAACGAAGCAGCCAGGAACAGCAGATCGTCGAAGTGCGGCAGCTTGCGCTTTGCACCGAGACCGCGGATCTCGTAAAGACCTGTCGCAGACGCGCGATGGATGTAGTCGATGATGTTGCGGTCGTACGACGCGGACTCTTCGCCGTGAATCGACTTCTCGTTGTTCAATATTCCTGCTCCGCGTCGGCGTTCCAGTGATACAGCGACCGCGCCGAGGCGACGCGTTTGAACTGTCGCGCGTCGTGATTCAGACCGGCCGCGGCGAGCAGTTCGCGTAGCACGCCAACGTCGGTGTCGCGCAGCGGCTCGATGCGGGCGTCCGCACCCAACGAAGCGATGTCGCCTTTCACGTAAATGATTGCTTCGTACAGCGAGTCGCCGAGCGCCTCGCCGGCATCGCCGCAAATGACGATCCTTCCGGCTTGCGCCATGAAGCCGCTGAAACTGCCGACGGACCCACCGACCACGATGTCGCCGCCTTTGAGAGAAATCCCGCAACGCAATCCCGCATCGCCATCGATCACCAGCAAACCGCCGTGCGCGGACGCACCGGCCGCGTTCGACGCAAAGCCTTTCACGCGCACTGAACCGCTCATCATGTTCTCGGCTACGCCGGTGCTCGCGCTGCCTTCGATCAGAACCTTCGCGAGCTGATTCATGCCGGCCGCGTAATAACCCGCATGGCCGTGCACGGTGACCTGCAACGGCGCGTTCAAGCCGACCGCGATGTTGTGCGCGCCGTCGGGATTGAAGATACGAACTTCGCGTCCGGCCAGTTCGGAGGCGGGCGCGTGCAATCGTTGGTTGACCTGCCGCACCGTATCGCGCGCCAGATCGAAGCTCAGCGTTTCCATGTGTATATCCGTTCCGGCGCGGGCTCGAATACGTGCGCGTGCTTCACGTCCGGCAGATGCGCGAGCGAACGGAACTCGGACGCGATCGCCACGTAGTCGTCCGTCTCCGCGACCACCGCCGGTTTGCATGCGAACGGATCGCGAATCAACGCGAGTTCGTCCGGCGTGCCCATCAGGAACGTGTAGAAGCCGTCGAGCGCCGTGAGTCCCCTTTGTAGAGCCGTCTGCAAGGAGTCGCCTTCGCGTAATCTCCACTCGATGAAGCGACACGCTGCTTCCGTATCGTTATCGGTGTCGAAGCGGATGCCACGAGGCTCCAGCATGCGGCGCACCGCGTTCGGATTCGACAACGAACCGTTGTGCACCAGGCAGAAGTCTTCGCCGGCCGTGAAAGGGTGCGCGCGGTCCGGCGTCACTGCGGACTCCGTGGCCATACGCGTGTGGCCGACGAGGTGGCTGCCCGTCAGTTTCGCGAATCCGTAGCGTTGCGCGACGTCTGCCGGAGAGCCCACGTCTTTGTAGAGATCCATGGTGCGGCCGGCCGACATCACATGCAGCGCAGCTGCATGTGTCTTAATCCAGCTTCTGACTGTCGCCGCTGCACCATCGAAGGTGATGACGGCGTGGTTGCCGTTGATCGCGGCCACCGCGTGCAGATCCAGATCGCGGTTCAACTCCTCCATCAGATGCGGCCAGTCGTACGCGGCACCTTCATCTGTGAGTCCGGAGTAGAGGCTCATCTTGCGGCGTCCTTCCGGAAGTGTCGACGCGAACACCGCCATGCCGGCAGAATCCGGACCGCGATCCGTCATGCCGATGAGCATCGGCACCATCAATTCGCCGAGTCGATCGTGCAACTCGGTCTTCTTCAGCAGCAGCCCAACGATTCCACACATGCGCGGCTTCTTAGAAGAATTCGAGGTACGTCTTGATCTCCCAGTCGGAGACGTGGCGCATGTACTCGATCCATTCCATCCGCTTCAATTTCAGAAACTCGGCGCTTAGCGGCGCGAGTGCGTTGCGCACGACGTCGTCGGCCTGCAGCGCGTCGAGCGCTTCGTTCAGATTCTGCGGCAGCGTGCCGATGCCGGCGTCATGCAGTTCAGCCTGGCTCCAGTCATAGAGATTCACGTTGCGCGGTTCGCCCGGATCGAGCCCGCGTTCGACGCCGTCGAGACCCGCGGCGATCACCGCTGCGGTTGCGAGATATGGATTGCACGAACCGTCAGGCACGCGCAGTTCGAGTCGCCCTTTGGGAATGCGCACCATCGCAGAACGGTTGTTGTCACCGTATGCGATGTGCGCCGGTGCCCATGTCGCGCCGGTCAACGAGCGGCCGACCACGAGCCGCTTGTACGAGTTCACAGTGGGGGCGCACAACGCGGTGATGGCAGGTGCATGCGCCAGCAAGCCGCCGAGGAATTGATAGGCGAGCTTCGAGAGATTCAGCCCGCGGGTGTCGCTCTTGTCTTCGAACAGGTTGCGTGTGCCGTCGCCGATCGACACGTGCATGTGGGTACCGCTGCCCGGCAGGTTTGCGAACGGTTTCGGCATGAACGAACAGATCAAGCCGAGTTCGTTGGCGATCTCGCTGGCCGCCATCTTGAAGAAGATGTAGTGATCGCACGACGTCAGGCAGTCGGTGTACGTGTAGTTCATCTCGAACTGCCCGTTCGCGTCTTCGTGATCGATCTGATACACGTCGATACCCGTGGCGCGCAGCGCGTTCGACAATCTCTCGAGAAACACGCGCGAACGCGACAGACCTTTGTAGTCGTAGCACGGCTTTGCTTGTGTATCGCTTGCGTCGCACGGCTCGATGATTCCGCTGACGCCGCGCTTCAACAGCGAGAACTCCGGTTCGAGCCCGGTGAACATCGTCCAACCGTGTGCACTGAGGCGCGCGATCTGTTTGCGCAACAGTACGCGGCTGTCGTAAGGCCACGCTTTGCCGTCGACGTGTCCTTCGCAGACGATACGTGCGAGGCCCGGTTGCCACGGTACCAGCGAAATCGTCTGCAGATCGCCGCGCGCCATGAAGTCGGGGCCGTGTGGCTCGATGCCTACGCCCCAGATCGCGAAACCTGCAAAGCCGGCGCCTTCCGTCAGCACCGAATTCAGATGCGCCACGGGTACCGATTTCGCTTTGGCGACGCCGTGGATGTCGACGAACTGCGCAAGCACGTAGCCGACGCCGTTGGCCGTCAGATGCGCCTGCGCGTTTGCAACGTTCTCGAAACGCAACGGCGCCGGCAGTTCGGTGACGCCGTATCCGTTGGCGCCGTTTCCGGTAGAGAGTGCAGGCGCGTTCATGGTGATCCTCTGTTGAGTGGTTCAGAAACGACACGGGCGCCCGCGGCGCCCGTGTGTTCGACTCCGCCTTTCGACACGCGAAGACGGGGCACATCCGTGTCCCCGATGGATGTCCGCGCGACTACATGTGATAGGCCTTTTCGCCGTGCGCCGTCAGGTCGAGCCCTTCGCGTTCGTGGTCTTCCGATACGCGCAGCCCGATCGTCAGATCGACCAGTTTGTATGCGAGGAAGGCGACGATGCCGGACCACACGATCGATACGCCGACGCCCCACAGCTGGCTCGTCACCTGCGTTGCCATGTTGAACTCGCCGACTGCATTCGCGACGTAGTCCCACACACCCGTTCCGCCGAGATAGGGGGCAACGAACACGCCGGTGAGTAGCGCACCGATGATGCCGCCGACACCGTGAATGCCGAACACGTCGAGGCTGTCGTCGGCGCGGAACACCTTCTTCACGAGGATCACGCCCCAGTAGCACGCGAACCCGGCAGCGAGGCCGATGACCAGCGCGCCCATCGGTCCGACGAAGCCGCACGCCGGCGTGATCGCAACGAGACCGGCGATGGCGCCGGATGCGGCACCGAGCATCGACGGTTTGCCTTTTGCCATCCACTCGGTGAGCGTCCATGCAACCACGGCGGCGCAGGTAGCGAGGAACGTGTTGACGAATGCGAGTGCGGCGAGACCGTTCGCTTCGAGGTTCGAGCCGACGTTGAAGCCGAACCAGCCCACCCACAGCAGCGATGCGCCGATCATCGTCATCGTCAGGCTGTGCGGTGCCATCTGCTCCTGACCGTAGCCGACGCGGCGACCAATCAGCCAGGCGCCAACGAGGCCTCCCATCGCGGCGTTGATGTGCACCACGGTACCGCCGGCGAAATCGATCGCGCCCTTCTGATACAGGAAGCCCGCTGTGGCGGTTGCGGCCGCGGCAGCATCAGCGGAGGTATAGGCATCCGGGCCGGCCCAGTACCACACCATGTGCGCGATCGGGATGTAGCTGAACGTGAACCACAACACCATGAACATCAGCACGGCGGAGAACTTCACGCGCTCGACCAGCGAACCGATGATGAGCGTCGGCGTAATGGCCGCGAACGTCATCTGGAATGCGATGTAGATGTACTCCGGAATCGCGACACCTTTGCTGAACGTCGCGGCCATGCTGTCGGGTGTCACGCCGAACAGGAACATCTTGCTGAAGCCGCCGAAGAAGGCGTTGCCTTCGGTGAAGGCGAGGCTGTACCCATAAATGCACCACAACACGCCGAGCAGCGAAAACGTCACGAACGACTGCATCAGCACGGAGAGCATGTTCTTCGACCGCACCATGCCGCCGTAGAACAGCGGCAGACCCGGCACGGCCATCATGATGACCAGCAGCGTTGCAACGATCATCCAGGCGCTGTCGCCTTTATTGACGGTTGGCGCGACGACTTCGTCGGCGAAAGCGGCCAGCGAGGTCAGCGTGAGTACGCTTCCCGTCGCAAGCGCAGTTACGAGTTTCTTCATGTCAGGCAATCCCCTTTTTTGCGTGAATACAGAGTTACGTGAATACAGAAAATCGAGTTGGCTCAGGGGAGCGGAGCAACAAGCGTGCCAGTGACTCGCGCTCGTGACTCGAAGGCGCGATCGCCTACGCGGCCCGAATCAAGCAAGGCGAGGTAAGTGTGCGAGGGCGGCTGTGAGCATGGCGTGCAACGCGCGCTGCACGGGTATGGCGCTTTCTTCGCAATAGTCGAACGGCGGGGTCTCGCTCATATATAGGCACTGACACATTTCGAGCTGCAGTGCATGAATACCGTGCACGGGCGCACCATAGTGGCGCGTGATGTAGCCCCCCTTGAAGCGCCCGTTCAGCACCTGACCGAACGGATGCGCCTGGGCGGCGGTGAGAACGCTGTCTACTAACGAAGGTGCACAGGTGCGGCCGTCATCGGTGCCGAAATTGAAATCGGGAAGGCGGCCGTCGAACAGTCGAGGCACCCGACTCGCGATCGAGTGCGCATCCCAAAGCAGCACGGCGCCGTGCCCTGCGCGCAATCGGTCGAGCTCCGCCTGCAACGCGGTGTGGTACGGCAGCCAGTAGTTGCGCACGCGGCGCTCCCGCTCTTCCGCGGCTACGCTGCAACCCGTCAGATACAGCGGTTGCCCGTGAAATGTCTCGGTAGGGCACAGTCCCGTGGTGATTTGCCCGGGATAAAGGCTCGCGTCGTTCGGCGGCCGATTGAGGTCGACGGCGTAGCGCGACATGCGCGCCTGCAACACCGTCGCGTCGAGTTCGGTAGCGAACTGGTAGAGCCGATCGAGATGCCAGTCGGTGTCCCGGCGCAGCTCCGCTGCATCGGTCATCTGCGCGCGCACCTCGTGCGGAATCCAGGTGCCGAGATGTGGAATGGAGATCAGTAGAGGTGCATTGCCGCGGCGCAGCGTGTGTGTGAATGCGTTGATGTCGTTCATCGAGATTCCCCCGGCATGACAACTGCATGAGTCGCAACTGAATGGACGAACACAGTCGTTAATCGTTCCCCGACCTCTTTTTGAAGAGCCTTTCAATTTCTGTGCCGCTTCGGAATCGAGCGGCGGGACACAGGATGCAAAGCTTCGACGCCATCGTGATCGGCGCCGGCGTGATCGGCTGTTCGGTCGCGTACCACCTCGCGCGCTTTGGTGCGACGCGCGTACTGGTGCTCGATCGCACCCAGATCGGCGCAGGCACCACGTCGCAGTCGTCGGGCATTCTGCGCACCCACTACACGGTGGCGGAGAACGTCGAACTCGCGCTCGCCTCGTGGGGAGTATTCAAGAACTTCGCCGAGTACGTGGGCGATCCCGAAGCCTCGGCGGGACTCGTGCAATGCGGATATCTGATCGCATCGCCGGAGGGGCCGAAGCTCTCTGCACTGCGCGAAGGGCTGGAAGGGCAGCGGCGGCAGGGCATCACGGTGGATCAACTCGACGCGCAACAGGCAAGCGAACTGCTGCCGATTGCGCGCTTCGACGATGCGGCGTTGATCGGTTACGAACCTGACGCCGGATTCGCCGATCCGTATCTGGTTGCGAGTGCGTTTGCAAAGGCGGCGCGCCGGCTCGGTGTCAGGATTGTCGAAGGCGAGGAGGTACAGACATTACTTCGCGACAGCGGATCCAACGGCGGCCGTGTCGTCGGTGTGGAAACCGCGCGAGGTCGATTCACGAGCGACACGGTGATCAGCGCGCAGAACATCTGGGCGCGCGACATCGAACGCTGGACGGGTATTGCGTCTCCGGTGAGCGCAGAGCGACACGCGGTGCTCGCGCTGCGCGGACCGCAGGCGTATACGCCGCGCATGCCCGTGTACAAAGATCTGGGCTCTGCCGGGATGTTGTACTGCCGCTGCTATGGCGGCTCACAGATGCTGGTGAGCGAAGGTGTATCGGGCGAAACGCTCAGCGAACCGAGCAACGAACAAGGACCGATATCGATGGATTACGTGCTCGATGTCGGCGCGCAGGTCGCCGAACGTTTTCCGTCGTATGAAACCGCAGACCTCGCGTCGTCGTGGACGGGAGTCTACGACGTGACCCCGGATTGGAATCCGGTCCTTGGTCGCGTGCCCGACGTTCAGGGTCTGCTCGTTGCCTACGGGTTCTCCGGACACGGCTTCAAACTGTCGCCCTGGGTCGGCCGCGTGCTTGCACAAGCAGCGCTGGGTCTCGCCACCGACGTATCGCTGGTGCCGTATGCGCTCGAGCGGTTCCGAACCGGTCAACTGCTCACCGGTAAGTACGGCGTTGGAGCCGTGTCCTGACGCAGCCGGGCGTTCGACGGTTTTCGATCGACCGGCTTCCGACAGAACCCTGGCGCAACGGCGCAGGCATTACGCGAACCGTTGCCACCGGCGGTGGTACACACACGCGTGAGTGGAATTGGCGCATCAGCATTGCCGACATCACGCAAAACGGGCCGTTCTCGACGTTTCCCGGAATGGACCGGCAACTCACGCTGATAGAAGGTCGCGGCATCGTTCTGAAGGGAGTCTCCGGCACGATGCGACTGACGCGCATCGGCAACAGCGTGGTGTTCCCCGGCGAAGCGACCTTGCACGTGACGCTGATCGACGGACCGGTGCGCGCGTGCAACGTCATTGCGCGACGCGACGTCTCGGCTGCCGCTGCACATGTCCACGGTTCGGCGGTGCTGAAGGGCGGTTATAGCATCGCGCTCGTGCTGACAGGCGAGTTCGCGTTGGGAACTGCACGGCATCCGGACGAGATCCTTCGCGCCGGTGAAGGCATCCACGTGGCAAACATCGTCGATGCACCGGTGCTGCACCGGTTGGTCGAGAACGGTGCGGTGTTGTGTGTAGCGATACGCGACACAGTCACGCAACCGTAACAGCCGCGCCCTACGGTTGAGCGCAGGAAATCGACCCGCACCACCCATGGGCTATCGAGAGCTTCTCAAGAAGTACCTGCGCTTTGTCGAAGCGCACGCGGGCGATAATTTCATCGACTCGATCGGATACGGCGCGGAGCCCGCGTTCTCCGGTCGTGAGCTCGGTGAACTGCGCGCGATGGTCGGCGACCTTTCCCGGGAAGTGGAGAGCGAAATCGGCGATGGCCGCGTGCCGAGTTTCAATTACCGGTTGCGGTTGCTGTCGATCTGCTACGCACTGACGTTGCAACAGGCGGCCGATCTGGCCGGCACCGATGTGGCGACGGTGCGGCGGTGGCGAACGAACCCGCATTCCCGTCGCTTCATCGAAATGCGCAGCGACGAATTTGCCCGCTTCGAGCGCGCGTTGTTCGATCGTGTCGTCCGGGAACGGCGCAGCGTCACGGTCGCGCAAGTTGCGCAATCCGAACAGGTCTGAACCGTTCTGTGCGCCGTCCGCGCATTGTCTGACGCGTCGTGCACGGTGGAGCGTGAACGTTCCCTCGACCGCCTTCGTCTGTTAGCTTGCGTCCTCGGGAGTGGACACACAACGAAGCATGCGGGCTGCAATAGAAGATGACAACGCAAGGCCAGTCTGATTTCCCTACGGACCCCGTAAATTGGTGGCGCTCTTCACACCAGCGCGATGTCGAATCGTTCGCGCGCACACACGGGCGAAAACCAGAGTCGTTGAGCGAGTTGGCGAAGTGGCTCAAACCAGCGCCGATTCGCTCGGAAAACCCACGGCGATAGCGACGCTTCTGCAGCGCGCGTAAGAGGCTACCGCACATGACGCGGCCTCGGCAGCGGTGCGTCCGTGTTCGAGGTTTCGACCGCATGAAGGAAGCACACGTTGCGTGTCCGACACGGCTGTCGAAGTAGCGTCCCCAATGAACCGGCGTCGGGCGCGACCTCGTGCACTCGTTGGATGCGTTGACGTCGCTCGAGATCATGAATTCTCGATGGGAACCGAAGCGTGAGGATCTGATGCAAGGCCGCAGCGAAGGTCGGATGGTGGTCGGTCACGCGCCGTGGTATCAGGACAATCCGTATCAGGTTTTCCTCAAACAGGGCTTAGTGGCGCATGGAATCGACGTATGCGGTGTGCGGTGGGGCCTCGGGGCAATCGGGCGTTTGATCCGTCGCCGCGGTACGACCGATGTCATTCACATTCATTGGCCGCATGGCATGTATCTGGAGCAGGTTTGGCGATTCCCGCTGGTGGTCCTGCAGCTGCTGGCGTATCGCCTGACCAGGAACAACGTTGTTTGGACGGTTCACGAGCTCGAATTCTATGAAACGCGATATCCAATGCTCGATCGGATCATGGTCGCCGTCCTGATCCGAATAAGCCGTCAGCTGATTGTGCATAGCGCGTACTCTGAACGCATGATCCGCGAACGCCATCGGTTTTCGCGGCCCATCACGCGCATTCTCCATCCCTCCTACATCGAGTGTTACGACAATCAGATCGGACGAAATGCCGCGCGGCAGGAGCTCGGCTTCAACGACGATGCAATCACCTATCTCTTCATGGGGCACATCAAGCCGTACAAGGGTATCGAAGACCTGATCGAGGCGTTCAAACATCTCGAAGGCGAAAGCGTGCGGTTGTGCGTTGCGGGACGTCCGTGGGACGCGGAAGCGGAGACCTCCATTCGACGAACTGCAGCCAGCGATCTTCGCATCACACTCGATCTGACTTTTGTGCCTGCTGCGCGCGTCCAGACGTACATGAATGCCGCAGACATCGTGGTTCTACCCTTTCGAAAGACGCACACCAGCGGATCGGTGTTGTTGGCAATGTCGTTTGCCAGAGCCGTGATTGTTCCGGCTTTGGGTGCGATTCCCGAGTATATCGACCAATCGGCTGCGATCTTCTTCGATCCAACCGATCCGGACGGGTTGCTCGAGGCACTTCGTGAAGCACAACGTCGCGACTTGGTGGCCATGGGGCGGTCCGCTTACGCGCGCGTAGCGGATTTGAATTGGCGTAATTTCGCGTCCGCGCATGCGGCGGTCTACGCTGCTATTCAGTAAACGCCGAGAGTTGGCGGACATGAGGCGCCCCGGCAGCGGCGCGCATGTATTCCGACATATCAACTGCATCATGCATGCGCGCCTCGTCCGGCTCGCTGTTGAGGTAGCGCCCCAATGCCGACATTCGAGGGGGATCGGAGGAGTCGGCATGTGGGGCGCTTGCACCCGAAGGTGCAGGTTCCGTCACTCGACGGTGCAACAATCCTACGGGGCGAAATCTACGGAACCGTGACAGTACCGAGACGAATGGATGTCAACGGCGTTCGCCGCTCCTGCTATGTCATCGCCCCTTCGCTTGATCGTTAGTGATTCCCGTGGCGGCCGCGAACGGCCGCGCCAGCGGATCACCCACGAATACCCCCTGACCCGGCATCGCGACGCTCTTCCAGTACGCCTCGATCAGCGGCGCGCCCGCTGCATACTTCCTCACCAGCATGTTGGGATCCGGGAACTTATCGGGGATCGAACAGGGCTCGACCACGGTACCGTAGCTGCCGGTGGCGCCGGCATCGATCCACGCGAGCGCCGTCATCTGCCGGTCCTGATCGAATATGCCGCCCCAGGAAGTGACGTGGTCTGCGATTGCGCCGGGCAAGAAGCCCAACGTTTCGATTCCGATCACGCGCGTTGCGCCGGTGAAATAAAACATCGCGTTCGATGCGCCCGTGGGGAACGTTGCGCGCGCGATCGGTACCACACCGCCTGGCGGTGAAACGACGAGCCGCTGGAACGCGGCGCTGCGGATGTCCCGGTTCCGGTCGCCGGTGGTGACGAGGTAGGCAATCACATCCTGATTGTCTCGCGTCGAGGCGGCCGCACCGCGATCGATCAGGGCTTTCGATCCGGCAAGTGTAGTCGCCGCGACCAGCATGGCCGGACGAATGCCGAGGTCTGCGTGAGGTGCGACGCTCGCGGACGCAAACAGCGTGCTCGTCCGTGTGGCAGCGCAGCCGTCGGCGCAGAAGCGTCGGTCGAAACCGAACGCGAGTGCCGATGTGATCGACATGCAGTCCACGCGATATGGACGCAGCCAGGTCACTGCAAGCGCCTGAATTCGATCGGGTAGGCGTGAGTCGAGGTCGCGCTCGAGTGCTTCGAACGCCGCGCGCGGCAGGTTCGAGTCGTTGGGAATGTGCACTCGAAACTGATTGGCAGGCGGGATGTGGTGTACACGGACGTAGTATTCGGCCACGTCGCGGCTCAACGGATCGGCGTCGTTGATCAGCACCGCTAGCGTCGTTCTGTCGATTTCCGCAGCCGAAAATGGTGGCAGCGTCAGCGCAGCAAGCAGACTCAACAGACGAAGCACGTTCAGTCGGCTGATGTGGATTCGTTCGGATCCGGTTCCGGTGGAGATAACGGCGGCGGCAACTCGTCCACCTCTGGATTGTAGGTACCGGATGCTTCTGTTGGCTCCGGCGACGCCTCCGGGTCGGGCACGTACGTCGATGTCTGATCCGCCACATCCTGTCCCGGTGGACTCGGCTCGTCACGAAAGCGCAGGCTTTCGAACGATGCATCGCGACGTAATACGACATGGTCATCGCTCACGCGCGCGAGGACCGCACCTCCGGTGATCGTTGCACCGATCCGGTAAAGCTCCGCGGGCTTGTCGTGCGAAGCGACGATCGCGGTCGAACGCTGCGGGTCGTTCGCTTCGAACACACCTTCAAGTGTCAGGTCCAGGCTCGTATCGCGCGTAGGCGCGTCAACTTCGCGTGCTTCGTTCCCGCCGACTCGCGCGACGCCGAACAGGTTCAAAGCAGCGATGTCCTCGACCGGTGGGTGTGAGCGTGCAGTTTGAGTTTCAGGTGTGCGCAAGGCGCCTTGCGGCGTGCGTTCGACGACGACATACATCACGGCGTCGGCCACTGTGTAGCAAATGCCAAGGCACAGTAGTACTTTTGCCGGCCGAACGAATCTGTTGGCGAGTTGATACACGAATGATCTCGATGGTGCGACGAATTTCAAATGGCCGACTCCGGAGACGATGCACAGCTCTTGTGTCGATGTTGTGTTTTGCGACGTTCGCGCAGGCTCAGCCGAAGCAGCTCGCGGATCCCGATCCGCTGCTCATGGGTAGATTTGGAGCTGCTGTTGCCATTCGCGGCAACGCAGTGCTGGTCACGCGCGTGAGCCCGGATCTGAACGGGCGCGGCGTGGCGTACATTTTCGACCTCGCTTCGGGTGCGCTGTTGCGCAGCTATCCCGACCCGGAACCTTCCCGTTACGGACAATTCGGCCTCACGGCGGCGATGAACGATCGCTGGGTAGCGATCGGTGCGCCCGGTGCGCAGAAGGTGTACGTCTACGATCGCACCGCGGTCGGGCAGCAGCCCCGCGAACTGGTAGACCCTACTCCAACGGGTACTGACAACTTCGGTATGGCGCTGGCGCTTCAAGCGGATCGATTGGTGGTGGGTGCACCGACCGACAGCACTGCGGGCGCACAGGTCGGACAGGCGCACGTCTTCGAACTTTCGACCTCGAAACTCGTCGCAACGCTGGACGACCCGACACCGAGCGGAGCTGATGTGTTCGGTGGCGCGATCGCGCTGAACGGACGATGGCTGGCGATTGCAGCTTCGGCCGATGCGACGTCGAAGGGTCGTTCCGGACAGGTTCATCTCTACGACGCGCAGAGTCTGACGCTGGTCCGCACGTTCGACGATCCGACGCCGACGCGCTTCGATCTGTTCGGCGACTCGGTCTCGATCGATGGCGACCGTTTGCTCGTCGGTGCGACGCGCGATCGATCGAGTCCGACGTCGGACGGACAGGTGCACCTCTTCGATATCGTTAGCGGTGCGCTGATACACACGCTCGCGGACCCGACACCGGTGACTGGGGAGCGGTTCGGCAATCCGGTTCGTCTCGTGGGCGCGCGCGGCTACGTCGGTGCGTTCGCGGACGACACGAAAGGCCCGGATGCCGGCCAGGTCTACGAGTACGACGCCGGGACTGGTGGATGGCTGCGGACGTTTGACGATCCGGATCCAACTACGGAGGGGTTTTTCGGATTCAGTCTCGACGTGGATGGCGCGCGGTTGGTCGTCGGAGTGCCAGGCGACGAAAAGGGAGGCGTGGAAACGGGTGAGGTCTGGGTGTTCAGCGTGGCGCATGAGGGAACGCCTTAGTAGTTCTGTCAGTTGACCGACGGGGCGTCAAAGATGCCCCTTAGGCGGCGCATCCAGCATGCGGTCGACATCATCGCTGCGCTCCCCCGTCTGCGTGATGAACTCGAGGTCAGCGATGAAGGCTGAATAGACGTCGGCCGCGCGCGGTGAACGACCCAGCACCGCCGGCAGGTTTTCGGCGAGCAGCGGGAAATCCTTGTGGAGCCAGCTGCTGAACTCGAGGCATCCGGCGGTGGTGACCTGTTTCGCGTGCGATGCTTCGGCGCGACACTTCGCGCCCAAGGCCGCCCCTTCGTCGAGCCGCCTCTCGACCTCCGCGTCGGTCCAGGGCGCGGCGGCTGACGCGGCTGTCGCTACCAGAGCGAGCAGCACGCCAGCACACAACTTAATCGTCGAGGTGTGCTTCATGGCGATTCGGCGATGACGACGTTGAATGCGGCCTGCGGACCCTCGTCGTAGGTCTGCTTTCCACTGACGACGTTCTTCGAGAAGCGCGGTCCCACCTTGTCGGTCTCGAGCCAGACGAGTTCGTTGCCGGTCGGCGACTCGAGCATCAGCCAATAACGCCGGCCCTTCTCGAGCTGCACGCCGCTCGGGCTTTCGAACACGCTTTCCTTCGTTCCCGGGGTTCCCTTGTGGATGGACTGCATCATCTCGGCGAACGGCTGGATGACCGTACCGTCGCGATCGTAGTGAACGTTCAGCATCGCGATTACGTCGGGAGCGATCGATTGTGCCACCTCGATGTTCGCGGTCACGCGCTGCAAGTAGCCGGAGCGCTCCGCCACGAACGGAAACGCGTAGCTGAAGACACCATTGACCGTCGCGCCGCTGCCAGGTCGCAACCGCGCAGCGTCGGCGAGCGCCATCGCGTTAAGCGCCATCGTCGCGAGTATCAAAGCGGCGAACAGGAACGTATTGCTCCGCGCCGGGCGGTCGACGCGGAAGTCGGTGATCGTGGAATCGGGAGTCGTCATGGATCGAACCAGCCGGTGACAATTGGAGCGGCGGAGCTTTGCAGACTTCGGTTGCAGAACGGTGACCGCCGCGCGCACAGATGTAGATCGTGCGACATACAAATGTAGTTCGTACGAATGTACGAACGAAGCGGAACATCGCTTCAACTCGTCTAACGAACGCGCAACTGTTCTCTAACGATTATATTGAGGGGCGATGGAACATTTCGTAACTGATTCTTCACTTCGCTGTCACATTGTCTTACTAGCATCGCCTTCGATCCGATACCGCCGGCTGTTGCTAAGAAGTCAGGGGGAGCGCTCCGAGGGGCTCGGTCAACGTGAAATGGGACGGAAATGAAATTTCATCTGGAGAAGACATGACCATGAAGAAGACGAGACTCTTTGCGGCGGGCTTGACTGCGCTGGCGATGGCTGGCGGAGCAAACGCCGCGATCGAAGCGGGCGGTGGCACTAGTCCGAACCCCACGGGCAATCCGGAAATGTTTCTGGCGGTTTGGGACAACTCCGGCACGACGCCGACCACGGTGGTGGTCGATCTCGGTCTGCACATCGACAGCACGGACTGGAACACGGACTTCAGCACGACGGTGAATCTGTCCGGACTGGGTTCGATCTCGACGCTCTCGTACGCGGTATTGACCGGCGGTTACGACGGCGCGCTCGATGGCACCCTCTACTACACGGCGGCGTCGCCGTTCTCCGGAAACATCTTCCAGGGTGGAAGTGGCTTCACCGAGATGCTCGGTAACATCGGCCGCATCGGCAACTTCGTCCTGGCACCCGAGCACAACGTTGGAACGCTGGCGGAGAACAACACCACCACCGCGGTGGGCGGCCCCGGAATAATCCCCGGCGGTCTGGCGTTCAACGGCAGCCTGATCGACAACACGACGTCGAACCTGTTCATCGGCACGCAGGTCGGCCAGTCGATGGCTTTCTTTTCGTCGATCGTGAGCGGAACGACCGGACTGGTCGATACCACTCAATTGGGCGCGGGCCGTATGTGGTCGCTGATCGGCAACCAGCTGCGTTGGGAAGCGGGCGGCAGTGCGCCGATTCCGCTCCCGGCCGGCGTCTGGCTGCTCGGTTCCGCCCTGCTCGGTCTGGTTGGGGTTGCGCGCCGTCGCAATCAGCAACTGGCTTAGCGACAAATTAGGACACAGGAGATTCATGTCATGAAAAGATTTGCAGGAGCAGTGGCAGGTTTACTGCTGGCGGGCCACGCGGCAGCCGGCGGTTGGGATCCGACGGCGGCAGCGGTGCCGGATTCGCAGGACCTCAACATCAGCGGTGCAACGGCGTCGGAAATCGCGTTGCGCGACTTCATCATCGGCACGTTGTGCGATGCGGGTGGCGCGGACATCCGGATGTACTCTCTCAACGGTTCTTACACCTTCAACAGCAACCAGTTTGCGATCGCGTGCAGCGTCGCGACCGTGCCGGGTGCGGACAAGAACATCTTGTTCCGTAAGGAAGGGGCCGGTGGTTCGTACAAGGGCGTCGCGCCGGTTTGCAACAACAGCGAACTGCGTTCGTACATCATCCCGACTGCGGCGGCGTGCGGCGCGGTCACAACGGCTAACGTAGCTGGCGAGAACGGACGCATCGTAGACGTGTATGCGTGCAACAACCTGGGCTCGGGCGCCTCGTTGCTGGAAGCGGAAGGCGGCTTCTCCGACCTGGGTCCGACCGAAGGTCTGGTGGACACGTCGTCGACTTGCGACAACGTCACCCGGGCATACGTGGTTCCCTTCGGCGTGATGGTGACGAAGAAACTGCGCGATGCCCTTCAGATCGCCCAGAACATTCGTCCGTGTGCGGCGGTCGTCGCCGGCACGCGCTGCGTCGGAGCGAACGCCGCGGGCAACCCGGTCGACTCCGGCTGGGCGGCGCGCGACGACGACGGCGATGGTGTGATCAACGAAGAGGAAGCCGACCATCAACCGTCGTTCTCCAACTCGCTGATCACGTCGCTGAACACCGGTACGGTGCCGCGTTGGAGCGACATCGCGGTGTACGACCCGAACAACCAGGGTGTGCTCACGCCCCTCAACAATATCGTTGGGCTCGGCGCGCTCGATCCGGATGTGGCGGCGAACTACGAAGCCTGTCCGGGCGGGGTGTGCGTTGCGCCGGTGGCGGCGGACAACCGGGTGACGCTGGTACACCGGGCGCTGTCTTCCGGCACGCGGGCAGAGACTGCGGTGGTGATGAATCGCGAGAAATGCGTCAGCGGCGCACGCGGCCTCACTTCGCCGACTCCGCTCGACTTCGCAGGTCCGACGACGATGCAGTTGCAGTCGGGTTCCGGCGACATGGAGCGGACCATGACGAACCTGAATCGCGGCGTGAATGCGAACACCGGTTTTACCACGGCACCGATGAACGTCTCTGACGGCGGCAGCCTGTGGGCGTTTGGTCACACGTCGTTGGACCGCGTGCCAGTGGGTCCCGACAAGAACGCGGCGACGACGACCGGCGACGGCTTCCGGTTCATCCGGCTCGACGGACGCCTCGGCACCTTCGAAAACGTCGCGAACGGTAGCTACTACCACTACGGCGAATCGACCATCCAGTGGGAGAACGACCTGAACGCGAACGAGTTGTCGCTGATGTCGACCCTGTCGACAGGCTCCGGTAACCCGACCGTGCTGGGATCGTTGCGCCGGCAACACAGCTGGGGCTTCAGCGGTGTGATGTCGCTCGATTGCCCCACCACCGTCACCGACGGTGCCACCGGTGTCGTGAGCTACAACAACGTGTTGCCCAGCACGGGTCTCACCCGCGGCGGTAACAACTGTCAGGTCGCGACGTTGAGCTCGGCGTGCGATTTCGTTCTCGAAACGAACGCCGACAACGGTAGCCCCGGCGCCACCGAGCAGGATTCGGATGTGACGGATACGCTCGACTTCTGAGCACTCGGACGTCCTGATCGGATGTCCATCCAGCCGACCGCCTTCGGGCGGTCGGCTTTTTCAGTTTAATGATGGTGAGTTGCCCGACCAATGAACCACGACCACCACTGCACCCTCCGCCTTAGAGGCCCCCTTGGGACGCTGGCCGCTGTGTTCTGCATTGCCGCGGCAAGCGCGGCCGAAGCGGCGCCCGACGCCGGCGCGCCGTCTGCTATGGTCGATCGATACCTGATCGCGGAATTTCGCGTCGAGGGCAACACGGTGCTCGACGAGCGCGACATCGAACGCGCGGTTTATCCCTTTCTCGGTCCGGAGGGCGACGTCGAACGCATCGGACTCGCGGCAAAAGCGCTGCAAGGCGTCTACAAAGATCGCGGCTATCCCACCGTCGGGGTCACGCCGTCGGCAGACGTTGCGAAGCAGCTGCGCAACGGCACGGTGACGCTGGAAGTATTCGAGCAGCGTGTCGACCGGTTGCGCGTAACAGGCGGCCGCTACTTCAGTAACCGCCAGGTTGAGCAGGCTGTGCCGTCGGTGCAACCGGGCAAGGTCCTGAGTGCCCCAGACATGCAGCGTGAACTCGATACGCTGGCCCGCCGTACACCGGATCGCTCTGTTCGGCCGCTGCTGCGCTCGGGAGATGCGCCCGGCAAGTTGGACGTAGAACTGCAGGTGGACGACAAGCTGCCGCTGCACGCGAACATCGAACTCAACAATCTCCACTCCGCAAACACCGAAGAGCTTCGGGTGGTGGCCTCCGCCTCATACAACAACCTGTTCCAGCGACAGGACGGCGTCGCGTTCATGTATCAGACCTCACCGGAAGACACCAACAACGTGCAGGTCTACTCCGGCACCTACATCCACCGGCCCACGTGGACCAATACGATATTTGCGCTCACCGGGGTCAAGACCGACAGCGACGTGGCAACCAGCGTCGGCGGCACGACGGTGTTGGGGAAGGGCAAGTTCCTGATCACGCGAGGCATCAAGCCGCTGCGCGTGGAAGGGAGCGTTCGCGATTCGCTGGTGTTCGGCCTCGATTACAAGGACTCGGAAGACGTCACCGGCTTCGAACGGGAAATCATCGAAGGCGTGCCGGTTCAGGAGACGACAGCGAAGTCCATCAAGTACTTCAACTTCACGACCGGTTACGACGCGACGCACGATCTCTGGGGTGGATCAAATCGCTATTCGGTTGCCGGTAACTGGGGAGTGCGAGGCTTCAACGACCACCAGGAATTCGAAACAAAACGGTTCAAGGGCGAGCCGAACTACTTCTTCGTGAAGACGTCGCTGCAGCGGACGCAACCGCTGCCGTGGGCCGGCTTTTCGCTGCACGCGCGTATCGCGTCCCAGCTCACGACGGATGTATTGATCGGCAACGAAGAGATGAGTCTTGGCGGTTACAGCACCGTTCGCGGCTATCTGGAGGCCGAAGAACTCGCGGACAAGGGTTACAACGCCTCCCTCGAGTTGGACTGGCGGCATTCGACGTGGCCGGTGACCACGTATCTCTTCTGGGACTGGGGTCTCGGGCAGATCAATGAGCCGCTACCCGAAGAGGACGACACGTTTTCGCTCTCGAGCGCCGGCGTCGGCGCGCGACTGGAGAGCTGGTACGGCATCAACGCGGAAGTGCTTTGGGCACTGGCGTTGCGCCACGCCACCGAAACCAATGAAGGCGACAGTCGAGTCACGTTCCTGCTGTCGTATGGACTCTGAACGGGTTCCGAAAAGTTCTGCACGGAGTAGACGCATGTTCAGCCGTTTTCCTCGCCGCTTAGCTGTCTTGTTAGTAGGCTCCCGGCTTGCGTGGGCCGCCGACGTTCCGGTTCCGTGCGCGGCCGGGACCTGCGGCGCGGGGAATCCCGAGGTGTTCGTTACTGCGGGCGCGGCACGCTACAGCGTCGACGGCAACGTCGGCACCGTCGAGCAACTGACGGATCGCGCGATACTGAACTGGCAGGAATTCAACCTGGCGGCGGGTGCCCGCGTGGTGTTCCGCCAGCCGCGCGATATCTCGGTCGCGCTGAACCGGATCTTTCAGCAGACCCCGAGCGAGGTGCTCGGTGCGATCGATGCCAACGGTCAGATCTATCTGATCAATCCGAACGGGTTCATTTTCGGTGAGAACGCGCGGGTCAACACCAACACGCTGCTGGCTTCGTCGCTCAACATCACCGACCAGGTATTCAACGAAACCGGTCTGATCAATGCCGTTAATGCCGGCAATGGGATCGCGGCACTCACCGCTTTCGAGGACGGTGACGGGGAGATCCTGATCGAACACGGCGCGCAGCTGACGACCGAAGACGGCGGCCAGATCCTGTTGTTCGCGCCGAAGATCCGCAACGAGGGCACGCTGAAGACCCCTGGCGGGCAGACCATTCTCGGCGCGGCTTCGCAACAGGTGTATCTGCAGTTCGATGCGGGCTCCGACATCCGCGGCCTGCTCGTCGAGGTGCGCGGCGATGTCACGGACAGCGTCGAGAACATCGGCGAGATCATCGCGGAGCGCGGCAACATCACGCTCGCCGGCATTCTGCTGCAACAGCAGGGCGTGCTCCGCGCGACTACCGACATCGACGAGAGCGGATCGATCCGTTTGCAGGCGCGCGACGGCGTCACGGTCGAGCAGTCGACGACCGGCAGCCGGATTCTCCCGGAGCGCGCCGGCACGCTCGTCATGGGCGAAAACAGCGTCACCGAAGTGTTGCCTGATATCGCGAGCTCGGCGAAGGCGATCGACAGCCAGCCCGAGGCGGTTCCGCGGGTCGAATTGATGGGTAAGGAGATCCGCTTCGAGCGCGGCGCGAGCGTGGTGGTTCCCGGTGGAGAGGTGCGCGTGACTGCAACGGAGCGGCCCGCCGCGCCGATCGTCGAGGTCGCCAGGAACGCGGCGAGCCTCACCATTGCCGACGGCGTGCGCATCGACGTCTCCGGTACCGAGAGCACCGTGCTGCCGATGTCGCGCAATCAGGTCGATCTCGATCTGCGCTCCAACGAACTCGCCGATTCGCCATTGCAACGCGATGGGGTCGTCAGAGGAGAAACGGTAAGTGTCGACATCCGCAAAGGCTCGACCTTCGCGAACGTCGACGATGCGATCGCGAACACCGGCCGCACGGTGGATGAAAGGCTCGCAAGCGGCGGCGACATCGTGCTGGAGTCCGAGGGTTCGATCTCGGTCGCCACCGGGGCGATGCTCGACGTCGCTGGCGGCAAAGTGACGTTCGAAGGCGGCGTGCTCAATACGACTCAGTTGATCACCGCGGACGGTTCGGTGATCGACATTTCCGAAGCGGATCCCGACGAGAAGATCGTCGGCGTGTTTTCCGGTGCCACGAAGCGCCACGACGCGTGGGGCGTTACTGAAACGTTCGTCGACTCGTCCGGCACCGCGAACGCGCGCTACGAAGCGGGATACGTCGAGGGTAAAGATGCCGGAAGCGTCACGCTCACGGCGAACGCGCTCGATTTCGCGGGGCAGATCGACGGCGGCGTGGTGGTGGGCCCCAACCAGCGCCAGCCGACGGGTGCCATCGAGGGGCTTCGGGTCGCTCGTCCATTCGAACAGATTCCGGATGGTGCGCGGTTCGAAATGGACCTCACGCAGGGTCGCGAAGCCGTCAACGCTGCGATCGGCGCCAGCGATCGCGCCGAAACCGAAATCGATTCCGGTTTGCTGGTCGATTCGGGGATTCGGACCGCTCGGATACTGACGCTCGGTGCCTTCGATCTCGGTCCGGAGGTGCACTTCGTTCTGCCCGGCGGTTTTTCGCTGGAGGCACAAGCGACCGACGTTCTGTTCGGCGGCAGCTTCCAGTCGCAGGGAGGGTCGCTGTCGCTATCGAGCAGCATTTTCGGTGGCATCGACGAAGGCAACATCCGCTTCGGCGAGGGTTCGCGCGTCGACGTTTCCGGTTTGTGGATCAACGACTTCGGAATACGCGGCAACGCCCCGCTCGATCCTGTGTGGATCGACGGTGGACGCATTTCGATCGCGGCCAAAGGCGACCTGATCATGGCTGCGTCGGCGTCGCTCAGCGTCAACGGGGGTGCCTGGCTGCAGGCCGACGGATCGCTGGAGGCGGGTCGCAGCGGAGCGATCTCGTTGGTTGGCGGGTCGACGCCGGAGCGCGAAAGCAAATTCATTCCGACCGTGCAGATGTCGGGGCTTGCGTTGCAGCACGGCGGCAGCCTCACGCTGCAGGCCAACGCGCTGGCGTTGCTGCAGCGGGACATAGTGAACCCGGTACTCGGACCCGATGCGGGTGAAGACGACTTCCCGATTCTGCTTCCGTTCGAGGATCTCGACTTCATCCCCAAGGTGGATGCGTTCATTCCGAGTTTTCTGCTTCGCACCAACGGCTTCGAAAACGTCTCGATCGGCGCGAATCGTTATGGCGTCGTGGTGGCGGGAGGGTCGTCGATACGGCCCAGGCAGATCAACTATGGCTTGCCGGCCTCGTACCAGACGCAGGCATCCAACCAGCCGCTGTCGCGTTTTGCGTTCGTACAGTTGCTGCCGGAGTACGAACGGGCGCCGGCCAACCTGACGTTGCGCTACGCCAGTTCGCGCGGCGCGTCGTTCGATCCCGAATCCGGCATTGTCATGCTGCCGGGATCGAGCCTCGTTGTGGACCCGACCGGAACAATCGATCTCGAAACGACCGGTAGCATCTGGCTCGATTCTGCCGCGTTGCATGCGCCGGCCGGGAACATCGAGCTGCACATCGCCGCGCCGACGGGTACAACCGGCTTCAACCCGTCGCAGAACATCCGACTGGCATCGAACTCGGTGCTCGACGTGCACGGCACGTTCATAGCCCGCCCTACCGAATTCGGTCTGCGCGATGGCGCGCTGCTGAACGGTGGTGAGATCGCGATCGACGCCGAGCGCGGATACGTCATCTCCGAACCTACCGTTCGATACGATGTCGGCGGAACGGCTGCATTGCTCGACATCACCCGCACGGACCCGGACGTGCTGACGCCGACGTGGCTCGCGTCGGACGCTGGCAGTTTGTCCATCAGGACCGCGGAGGGCGGTCTGATCGGCGGCACCTTCAATGCACTCAACGATCGCGCCGCCAGCCGCGACGACGGACGGGGCGGACGGTTCGAGCTCACGATCGACGCCAACGACCGCAAAGTGCCCGAAGAGAATCCGTTCTTCGATCCGGCTTCGCAGTTCTCGGCCGTCGAGCGCGTGCTCGCGATCGTCGACGAGATCGTGCCGCCGGTCTTCGAATACGGAGATCCGATTCCGAACACGCTGCAGGGCCGGGTGGAGCTCGCTCCAGATCGCATCGATCAGTCCGGATTCGATTCGCTGGTGTTACGAGCGGTGAACGTCCCGGCGTTACCCGGTTCGACGCAACCGGCCGACGGGCGAATCGTCTTCGAGGCGGATACCGACCTGAGCATGGCGCGCAGCCTGGAAGTGTATGCGCCGATCCTGGCCGCCGAGGGCGATAGCGTCGCCAAGTTGTCGGCGAGCTACACGGCGCTCGGATACGACCGACCCGCCTTCTTCGATACCGTGGCGCCGTCGGTCGCCGGCAACGGCCAGTTGGATGTCGACGCAGCATTTCTCGATCTGATCGGACAAACGCAATTGAGCGGATTCGCAGATGTCGATCTGCGGGCCGCATCGGACATCCGCCTGCGGGGCACCTTGAAGGACTCTCTCGCGCGCGATCTGATCGGCGGGCTCGACACGCCGGCGAACGTCACGCTGAACGCATCGCGGATCTATCCGACCACGCTGTCGCAGTACCGGGTGGAGCTCACCGGGGCCGACGCGTCGCTGACTTTCAGCAGTGCCGGGCCTAGTGCCGGGCCGAGTGCCGGCGACGTGTTCTCGTACGGCGGCTCCGTCGACTTCGTCGCGGTGAACATCCTCGGTTCGCCGCATCTGTTCGCACCCGGCGGTCAGATCGTGATGGATGCATCCGGTTCCATCGACATGAGCGCCGGCGCGCAGTTGTCGACCCGGATCGACGAACTCGTACTGTTCGGTCAGACACAGGGTGGGCTCGATTGGATCTACCCGATGCCCAACGGCACCGTCCAACTGCTCGAATCGCTCGAGCGTCCACGTGTCGCGCTGACCGCACCTAGCGTCCGCCTCGCGGAAAGCGCAGTGGTCGATGCGTCCGGTGGCGGCGATCTGCAGGCGTATGAGTTCATTGCCGGTCCCGGGGGCACCCGCGACTTCCTCGCGAGCGAGAACGTCGGGTCGATGTTTGCCATTCTGCCGACGCGCAATCTGCCGCTGGCGCCGTTCGACGCCTATGAGTCGCGGAACTTCCTCTACGGTGCTGACAGCGGCGTGGTCTTGAACGGCGACGCGTCGCTGCCGAATGGCGAGTTCGTCGTACTGCCCGCGCGCTATGCGCTGTTGCCGGGGGCGTATCTGGTGACGCCGGTGGGCGGACTCTACGACCTCGTGCCGGGAGAGACCCGGTTCGACATCGACGGTACGCCCGTGGTCGCGGGACGTTTCACCGGGTTCGGAACGCAGTCCTCCGCCGACCGCTGGCAGGGTTTCAGGGTGCAACCGGGCTCTGTGGCGGGCCTCTACTCGGAGTACGACCTGACGTCGGCCAACACGTTCTTCCCGGCCGACGATGCCAACGCGTATGCACCGCGCGACAGCGGCAACGTGTTGTTCGAAGCCTCCGGAACGATCGATCTGCTGGGGTCGGTGGTTTCCCGCGGCGCGACTGCCGGTCGCGATGGGAGGCTCGAACTCGCGGCACCTTCGATAGCGATCGTCGCCGGTTCGGCCGTTGCGGCGGAAGGTGTCACGACCCTGATCGATACACAATTGGACGAACTGGTAGTCGGCAGCCTGTTGATCGGCGGCCGCTCGAACGGAACGACCGAGTCGGGTGCGATTTCGGTGGAGGCGCAGGCGTCCACCGTCAGCGTCGGCGCCGGTGTGTCGTTGGCGCAGCGTGAAGTGGTATTGGCCGCACGAGATCGGATCGAAGTCGCAGCCGGCGCGACGGTCGCGGCGGTCGATGCGGGTTCCGAGTCGACGACCACGAGCCTGTCGACGCAACGCAACGACGCGATCCTGATCACGTCGAAAGACCGCATTCTGGTTGAGCGGACCGATGGCGCTTCGGCAGACGAAGGCACGCTTGCACTGGCCGCGGGATCGAACGTCGAGTCGGTCGGAACAGTAGCTGTGCAGGCCAGCGGCAGCGCCGAGCTGAGCGGAGAAATACGCGTCGAAGGCGGCCGTCTCGATCTGTACTCGAAACGCCTGGTCATCGAGAACACATCTCAGGGACAGCCCGGCGTCACGTCGATAGGACAGCAAACGCTCGCCGCCGCTCAGGCAGACGAACTGGTGCTGGGGGTCGGTGAGGCGATCGACGTCGTCGACGATCTGCGGCTCGCGGCACGTCGCGTCGAGATCGATGCACCTTTAATACGCGCAAGCGGCGCGGAGTCGCTGACACTCGCAGCTGACACGGTGGCGTTGCGCAACTCCTCGTCGGTTTCACCTCCGGCCGCGCCGACGACCGGCAATGCCAAGCTCCATGTGGATGCCACCACCGTCGAGATCGGCGCGGGCATCACGACCGTCGACGGTTTCGGCGATGTTCGTCTTACGGCCGCCGATCGCGTACTTGCGCACGGCGCAGGTGGCCTTACCGCTGCGGGTGATGTGACGTTCGATACGCCGCTCGTGGTAGCGGAATCGGGTGATTCGGCGCTCGAAGTCTCCTCGCTAGGCGCGGTGACGTTGACGAACACGCTTTCCTCGCCAACCAGCGCGGCCGAATCCGGCGAGTTGCCGGGGGGGAGTCTGGAATTCTCGGGTCAGCGCGTCGAAGTGGCGACTACCTTACGGGCCGCAAGCGGTTCGGTATCCCTCGTCGCATCCGGCGACGATGCCAAGGTAGGGCTGCGGGACAGCGCGCGAGTCGATGTTGCCGGCGGCGTGGTGCAAGGGGTCGTCGAGTCGATTGCAACGCCGGGCGGCCAGATCTCGATCGCGTCGGAGGGAGACGTAATCGCCGAAGCCGGCGCGATCCTCGACGTTTCGGGGCCGCAACGCGCCGGTGCGCTGCGGGTGGATGCACGCAACGGCACGGCGACGCTTGCGAGCGCACTCATCGGCGGCGCCGATGGCGCGATTCGCGTCGATGCGCAGACGATCGGCAATGTCGACGGGTTGGTTGCGGCCGCAAACGGCGAACATGGATTTCTCGGCGAGCAGTTCTATCGGCAGCGATCCGGAGATCTGGTGTTCGGCGCCAGTGACCGGATCGAGACACACCGGTTTTCCGCTGCAGCGGATGATGGAGCCACGACCTTCGACGGCGAACTGGTGTTAGGCGAACGCGGTCGCGCGCAACTGTACGGGTCCGATGCGGCCACGTTCGGCGGAAGTGTCTCCGGCGAATCGGTCAAGCTCGAGCTCGAGGCGCTCGGCGAGAATGCTCGAGTGACGTTCGCGCCGCAGACGGGATCGACCGCCACGGGCGGGATCGTGGCCCGCGTGTTGGACGCCGGTGATCTCGCAGGTCGCGCAGCGATCGCCGACACGACGGGCCTGGTGGAACGGGTCGAACTGGTGTCGTCGTATCAGGTAGCTGACGGTGATTTCGGGAGCGACGACGCGACCCTGCTGCGCGGTATCCTTGAGGGTCGCGCAGCGATGCAGGACGAACTGCGCAACAACCTCGCGCTCGCGAGCGGCGTGGACCTCGTGTTCGGAACCCGGGTCAGTGCACCGGATGATCTGGCGGTGTCGAGCGCGCTCGATCTCGCAGGTTGGCGCTTCGGCACGCAGCCGGGGCGCTTCCTCATGACCGCGGGCGGCGACGTGAACGTGAACGCGTCAATTTCCGATGGGTTCCGACCGAGCAACGTCTTCCCCGCCGATACCCTGCAGGACGACCCGAGCTGGAGTCTGGCGTTCGTGTCCGGGTCGGACGCGTCGGCCGCAGATCCGTTCGCGGTGATCGGCGGTGTCGGTTCATTCACGATCGGCGCGAACACGACCGTCAGAACGGGCTCCGGCGACATCACCGTCCGCGCGGGCGAGGATTTCGTGCTCGCCGACCCGACGTCGACGCTGTATACGGCCGGCGTTCGGCGCGAGATGCCGGGCTTCGACGAACTGTTTCGATTCTTCATTCTGCACGACGTCCAGTTCCCCGACCGCGGCGGCGCGATCGACATCGCGGCGATGGGCGACGTGCGAGGGGCGCGCAGCCGCCAACTCATCAGTGAATATATGGTGCGGTTCGGCGGGCCGTTCTTCGACGTCACGACGATGCCGACCATGTTCGGCGTCGCGTTCCAGCGTTTCGACCCGACCGGGCAACCGTTACCGGCGTTTGAACAGAACATTGGTTCATTCGGCGGCGGCGATGTGCGCATCCGGGCCGGCCGGGACATCACGGACCTCTCGGTAGTGGCGCCGGAAATGCTGAACCATACCGGCGATGCGAGCGGAGCGTTGGTCGACGGGCAACCGGTCGTCACCTATACCGACAACAGCTTCGAACGCCTGAGCGCGGCCGAGGTCGAGATCGACGCCGGCCGCGATCTTGTCGGCGGCGTGCTCTATGTCGGTGGCGGGGAGGGTCAGGCGAGTGCCGGTGGAAACATCCGGCCGGGCGCCGATGGATTGGGACTCGTCGTGGCGCAGAGCAGTTCTGCGGTCGAATTGTGGGGCGGCGACAGCGTGTTGCTCGAGACGTCGTTCGATCCGACCCTTCTGACGCAGTCCATCGGACGGTTACAGAGCTCTTCGGAAATCACCTACTACTCGTCGTACACGCCCGACGCGAAGTTGAACGTCGGCAGTTTGACCGGCGACGTCGTATTCAATGTGGATACCAAGCGCGTTGCGGAAGGTTTCGACCCGCCGGGCGACATCGCGCGCAGCGAGACGCCGTTCAGTGTATTGCCGGGTACGTTGCGCGCCGTCGCAGCGTCGGGCGACATCTCGATCCTCGACGACCTGACCCTGTTTCCCACCGCGAACGGCAACCTGTCGCTGGCTGCGTACGGCAACGTGAAAGGACCCGAGATTCCGAGCGTGGTGCTGGTTTCGGACGCCGACGCCGCGCTGATGCCGCGCCCGGACGCGCCGCAACAGAACCTCGACTCGGTAGAGCGGCGGCTGCAGTTTGCCGGCGCGACGCCGGGCAATCTGCACGCCGCCGTCCCCGTGCACACTGACGATCCCGAAGGCAGTTCGGTCGAAGCGATCACCGGGTCGGTCGATGCGCCGGGGCTGACGCTGAGCACCGCTGAACGTCTGAGTGTCGTCGCGCGCGATGAAGTGAACGTTTTCCGCGTGCAGAGCCAGCACGTCCGCGACAGCGATACGACACACATTCAGGCGGGTGGCGACGTGCGGATACTCGCGAGCCGCGATCCCGAGACCGGCCAGGTCATCGTCAACACGCGGGTCATCGAGGTGGCGGGTCCAGGCAAGCTGGAAGTGCTGGCCGGCCGCTCCATCGATCTCGGCACCTCGGACGGAATCGTGACGATAGGCGATCTCGAGAATCCGGCGCTGGCGGACCAGGGCGCCGACGTGCTCATTCTCGCCGGCAATGCGGGCGAACCGAACCTGCGAGGGTTCCTCGCCACCACGCTCACCACTTCCCCCGACGCGCTCGAGGTCCTCGAGAAGGTATTCGGCACCGCGTTCGATTCGGCCGCGGATGCCCTCGCGTATTTCGATGCGGCGACGGCGGCAGACCAACGGGAGGCGGCGTTCACGGTGTTGTTCAGCGAGTTGGAGGCGTCCGGCCTCGCGGCATCCCAACTGATCGCACAAAGCGCGCCCGCCGCCGATATCGAGGTTGCGTACGACCGCGGTCGCAATGCAACGCGCAGCCTGTTTCCGGACGCCGACGATTTCCAGGGTGACGTCGGGCTCTTTTTCTCGCGCATCCAGACGCTCGATGGCGGCGACATCGATGTGCTCGTCCCGGGCGGCGAACTCAACGTCGGTCTGACGGTGGCATTCGGAACGGGCAAGGACGCGTCGGAGCTCGGAATCGTGTCGCAGGGTAGGGGCGACATCAACATCTACACAGAAGGCAATGTCGAGGTGAATCGGTCGCGCGTTTTCTCGCTGAACGGCGGCGACATCGACATCTGGTCCAACGACGGCGACATCGACGCGGGACGGGGCGCGAAGACCACGCTCGCCACACCGGCGTTGAGCGCGGTCGTCGGCGAAAACGACACGATCCTCAAAGTGGTTCCACCGGAGGTCAGCGGCAGCGGCATCGCCGCGGACGACGGCACCTCGGGCCAACTCCCTGACATCCTGCTCAGCACGCCGAACGGCGTGGTGGACGCGGGGGATGCCGGCATCCGCACCCCCGGACGGTTGTTTACTGCAGCGACGGACGTGATCGGACGCGACAACATCGAAGTCGGCAGCTTCGTGGGTGCCCCGGCGGACACGGTGGTCTTGTCATCCGATCTGGCCGGCGTCGGCGATACCGCGGCGAGCGCCGCGGAGTCGATCGCCGAGTCTGCAGCCAGTCAATCGTCCGCTGCTAACGAGCAGAGTGAGTCGCAATCGGCACTCGCCTGGCTCGACGTGTTGCTCGAAGGTTTCGGGGAAGAAGGAGACGCGTGTGATCCCAAAGACCCCGAGTGCAAGAAGCGCGGCTGAGCTGTCACAAACCTGTGACGTGAGCGACGTATAAACACAATCCCTTTGGGGATTGGAACGATGAAGCAGCTCTTGTCGGCTTTGCTGCTGGCGTGTTTTTGCATGCCGGCAGCAGCGTGGTGGAACGATGATTGGGAATTCCGCAAGCCCATCACGCTGAACACGACCGCGACGGGCGCGAACATCGCACAGCCGGTCGACGACGGCGTGGTGCTGGTTCGCCTGCACATGGGTAACTTCGGCTTCTTCACCGACATGCTGCCGAACGGCGATGACTTGCGCTTCGTCGCGTCGGATGACCTCACGCCGCTGCCGTTCAACGTCGAGGCGTTCGACGCAACCGCGCAAATCGCATTGGTGTGGGTACGGGCCGGCACGGTTCAACCGCAGTCCACGACGCAGAGCCTGCTGATGTACTACGGCAATTCGAAAGCGCCGGCCGGCGGCAACGCGACCCAGACTTACGACAAGGCACAGTCGCTGGTGCTGCAGTTCGACAACCCCACCGGCCCGCCGAAGGACAAGACCGCATACGGCAATCAGCCGACGGAGTTCACGGCGACTTACGAGCAGGCGTCACTCATCGGCGGCGGCGCGCGTTTCGACGGCAAGGGCTTGATCAGGATTGCCGCGTCTCCGTCGCTGAACGTGCAATCTACGAAGGGCTGGACGTTTTCGGCCTGGGTCCGCCTCGACCAATCGCAGCAGGACGGCACGCTGGTCGAGGTCGCCGATCCCAGCAACGGCCGCATCGCACTGACGATCCGGGATCAGACGCCCGTGCTGACCGTCATCGCATCCGCCGGGCAGCCGCCGATCGAAGTCGTCGCAAGCGGTGGCCTCGGAACCGAGACGTGGCATCACGTCGCCGTGGTTCTCGACGCCGAGAAGGCGCGGTTCTACATCGATGGCGGGCTCTCAGGAGAAGGACCGGTTCCGCCGGTCACCGCTAGCGGCAGCTATACGGTCGGCGCCCGATCAGACGGGGGCGGAGCGTTGACCGGCGCGGTGATTGATCAGGTGGGCGTCGCCTCGGTCGCTCGAAGCCAGGATTGGCTTGGGCTCGCCGCGCGCGGCGAAGGCATGGGTGCAACGCTGCTTGCGCTCGGCGAGGACGCGCAGCGCGAAGCGGGTGATCAGGAATCGTATTTCGCCACCACGTTGCGCAACGTGACGGTCGACGGTTGGGTCGTCATCGGCGTGCTTTTGATCATGGCCGTGCTCAGCTGGTACGTGATGATCGTCAAGGGGTTGGTCATCCGCCGCATTCGCGCCGACAACGCCAAGTTTCTGAAGGCCTTCTACTCGGCCGAGGACATTACAGACCTCTATCACGTCGAATCGGCAGAGGAGATCGAAGCGCAGGGATCCGACCTGGCGGAAGCGTTGAGTGGCCGCGAAGGCTTCGCGAGTTCGACGCTCTACCACCTGTATCGAACCGGCATGCACGACCTCAATTCGCGACTCAAGACGACCACGCCGCGATCCGCGAACGGCGCGGTTCTGAAACTGGAAGGAATCAACGCGATCAAGGCTTCGCTCGATGCGACCAGCGTGCGGGAGTCGCAGCGGCTGAACAATCAGATGGTGCTGCTTACGTTGTCGGTGAGCGGTGGCCCCTTTCTGGGTCTGTTAGGTACCGTGGTCGGCGTGATGATCACGTTTGCCGCAATCGCCGCGAGCGGTGACGTCAACGTCAATGCCATCGCGCCCGGAATCGCCGCCGCGCTCGTAGCAACGGTGGCGGGACTCGGCGTCGCGATACCGGCGTTGTTTGGCTACAACTATCTGGGCACGCGCATCAGGGAAATCGTCGCCGAAGATCGTGTGTTCCTCGACGAGTTCATTGCGAGCATTGCTGAGACATATAGCTGAGACATGTATACGAACGGAGGCGGGTGACAAATGAAGATCAATGAAGAAAACGAGCCTTACGACGAAGTCAACGTCACTCCGATGCTCGACTTGGCATACGTGCTGCTGATCATCTTCATCATTCTGACGACCGCGACGGTGCAAGGCATCAAGGTCAATCTGCCGAAAGCGAGCGAGGCGCCGTCGTTGGCAGAGTCGCGCACGAAGGCCATCTCAATCACGGCCGACGGAACGATCTATCTCGATACATACGTCGTCTCCACGAGTGAACTGGAGTCGCTGCTGCGTCAGTACAAGGCGGTCGATCCGAGCCTGCCCGTCATCGTGAAAGCCGACTCGAACGTCGCGTATCAGCGCGTCGTCGACGTGCTCGACATGCTGGGCAAGCTCGACATAACCCAGATCGGGCTCGTCACGCAGCGGGTGGTGAAATAGATGTCTCCCCTTCGCCGCGCGCTTCCCGGAATCGCAATCGCCGGTGCGTTGTTCGTAGTGACCGTCGGGGTCGTCGCGTTCGCCACTCAGTTTCTCGGTCAGGACGCGAAGCCGGAGAAGAAGGTCATTCAGGTGCAGGTCTTCAGACCTCCGCCGCCACCGCCGCCGGAGATGGAGCCGCCGCCTCCTGAAGTGCAGGAAGAGGTGAAGCTTCCGGATCCGGAACCGGTGGTCGAAGGCCCGGACGTGCCAGACGTACCGGGCGAGTCGCTCGGTCTCGATGCGGACGGTGTCGCGGGCTCCGATGCGTTCGGCTTGGTCGGTCGTAAAGGGGGGCGCGACCTGCTGGCAGGCGGTTCCCGTCACCAGTGGTATGCCGGGCGGATCAAGGATCAGCTGCTCGACTTTCTCTCGTCGCACGACGACGTTCGCGCGACGACTTATTCCGTGGTGGTTCAGGTGTGGATAGAAAGTGACGGACGCGTGCAGCGCTTCCGCCTTTTGAATTCCACCGGCAAGCCGGATCTGGACGAGGCGCTCGCGCATGCGATCGAAGCCATCCCCCGCTTCGAGGAACCGCCGCCGTCCGACATGCCGCAACCGCTGCGGCTGCGCATCGTATCTCGGGTGTAGTGAGGTGAAGCTGTGAGAAAGGTGGCAGTCGTGGCTTTGCTGATGACGCTGTTGACCGGGGTGACAGCGCACGCGGAACAGACTGAGGAACTGCTCACGCTGCGCAACACGATGGTTAGCATCCTGGAAAAACTGGTAGCCGACGGCGTGATCTCCGAAACGGAAGCGCGCGCAATTGTCGACAAGGCCGAGAAGGAAGCGCTCGAGGAGTTTGCACGGCAACGCCAATCGGAAGCGGCCAAACCCGGCGCGGTGCGCGTGGCGTACGTCCCGCAGATCGTGAAGGACGAGTTGCGTCAACAGATCAAGAGCGAACTGAAAGAGGAAGTGTCGCAGGAAGTCATGGCAGAGGCGCGGCAGGACGGCTGGGGTGTGCCGGGTGCGCTGCCCGCATGGATCTCCGACATTACCTGGCGCGCCGACGTGCGTGTTCGTAGCGAGAGCGTCCTGTTCGCCAGCGACAACACTGAGGGGTTCTATCGGAACTTTCAGGCCATCAACGAGGCGGGCGGCATCGCCGCGGCGGGCCAGGACGCGTTGCTCAACGTTTCCGAGGACGTCCACAAGATGACTGAACGGCTGCGCTTCGGCCTCGAGACGCGAGTATCCGACCATTGGTCGATGGGCTTGCGTATTACCACCGGCAACGAGGGCAACCCAGTGACGCGCAATGCAACGCTCGGCCAGTACGATGCGCCGTGGGAAGCGTTCGTCGATCTGGCTTATGCGCAGTACCGCTCGAAATACCTCGTGTTCAGCGGGGGACGCTTTGCGAATCCGTTTCTCTCGACGAACCTGGTGTTCGACGATGACCTGACGTTCGAGGGGCTTTCCGCGACCGGCCTGCTGCCGTTTGAACTATGGGGCGCGAATCATCGAGCGTTCCTGACGGCCGGGTACTTTCCGCTGGATGAGGTTGAGCTCTCATCGCGCGACAAGTATCTGCTCGCAGCGCAGCTTGGCGGCCAATTCACGTTGGGTGGCTCCAGCCTGAGTCTGGGTCTCGCGTACTACGACTTCTCGAACGTCAACGGCACTCGCAACGCCCCCGGTAGCACGAAGGAGGATTTCACGGCGCCGTCGTTCGTGCAGAAAGGCAACACGATGTTCGACATCCGCAACGATCTGCAGCCGGACACCGGACTGTTCGCGCTGGCCGCGGCCTATCAACTCGTGGATGTGGCGTTCGTGTTCGATTCGGGACCGCTGCAGATGCCCGGTGCGGACGATCCGATACACGTGAAGGTGACCGGCGATTACGTTCAGAACGTCGGCTACGACGAACAGGACATTTTCAGGGCGACGGGCACCATGGTCCCCGACAAGACGGACGGGTATCGACTCGAGCTGTCAGTTGGAATGAACGACGTCGACCGCTTCGGGCGATGGCGCGTCGCCGGCGAGTTGCGCCACCTCGAGCGCGACGCCGTGATGGATGCGTTTACGGACAGTGACTTCCATCGTGGCGGAACCGACGCCGAAGGCTGGGCGGTGGACGTTCTTTACGGAATTGCGCGCAACACCTGGATGCGACTGCGCTATTTGACCGCGAACGAAATCGATGGGCCGCCGTTCGGCATCGATATCGTGCAGGTCGATCTGAACACGAAGTTCTGACGATGACGTCGAGGGGCGCGATCGCTTCGTTGATTTTCGTCAGCTTCTGGTCGACGAGTTGTAATGCGTGGGGCGAGGCTGCCAGGCGCGAAGGCGGGGATACCGCGCGCCTGCAGATGATGTTGCAACAGATGAATACCGAGAAGACCGAGCTAAGCGCGGACAATGCGAAGCTGAAGGCGGAACTCGCCAAAACGAAGAAGGAACTGGAGGCGGTCCTTAAGGAACGTGATTCCGGCAACCAGAAACTCGGTCGCAGTGCTCAGGATCTCGTCAACACGCAGGCCAAGGCGGATTCGCTGCAACGGTCATTCGACACACTGAAGGGTCGCTTCGAGCAGTTGGTCGAGAAATTTCGCGAGACCGTGGTCATGATGCGAGGAGTGGAGGAAGAGAGGGACAGGCTGACGTCGAGCCTGGCCGACTACGACCAGCGCGTGAAGACGTGCGAACGCAACAACGAGGCGCTGTACAAGGCCGATCTCGAGCTGATCGATCTCTACGAACGCAAAGGCGTGTTCACGTCGTTGATGCAACGCGAACCCGTCACGAAGCTGAAGCGCGTGCAACTCGAAAACCTGATGGACGAATATCGGCGCATGGCTGAAGACATGCAGCTCAAGGATGAAACGAAGATCGGCGCTTTACCCGCTCCGGAGGTCGGGAGTCTCGGTGCGGCCGAACCGGAACAATCGGCAGCGGCTACGCCGTAACATATCGTTCGCGTCAGTGTCACATTCGTCGCCTAAGGTACATCGTGGGTATCAGCGCGTGCAGAGGGTGGGACATGGCGAGATCAATCGAGATGGCCCTCGCCGTAATCATGCTGTGCTTCGCCGGAGGCTCGCACGCGGCCTGCACGTTCGGTACTTCATCGGAGACCTCCTTGCAGGGCGTCTTCGACAGCATTCTGGCTCCCGGATCCGTCAGCGCGACTGACGATTGTCTTGCCTCGGACCACGATCAACTGTGGACGGCACCTGGGCAGGTCGCTGCAACGGTACTGGTCGAAATTGCCGGCTACGCCAATCAGAACGTGTTCGGGATCTACGATCCATTTGCGCATGCGCAGAGCCAGGTGACTGTGTTCTCCGGGCCGGATGGTCCTGGGGCGTCGGCAATGATTCAGCTGATGAGTAACGGGTCGTCGTACGACGTTCTGCTGAACGGCGTTGTGCGCGGTCAATTCGCCACACAAGAGTTCGGCTTTTTCCTGCGGACTCCGCAGAACAACACCTTCTTCAGCCAGCCCTCGTTCAACGTCGACTCGGCCGACCATCTGTACAGCTATATGGGAGGCGGGCAGGCGTTCACGTCGGGAGCGTTCAGCGGAACGACGTTCAGCACTTCGATGTTCCTTCTCGCGTTCGAAGACCTTGCGATCCCCGATGGTGACGAGGACTTTCAGGACTTCGTCGCTGCCGCGAATTTCGCGCCGGTTCCGTTACCGGCTGCCGGGCTTCTGCTCGGATCGATGCTGGGCATCGGCGCGCTGTTGAGGCGACGCAGATCGATCGCGTAGCGCGATCGAAATACAAACGTATTCGAAAGAAGAGCCCCCGAAAGGGGGCTTTTTATTCGCGTACGCGCTCGCTTTGAAACGTGATTGAAATATGCGCGCCTTACATTCGGTTCAGTGGATGGCGATCGATGAGACAACTCACTCGATCGCGAATACAGAACAGAACAAGAAAATCGGACACGTGATAACGAGATTGATGGGGGGCAGGTTGGCCGGAGACAAAGACAGTCGGGCGTATTCCGTGCGTTTAGCGGGCGCCGATCTCAGGAGACTGAAGGCAGTCTCAGAGCGCCTCGGAGTCACCGAGTCGGACCTGATTCGATTCGCCTTGCGACACGTCCTCGGGCGGTTGTCGCCGCTGCACGACATTGAGTCGAAGGGTGCGAGCCTGCTCCCTGTGTTCGTCGAGTTCGGCAACGAACTGACGTCGTACTTCGATCTCGACGAAAGCAGACTCGAAGGCATTCTCAACGATGGCATCGAAAGCGATCGGCGCGTCGACCGCGAAGACGTCGGTCTGCTGCTCATGGCGGGCCTCGAGGTGACGCGGCTCTACGCAAGGCTTTCCGAAGTCACCGACCTGCACAACGACCCGGAAACGGTCATGGAGGACTTTCGCAAGTACCTCTACTCGAAGTACCTGTTCCGAAAGCCCGAACTGCAGCAGCCCGCCTGACGTTGCCGGACTTTGCGAGAGTGAGGCTTCGCATGAGAAACAGAATAGGCGTGCTCGCTACGGCGACTTTGTTGTGGAGCTGCCCCGGATTCGCGCAGACCCTTCCGGAATGGCTGCAGGACGTCAACCCCGCGACGGGTCAGTCGGACTCGGACTCGAGCACGTCGAAGCCCGCGCCCCGAACAGACGTCACGACAGATTCGACGCCATCGGAGGAAACCGGCCCGTTGCTCGAAGAGTACGGCGTAAAGCCGTATGGCGCACAGCCGTACGTTGAACCGTCTGGCGAGCCCGCCGGCGAGCCCTATGACGCAGAGACCGTCGACGAACGAAGCGCTCGGCAGTCTGTCGACGAGGGAGTCGCGACGCTCGAAACGCCTGGCCCCGCAGTGGATGCGACATACGGCGTGCAACCGAGCGACGTGTTGCAGATTTCCGTCTGGCGCGAGCCCGAACTGCAGCGTGAAGTCACGGTGTCGCCCGACGGGAGAATCAACTATCCGCTGATTGGCAGTCTGCACGTCGAGGGCAAATCCGTAGAGGAGATCGGCAAAGAGATCGAAACCGGATTGACGACGCGATTCATGAAGCAGGCCGCCGTCACGGTCACCATTAAGGAAGTGTTGGGAAATCGGATCTACGTCATCGGACAGGTGAATCGTCCAGGGGCATTTGCGTTCACCAAGAGTCTCGACGTCATGCAGGCATTGAGCCTCGCCGGCGGCGCCGCGAAGTATGCCGAGCTCGACGACATCAAGATCCTGCGCCGCGTCGGAGGCGTGCCGAAAGCGTTCGAGTTCAACTACTCGCAGGTCCAGCACGGGCACAAGCTCGACCAGAACATTCTGCTCGAAAACGGCGACGTGATCATGGTGCCATGACATGCGAGCCGCCCTCTTCGCCATAGCGCTCTGCTGGTTTGGTTACGCGCATGCAGGATCGACGTTCGAGTGGAGCGCCGACGCGGACTCCGGCGCGGTCGCCGACGACAATTGGTTGTTCAACGAAGACGAGATCGCGTCGGTAGGTATCGAGGCGAGCCTGCAGGGTACCGCGAGCCTCGTCGCGCCGACGTCTGAGTTGGCGCTCGACGGCAAAGTGCTCAAGACCGACTTCGAATCGAACGAGCTGCCCGACGCCGAGGAGTACCTGGTGTCGATGCGCGCGTCGCACGAGTACAGCCTGGGTCGAAGTCAGGCGTCCGTCGGATACCGTTCGCGCGACACGCTGTTGAGCGTGCAGAACACCGACGCGTTCGCGGCGGCGAACGAGAAGGAGCGGACCAGCTGGTTCGCGGTTGAGACGACGCGGGAACTCGGGCCGCGCACGACGCTGTCGCTCGACGCGAGTGGCAGCCGCGTGCGTTATGCCTCGCCGACACCCGATCGAAACGACTTCGACTTCGGCACGGTGGGCATCGGCGCGAACTATCAGATCGCGCCGACGCTTGTCGGGTCAGCGCGGCTGCTGATGGATGCCTACGAGACCGAAGAGGCGCCGATCCTCATAAGGGGACAGCAGATCGGGACCGAGCGCCAGAAGGCGTTCTCGATCGGACCGAGCCTCGGCTTCGCCTGGGAGGCAGCAGAGAGGTATGAGCTAACAGGAGAGATCAGCGTTCGTCGCCGCGAGAATTCCAGCGAACTGACGTTTGCGCTTCCGGGGCTGCCTCGCTTCAGTAGCTCGACGCAGGACGACGATCCCGAGTACCTCGGCGCACTCGGAATTTCGCGCACGTTCGATCTTGGTGTTGTGCGCGCAAGGATCCACCGGAATCTCGTGCCCAGTTCGCTCGGTCGACTTCGTACCCGTGATACCGCGAACTTCTACGCCTCGCGCGAACTGTCCGCGGACGCATCGATATCGATCGGCGCTTCGATCGCATCGGAGGAAGAAGAGACGTCGGTTGCGTCGAATCGACTCGTGGCGCTGACCACGACGCGTTGGGTGAACGCCGAGGTTTCTTACGCTCATCGTCTCGGACCGAACGTCGCCGTCACCGCCACGTACCGGTACCGATCGCAGAACAGCGAGGACGTCGAGTCGATTGAAGGCAACGGGGTGTCCGTCACCCTGCGGTACCAGATGGGCAATCGACGATGACACGCGCGTCATACACCTCGTGGGGTACTCCGTTGTGGAACATGTAGTGGAGAAGTTCGAACGATCCCTCGATCTCGCGCGGATTGGGACGGTTCGCGAACCGGTCGATGGTGCGGAGGTCGAGCTGTTGCGAATCGAATCGAAGGCAGCGGTGCGACCGCTTGGCTGGAAACGCTTGCGAGCGCCCATCCTACTCGATGAAGCCGCGCAGCGGAGGCTGCGGCTGTGCGGAGGAACCGGTCGCGACGCAGCGTCGGAAGCGTACCGAGTGGTGCGTACCCATTTGTTGCAGCGCATGGCGCGAAAGGGATTCCGAACGCTCGCCATCGTCAGCGCGGCGCCCGATGACGGAAAGACGCTGTCGGCGGTCAATCTGGCGTTCAGCATCGCGCAGGATACGCGCTACACCGCCTTGCTCGTCGATCTCGATCTGCGCGGCCCCAGCGTCCACACCACATTGGAACTCGATGTCGCGCAGGGCTTGGAACGGTACTTCGACGGTAGCGTGGACCTCGGCTCGTTGCTGGTGACGGTGATGAACGAACGGATGGCGGTTTTACCGTGTCTCCACCCCGTCGACTCCCCATCCGAAGTTCTGGCGAGTGCGGGAACGCAGGCGCTGGTCGGAGAGCTCGCTTCGCGATACCGCGACAGGATTGTGTTGTTCGATCTTTCGCCGATGTTGGTGGGCGACGACGTGATCTCGTTCCTGCCCTACGTGGATGCGGCGCTGGTCGTGGTCGGAGAAGGCGTCACCCGGAAGGGAGACCTGAAACGGGTGTTCGAACTCATCGGCGAGACACCGGTGGTCGGCACCATTCTCAATCGTTCGCGCGAAGCCACGTTGAAGACCTACCGGTGATTTGGATGGACTTACGGAGAAAGGTGTGGAAATGAGGAGCGAACGGGCGAAGCGGTCGGTCGTGTGGATATTGGTCGGGTTGACACTCGCGGTGCTGGGCGGGTGTGCCAACCCGGAAGAGACGCGGGCCAAATACAAGGAACGCGGCAACGAGTTTCTCGCAAGTGGTGAGTTCGAAAAGGCCCGCGTCGAATTCCTCAACGCGCTGCGCATCGACGCCAACGACGCAGACGCGCGGTTCGGGGCGGGTCAGGCTTTCGAGAAGGTCGGCAGTCTGCAGCAGGCCGTCGGGCATTACCTCGCGGCGATCGAGGTCGATCCGTCACACGTGCCGTCGCACGTCGCCCTCGCGCGATTGTTTACGCTCGCCCGCGACACAGACCGAGGGGGCGAACAGGTTCGCAAGGTGCTCGAGATCGAGCCCGCCAACAGGGACGCACGGGCGCTGCAGGCATCGCTGCTGGTTCTGCAGGACTCGCGTGACGAGGCTCGCAAGATTCTCGATGGCGTGATCGGGGAGGATCCGGCGCACGAAATTGCCGTGCCGATGTTGACGGCGCTGATGGTGAGCAGCGGGGACGTCGCCGGCGCAACGGTCGTCGCCTCGAACGCCGTGAAGTTGCGTCCTGCTTCACCGGGATTTCGTGCCATCTACGCGCAGATTCTCTATCAGTCCGGAGATCAGGACGGCTATCTCGCACAGGTGAAGGTGCTGACTGAACTCGAGCCAAACGTGCAGCAGCACTATGTAGTGTTGAGTCGAGGCCTGGCCAGAGCGGGGCGGGGCGATGAAGCAAAGCAGCTGCTGCGTGCGCGTGCGCAGGACAGCGACTCGCGTTTGGTCTATCTGCAGTTCCTTGCAGAAACGGGTGCCGCTCAGGAAGCAGAGACCGAATTCGCTCGGTTCGTGGCCGAGGATCCGAAAGACGACGAAACGCACTATGTGCTCGGCGAATTCCTCGAGCGCAGCGGCCGCGCGGACGACGCCGAACGTACCTACCGAGAGGTGCTCGCGGGCGCGAGCTCCGATACCGTCATCGTCAAGGCGAAGCTCGCGCTCGCTCGGCAACTCATCGCTCGATCGGATCTGAACGCTGCGCGGGAGTTGATCGAAGATGTCCGCAAGGACCACCCGTCGAATCAACAGGCGATTCTGCTGGCCGGTCAGGTCGCTATGGTTTCGAACGACCCGGACGCGGCGATCGCCGAGTTCCGCTTGGCGTTACGTGACGACCCGCAGAATCTCGATCTGCATCGGTTGCTGGCATCGGCGTACCTTGCGAACGACCAGGCCGAACTCGCGAGTGAGACGCTGGAGCGCGCGGTCGCGATCGATTCCGGCGGTGTAGAAGCGAAGCTCGCGCTCGTGCAGGTGCGGACGGTGCAAGGTGACTTCGCCGGTGCCGATTCGGTCCTGAACGAGGTGCTGCTGCTGGCGCCCACCAACTTTGCCGCGCTCGAGCTGAAGTACAAGCTCTACCTTCGGCAGCAGCGGAACGAAGACGCGTTCGCCGTTGCCGACGAGATTTCGAACCTGTATCCGCGCAGCGGGTTAGGTCCCTTTTACGCCGGGGCGGCGTTGCAGGCCAAGGGCGAAACGGCGAGGGCGATTGAGCAATATCGAAAGGCGCTCGAACTTCAGCCGGGTGCGGCCGAACCACTCTCTACCCTCGTCAGGATCTACCTCGCCGACGGCAAGGCGGACAGCGCACGCGAAGTGCTGAATGGACAGTTGAAGCTGGTGCGGGAGCCGTATCTCGTGCAGAAGTTCCTCGGCGATGTCGAAGCGAGTCAGGGCAACGCAGACGCGGCAGCGGCATTTTACGCACAGGCGCAGCAGGCGCGGCCGCAGTTCGCGATGACGTACCTCGCGCTCGCGGCCCTCGAACAATCCCGTGGACGCGTGGATGAGCAGCTTCGCGTGCTGCGTCAGGGTATCGATGCGACGAACGATCCCAGATTGACCATAGAACTGGCCGAAGCGCTGCAAGCCGCGAAACGGACAGACGAAGCGATCGAGGTCTATCGGGCCGCTGCGGCGGATCAGGTGCGCGAACGAACGATTGCCAACAACTTCGCCATGCTGCTCGCTGAATACCAGCCGAGCCCTGCGAACCTGGACGAGGCGCTGGAGCTGACCCGTGATTTCGAGCAGTCCGACAACGCTGCGTACCTCGATACGTTGGGTTGGGTCTACTTCAAGCGCGGTGAACTCGAGTCGGCGGAACGTGTGCTGAAGCTCGCGGTCGCGCGCGCGCCGAAATCCGCATTGCTCCAATACCACCTGGCCAAGGTTCTGATGGACAAGGGCAACGCACAGGAGGCGTTGGCTTATTTCCAGAGCGCGATCGCGACCGGGCAGCGCTTCACCGGAATCGAAGACGCGCGATCGTTGCGCGATCGCCTGTCGCAGTCGTGAAGCGCAGGCGTTCTGGCTCGGGCGATCTGCGAGGCAAGCGGGATCAACCATGAATGACGTTGCTGACGACGCGCGCGAGGAAAAGGTCGATCTCGACCTCGTCGAGTATGTGCGAGTGTTCAAGCGCCGCCGCGGTGCGTTTGTGGGTGCGCTGCTTGGTGTGCTCACAGTGACCATGGTCGTCACGTTCGCGCTTCCGGCCACTTACGAGTCGAAAGCGACGATGCTGGTCGAGCAGCAGGAGATTCCGCCGGACATGGTGCGCACGACGATCTCCTCGTATGCGGATCAACGCATCGAGATGATTCAGCAACGCATCAAGACGCGCGACAACCTGATGCGGATCATCAAGCAGTTCGACCTGTATCCGGACAAGGTCGGGAAGGTCTCGTCCGAGGATCTGCTCGATACGATCAAGAAAGCGATCACGTTGCGCCTCGTTTCGGGTGAGTTCATCGATCCGCGACGCGGCGTTCCGACCAAGGCGACGATCGCCTTCGAACTTTCGTTCACGGACCGGTCTCCGGATAAGGCGTTCCGTGTCGCGAACGAACTCGTCACGCTCTACAAACAGGAGGATCTGCGCAATCGCAACGCTGTCGTCAAGGAAACGTCGGCGTTCCTGAGCGCGGAAGCCGAAAAACTCGATGACGAGATCGTGCAGCAGGAAGCGCGTTTGGCGGAGTTCAAGAAGGCTCACGTGAACGAACTGCCGGAGCTGCTCAGCCTCAATTGGCAAATGATCGATCGAACGGAAGCTGAGCTCGCGGAAGTGCGGCGTCAGATCGTCAACCTCGAGAGCGGTATTTCCTTCCTCGAATCCGACCTCGCGTTACTGAATCCCTACGAAGCGATCTATTCGGAAACCGGTGCGCGGATCCTGAGCGCGGCCGATCGACTCGCGGCGCTCGAGGCCGAGTATGCGTCGGCAAAGGCGCGATATTACGAAGGACATCCGGACCTGATCCGGCTCGAGAGCGACATCGCCGGGTTGCGCGCACAGGTCAGCGTCCAGCAGCGCGACGGCAAACTGATGGAACAGCTCGAGGGAGCTCGCGCGCAGCTCGCGGCGATTCGCGAGCGATACTCCGACGATCATCCTGACGTCATCGTGCTGCGCGCGCAGATCAGCGCGCTGATTGAGCAGGTCGGGCAGCAGGTCGATAGCGGACTGGGTCGCGCCGAGCCGACCAATCCCGCCTATAGCCAACTCAGCACGCGGCTTTCGACGTCGCGCATGGAGCTCCAATCCCTCAAGCAGAAGCGTGCGCAGCTCGAAGCCAAGCGGACCGAGATCGAACAGCGCATCGCCAAGACGCCGAGCATCGAGAAGGATTTCAGTGAGCTCGCCCGGGACTACCGCAACACTTCGCAGAAATTCGCCGAAGTGAAGTCGAAACAGATGGAAGCCGATCTGGCCAGTGCATTGGAGGTCGCGCGCAAGGGGGAGAAATTCACGTTGATCGACCCGCCCCAGGTACCGGAGACGCCGGTATCACCGAAGCGCTGGCTGATATTCCTCATCGGCGCGGTGTTGTCCATCGGCGCCGGCATGGTGACCGTGATCGGCTACGAAGTGCTGGATCCCCGCGTGTTCGGAGAAAAGAGCGTCTACCAACTGGTCGGCGCGCTGCCGCTCGGTTCGATCCCGATCATTCCGCTGAATTCGGCGCCGGCCGGCATCCGCAATCGCATGGTCGCAGCTGCGAGCGGCGGAGCGCTGGTGGCAGTCGCTGCGCTGGCAGGGGTGCATTTTTTCGTGATTCCGCTGGATGCGGCGATCGCCATCGCGCTGTCTCGACTGGGCATGTGAGCAGTATCGATGCCGCGTACGAGCAACGCTGTGGTCTGGCTCGCCGCCCTCGGTGCGTTCGGCGCCCTGTGCTGGCTCGCGCGATCGGGCCTTGCCCTGCTGATCTCCGATTGGATGGTGCGGCCCGAGTACAGCCATGGAATGCTCGTTCCCGCGCTCAGCGGCTATCTGCTCTATGCGCGCCGGGGCGCGATTGCGATTGGCGACAGCGGCACCGGTTGGGGCGTGGCGCTGGTTACGTTCGGTGTAGTAGTCGTCTGCCTGGGGAAACTCAGTGCCGTTCACGCGCTGTCCCAATACGGCTTCGTCATCGCGCTGATTGGCCTCTTCTACAGTATTTTCGGAACGGCATCGTGGCGGCAGACGGCGATCCCGCTGCTTCTGCTGCTGTTCATGGTGCCGCTGCCGCACATGATTCATCAGCTGTTGTCGGGACAATTGCAGCTGCTCTCGTCGCAGCTCGGGGTGGCGATCATCGGCGCGTTCGGGATACCGGTGCATCTGGAGGGCAACGTCATCGATCTCGGCGTTTACCAGCTCCAGGTACTCGAAGCCTGCGATGGACTGCGCTACCTGTTTCCGCTCAGTACGCTCAGCTTCATCTTCGCGTATCTGTTCAAGGCGCCGATCTGGCAACGACTTGTGCTGTTCCTCTCGGCGATACCCGTAACCGTCGTCATGAACAGCCTGCGGATCGCGATCATCGGCTTTACGGTTGAGCACTGGGGCATCTCGATGGCCGAAGGGCTCCTGCACGAGTTCCAGGGGTGGTCCATTTTTCTCGTGTGCGTGGTTTGCCTTCTGGGGGAGGCAAGGGTGCTCGCGTGGGCGCGCGGCGACCGGCGCCCGTTAGTCGAACTCATGAACATCGGTACCGTGGAAGGTGCGCCTCGAGGTGTGCCACGCGCCGCCACCGCTGCGGCGTCAGGCGCCGCGCTGGTGAGCCTCGCTGCGGTTGCAGCGTTCTCGGTGACGACCCACACCACCGAACTCGCCACGCCGGCGCGGCAGGATTTCCTCGAGTTTCCACTCATGCTCGATGGCGGATGGCAGGGACAGCGTCACTCGCTCGAGGCGCAATACCTCGACGAGTTGAAGCTCGACGACTACCTGCTGGCCGACTATCTCGGTGGCGACGGTGCGGTCGCGAATCTGTATGTCGCCTACTACCGCAGCCAACTCGCAGGTCGATCCGTCCACTCGCCACGGACGTGCCTGCCCGGTGGCGGATGGCAAATCGAAAGCCTCGAGCGGGTCGAACTCGACGACGGCTTGGGGCGTCCGGTGCCGGTGAACAGGGCTGTGATCGCGAGAGGTTCCGCCAAACAGCTCGTGTACTACTGGTTCGAGCAACGCGGTCGCGTGCTTGCCGACGAGTACGCGGTGAAGTGGTACCTGCTGACCGACTCATTGGGCACGGGGCGGTCCGATGGGGCGATGGTGCGGTTGATGAGCCCGATCGGCGTCTCAGGCGACGAACTCGAGACGGAACGTTCGCTTAGGCGGCTCTTTGCTGCGGTGCGGACTGAGATTCAGCCCTTCCTCCCGGGATAGCCGCGTGGTCAGCTTTCTCATCGCAATGTTGATCACCATGGTGGCATTGCCGCCGCTCATTCGTTGGGGCAGGGCGACGAGCATCGTGGCGGTTCCAGACGCCAGAAGGTTGCATGGCGAGATCACGCCGCAGATTGGCGGCGTCGCGATACTGCTCGGGTTCATCGTGCCGACGTTGCTGCTGGTTCCGGAATACCCGGAGCTCCTGTCCTTCTACATCGGCGCGGTCGCTGTCTTTGCGATCGGTCTGCTCGACGACTATCGCGAGCTCGACTATCGACTCAAGTTCGTCACGCAGTTTGGCGCCGCAGCGTGGGTCATCGCGACGATGTCGCTGTGGGACATCGGTTTGTCGTACGAAGGCACCACGTTGCGCCTCGGCGCGATCTCGTTTCCGATCGCGTTGTTGTTCCTCGTCGGCGTGACGAACGCGATCAACCTCTCCGACGGACTGGATGGCCTCGCGGCCGGTCTCGCGCTCGTTTCGACACTCGCGATTGCAGCGATTGCCTATCAGACGAACGAGCCGATCCCGTTGTTTCTAATGCTTGCTCTGGCGGGAAGCCTGATGGGATTTCTGCGCTTCAACAGTCATCCCGCGCGCGTGTTCATGGGCGACAACGGCGCCTACTTCATCGGTTTCACGCTGGCGACCTGCTGCCTGCTGATCGCGTGTCGCGGTCAAGGCGTCAGTTTCTTTGCGCTGCTTTTCGTGCTTGGACTACCGGTCTACGACACCGTATCGGTGGCGCTACGACGCATGGCGGAACGACGCGGTCCTTTTTCGCCGGATCGGAAACACCTGCACCATCGCTTGCTCGACGGCGTGGGTCTCGCGCACGACCAGGTAGTGCTTTGGATGTACGTGGTGCACATGGTCCTCGTGTTCGTCGGTTTCGTTCTGGCGGAGCAAGCCGAGTGGCTCGTCGGCACGGCGTACGTAGTAACCGTTCTGGTTCTGGAGTTCGGTATCGGCGCGATGGTTCGACGAGGTCTCCGCACGCACAGCGTCTTGGGGACGTCGGTGTTTCGCGCGCCGCGCTGGCATCGAATGCTCGACCTTGCGGCGTTTGCGATGATGCTGGCCCTACCGCTGTGGGCATTCCTGTCAGCACTCCATGTGCCGCGGGACTTCACCCTCGTTGCGGGGTGCATCCTGGTCGTGTTCGCAATCGCGGCGACGCGCCCAGGGTTCTGGTCATCTTCGCCCGGCTGGGTCGACCGCGTGGCGCTGTACATACTCGGGACTTACGCGGTGTACTTCCTGTCGACGGGCGATCACGGTGCGGGGTCTCACGTCGCAGCCAACGCCGGATTTCTGCTGTTGGGCGCCTGGCTGCTGCTGAAGATCGTGGACGCGCGCGATCGCGGACTCAAGTTGACCGCCCTCGATGTTCTGGTGGTGGCGGCGACCGTCTGGATATCCAGCCTCGGACCGTGGCATATCGACGACTACGCCGTCGAAATTGTCCAGGTACTCGTCTGGTTCTACGCGGTCGAGCTGCTGTTTCTTCGGTTCCGGAACGTGCGATGGGTTCACGTGCTACCCGTACTGGGCTGCGGCGCCATCGTGGCAAGAGCTGTGCTCGCGTGACGGTGACGACGCTGCGCTTCCAGTTCGACGGGCTGGACCGGCTGCTACCCGAGCCCGTACCGGTGGCGAACGAAATCGTGATCGACGTCGAGTCGATCATCGAGATTGTGCCCCGTGCGGGCATTCCGAAAAGCCGCTTCCAGTTCGGAAATCCGTTGCGCAAGTTGTTGTTCTTCGTGTGGCGCGAAGGCGTTGCGCTGACTTGGAGCAAGGTTCGGGCGGTGTGGTTTCAGCGTCGCCTCGAACGGGCCACGGCCCTAGTGGTTGTTGTTGGGCGCGCCCGCAACGGCCGCCGGTGCGTTTGCATCGGGCGGCAGGCCACAGGATCGCTGAGTACGATGACGTTTCCGGCCGAGTTATGCGCGGAACTGACTCCGGATGGCGACATGGGCGAGGGTCCGGCCCGGGAAGTGGCGCGGCAACTGGAAGCGTCGGAGCTGATGTACGCGGAGGTCGAGCGCTATTCAGTTCATTCGGGAGCGCCGGCACCGGCGAGTGCAACACGATTGATGCGGCGTCACGGCAACGCTCCTTCAACTGTGCGGCCGATGGCTGTTTCGTCGGCAAACGGAAGGTCCGGCAGCGCACGGAATGGCAGATACTCCCTGACGTTGCTCGGATGCGGCGCGTATCCGATGGCGTACACGATTCCTGCGCTTCGGCAAGCGTGGCGATATTCGGTCGTCGATTTGAATCCGTGCATCGCAGCGGAGGTGGCCCGCAGGTTTCGCTTTCGTCATGCCGACACGGATTGTGACCGTGCCATCGGCGCACTCGACGACGCAGCGACGAACGCCGTGGTGATAGCCACGTACCACTCGTCACATGCAGAACTGGTGCGACGCGTGTTTGCAGCGGACGCGCGGGCGAAGGTCCTTGTAGAGAAACCTCCGGTCACCGAACTCGATGATGCGTACCGTCTAGCGGAGACGATCGGCCAAAAGCGCTTCCTCGAGATCGGCTACAACCGCCGCTACGCGACATTGACGCGCAAAGCGTCACGCCTGCTGAGCGCGGTGAGTGGACCGACCACGATGACGTGCGTGGTGAAGGAACTCAGAATCCCCGCCGGTCACTGGTATCACTGGCCGAATCAGGGCACGCGCGTCACCGGGAATCTGTCGCACTGGTTCGACCTCGCGACGTACTTCATCGCCTCGAACCCGGTCGAGATTCACGCGACGCAGGTGTCGTCCAGTGGCAGCGATGAAGTCAGCGTCACGATCACGTACGAAGACGCCTCCATGTGCGTGATCGTTGCGTCGGACCGTGGCAGCGATCTCAAAGGCGTGCAGGAGTGGATCGAAATCCGCCGCGCGGGGCTGACCGTCTGCATCGACGACTTCGTTCGATTGGTGGTGGCCGACGAGTCGGGAACGCGCGTCATTCGTTCGCGCGTTCGCGATAAGGGTCACGCCAGAATGTACCGCGAGTTCGAACGCGCTGTTCTGACCGGTGCTCAATCGCAGTATCCGGTTCGCGATCTGCTCATCTCGACGCTGCTCTATACGACGGCGACCGACATGTTACGGCGCGGTCAGCGCCATCGCAGCGTGCTGAGCGAGACGCGAGCCCTGGTCGTGGGAGGTCTGTCGTGTTCCGCGTGATCGCGGTGGCGGTGGTCGTGGGCCTTCTCGTCAAAGATCTCGCATTCATCGGCGATCGTTACATCATTCGCACGACCGTGGAGGCAGCCTGCATGCTGGTTGGCATGTACTGGTTGGTCACGAATCCCTCGCTCTCTGCCATACGACGCCAGATCGCACCGATCGCGTATCTATTCGTGCTGCTGTTGAGCGCGTTCGTATCGCTGGATCCCCCATCGGTGCTGCTGCAGGTCGTCGCTCTCGCGTCGGTGGTTCTGTTCTCGATCGCCTACTTCTCGACGCTCGACGCGAAAACGGCGGTCACGACCATCCTGGTGCCGATGCTCTGGGTATACGCGTTGGTTCTCGCCGGGTGCCTGGCGTACGGAAAGCTCGTTCCGACCGTTGCATTCACCTACGAGTGGGGCGATCCGGTTCCGCGCTTCCGCGGCGTGTTCGGCGAGCCAGCGCAACTGGGTATCGTCGGAGGGCTGACGATCGGGCTTTCGATTCTGGTGCGCACGTGGTGGATCGTGCGGATCCCTGCGTTTTTCGCGGGAGGGCTGTGCGTCTATCTGACCTTCTCGCGCACGTTCTGGATTGCGGTGCCGGCGGCGCTTGCGGCCACGGCATGGATCTACAAACCGAAACTTCGTGTCGCGATGGCTGCGGCCGGAGCGGTGGTGCTGATGATGGGTGCTTTGTTCATGGATGCGATCGTCAAAGAGGAATCTCGCACCCTCCGCGCCGAATCGCTAACGAATATGTCGGGGCGCACGGAGATCTGGTCGGTGGCGCTGGAGAAGTTTCAGGAACGCCCAATCCTCGGTTATGGGTTCACCGTGGGCGCGGACGCGATGATGAGCAGCGCGGTGATCCAGGGCCTCAAAAAGCAAAGTGGCAGTACTGGACAGTTCGTGAACACCCCGACGCTTCACAACGGATACGTGCAGGTGATGCTCGACTCCGGAGTGCTCGGGTTCGTGCTCTACTGCGCGATCGTGTTCGGCGCGGTCATTCAGCTGTGGCGCAACGACAGGCGCAAGCGCTACGCGGCCGTCATGTACGTTCTGGTGTTCAGCATGGTCGGCAACATCGGCGAGACCTACATCTTCGGAGCGGCGCAGTCGCACCAGGTGGTGTACTGGATGCTGGCCATATTTGCGCTGGGCCTCGAACGCCGCGTTGTAGTGCGGCGACCGAAGCGCGCCGCTAACCTGCTCGTTGCGGAGGGCTAGAGGTCCGCGACGACGAATCGCGGTGGGATGCCCTGCGCACCGAACCCGACGACTGCTGCCACAGGAACGAAACGATGTGTTGCGCGCTCGGCACGATGTCGCACTGCGCAACTTCTCGGAATGCGGCTGCGGTCATGGCCGATCGGGTTTCAGGGTCCATCGCGAGCGCGCGGGCCAACTGCCGCGCGAAGCCCACGGTATCGTAAGGGTCTATCCGGAAACCGGTCACCCCATCATCGATCAGGTCGCCGGTCGATGCGGCATGAATCGACGCAACCACCGGAACGTTGGCCGCCATCGCTTCGGCGGTTACGAGGCCGTAGCAATCGTAGCGGGTGTGGAATATGAAGAGGTCGGCGATCCCGAAGTACCGACTGAGCGCATTTGCCTGGACGTATCCGATGAAATGGACTCTCGACCATCCGCGTTGGCGCACGAACTGTTCGTATTCCGGGCGCGAGGCGCCATCGCCGACGATGAGCAGAAACGTGTCGGGTCTCTCCGTCAACAGGGCAGCGTAGGCTGCAAAGAGCTCCGGGTATCCCTTGCGAGGAATGAGCTGCCCGATGGATAGCAGGATCGGGCCGGGGAATTCGGCCCGGAGTCGAGCGTGTTCGGGAGATCCGCGAAATTCCACGACCCGGTCGTGCAGGGTCTGCACTTCGAACGGAACCAGCGCCGTCGTGATCCGTTCCGGCGACATCCCGTATCGACCGAACGCATGCACAGACTCAGTCGACTCGCTCACGCAAGCGTCGGCATGCCTCGACAGCAGCCGCCGAAGCAGCCTCATGAGGAAAGAGGACTCCGCACCGTCACGCAGGGTGAGAGCGGCCCATTGCACGAAGCGCTTCCGATGCCGCCGGCAGTAGGCGAAAGCCGACACGTTCGCGAGCGTGAACCCGCCGCTCAATACGACGTCCGGGTCGAGCGAGCGTAGCGTGCGCATCACGCGGTGATTGATGTGCACCGGCGTTTCGGCGCCTGGCCGCTGTACGTGGAAGCCGGGCAGGACGACGGTACGAAAGCCCGGATTGTCCAGCTCCCAAAACCGATTGGATTCCTTGTCCGCCATCAGGACAACGGTGAAGTCGTCCGTGAGTCTCGCCATCTCGCGGAACAGCGGGATTCTGTAAGGCGCGAGGATGTTCGTCAGGACGACGAGCTTCATTCAGCAGATGCTTCGAGTGGCTTTTGCAGAACATAAGCAACGGCCGTCGGCTGTAGCTTTTCGAACAAACGAGTTGGGTGATACGAAACGTTGAAAGCAAACGCGCGCGAAAGAACCGCGTCCATTCGCACGGCGAGGTTCGAGTTGAACACACGGTCCCGCGTCAGGAAGCGAAGTCGCGTGGTCACGGGAAAGACGCAGAGATTCTCGGCGACGATATCGAATCCGCTCCGTTTGATCATCCGACGGAACAGGTCGAGAGGAATGCCGCGTTCGTTTTTCGTCAAGCCGGTGCGAGGCCGGCGCCAGTCGCCCATCGATACGATCGGATCTCTGACGAGCGCCCATCCGCCAGGGGTGAGGCAACGATGGAGTTCAGCGAGCATCGCGCTCACCTTCGGCACGTGGTGAAGACAACTGAAACAGGTCGTCAGGTCGAATCGGCCTTCCGGGAATGGCATCTCGCCGGCTGCGGTCGGCGCCACATACGTTACCGGCACGCCTCGTAGTTCCCGGGTGGCAAACTTCGACGAGGGTTCCAGAATCGTGATGTTCCCGGCTCTCGCCAGAATCGGCAGCAGCTCGTCGCCGTAAGCACCACCGACGCTCAGGACGTTGTCAAAGGTCCGGTTTGGCAGATGACGATAACCGTGCGCGTTATTGAGTGCGTGATATTCATAGCGATAGGTCGTCCGGTCCATGCCCCATAGATCGGCATATCCATCTGTCTCGGCATCGAACCAGCGTTCTATCGCGTCGGGCGAAAGGTCTTCCCCGTACAATCGCTCGCCGTTGAAGTATGGAACCATTTGCGCGTCATCTGAGACGGCGGCGAAGTGAGATGCCGGGTTCATGCGTGTGTGGCTCGTGTTCGGGCTTCGACAAATGTGGAAGCCTAGCCGGGCGAAACGAAGCTTTCGTGAACGCGGGAGTTATCGACTCTCGCTGCGATGCCCGTTTGCGCTGAGCGCGAATGTGCAGATCGCGTCGACCCACGCGGCCGCTGAAACCTCCAGCGATGCGTTGGAAAGCAGAAACTCGCGCGCGCGTGCGCCCATTGCGAGCGCTTCGGCGCGATGGTGAATGAGCCAGTCCATTCGATCTGCAACGACAGGGGTATCTTCGAAGTCGACGGCGAATCCCGTGCATCCGTCCACGACCAGATCGATGGTCGCTCCGGCTCTTACCGAGGCAATCACCGGCAGAGCCATCGCCATCGCTTCGTTGAGCACGAGACCCCAGATATCGAACTCGCTTGCAAACAGCAGGCAATCGGAATGTGCGAGCGCGTCGCGAATCTGGCTCTGCTGCAGAAACCCTCTGAACGTGACTACATCGTCGAGCTCGAGTTCGCGGCTGGTGGCCTCCAGGGCACCACGCGTCGGCCCATCGCCGATGATCTCGACGCGAAAATCCGCAGAACGGCGATGCAGCGTGTTGGCTGCGGCCAGAATCAGATCGATTCGTTTGCGGCCCGTCAGATCGCCGACCACGACGAAGGTGAAGGGTCGATCCACGCCGAGTGACCGAGGTCGTGTGAAGAAGGCCGTATCGACGGTGTTCAACGCCACCCGTATCGACTCTTCGCTCTCGCCGATGTCGATCAGATACCGCTTCGCGGTGCTGCCGTACGCGATGCAGCCTTCTGCCCTTCTCAGCATCAGCCGCCGCTGGTATCGGCGCACGCGAGCCAACCATCCAGGACCGTCGCCGGTGGCGCCTGACCAGATCACGAAGGGGTGCGAGTTGGCGAAGGAGTGCAGCCACATCATCAGGGTGCTGGGGCCGAATCCATTGGTGATCACGAGCGCGGGGTCGAGGCGTTCGACGTGTCCGACCAGTCCCCAGTAAGTGAACGTGGGTTCGTCCGTGCCAGGGAGGTTCAAAGCGGGTCCGCCGGTAAAGTCGAATGCGAAACCGCGTCGGCTCAGATCGATGTGCCAGTGTCGACCATTTGCGGTTTCCGAACCGAACAGCACGAAGAGACGGTGACCGTGCGGTTCCAGCCCCTTGCTGATTGCGTCGAACAGCGGCAGCCGATACGGCGTCGGGATGTTGGTCACCAGCACGATGTTACTCATGCCGGCATTCGCGCCTGAACACGCGACATCACGCCGGTCTCGGATAACGCACCGCGCTTCAAGAACGTCGCGTAGGTGATGATCCAGACCACCGGCGTCGCGCCGATGCCGATGACGGCGCCCCAGATGCCAAAGGCGGTTATGCCCGGATACGCCCAAGCGAGTGCGAAAATGCCACCAGCGACTTTCGCAACCAATCCGATCTCTGGCCGCTCCGCCGTCTGGAATGCAGCGGCAGCGAGCGAGTTGGCCCCCTGCAGTGTGAGCGGTAGCGCCAGACCAAGCAGCAGCGGGGCGTATTGCGCGTATTGCGCGCCGTAAAACAGCGCGAGCAGTTCCCGCGAGAACAGCGCGATGCACGCGACGAGTGCAAAAAGCGCGCCCGTAACGAGTACCACGGCGCGGGCGAGGAGGTTGCGCCACGCGTCGAAGCCGCGTTCGAGCAGAGTCGCGCGTGACAGCGGCAAGACGAAGGCCACAACACCCATGAAGATGACGTTCACCGCGTTTAGCAGATTCTGACTGGCCGCGAGTCCGGCGACCGATTCGAGGTCGAGCAGCGCTTTGACCGCATAGAGGTAGGCCTGGGTAGACACCACGTACGCTAGCGATTCGATCAGCAACCAGCGGCCGAAGCGCCAGGATTGAGCTACGTGCCTGACGAGGCCGCTCGGCCGCAGGCGATGCGGCTGCGCGAAGAGGGGCCAGACCAACAGGCTCGCGGCAATGATCCAGAGTGCGCGCGCCAAGGTAAGTTCGCCCGCCGCTGCGGCGATCACAAGCACACCGATCCGCGGCAAGTGCGTGCAGAGGTCCAGTCGAAGCGTGACCGCCGGGCGCAATTCCGCAAGAAAGGCCGTTCGCGTCAGCTCGTGCCCCTGTAGCAGTACCAGAACGAGGCACGCCGGCACGATGACGTCGCGATTGAGCTCGAGACCGAATGACAAGACCGGAACGAAAATCGCGAGCTGCAGGCCGAGCAGTCCGGTCAAGGTGACGAACTGATTGCTCAGGAAGTGGTGCGTATCGTGGCCGATGCTGAGTACGCTGTGAGGTGTGAAAACCAGCGCCGCTTGGATCGAACCAGCGATCATCAAGGTGGCATAGATCAGCGCGTATCGACCGACCTCTGCCGGTGCAACCGATCGAGTGATGGCGATGAGCACGATGAAACTCGATGCGGAAACCAGACCCTGGTCGGCAATGGTGGTGATCCAGCCCCACCGCCGTGTCCGCGCACGCCGAGTGATCGGTGTCATATGTTCGTATGACGAATGTGTACGGACGTGGATATAGGACCATGCCCGAACCTTACTACGTATTGCATGACGATCAAATCAAGGCTCGTGCGCGAAGCTCTGCGGAGCGAGCACCGTGCGCAAGGCTTCGATTTGAGCATCGTTCAACTGGTCGTACAGATACAGCCCGAAGCCGGATCGTGGCCATTGCCGGTGCGAGAATTGCGCGAGCTGCTGCATTCGCGCCGGAGAGCGAGCCTTGATTGTTTCGCCGATCTTGTCCCAATTGGCCAGGAGTACGACGACGCGGTTCTGCGCATCGAGCGATTGCTGAAAGCGATCGATGCCCGCGACGTCGAGACGCTTCACATACTGCATGTCGAGTGCGAGGTCGACGAGGCCTTCGCGGATCCAGAGACCAACGTCGCGTCCCTCGAGCGAATAGGGTGCGTCTTCCACCGAATTGAAGCACACGCTCAGTGTGACGTGACGGCCAAGCGCGTCCAGGCGTTGGCGGATACGCGAGACGATGTCGTGGACCGCGCGCTGTTGCCAGTCGCTGATCGCGCGGCCCGCTACGGCGCTGGTGAAGCGCACCAAGTAGTCCGCAGCCAGGTTGCGTTTTGTTGCGAGCGCGTAGTCTCGTCGGCAGCTCGGCGAGGTGCAGATTCCGATCGCTCGTATGTAGTCCAGGTTTACTCCGTCGAGTGGGTAGCGGGTCGCCGCATCGGCCACGATGTCGACGATGAAATCGCGGAACCGTGGGTTGTGAATGTCATATGACTTCGGCGGTACGCCAGGGCCGAAAAAACCGGTGAGCTTTTCGTTGCTGCGCTGAGCGACCGTGAACGAGCCATGAACTTCGATGCCGCGTGCGTGTGCCTGTTGAATCAGATAGGCGAGCGGATCATCCGCAGAGAGCACTTGTGCCACGTTAGGATCAGGGTCGACGAGGCGCGATGGATAGTAGGTCCCGCCCCCGTACCAGACCGTTGGCACATAGACGTTGAATCCCGCGCGCTCGATGCGCGCGAGACGCTTATCGGTTTCCGTGCGCGACGTCCCCCAGTGATGACCCTCATCGAAGATGATGTTGCGCCGATTCGGCGGCGTGACGCGCTCAGGTGTCTCTCGAAAGCGATCGAGCCAACGCCAGTCAGCGTCGTCGGCCGCGACGCCGGCCAGGTTGTCGCGGTCGAACAGACCAGCGAGCTGCTCGGCGGAAAGAGCGACATCGTAAGTGCGCACACGCGCATATTGTCCCGGTGCGATGCGATGCTTCACGATCGTCGTTGCATCGTCGTCGCCCAGCGTCATGCGCAGAAGTTGTCGCCCCTGGATGATCGGGGTCTGGATGGACGTTCGCGCCGCGCCGTCCACGTAGATCGCACATCGTCCGGGGGACCAGGTCACAGCAAGCATTGACCACTCGCCGCGCGGCAGGTCGTACGGCATCTTGCAGTGAATCTCATCCTCGTTGCTCAGAACGAAGTACAGCCATCCGGCACCTTCGGGTTCCCACCAGCCGTCGGAGATCACGAGGTAGCTGTTGTCCTCTCCGGACCAGCGCGCCGACAACAACGTGTGGGACACCTTCTCGACAGGGTCGAAATCGGGATTCACCCACAGCACGATTGTTCCCGCTTGAGTCGAAAGCAATGTCGAAATCGGTAGCGGGAGACCTTCCTTCGCTATGCGCGTGGTCGCGGGCAAAGCGTTTCCGACCGGCTGGCTCGGTATCACCAGTGTGGGGAACGTACACAGCGCACAAAACAGCAGCGTACGCAGGCGGGTGAGCGATGTCTGGTGAGAGGCCTTCGTCATACGAATGTACGTATCTTTGCCGTCGTTTTCGACGAGGCCTGTTATAGGAACATCACAAAGTGTCGGTAGTGTGACCCGCTGGGTTTCATCGAACGCATGAGGTTCGCCGCGCATGGCAGAACTCGTTGACGGCGAACGGCCGCTGATACAGGGAATACCCGTCGACAATCTCGGAATGAGTGAGGTTGTCGGTCGTGTCGACGCCGTAGTCCGGCGCGGCGCACAGTGTTCGATCTTCGCGGTCAACCCCGAAAAGATCGTCGCTGCACAGAAAAGGCCGGAACTGGCCAGGTGCTTGCGTGACTCCGAGTTGCTCATCGCCGACGGTATCGGTGTGGTGCTCGCGCTTCGGCTCGATGGTCTGCGCGTGGCTGAGCGAGTTCCGGGTTCTGAACTCATGCCGGAACTGTGTGCCCTCGCTGCGCGGCGGGGATACGGCGTCTATCTTTTCGGGGCACGGGAGGAGATCAATGCAAGGGCGTCCGCCGAGCTGGTGCGACGTTTTCCGGGGCTGCGGATTTCCGGGAGGCATCATGGCTTCGTCGCGGAGGCAGATACCGACGCGTTGATCGAAGACATCAACGCGTCCGGTGCGAAGCTGTTGTTCGTTGCGATCGGCAGTCCCACGCAGGAGTTCTGGATCCAGCGTCATCGATCAAAGCTGTCCGTCAACGCACTGCAGGGTGTCGGCGGGACATTCGACGTCATTGCGGGTTCGGTGAAGCGCGCGCCGGTTGCATGGCGTCGGCTCAACCTCGAGTGGCTATATCGCCTGCTCGCACAGCCCGAGCGATTGTTCCGACAGACCGCCTTGCCGCAATTTGCTTTCGCGCTCTTCAAGGAACAACTGATCCGCAAGGTGCGTGGTCGCCCCATCACTCCCTCATGAACCGTTTTGGTGTTCGCGCCGGTTAGCAGGACTCGCGCGGAAGCGAGTCCCGCCATGCCTGAAGTGTCGCAAGGTGCGACGCTTCGTGCTGATCGGGTGCTGTGTTCTCGTCGCACCCCATCGCGATCACTGTGACGAAGGTGTGCGGCAACATCCCGGTGTATCGCGCCTCGATGCAGGTGTTGGGGACTTTGCTGCCGTAGCGGAACGAGCGCCATCCAACGATCGGATCGACCGACCCGCGATATCGCTGGATTTCAGAAGCGCCCGCGACGGCGATCATCCATTCGCGGCCCACGGCGCGCACCACGCCGTCTTCGACCTGAGCGTCCTCGCCGAGATGCCACCACGCAGACACGGTGTGCTCTCCATGGCCCGCGATGTGGTCCCACACGACCAGTCGGTTGCCGTGCCCGTAAATGAGGCCGCGCCAGTGCCGCACGTCGAGGTCAGGGAAGCCGTCGTGGGTAGCGAGTAGCACGGAATGGTCGTTACCGCTTGTGGCTCGAACCAGACGCCCTGAAACCGTTGGGTGCCAAATGAACGGACCGCGCTGGTTCGACTGATCTCTGCCGTCGACAGTCACCGTGTTGTGCGCACCCGTGCCGCGGAAGTACCGTCGCCACGCAGGTGCAGCCGTGTACGTGAAGGTGCCGGGATCGACGAGTACATCTCGTCTACCGGCGCGCCAGGTGACCGACAGCAGGTCCGCATGGCCGTGGCCATGCAGCGGAGGAAGACCCAGCGCGCCATGCCGGAAACCGATCTGATGCAGGGCCTCGGCGCGTGAGCGCAGGATGGTGTAGCCCGCGTGAGGGAACACCGCGCGCAAACGCGAGCTTGCCGCGGCCTGCGTGTCGGACTTCCAGAATCGCGACAGAACGTGTCCGCCATCGTCGTCACCGAACGCGGTGAGTGGACTCGCGTCACCGCGGGTCTCAGCGAGAAATCGACGCGCGAGCGCGATGCGAAGCTCGATGGATGCGAGGTCGGGGTGGAGCAACCGGGCAAGCGTAGCGAGGTCGGCAATCTGCTTCAGGTAGCCGGGCGCCTGCTCCGCGCCGCCACCGTCCGGCAGGATTTGGCGAGGTATTTCGCGCTTCAGCAGCGTTACGCCCAGTTGCCGCCAGCGCATTGCCCTGTCGAGCTCGGGAAACAAGGTGCCGGCGTAAACGAGTCCCACCGCTTCGGCGATGGTGTGGTTGGCGGCGGAGGAGTGCAGCGACAGGCGTTTTTCGATAAGCCGTGCATGCGACTCGACGAGAACCAGCACGGCGGCCCAGGTTGCCCTGGGATGTTCAATCCAGCGACGAACCATGTCGATGGCGTGACACACCGCGATGATCCGCAGCGCGCATTCCATCGCCGACACGTAATGTATGCCTATATAAGGCGGATTCGCGCGCGTAAACGACACAAGTTGCCGTTCGATCAGCCCGACAGCGTCAGCGCGATAGTGGGGACGCCTGCAGAGCAACGCGAGGCCAACGAGTTGCTGCAAGCGAGCAGGTTCCCATACGACGCGCGCGTCGCCGTGCGGATTGCCGTGGCGGTGCTCCACTTTCGCGAAGTACCAACGTGGCCATTGCTTGCCTGTGTCGGGAGCCCGGTGCCACGTGTCCCTGGCGGAAGCCCAACGCCAGTCGAAGCCAAGCGCGGGCCATTGCCCATCTAACATTTGCGGTGCGCATGCGGAGTTGCCGTGGAGATCCCACGTGAGGGTTGCCAGCACGGCCGAGCGTGCCGTGCAAAACGAGAACGCGTCCGTGGCAGGCCGCAAGCGTCTTTCGAGCAGCACCGGTTGCGAGCGTTCGAGTGCCCGGAGGTGAAAGCGCTCGCGGACGCGATACACGATCTCGGCAGGGCTCATCAATCGTAAACGGGTCATGTACCAGGCGACGTCCACACTCACGTCATACGTCCTTGGGCTCGCGATCCGCGAGACTCGCTTGAGCGCGCAACGTCGCGAGCGTGGTGACGCGAACGGTATCGAACAGCGTGTCGCCACAGGCGCCGCGCGCTATGCAATCGAGGAAGGCCGCCATTTCGTTGGCAAAGCCCTTGTCGCGCGGTCGTGTCTTGAAACGCCGTTGACGTCCAGCTTCGTGCAGGGTGGTCATAGAGAAGTCGTCGAGCACCGCGGTCTTTCCTCCGCCGAAGACTTCAAGGCGCTCCTTGGGGAAGTCCGGATCGCCGTCACCCGTGTACAGGATCGACGCAATCGATCCGTCGGCCAGTTCGAGCGTGATCATGAGCTGACCGCCCGTAGTGACGGCATTGACCCGGGCAGGAGTTCCAGCCACTGCCGCGATCGTATCGATGAAATGACACGTCTCCCCGAGCAGACGCCCGCCTTGCGCGTTCATCCAATGATCGGGGGCGAGAGGTCCCGCATTGACGCGGTAGCTCAGCGCCAGCGGTTCGCTTCGATTGGCGAAGAACTCGCCGATGCGTATCACGTGCGGCGAATAGCGTCGATTGAAGCCGACGAACAGGATTCGGTTGCGCTCCGCAGAAGCGGCCCCGTACGCACGATCGATCTCGGCGAGATCGCTTTCGGTCAGGCAGAGTGGCTTTTCGACGAACACATGTTTGCCCGCTTCGAGCGCGTCGCAGACGATCCGCGCATGGCTGTCGTGACGCGTGCTGACGACGACGGCGTCGGCCGACGGGTCTGCCAGCACTTCCCGATAGTCCGTCGTGCAGTATTCGGCACCGATCGACTGGGCAACGCGTTTTGCATTGACACCGTTGCCCGCACACACGGCATAAAGCATCACGTCTCGGCGCGAGCGCAGATGCGGAAGCAGACGATCCTGCAGGTGATTGCCGGGCCCGATCAGGGCGATGCGGATTCGTTCAGCGTGTTTCGGCGCTGCGACAGGCGGGCGCAAGCGAACCGCGGGGGAGGTGACGAATGACGACTGACGCGGATAGGCAAGCACGATCCCGAGGCACGGTTCGCCCGCATGAAGAACTTCGTATGCGGCTTGGGCATCGGCAATGCCGAAGCGATGCGAGGTCAGGCGGGAAACGTCGACGCGTCGATCCTGCAGCAGGTTCAGGAATGCGGCGAGATTGCGCCCCTCCGTCCACCGCACGAATCCATACGGATAGTCGATCCCGCCTGTTTCGTACGCGGCGTCGTAGCGTCCGGGACCGTACGACGTCGACAAGCGCAGCTCGAGTTCTTTGCGATAGTACGGCTCGCGCGGGACCTGCATGCCGACCGCACCCACGACCACTACGCGACCCTTCTGCCGGGAGATGTGACCCGCCGCTTCAATGGGTTCGTTACTAGGCGTGCTGGCGGTCAGAATTACTGCGTCGACGCCGCGGCCCTCCGTCTCCTGCGCACATGCAGCGATCAGGGCATCTGGCATTGCGACGCGGTGGGCACCCAACTCCCGCGCTAACGACAGCTTGGTAGCGTCGAGGTCGCTCGCAATGACCCGACAGCCGTTCGCGCGGAGCAGTTGTGATACCAATTGGCCGACGAGCCCGAGGCCGATTACCGCGACCGTCTCGCCGATGTTGGGCGCGGCCTGGCGAACGGCTTGTAAGGCGATCGCGCCGAGCGCGACATAACACGCATCCTCGGAAGCCACCGAGGCAGGCACGTGCACGCAGAGGTTGGCGGGCACGCAGACGACCTCAGCATGGGAGGCCTGGTCCTGGCCCGCACAAGCGACTCGGTCGCCGACCGCGAAGCCGTGCACCTCGCTACCGACCGCTGCCACGATACCGGCACAGCTGTATCCCAGCCTGGAACTCCGGTCGAGGCGCGCGCTGACCATCCTGGCAGTCTCGACGATCCCGTCCCGCTGCATGGATTGAAGTACCTTCTTCACGAGATCGGGTCGTGCGCGAGCCTTGGCGACGAGGTTTTTTCGGGCGAGGTCCACTGTGGCGCGCTCGGTACCGGCACTGATGACCGAGTATTCGTTCACCACCAGCAACGACGTTTCCAGCAGAACGGGCGCGGGTACGTCTTCGATGTCGAGTTTGCCGGATCTGAGGTCTTGAACCACTTGGCGCATTCGTCTTCCCATTGCTGTTTTGCTAACGATTGACCACGTCACGCGGAGGTGTGGCGCGGCTCGCTGATGAAGGTGGACTCGAACGAGCGGAGCAACAGGTCGTTGCTTCGTTCGGACGTGTAGAGAGCTCGGTAGCGTTCGAGCGCAGCAACCGACATCTGCTGGAATTTCGCGGCGTCGTGAACCAGCGACAGGATGGCGGCGGCGAGTGCCTCAGTGTCACGCGGCTGAATCAGGAGGCCGGTGACGCCATCGATGACCGTTTCCGGTATCGCTGCATGGCGCGTCGATACGACGGGACACCCGGCTGCCATGGCTTCGATGATGACGGTGGGTTGCCCCTCGAATGGATAGTAGGTCGGCAGGACGAAGATGTCGGTGCGGAGAAACAGATCGTCCTTTTTCTGACCCGTCACGAGACCAAGGAACGAGATTCTGTCTGCGTGGCGCGCGTCGATCGATGCAAGCGTCTCTTCTCTGATGGTGCGGTCTTCGTTCCACCATTCGCCTGCAATCGTGAAATCGAGATCCGGCTCTTCGTCGAGGCAAAGGGTCGCGGCGATGACGAAGTCGAGAATGCCCTTGGTCCTCATCAGGCTGCTGAGAAACGTGATGGAGCGGACTTGGCGCCCTTGCTTCGCCAGCTTCTCTTCGGCTCCCGATGTGAGCCGGTCAGCCCCGTTGGGCACCACGTCGATTCTGTTGTCGGGCAGCCAGCGGGAGAAGATCGGAATGAAGGTCCGACCCAGAACAACGGCTCTGTCAACCAGCCCCATCGTGAAGTCTACGTACCTCTTCGTGCAGCCGTTCCTCGCCTCGTAGAACCGGCCGAAATGACCACCGTGAAGGTGAATGATGACGTTCGCCCGCGACAGGAGGCGCGCGATGATGAAGTAGACGGAATCCCGCAGATAACCGATCAGGGACTGGGAGATCGGGACATACACGACGTCGGGACGGTACTTCAGGCAGTACCCCATGAGCGTCAGGTAGCTCCTGATACCGCGCCAATAGTTGAGCAGGTCCGCCGCCCCGATGGTGGAGACGTCGCGATGATCCGAGGTGTCGAGATGAACCAGCCGGCAGCGGTCGGCGACGTGAGATTCGAGTAGCCGCCTTATGGCTACCGTCACTCCATGTATCGGCGGCGGCAGTGGACCGACAACTATGACCGTGAGCCTGTCCATCCCACTCGCGACTGTGTGACCTTGGTGATGGCAGTTAGTCTCCCGGACAATTGTCGCAATTGCGTGACAGCACCGAGGCTGAGGTCTATCGAGCCCCGCGTCGGCAAGCGGTCCCTTCAGGCGCTTCTGCGTGGACGGCTTGTCCCGACGTATGCTGGGTTGCGGTGGGTGCCGAGGTGTTGGTCCTTCGCGGCGCGACGCCCCTCAGCGATCGCGTTAGGTGAAGGTGCTCGGAATAGCTCGCGTGGCTTGCTGACCGCGCTACGTCACGAAACTGCAACGCGATTGGTCGATCATTCGGCTCTTCTGCTCCGTTCCTTCAGAGGTCTCCCGATGGTGCTTCGCGTCGTCGTTCTGGTTTTCGCGTCGTTGCTGTGCGGCAGCGCGACGTCTGCCGAGGTGGTTGGCGTACCGGGCGCGGATACCGTCGTTGCAAAACTGAAAGCGCTGCGCCCGAACCTCTCGATCGTAAAGGTAACCCCAGCGCCGGTTCCGGGGTTGATCGCGATCGAATTGGCCGGCGGTAGCGTGTTGTATGCGTCGAGCGATGGTCGCTATCTGATTGCAGGCGACCTGTTCGAGATGGGCGGGGATTCCCTGATCAACCTGGCCGAGAAGGCGCGCGATGAAAAGCGCAGGGATCTGATCGCCGCCGTGTCGCCGGACGACATGGCGATCTTTCCTGCGCAAGGTCAGCGCAAAGCGGTGGTGACGGTGTTTACCGATGTCGATTGCGGCTATTGCAGGAAGCTGCACCAGGAGGTGCCGCAGATGAACAAGATGGGCATCGAGGTCCGATACCTTGCCTATCCGCGTGCCGGCGTCGGCTCGCCGGGCTACGAGAAGCTGGTGACCGTGTGGTGCTCGAGCGATCGCCAGGACGCAATCACACGGATGAAGCGAGGCGAGGACCTGCCGACGAAGACGTGTGACAACCCAGTCGCGCAAGAGTACGAGCTCGGCCATCTCGCTGGACTGACCGGTACGCCGGCGATCGTCCTCGAAGACGGTCGCTTAGTCGGTGGATTTGTCACCGCTGGCGACCTCGGAAACACGCTGGGTATCTGACTTCGCGCTGCGACCAAAGGCGGCTTACTCGATTTGTTTGGCGGCGACGTTGGAGTAGCCGGTCTCGTTGCCCATCGCGTCGAGCGATGCGACTCGGAAGTAGTACGTGCCTGGCTCGAGGATCAGCGTCCACTCCCGCAGCGCCGCATCGGGAAGCCTGATGCTTGCCTTCAGTTCCACCGGTTGAACGCCGTATCGAACGAGGAAACCGCCGCTCGAATCCGGTGCGACAGGTACGCCTTCGCCGTCAAGGCCGTGCCATGACAACCGCGCCCGGCGCATCGTTATCGCGGTCATCATGAAGTCTGTGTGGGGCACCCCATTCAGCGATCCGGAGCAGTTGAGGGCGAAGGCGGTGTCGTCATACACCGGACCCACCATCGCCGTTCCTCGAGGGGGCAGTTCCCCGGCCCATCCAAAGAGGGCCGAGCAGCGGTCACTGCCCGGACTGTTCCAACTGAGCAGCGCCGATGAACCCGGGCGAATCCATGAATCGCGAATGATGAACGACGACACGTTCGAAGGCCGGGCGTCGCTCACCTGGACCCAGTCGAGAATGCTCCGGACATATGCCGCGATCGGGGTGTCTCCATGCGACGAGACTGTCTCATGCCATGCCGTGACCGCCGCGCGATCAAAGAGGGTGTACTCAATCGGTGAGGGCGGCGGCGCAGCGGAGCTCAAAGATGCGAACGGGAGCAGCGCCAACGCTGTTGTTTGAAGACGGCACTTCATCGCAAAGCAACCAACGGGTGTTGCTGAGTAGTCTGCACGTAGTGAGTGAAAGGTCCGTGACAGTCGATGAACGCTAACCGATCGACTCGGCCGCGAGGTGCGACGCAGTCATACGTCGCAATGGTCCAGCACCAACGGTTCGTCCAAAGCAGATGGCAGATTGATCTGGAGCGGTCTGTACTGACGCGGGTGCTCAGAAGCACGCAGGCGGAGTTGCCTGGCCAATTGTGTGGCTCGCTTCGTGAGGGCGTCGCGGGTTCGCAATGCTCCACCGGAAATACCCGCAGCGTCGATCAGTGCATCGAGCTGGGGCAGGAAGATTGCGGTGGTGAGACAGTATTCCTGAAGCAATTGTCGATCGCGCCCGTCGAACCAGTCAGCCGGCAGCGATCCGACGATCTCACGCCATGCCAGTTTCGCGCATTCTGGGAGGGCCTCCGGTGGGTTCCCAACAAATGCACGAAGCTCCGCCACCGTTGGGGAGTCTTGCTGATGTGCTTCCTTCATCATGGAATCGTGCCTCGTTTTGCAGGTGCCGCGGAATGCTGCGAGAGGAACGTGACGTCACTGTGACAACAAACGCGCTGGTCGGAACCCGGTTGCAGAGGCAAGTCAGCGAATCGAGGCGCGCTGGTCCATCGAGTGCCTTCTCGGCGAGGTTGCGGAATCAGGTCTTGCCTGAACAATGAGAGACCGAGGGTGTACTGTAGCGCCAACAGAACTGCAGAGGCGCGTGTATCGGGCTTTCGGTCGAGTCACCCCCGGGTGCTGCGTGAATACCGGGTGTGTCGCAGAGATCCTGCGTGACGTTCAGCCGTCCGTAAGTTGCATCGATCAGAGCGTGCATGTCGTCGATCTCGCGCGCGAGCGCGCTTGGATCCAGCAGCCGATAGGAGACATAGCCGTCGAATGCGTCCAGCGCGCCGAAGCCGTAACCGGGATAGGGCGCCGACAGGTCTTCACGCATCTTCCACAGTACGCCACGGTGCGGGACCACGAATGCACCGTGAATCTGCCGTACCAGCGCGACGCCTCGCTGTGTGTATTCGGGCTTGAAACGGCCCAGCACCGCCAACGCGTAGAGCCACATCGCCAGATAGTGGAAATACTGGCCGTCACGGTCCGCTGCTTCGCCGATGCGGATGCCGCGCGGGCGACCGAGCACGCGCTCCACTTCGCTGACGACGCCTTCCGCCTGCGCCAGGTATTTGGGCTCGTTCAACTGACGATACAGCGACGCCAGCAGAACCACACCGAACGCATCGGTCCACAGATAGCGCCGTCCGTTCGGCCAGATTCGCGAAGTCTCCATCCAGCGCAGCTTCGCCAGCACGTAGTCGATGTCGGCCAGCGCCGTCATCGCTACAACCCGAACGGATAGGTGTCGGGCAACCCCGCGAGCATGTGCGTTTCAAACGGCGTCACCGCTTTCGTGCGATCGAACCAGACGTATTCGTCGAACTGCTGCGGCAGGTTCACCTGGAAGTAGTGACTCGCCAGTTCGCTGTCGGGCCGGTAGATGACGCCGATCGCACGCTCGAGGCGCGGCTTGGTCAGCGCACCGATCAGACGCGCATCGGCGCCGCGCAACGGCAACAGGAACCGCGCTGTGCCGGTGGAATGGCACAGGTGCTCGTAGCTGTTCGGATGCGAAGGCCGGACGTTTTTGATCTCCATCGGTGCATCCCAGTTCGACGCGGCCGCGACCGTACCATCGTGGGTACCGAAGCCGATCGCATAGACGTTTCTGCCGAAGTGTTCGCGGCACAACTGGCCGATGTTGTGTTCGCCGCGCGCGGACATCTCGGTGGCCAGCGCGTTGCCGATGTGCGAGTTGTGCGCCCATACGACGGCCTTCGTGTCAGGACCGTGGAATGCGAGCAGGTTCTGCAGCGTGTCGTACATGTGGCTGTCGCGCAGATTCCACGACGCGCGTGAGCCGTAGTACATGGTCCGGTAGTAGCGCTCTGCACTCGCGACGAGGCGCGCGTTCTGTGTGGCGTCGAGGTAGCGCTCGCCGTCGTTGGCCGTGTACCGGTCGCGCTTCTGCAGGATGTCGACCAGCATCCGCACGACACCCTCTTCGCATTTGCGGAACTGACCACTCAGCGCCGCTTGACCGTAGCTCGCCGGGTCACCTTGCCACGGCGTGAGACAGCCATAACGTGTGCGTGCAACCTCCGCGGCCGGCGGATCGACGTCATCGAGATACGCGAGCACCGCCTGCACAGACGTATACATGCTGTACATATCGAGGCCGTAGAACGCGACGCGCCCCTCGAACGGGACGTTGGCGTTCCGACTGTGCAGCCAGTCCACGAACGCCGCGGTTTCGACGTTGCGCCACATCCAGGTTGGAAAGCGCGCGAACGCCTGCCACTCGGACGGCGGATACTCCATGTGGCGCACGTAGTGATCGATGCGCGCAGCATCCGGCCAATCGCCTTCGATGGCGACGAAGCGGAAATTCTTCTGCGTGATGAGCGCCTGCGTGATGCGGGCGCGCAGCCGGTAGAACTCGGAGGTGCCGTGCGATGCTTCGCCGATCAACACCACCCGCGCGTCGCCGATGCGATCGAGCAACGCATCGGGCGAGAACGAATCTATGTCAGGAAAAGGCTCGCAACCCGCCTGTATCTGCGCGACCAGAGTGTCGGCGACCGGCGGCTTCGCGGCAGCCGGCTTACGAGGTTCTGCCGGAATCGGCGCGCCGTCTTCCCAGCCTTGCGCGCCGATCAGCGGCACGAAGCGCACATCGGCGAGATCTTCGGTATCGAACGTCACCTGCGACGTGCGCGTGACGCGGACCAGTTCCTGCGCGCGCGGATCGACGCCCACCGGAATCACCAGTCGTCCGCCGATCTTCAATTGCTGTTTCAAGGCTTCGGGAACGCTCGGTCCGCCAGCGGCCACGACGATCGCGTCGTACGGCGCATGCTCGAGCCAGCCCAGCGTTCCGTCGCCATGGCGTACATGCACGTTCACATAGCCCTGTCGGGCCAGATTCGTCTGCGCGGCGCGGGCGAGTTCCTCGATCGTCTCGACCGTATAAACGTTTCGGGCGATCTGACCGAGCACGGCCGCGGCGTATCCGAAACCGGCGCCGATCTCGAGCACCGTCTCGCCGCCCTTCAAGCGCAACGCTTCCGCCATCAACGCGACGATGTAGGGTTGCGAGATTGTCTGGCCGCGCGGCAGCGGTTGCGGCGAATCCTCGTACGCGAATTCCTCGAGTTCCGGCGGCATGAAATGCTCGCGCGGCACCGTGCGCATCGCCGTCAGCACGCGTGGGTCGCGTACGCCGCGCGCGGCGATCTGCCGCTCTACCATCTCGTTGCGGAGTCTCTGCGTGTCCATGCGCCTTGTTCCTCGTAGGCGTCAGCGTCTGCCGAACGGACGGAGTTCCCTTACGGGTTGTCGGGATCGCTGCCGGCGATCGGTACCCAGACTCCAAATTCGCAGCGCAACATCAGCGTGCCGCTGCGAACGATGCTGCCTGGTGCGAAAGACTCGCTGTTGAAGAAACAAACACTCGCCTCGGAGGCTTCGTCGAGCGGCGCGTCGTCCAGCTCATCGTCGTCGTCACCCACAATGGGAGAGTTCTTCAGTTCGGGATCCTGGCCCCCGACGTTGGGATGTGTCATGGAGAGCCTGCGCTGCACGTTAAGAGGTGCAGTATCGCGCGCGGCGGCGCTGGTTCAATTACGGGGATCCCCCAGTGGTTACACGAGGGCTGCAGGTTCAATGTTCAGGGCTTCGATTTGGGCAATGAAGAAAGCCAGAAGCGCCGCGTTTCGGCGCGTTCTGGCTTTTTTTGGGACCGGATCGGTCAATTGGTGGAGGCGGCGGGAGTTGAACCCGCGTCCGTCGGCACGCGACCATCGGATCTACATGCTTAGTTTCGTCTATTGATTTAGCTTCAGGTCGACCCGGCGAGCAGGGTGTCCCAAGCGATCCCGATTGGTTTTAACGACGCGGCCCCGGGCGAGGCGTTGTGCGCGATCCTGTGAAACGTGCCGCTGATTTCATGCCACAGGCAGCAATCGTCAGCGTTAGCCGGCTTAAGCGGCTAGTGCGTAGTTTTCGTCGTTGGCAACTATAAATAGCTGCAGTAATTGATTTACGAGAGTTACTACCCTCTCGGCATGCACCTTTGGCGTTGTTACCGCCGTCGAAGCCAAGTCGCCCCCAGTTCGTGAAATCGGTTGAGGAGTGTACCAAACCTTAGAGTGGGGATTAGGCGGAATGTTTCAAGACGCGACCCTGTTGACGCTTCCAGTCGCGGTCGCGCTCGCTCTCGCGCTTGTCGTGCTGTTTCTTGCCTTTGGCCAGCGCCACTTCACACTTCACCTTGTTGCCCTTCCAGTACAACGACGTCGCGACGCAGGTGTAGCCCTGCTGGTTGGTGTCGGCGAACAGGCGTGCGATTTCCTTCTTGTGCAGCAGCAGCTTGCGGATGCGTTTGGGGTCGGCGATGACGTGAGTGGAGGCGCTTACCAACGGCGTTATTGTGGCGCTGTGCAGGAATGCTTCGCCTTCGCGGACCATCACGAAACTGTCCACGAGTTGCGCTTTGCCGCTACGGATACTCTTCAGTTCCCAGCCTTCGAGCACGATGCCGGCTTCGAAGCGATCGAACAGCTGGTAATCGAACCGTGCGCGGCGGTTCTGCGCGATCGGCGGCGGTGCTTTGGTTTTGGATTTGGCCATACGGGCGATTATAGGCGGTGCTTGAGGGGGTTACCCGATTTGTCGACAATGCGGCGTCCTTCGCACTCACCGTTCGCTCGAAAAAAGGTTGTTGGTATGCCCCAGGTGCGGCGCTCCGCGCTGTTGCCGTATTCGGCGGCTCAAGTATTCGATCTCGTCAGTGACATCGAGCGTTATCCTGACTTCCTGCCGTGGTGCAGCGATGCGCAAGTCGTCAGCAGCAACGCCGGCGAAGTGGTTGCCGAACTGACGATCATGAAAGGGCGCGTCAGCGAGCGATTCACCACGCGCAACGTAATGAGCTACCCCCATTCGATCGAATTACATCTCGTACAAGGACCGTTCAAACGGCTTGCCGGCATGTGGCGATTCACCACGCTTGCGGCGCTGGGCAGCAAAGTGGAGCTCGAACTCGACTTCGAAATGGCCGGATCGCTCATTCAGCGGACGATCGGCATCATCTTCGCGCACGCGGCCGGCACGATGGTCGATGCGTTCTGCACGCGAGCACGCAGCGTGTATGGCGCCGGGGCGGCGTGACGCGTCTGCGGGTCGAGGTCGTTTACGCGCTTGCCGACGTGCAGCACACGGTCGAATTGGCGCTTCCCGTGGATGCAACGATTGCCGATGCGCTCCATCGTGTGCGCAACCTGCCGGCCTTCAAAGGTGTAGACATCGACAACGCGTCGGTCGGTATCTTCGGCACGGTCGTGGCCGATCGCAACCAACGATTGAGCGAAGGGGATCGGGTCGAAATCTACAGGCCGCTATCCGTCGATCCAATGACGGCGCGACGTATGCGCGCTAACCGGCGGGCGGAGTGATCTGGTCTTCGCGCGGGCCTTCCTGCAGCGGGTCGGCCACTGTATCGGCTTCTTTGTTTTGCGCCGCGGTCGTGGGCGCCATGTCGCCGGTGAACTTCGCGAGCATGTCGTTCTCGAAGAACAGCGACATGCGCAATTGCTGGTACACCACGCTGCCGACCTGCACCGAGTAGACGTAGTCCCACCGGTCGGGATTGAACGGATTGCGCAGCACCGGTTCGCCCATGACGAATGCGATCTGGCGACGCGTCATGCCGGGCTTCAGTTTGTCGACCATTTCCTGCGTGATGACGTTGCCCTGCTGAACCGGCACGTTCGCCACTCTCGGCCAGCTGAAGTGGCAGCCCGTGCAGAAGGCTGCGCACGTCAGCAGGAGAACCGCTATCGCAAACGGACGCACGTGCGCTCCGGGAATCGTTGGGGCGCCGATATTAGCGACCCCTGCCAACCGCTACAACGCACCGGCACTGATCAACTCTTCGGCGTACTCGATCGTCTTCTTCGTGATGTCTTGTCCGCCGAGCATGCGTGCAAGCTCGGCGACGCGTCCGCTGCTGTCCAACGGTTCGACGACCGTGTCGTATTCGTTCGATTTACTGATCAATAGATGATGCTCGCCGCGCGCGGCCACTTGTGGTGCGTGCGTTACACAAAGCACCTGCGTGCTCACCGCGAGACGGCGCAGCAGGCGGCCGACTACGTCGGCGGTCGTGCCGCCGATGCCCACGTCGGCCTCGTCGAGAATCAACGCCGGCAACTTCGATTTTTCGGCTGCCACCACCTGAATGGCGAGGCTGACGCGCGAACGTTCACCGCCCGATGCAATCCGCGCGAGCGGCGCCGCCGGATATTTCGGGTTCGTCGTGATGTGATATTCGACGGTTTCGATCCCGCCTTCGTGCTCAGCGTCACTGAATACGAGCTCGAGACTGCCGCCGGTGATGCCGAGGCTGTCGATGTGCACGCTGACTTCGCGCGCGAACTTCTTCGCGCTGCGCCGGCGTTTGTTCGACAGATCCTTGGCCGAAGCACGAAAGGTCTGCTCGGCGTCGTGCATTTTCTTTCGGACCGCGTCGAGATCTTCATCGCTGACGTTGAGTGCACTCAGTTCAGACGTCAGTTCGGTCTGCCGTTCCGCGAGCATTTCGGGCCGCAGCCGATGTTTGCGTGCGAGTTCGGTGATGCGATCGAGCCGCGCCTCGATGCGTTCGAGTTCGTCCGGCGCACTGGTCAGCTCGTCGAGATAGCGGCGCAGCTCGCGCGACGTTTCGTCGAGGTGGGTCAGTGCCGTGTCGAGCAGTTCGCGAGCGCTCGCAAGGGCCGCGTGGTGGTCGTCGATGCCGCCGAGCAGTGTGACGATACGTGCGACGTCCGCCACGCCGGACTCGGATTCGCCGTCGAGCGCGTCCAATGCGGCGCCGATGCGCGTTTGGATGTCTTGCGATTTCGACATGCGACGATATCGGTCGTGCAGGTCTTCGTACTCGCCGGCGGAAATGGCGAGTTCGGACAGCTCCCCGAGCTGATACTCCAACAAGGTTCTTCGGTCGCGCGACTGTTCGGCGTTTGTTTGCATCGTGTTCAGCGTATCGGCCGTGCTGCGCCAGGTTCGGTACGAGTCGCGTACGCGGGCTGCCAGCGCTTCCGCACCCGCGTAGTGATCGAGCAGGTCGAGTTGGACGTCGCGGCGTAGCAGCGACTGGTGCTCGTTCTGGCCGTGGATGTCGATCAAGGTCGCCGCGAGCTCGGCGAGGTCGTTCGAATTCGCGGGCGCGCCGTTGATGAACGCGCGCGAGCGGCCTTCGCGATTGATGATCCGCCGCAGCAGGCAACGGGTCGGCGCGTCAGGATCGTCGAGGCCGCGCGAGGTCAGAAATTCGCTTGCCCTGCGGTTGCCGTCCACATCGAATTCGGCGGTAACGTCGCTGCGTTCCGCAGACGGTCGTACAGATGCGGCGGACGCGCGGTCACCCAGAGCGAGACCGAGCGCGCCGAGCAGAATCGACTTACCCGCGCCGGACTCACCGGTGAGTACGGTGAGACCGCGGTCGAAAGTCACGTCCACAGCGCGCACCAACGCAAAATCACGAACGGTCAATCGGGTTAGCATGCGGTTCGCGACCTCTGAATGCAGAGGTCCGAGGAGACGAGCGTCGAGTTGGTTTCGCGGAACATTCATGCCATTTTAGGTGGCGGTGTCGATCGGGGTAAATGCGTTTCTACGACGCGTCTCTAACAGTGTCTCCAATGACGTGAAGCGACAGCAGAGAGCAGAAGACAAGATTGGTGAGCGAGCGCAACGCCTGCTGAAAATGCTGGTGGAGCACTATCTCGCGCAAGGCACGCCCGTCGCATCGAAGACGCTCGCGACGCAACCTGGTGTCGACGTCAGTCCCGCCACGGTTCGCAGCATCATGGCGGAACTCGAGGCGCGCGGACTCGTGGTTTCGCCGCACACGTCGGCCGGAAAGATCCCGACCAATCTCGGCCTGCGCTTCTTCGTCGACACGCTGCTGTCTGTGCAGCCGCTCGGACGCAGCAGCGTGCAAATGCTGCGCGATGGGCTGAATCCCGATCTCGCGCCGTCGCGGCTCGTCGAACTCGCATCCGGTTTACTCGCCGAGATCAGCAGCATGGCCGGCGTGGTTACGCTGCCGCGTAAAGAACAGGTACTGCTGCGCCAGGTCGAGTTTCTTCCGCTGACGGCGAATCGTGTGCTGGTGATCCTGGTCATCAACGAGCGCGACGTGCAGAACCGCGTCATTCATACCGACCGCGAGTACAGCGAAAGCGAACTGGTGCAGGCGGCGAACTATATCAATCGCGAGTTCGCCGGGGCGTCGCTGCTCAGCATCCGAACGGCGCTGGTCGAGAGCATGCAGGCCGACAAGGCCAATGTGGATCGCATGATGCAGATGACCCTCGACATGGCGACGAAGGTATTCGACGTCGAGTCCGACGGCGCCGACGGCTACATCGTCACCGGCGAAACGAATCTGCTGAATGCTCCGAACGACCACGAAGCGATGCGGCGCCTGTTCGACGCGTTCTCGCGCAAGCGCGACATCCTGCATTTGCTCGACCGCTGCCTCGATTCGGAGGGCATCCAGCTCTTCATCGGCGACGAGTCGGGCTATGAAGTTCTCGGCGACTACAGCGTGGTCACTGCGCCTTATAGGGTGAACGGAGTGGTGGCGGGCGTGCTCGGTGTGATCGGGCCGACGCGAATGGCCTATCAACGGGTCATTCCGATCGTGGACGTCACCGCGCGCGTGCTCGGCGCTGCGCTCGACCACACCTGAGTCGTCTTTCGAACTGATTCGTCCGAACCGCCCGGAAACGGGCTCCCGACGGCTTGGAAATCGGGATCGAGCCCCCATTAACGAAAGCCGCGCCAGCTTGGAGCTTTGCCGTACATGTCCGAAGACAAATCGCCGGGGCAGGAGATACCGACGGACGGAGTAGACGATCAGTCCACGCCGCAGACGGTCGATGAACTGATTGCCGCTCTCGAAACTGCGCGTTCGGTGGCCGAACAGGCGCGCGATCAGGCGCTGCGGGCGCAAGCCGAGATTGAGAACATCCGCCGCCGCAGCCAGCGCGACGTGGAAAACGCGCATAAATTTGCGCTGGAACGTTTCGGCAACGACCTGCTGCCGGTGGTCGACAGTCTGGAACGCGCGGTCGATTCGGCCCGCTCGACGGAGCGCCATGGCGCAGTCGCTGCCATTGCGGACGGAGTCGAGCTGTCGCTGAAGCTGTTCGTGGACACGCTCGCGCGGTCGAACCTGATCCAGGTCGATCCCGTTGGCGAACCGTTCGACCCGAAGGCGCATCAGGCGGTGAGCATGGTGGAAAGCGACACGGCGGAACCCGGCTCGGTCCTGCAGGTGCTTCAGAAGGGCTATACCTTGAACGGACGACTGGTTCGTCCCGCCATGGTGATCGTGGCCAAAAGCCCGGCCGGATCCGCTAACTGACCGTTGAAGTTTCGCGTCGAGCGCCAATATAGCGGCTAACAGACGCCCCGCAGACCGGGGCCGTTAAGGAGAAGGCTCAGATGGGCAAGATTATCGGCATAGACCTTGGAACGACGAACTCGTGCGTCGCCGTCATGGAGGGTAAGGACGTAAAGGTCATCGAGAATTCCGAGGGCGACCGCACGACGCCGTCGATCATCGCCTATACGGATGAAGGCGAAATCCTGGTCGGCCAATCGGCGAAGCGCCAGGCCGTCACCAACCCGACAAATACGTTGTCGGCGGTGAAGCGGCTGATCGGTCGCAAGTTCAAGGACAAGGTCGTTCAGAAAGACATCGACATGGTCCCCTACAAAATCGCCGAAGCGAAAAACGGCGACGCGTGGATCGACGTCAAAGGTCAGAAACTCGCACCGCCTCAGATCTCGGCCGAAGTGCTGAAGAAGATGAAGAAGACGGCGGAAGACTATCTCGGTGAGACGGTCTCGGAGGCGGTAATCACCGTGCCGGCATACTTCGACGACTCGCAGCGCCAGGCAACGAAGGACGCTGGGCGCATTGCGGGCCTCGACGTCAAACGGATCATCAACGAACCGACGGCCGCCGCGCTTGCCTACGGCATGGACAAACACCGCGGCGATTCGAAGATCGCTGTATACGACCTGGGCGGCGGTACCTTCGACATCTCGATCATCGAGATTGCCGACGTGGACGGCGAGAAGCAGTTCGAAGTGCTGTCGACGAACGGCGACACGTTCCTGGGCGGTGAAGACTTCGACAAAACGCTGATCGACTACCTGGCGGACGAGTTCAAGAAGTCGAACGGCATGGACCTTCGCGGCGACCCGCTCGCGATGCAACGTCTGAAAGAAGCCGGCGAGAAGGCGAAGATCGAGCTGTCGTCCAGCCAGCAGACCGAAGTGAACCTGCCGTACATCACGGCCGACAAGAGCGGTCCGAAGCACCTCGTGCAGAAAGTGACGCGCGCGAAGCTCGAGTCATTGGTTGAAGCGCTGGTCGAACGGACGATGGCGCCGTGCCGCACGGCGCTCGACGATGCCGGCATGAAGGTGAGCAATATCGACGAAGTCATCCTCGTCGGCGGACAAACGCGGATGCCGCTGGTGCAGGCGCGGGTGAAGGAGTTCTTCGGCAAAGAGCCGCGCAAGGACGTGAACCCGGACGAAGCGGTTGCGATCGGCGCGGCGATTCAGGCTGCGGTGCTCTCCGGCGAAGTGAAGGACGTGTTGTTGCTCGATGTAACGCCGTTGTCGCTCGGCATCGAAACGCTCGGCGGTGTCATGAGCGTTCTGATCGAGAAGAACACGACGATCCCGACGAAGAAGCAGCAGGTGTTCTCGACGGCCGACGACAACCAGACGGCCGTGACGATTCACGTTCTGCAGGGCGAGCGTAAGCAGGCGTCGCAGAACAAGTCGCTTGGCCGCTTCGATCTGGCCGACATTCCGCCGGCGCCGCGCGGTATGCCGCAGGTGGAGGTCAGCTTCGACATCGACGCGAACGGCATCCTGAACGTGTCGGCCAAGGACAAGGCCACCGGCAAGGAACAGTCGATCATCATCAAGGCGTCGTCCGGTTTGTCGGAAGGCGAGATCGACAAGATGGTCCGCGACGCGGAAGCGCATTCCGAAGAGGACCAGAAGTTCGAAGAGATGGTGACGCTGCGCAACCGGGCCGACGGCTTGATCCATGCCGCCCGCAAGGCGGTGAAGGATGCCGGCGACAAGGCGACCGACGCGGAGAAATCGAAAGTCGAGAACGCGGCGAAGGCGCTGGAAGACGCGATCAAGGGTGATGACAAGGACGACATCGAGAAGAAGATCGAGGCGTTGACGGAAGCGTCCGGCGCGCTGGCGCAGAAGATGTACTCGGATGCGAGCGCGGCGGGCGCGAATGCCGACGGGAATGCCGACACGAACGCGGCGGGCGACGGCGCCGTAGACGCCGAGTTCGAAGAGGTCAAAGACGACGATAAGAAGTAGCATCCTTACCTGACGGATTGATACGGGCGCACGCTCCGATGAGCGTGCGCCCTTTTTGCTGAGCGGGGTTTTCAAGAAGGCATGGCAAAGCGCGACTACTACGAAGTGTTGGGGCTGGAGCGTGACGCGTCGGACGCCGACGTGAAAAAGGCCTATCGCCGGCTCGCAATGAAGTTCCATCCGGACCGGAACCAGGAGCCTGAGGCGGAAGAGAAATTCAAGGAAGCATCCGAAGCATACGAGGTGCTGTCCGACCCCTCCAAGAAAGGTACTTACGACCAGTTTGGACACGCCGGTCTCGATCCGAATTCGATGGGTGGCCGCGGCGGCGGCGCCAGCTTCAGCGATATTTTCAGCGACGTATTCGGCGATATCTTCGGCGGTGGTGGCGGACGCAGTTCCGTTCAGCGCGGTTCCGATCTGCGCTACACGCTGGAACTCGAGCTCGAGAAGGCGGTGCGCGGCGATTCGGTGGAGATCCGCGTGCCGGTGCTCGCTGCGTGCGAGGAGTGTGAGGGCAGCGGTGCGAAGAAAGGCACGAAGCCGATCCCGTGTAGTGATTGCGGCGGCGCAGGCCAGATCCGCGTGTCGCAAGGCTTCTTCTCGCTGCAGCAAACCTGCCCGCGTTGCCGCGGCGCCGGTGCGGTAATCAAGGATCCGTGCCGTTCGTGCGGTGGCAGCGGGCGCATCGAGCGACGCAAAACGCTGTCGGTGAAGATTCCACCGGGAGTCGACACAGGCGATCGCATTCGTCTCAGCGGCGAAGGTGAGGCGGGGCACAACGGCGGACCGCCCGGCGACCTCTATGTGCAGATCGCAGTACGCGAGCACGCGATCTTCTCGCGCGACGGCAAAGACCTCTATTGCGAGGTGCCGATCTCGATTGCCGATGCGGTGCTAGGTGGCGAACTCGAAGTGCCGACGCTAGGCGGCAGGGTGAAGCTGAAGATTCCGGCGGAAACGCAGACCGGAAGAATGTTCCGCCTGCGAGGCAAAGGCGTTTCGCCGGTGCGCGGCGGCGGCCCGGGCGATCTCTTGTGCCGGGTGGTTGTCGAGACGCCGGTGAAGCTGACCGGTGAACAGAAGGAAATGTTCGAAAAGTTGCGCACCGTGCTGCGGCAAGGTGGCGAGGCGCACTCTCCGAAAGAGACATCGTGGTTCAAGGGCGTGATGGACTTCTTCGACGGGCTGAAATCATGACCCGAATTGCGATTACCGGTGCCGCCGGACGAATGGGACGCACGCTGGTTCAGGCGCTGGAAGAGGTCGATGCGTTGACGCTCGGTGCGGCGTTCGAGCGACCCGAACAGTCGCTGATCGGCGCCGACGCCGGAGAACTTGCTGGCGTGCGCCGCCTCGATGTACCGGTGACCGGATCTATCAAAGACGGATTGGATCGGTTCGACCTGTTGGTGGACTTCAGCGTGCCGTCGGCAACGTTGGATGCGCTCGCCATCTGTCGAGCGGCCGGCAAAGCGATGGTCATCGGCACCACCGGCATCGACGCTGCCGGACGTGAAGCTGTGAAAGCCGCATCGCGCGACATTCCCATCGTGATGGCGCCGAACTACAGCGTCGGCGTGAATCTCTGCTTCAAGTTGATCGAAGTAGCGGCCAGCGTCCTCGGCGACGACGTCGACATCGAAGTGATCGAAGCCCACCATCGTGGCAAGGTCGATTCGCCGTCGGGCACCGCATTGCGGATGGGCGAGATTCTCGCGCAGACGCTCGGCCGCGATCTGTCCGAGACGGCCATCTACGGTCGCCACGGCATCAACGGACCACGCGACCGCAAGACCATCGGCTTCGAGACGATCCGAGGCGGTGACATCGTCGGCGAACACACGGTGATGTTCGCGGGTGCCGGCGAACGACTCGAGATTACACACCGTGCGGCCAGCCGTATGAACTTCGCGACCGGTGCGATGCGCGCGGCGCAATGGCTGGCCGGACGCGGCAAAGGTCTCTACGACATGCAGGACGTACTCGGTTTCAGAGGATAAAGCCGTTTTTGAGTGAAGGGCTTTGAGTGACACGCGAGGGGCCTTTCCCTAGAATACCCGCCTAGCCTGCGTAGCCTGCGGATTGCATCGAATCAGTCCAGGGCACGACCTCAATCGACGAGAACAACAAGCGGGTGGGAAGTGATTCCCCCGCTTTTTTGCAACCTCAGGAACGCGAACTTGACACCGGCTCTACTGGCGCTCGAAGACGGCAGTGTGTTTCGCGGCACCTCTATAGGCGTCGAGGGGCAAGCCGTTGGTGAAGTGGTGTTCAACACCGCAATGACCGGCTATCAGGAGATTCTCACCGACCCTTCGTACTCTGGGCAGATCATTACGCTGACGTATCCGCACATCGGCAATACCGGCACCAACGCCGAGGATGTCGAATCGGATCGCATCTGGGCGGCCGGTCTGGTGATCCGTGATCTGCCGTTGCTCTCGAGCAGTTGGCGACAACAGATGACTCTGGCGCAGTACCTCGCAGCGGAGCGCGTTGTTGCGATCGCAGAGATCGATACGCGCCGTCTTACACGACTGATCCGCACGAAGGGTGCGCTGTCGGGTTGCATCGTGGGCGGCCCCGCCGCACTCGATGAAGCAGCCGCGATTGCAGCAGCGCGCGCATTCCCCGGCCTCGCGGGCGCCGACCTCGCATCGCAAGTGACGTGCCGGGTCGCGCATCAATGGCGCGGCGGTAGCTGGCAATTGGGGGAAGGTTATCGGATGCCTACGACGGACGCGTTTCGCGTCGTCGCATACGATTTCGGCGTGAAGCGGAACATTCTTCGGCTGCTGGCCGATCGCGGTTGCAACGTCACCGTCGTGCCCGCGCAAACGACCGCGGCGCAAGTGCTCGATCTCCAACCCGATGGTGTATTCCTGTCGAATGGCCCCGGCGATCCGCAGCCGTGCGACTACGCGATCCGCGCCATAGGAGAATTGGTGGAAACGGGGCTGCCCACGTTCGGTATCTGTCTCGGCCATCAGTTGCTGTCGCTTGCGAGCGGCGCGGCGACCGTGAAGATGTCGCACGGTCATCACGGTGCCAATCACCCGGTGAAGGACCTGCGCGACGGCCGCGTGATCATCACCAGCCAGAATCACGGCTTCGCGGTAGATCAGCGCAGCCTGCCGAATTGTCTCGAAGCAACGCACGTGTCGTTGTTCGACGGTTCGTTGCAAGGCGTACGTCGCACCGATCGACCGGCGTTCGGTTTTCAGGGTCACCCCGAAGGGAGCCCCGGACCCAAGGACTGCGAATACCTGTTCGATCATTTCATCGAGCTGATGAACGACGCGAAGACGGTCGATGCCTAAACGTACGGACATTCACTCGATTCTGATCATCGGCGCCGGCCCTATCGTGATCGGGCAAGCGTGCGAGTTCGACTACTCCGGCGCGCAGGCGTGCAAAGCGTTGCGCGACGAGGGGTACCGCGTCGTGCTCGTCAACTCGAACCCTGCGACGATCATGACTGACCCGGCGACCGCCGACGCCACGTATATAGAACCGGTCGAGTGGCGCACCGTTGCGCAGATCATCGAACGCGAACGTCCCGATGCGTTGTTGCCGACGATGGGCGGACAAACGGCGCTCAACTGCGCGCTCGACCTCGTGCGCGAAGGCGTGCTCGAGAAGTGGGGCGTCGAGTTGATCGGCGCTAGCCAGGACGCGATCGACAAAGCCGAAGATCGCGAGCGCTTCGGCCGCGCGATGAAGTCGATCGGCCTCGAAACGCCACGCAACGCGATTGCGCACAGTCTCGAAGAAGCGTTGCAGGTGCAGAGCGCATTGGGTTTTCCGTGCGTGATCCGTCCGTCGTTCACGCTCGGGGGCAGCGGTGGCGGCATTGCGTACAACCGCGAAGAGTTCGAAGAGATATGTACGCGCGGATTCGATCTGTCGCCGACCAGCGAGCTGCTGATCGACGAATCGCTGCTCGGTTGGAAAGAGTTCGAGATGGAAGTGGTTCGAGACAAACTCGACAACTGCATCATCGTCTGCTCGATCGAGAACCTCGATCCGATGGGCATCCACACCGGCGACTCGATTACCGTTGCACCCGCGCAGACGCTGACCGACAAGGAATATCAGATCCTGCGCAACGCATCGATCGCGGTACTGCGCGAGATCGGTGTCGAGACCGGCGGTTCGAACGTGCAGTTCGCCATCGACCCGAAGACGGGCCGCATGGTCGTAATCGAAATGAATCCGCGCGTGTCGCGCTCGTCCGCGCTCGCATCCAAAGCCACCGGCTTTCCGATTGCGAAAGTCGCGGCGAAGTTGGCGGTCGGTTATACGCTCGACGAACTCACCAACGACATCACTGGGGTGACACCGGCGTCGTTCGAACCCGCGATCGATTACGTAGTCACGAAGATTCCGCGTTTTACGTTCGAGAAATTTCCGAACGTCGATGCGCGTCTGACGACGCAGATGAAATCCGTTGGCGAAGTCATGGCGATCGGCCGGACGTTCCAGGAGTCGTTTCAGAAGGCGCTGCGCGGACTCGAAATCGGCCGCACCGGCCTCAACGAACTGACGAATCTCGAAGACGAGGATGAAAAGGCGCGATTGATCCGCGAATTGAAGGTGCCGGGCGCTGACCGGATCTGGTATGTCGCCGATGCGTTTCGTTCCGGCATGAGCATGGCCGATCTGGGCGAGTTCACGTCGATCGACCCGTGGTTCCTCGCACAGATCGAAGACCTCGTATTGATCGAGAACGATCTGAAAGCGCGCCGCCCGGTTCTGAACAAGACGGAAATGTTCCGATTGAAGCGCAAGGGCTTCTCCGATGCGCGGCTCGGGGAGCTGTTGGGACAGTCCGAGGCAGCACTGCGCGCGCACCGCAAATCGCTCGGCATAACGCCCGTGTTCAAACGAGTGGATACGTGCGCCGCAGAGTTTCCGTCAGCAACGGCGTACCTCTACTCGACGTACGAGGAAGAGTGCGAAGCGACGCCGAGTGATCGGCGCAAGATCATGGTGTTGGGCGGCGGTCCCAACAGAATCGGACAGGGGATCGAATTCGACTACTGCTGTGTGCACGCGGCGCTCGCGATGCGCGAAGACGGCTATGAAACGATCATGGTCAACTGCAACCCTGAAACGGTGTCGACCGACTACGACACGTCGGATCGGTTGTACTTCGAACCGGTGACGCTCGAAGACGTGCTGGCAATCGTTGAAATCGAGAAACCCACCGGCGTGATCGTACAGTTCGGCGGCCAGACGCCGCTGAAACTCGTCGACGCGTTGCAGGCCGAAGGCGTTCCGATCATCGGTACGAGCGCGGATTCGATCGACCAGGCCGAAGATCGTCAGCGTTTCCAGCAGATGATCACGAAGGTTGGCTTGTTGCAGCCGGAGAACCGCACGGTCGCGACAGTAGAAGCCGGCATCGAAGCGGCCGACACGATTGGCTTCCCGATGGTGGTGAGGCCATCGTACGTGCTCGGCGGACGTGCCATGGAAGTGGTGCACAACAAGACCGATCTGGCGCGGTATCTGCGCGATGCGTTCGTAGTGTCGAACTCTTCGCCGGTGTTGCTCGACCACTTCCTCGATCAGGCTATCGAGGTCGACGTCGACGCAGTGTGCGACGGCCAACAAGTGGTGATCGGCGCGATCATGCAGCACATCGAACAAGCAGGCGTTCACTCCGGCGACTCGGCGTGTTCCCTGCCTCCGTATCGACTCGCGCCCGATATTCAGGACCAGATTCGTCGCCAGGTGAAGGCGATGGCCCTCGAACTCGGCGTGATCGGGCTGATGAACGTGCAGATGGCCGTGCAACAGGATCGGGTATTCGTACTCGAAGTGAATCCGCGAGCGTCGCGCACCGTGCCGTTCGTTTCGAAATGCATCGGCGTTTCGCTGGCGAAAGTCGCGGCGCGTTGTATGGCAGGAACGTCGCTCGAAGCACAGGGCTTCGTCAGCGAGATCATCCCGCATTACGTCAGCGTCAAAGAGTCGGTGTTCCCGTTCAACAAGTTCCCTGGTGCAGATCCGATTCTCGGCCCCGAGATGAAGTCCACGGGTGAAGTGATGGGGGTTGGCGCCAGCTTCGCGGAAGCGTTCGCGAAAGCCACACTCGCGAGCGGCGAGAAGTTGCCACGCGGCGGTCGCGCGTTGCTCAGTGTTAAGAAGTCGGACCAGCTCGGCGTTGCGACTCTCGGGCGCGATCTGATCGACCTCGGCTTCGAATTGGTGGCGACGCGCGGTACGGCGCGCGTGCTTGCGGACGCGGGCGTGCCCGTCGAAGTCGTGAACAAAGTAACAGAGGGGCGCCCCGACATTGCCGACCTGCTGAAGAACGCGAAGATCGACTTGATCGTGAACACCACCGAAGGCCGCCAGGCGATCACGGATTCCGCGCTCATTCGCCGGCTCGCGTTGCAGAACAAAGTCTGCTACACCACCACCTTGGCGGGTGGCGAGGCCTTCGGTATTGCGATTCGATTTGGTCGAGGCAATGAGGTTCGCCGGTTACAGGACCTTCACGCGAGCATCAAGCGATGAAAGTACCCATGACACTGGAAGGATCGGAGCGGCTCCGCGAGGAGTTGACCCACCTGAAATCGGTGCTGCGTCCGCAGATCATCAAAGCCATCGCCACCGCGCGCGAACATGGCGACCTGAAGGAAAACGCCGAGTATCACGCGGCAAAGGAGCAACAGAGCTTCGCGGAAGGCCGCATCAAGGAGATCGAAGGCAAGCTCTCGGACGCGCAGATCATCGACGTCACGAAGATCAAACACACCGGCAAGGTCGTGTTCGGCTCGACGGTAACGCTGGTGGAAGTCGAGAGCGGCGCGGAAAAGCGCTACAAGATCGTCGGCGAAGACGAAGCCGACCTGAAGCAGAACAAGATCTCGGTCATGTCGCCGATTGCCCGCGCACTGGTCGGAAAATCGGAGGGCGACACCGTAGTAGTGAACGCGCCGAATGGATCGATCGAGTACGAGATCGACAAGGTGGAACACATCTGATCGGCGGATCCGGTTAGGAGAATCTCGCCACGTTCGACAGCCGCGGATCGGCATTCGGATTCGCGCGGTACAAAACCCAGACCTTGCCGATGACCTGTACAATTTCCGAGCCGGATTGCGCAGCGAGCATTTCGCCGAGCTCGCGGCGAGCTTCACGATCCATCACGTTGACCTTGGCCTTGATGATCTCGTGATCGGTCAGGGCTCGGCGCGTTTCGTCTACCAACCGCTCCGTGACGCCTTTGTCCGCTACGGTCACGATCGGATTTAGATGGTGGGCCACCTGACGCAGGCGGCGCTTTTCCTTAGACGTCAACATCGGCGCAGTATATTGACCGCAATATGGCTAAGCGAACGAAATCCAGCCAGCTCTGGCTCGAACGGCAACGCCGCGATCCGTATGTGAAGAAGGCCGCATCGGGCGGCCTCGGCTCTCGTGCGCACTTCAAACTGGTGCAGCTCGACGAACGTTTTTCACTGCTACGCCCGCACATGTCGGTGCTCGAACTTGGTTCGGCGCCGGGCGGCTGGACCCGTTATCTCGCCGGACGTGTGCACGAAGGTCGGATCATTGCGGTGGACTATCGCGAGATGCCGGTTCCGCGCGGAGTCAGGTTCCTTTGCCTCGACATCTACTCCGAGCAGTTCGAAACGACGGTGGACGACGCACTTGGCGGCCAGAAGGTCGACCTTGTTTTGTCGGATATGTCCCCCAACATCAGTGGGGTAAAGGCGGCCGATCAGGCCGCTGCCATGGATCTGATCGAACTTGCCACGGTGGCGGCAATGCGATGGTTGAAACCGATGGGCGCACTCGTGGTCAAGATGTTTCAGGGTGAAGGCACCGACGCGTGGATCAAAGAGATGCGCAGGTGCTTTGCGAAAGTGACGCTGGCCAAGCCCGCAGCGTCGCGCTCCGAATCGAGAGAGGTTTATGGGATTGCGACGGGATTCACGGGTGCCCCGGCGCAAGAACGCCCGCTTGGTGGTCGGTCCGACTGATGTGTAGTAAGCTCCAACTCAACCCGCCTACGTACTCGTGAGGATAACCCATTGAACGATATGGGGAAAAATTTGCTTCTTTGGTTGATCATCGCAGCGGTGCTGCTGACGGTGTTCAACAACTTCAGCGTGCGTCCGCAGCCTGAGGAGATCACGTACTCGAGCTTCATCTCCGAGGTGCAGCAGGATCAGGTGCACGAGGTCGCGATCAACGGTCTCGTGATCATCGGTAAGCGCAAGTCCGGTGAAGAGTTCAAGGTTGTTCGCCCGCCGATCGATGATCCGAAGTTGATGGACGAGTTGATCAACCACAACGTCAGTGTCATCGGTCAGGCACCGGAGCAACAGAGCATCTGGGCGCAGCTGCTGATCGCCAGCTTCCCGATCCTGATCATCATCGCGGTGTTCATGCTGTTCATGCGGCAGATGCAGGGCGGCGCGGGTGGCCGCGGCGGCCCGATGGCATTCGGCAAGAGCAAGGCACGGCTGCTGTCCGAAGATCAGATCAAGACCACGTTCGCCGATGTTGCGGGTGTCGACGAGGCGAAGGAAGACGTGCAGGAACTCGTCGACTTTCTGCGCGACCCGGGCAAGTTCCAGAAACTCGGCGGGCGAATTCCGCGCGGCATCCTGATGGTCGGGCCACCGGGCACCGGTAAGACGCTGCTCGCGAAAGCGATCGCCGATGAAGCGAAGGTACCGTTCTTCACCATTTCGGGTTCCGACTTCGTCGAGATGTTCGTCGGCGTCGGTGCGTCCCGCGTGCGCGACATGTTCGAGCAGGCGAAGAAGCAGTCGCCGTGCATCATCTTCATCGACGAGATCGATGCAGTCGGTCGGCACCGCGGCGCGGGTCTGGGTGGCGGTCACGACGAACGCGAACAAACGCTGAACCAGTTGCTGGTAGAGATGGACGGCTTCGAGCCGAACGACGGCATCATCGTGATTGCCGCGACCAACCGACCCGATGTGCTCGACCCGGCATTGTTGCGTCCGGGCCGTTTCGACCGTCAGGTGGTCGTAGGTCTGCCGGACATCCGGGGGCGCGAGCAGATTCTGAAAGTGCACATGCGCAAAGTGCCGCTTGCTGACAACGTCGACGCGAGTGTCATCGCGCGAGGTACGCCCGGGTTTTCCGGTGCGGATCTTGCCAACCTGGTGAACGAAGCTGCGCTGTTTGCGGCGCGCGCAACGAAAAGACTCGTCGAAATGGATGAGTTCGACAAGGCGAAGGACAAAATCATGATGGGCGCCGAGCGCAAATCGATGGTGATGTCCGAGAAGGAAAAGCGCACGACGGCGTACCACGAGGCTGGCCACACGATCGTCGGCCGCAGCGTGCCCGAGCACGACCCGGTCTACAAAGTCTCGATCATTCCGCGCGGTCGCGCGTTGGGCGTGACGATGTTCCTACCGGAAGAAGACCGCTACAGCCACAGCCGTCAGTTCATTCTGTCGAAGATCAGTTCGTTCTTCGGCGGACGCATCGCCGAAGAGATGGTGCTCGGTCGAGATGGCATCACGACCGGTGCATCTAACGACATCGAACAGGCGACGCGGCTGGCCCGCAACATGGTCACCAAGTGGGGGCTGTCGGAAAAACTCGGGCCATTGAAGTACGACGAAGACGATGCCGAAGTGTTCCTCGGCATGTCGGCCGGTACGAAGACGAAGGCGATTTCGGCAGACACCGCGCGTCTGATCGACGAGGAAGTTCGTCGCATCATCGATCAGTGCTACAACCAGGCCGAGAGCATCCTGAAAACGAACGAAGACAAGCTGCACCTGATGGCCGACGCGCTGATGGAGTACGAAACGCTGAGCTCCGATCAGATTGATGACATCATGGCGGGCGCGAAGCCGAGGGCGCCCGGCGATGGCGGCCCAGCCAATCGCGCAAAAGGCGAACGCCCGTCATCCAGCCCGGGTGCGCGCAACATCGGTGGTCCTGCCGAAGAGCACTAACGCCTGCGTTCAGGGGCGTAGATGGTCCCGCCCGTTCCCACTCTCCAGTGTCGCGACCGGCAGTTGCCGCTCGCGACACCGTGCGTGATGGGCATCCTCAATGTCACGCCCGACTCCTTCTCCGACGGTGCACGGTTCATCCGCAACGGTTCTGCGGATGTAGAGGCGGCAGTGGCTGCCGCTATTGCCATGGTGGAAGACGGTGCTGCGGTGATAGATGTCGGTGGTGAGTCGACACGGCCTGGCGCGACTCCGGTAGAGGAAGCCGAGGAATTGCGGCGTGTGATACCGATCGTGGAGCGGCTCGTATCGATCGGTACTATCGTTTCGGTGGATACGAGCAAAGCCGCGGTGGTGCGCGCGGCGATCGATGTCGGCGCGCACGTGATCAACGATGTGCGCGCGCTGTCCGACCCGGGCGCACTTCGAGCGGTAGCTGATTCCAATGCGGCGGTGTGCCTGATGCATATGCAGGGGGAACCGCCCACGATGCAGATCGCACCACGCTACGAGGATGTTGTAGTGGAAGTGAAGGCTTACCTTAGTGAGCGGTTGGCGCGGTGTCACGATGCCGGAATCAGCCGTGAACGGATCGCCATCGACCCCGGCTTCGGGTTCGGCAAGACGCTCGAACACAACCTCACGTTGTTGCGCCGACTAAGCGAACTGAACGAACTGGGGTACCCGGTGCTGGTGGGGCTGTCGAGAAAAGGCATGATTGGTGCGATCACCGGGCGCGCGTCGGGCGCCCGGCTGGCGGGTGGCCTCGCTGCAGCGGTGGTAGCGGTACAGAAAGGCGCGAGGATCGTTCGCACGCACGACGTCGCGTCAACGGTGGATGCGCTAAAGATGGTGTCCCGGATCATGGAGACCTGAATGACGAGGAAATATTTCGGCACCGATGGAATTCGCGGCCGGGTCGGCGAGCCGCCGATTACGCCGGATTTCTGTCTGCGGTTGGGCTGGGCTGCCGGACGAGTCTTTGCGCGTAACGGTCGCCGTCTGATCCTGATCGGGAAAGACACGCGAATCTCGAACTATATGTTCGAGTCGGTGCTCGAAGCAGGACTCTCGTCCGCCGGCGTGGATGTGCGCCTGCTCGGGCCTATGCCGACTCCGGCGGTCGCGTATCTCACCCGGACGCTCCGCGCAGACGCGGGCATCGTCATCAGCGCGTCCCACAATCCCTTCTACGACAACGGCATCAAGTTCTTCGACTGGGACGGCAACAAACTGCCGGACGCCAAGGAACTCGAGATTGAAGCTGAGCTCGACTCGCCACTGACGTGCGTGACCTCCGAAGCCATCGGAAAAGTCAAACGGGTAGAGGACGCACGCGGTCGCTACATCGAATTCTGCAAGGCGACGGTGGATCGAGGCATGCGGCTGAGCGGCTTCAAGATCGTACTCGATTGCGCCAACGGTGCGACGTACGACGTGGCGCCGGGTGTTTTTGCGGAACTCGGCGCCGACATCACGGTGATAGGTGCGGAACCCGACGGACTGAACATCAATGCCGATTGCGGCTCGACGCATCCGGAGCGGCTGCAGAAAGAAGTGGTCTCACGCGGCGCCGATCTGGGTATCGCGTTCGATGGCGACGGCGATCGTTTGCTGATGGTCGATCAGAATGGCGCCGTGCTGGATGGCGACGAATTGCTGTTCATCATCGCGCGGCATCGTGCGCATTCGGGTCGCCTGGTCGGCGGAGTCGTTGGCACGCTCATGAGCAACTTCGGAATGGAACAGGCGTTGGCCCGCTTGTCGATTCCGTTTGCGAGAACGAAGGTCGGCGACCGCTACATTCTCGAAGAGCTCAAGAATCGCGATTGGGAAGTGGGCGGAGAAGGATCCGGACATATCCTGTGTCTCGATCTGAACACGACCGGCGACGGGATCGTCTCGGCGCTGCAGGTCCTGTCTGCGATGATGGTCGCCGACAAGACGCTGGCAGAACTTCGAAAGGGGATGGAGAAATACCCTCAGTCGCTCGTCAATGTCAGCGCCAAGGAGCCGGGACGGCTCGTCGGATTGGCGCGCGTAAAGCATGCCGTCAGCGAAACGGAACGGGCTTTGGCAGGAACGGGTCGTGTGCTGTTGCGTCCGTCGGGAACCGAGCCGCTGGTGCGAGTGATGGTGGAGGGGCAGGACTCGAAGCAGGTGCTACGGCTTGCCGATGAGCTGGCGGCAGTGGTGCGTGCTGAAGCCAACGGCGCCTGATCCACGCCGGCCCTGATTTACGCCAGCGTTGTGCCGGCGAACCTCGTTGTTTACCATTGCCGGCCATTTTTGGCCCGCGGCGGCGTTGCGAGGTCCGAGCGAAGTGCGACGTCGTGTGGTTGCGGGCAATTGGAAGATGCACGGATCGACGGCGACGATCGAAAGACTGCTCGATGCGTTGATTCAGCTGAGGGCACCGCAAGTCGACGTGCTGCTGTTCCCTCCCATCGCGTATCTGTCGGCTGTAATAGAGCGAGTAAGGGGCAGTGAGCTGGCGGTTGGCGCCCAGAACATTCACGCGGAATCGTCGGGCGCCTTCACTGGCGAAGTTGCGGCGGAGATGGTGAAGGATCTCGGCGCGACGCACGTGTTGGTCGGGCACTCGGAGCGACGTCGTTGGTTCGGCGAAACCGACGCGATCGTTGCACAGAAGTTCTCTGCCGCGTTACGAGCAGGGCTCGTGCCGATTTTATGCGTCGGCGAGACCTCGGAGCAGCGCGACGAAGGGTGCGCCGAACAGGCGGTGATGATGCAACTCGACGCGGTCATCGCGGCGGTTGGGGTAACGGCGCTGCGACGGGCGATGATTGCATACGAGCCGGTGTGGGCGATCGGAACCGGCCGTAGTGCAACGCCGGTGGACGCACAGTCGATGCACAGTGCGATCCGGGCGAGGATTCGTGCGCTCGATGCGATGGTGGCGGACGGGATGCCGATTCTTTACGGCGGCAGCATCACCCCCGCCAATGCAGCGGCGCTGTTTGGTGGTGCGGACGTGGATGGCGGTTTAGTGGGTGGCGCTTCGCTGAACGCGGAGCAATTCGAGAACATTTGCAAGGCGGCATAGCGTATGAACACGCTGGAGACGATTCTTCTGATTCTGCTGGTGCTGAACGCAATTGCGTTGTGCGCGTTGGTATTGCTGCAGCAGGGCAAAGGCGCCGACATCGGTGCGGCGTTCGGTAGCGGTGCGGCGAGCGCGGTCTTCGGCGGTGCCGGATCGGCTTCGTTTCTCGCGAAACTCACGGCCTGGCTCGCGATCGGGTTCTTTCTGCTGTCGCTCGGGCTCGCATTCACTGCGAAAGAACGCGCTGCGTCATTGAAGGATCTCGGCATTCCAATGGTCACTGAACCGGCGACACCGGTGCAAACGATGCCGCCCGAATCAGCTGATAAGCCGGACGCGACGCAACAGAACACGGCGCCGGATACGAAGTTGACTGCACCCGACAAACCTGTAGATTCCGACGTTCCCGACGCCTGACCGGGATCCGTACCTCTCAGCCGAAGTGGTGAAATTGGTATACACGCTACCTTGAGGTGGTAGTGGGCGAAAGCTCGTGGAGGTTCGAGTCCTCTCTTCGGCACCAATATCGATAGAGTCAGCAAACGCGTTGACCCGCTATAACCGCCTCCCTATAATCCACGCCCTCCTGATGCGGGGTGGAGCAGTCTGGTAGCTCGTCGGGCTCATAACCCGAAGGTCGTGGGTTCAAATCCTGCCCCCGCTACCAATATGTTAGGAGCCCCTTTTTAGGGGCTTTTTTGCAGGTCTGGAGGGCTCGGTCCTTCCCCTTCAAATGGGCGTCAGCCCATTTTTTATTTGTGGAGGCGCACCGACGCGGCGCCGGAATCGGATACAGATGATTGGTGGATGACCAAGAAGGAACAAGAGCTCGAAACGCTGTTGACGCCCACGGTGGCAGCGTTGGGGCTGCGCGTGTGGGGCGTCGAGTATCTGGGGCAAGGCAAGCACTCGATGCTGCGGATCTACATCGATCGCGACGAGGGTGTGACGATCGACGATTGCGAAGTCGTCTCGAAGCAGGTGAGCGAGTTGCTCGACGTGGAAGAAGCGCTGACGTCCAGCTACACCCTCGAAGTGTCGTCGCCGGGTATGGACCGTGTTCTGTTCAAACCGGAACAGTACGCCGAGAGCATCGGCGAAACGGTCGATGTGCGGCTGAACTATCCGTTCGAGGGGCGCCGACGGGTGATCGGTGCGTTGACGGGACTCGAGAACGACGAAATGGTCGTTCAGGTCGAGGATTCCGAGTATCAAATTCCGCTGAGCAACGTTCAGCGCGCGCGGATCGTGCCGCGATTTGAATAGGTCGAGATCATGAGTAAAGAGATATTGATGGTGGTGGAGTCCGTCTCGTTGGAGAAGGGCGTGCCGAAGGAGGTCATCATCGACGCGCTCGAGCATGCGCTAGCGATGGCGACGAAGAAGCGCTATACGGAAAATGCAGAGTTCCGCGTCTCCATCAATCGCGATACCGGTGAGTACTCGACGTTCCGCACGTGGAAGGTCGTCAATCCGGATGAGTTGCCGGAAGAAGAAGAGCCCAATCCCGCCGCGCAGCTGACGCTCGAAGAGGCGCACGAGAAAGACCCGAATCTGAATCTCGGTGATACGTATGAGATTCCCGTGGATTCGGTGGAATTTGGCCGCATCGCCGCCCAGACGGCGAAGCAGGTGATTGTTCAAAAAGTGCGTGAAGCGGAGCGGGCCCAGGTCGTTGCGGCATATCTGCCGCGCGTCGGCCAACTCGTCAGCGGCACCGTAAAGAAGGTCACGCGCGAGTCGGTCATCGTCGATCTCGGTAACAACGCGGAAGCGCTGCTCGGCCGCGAGAACCTCATTCCCCGCGAGACGTTCCGCGTCAGCGACCGTTTGCGTGCGCTGCTGGTTGAGGTGCGCCCCGATGCGCGTGGTCCACAACTGATCCTGACGCGCACCTCACCGAAAATGTTGGTCGAGCTGTTCAAAATAGAAGTTCCGGAGATCGCTGAGTACATTATCGAAATACGCGGCGCTGCCCGAGACCCGGGATCGCGGGCGAAGATCGCGGTCAAGACGAACGACGGCCGCATAGATCCGGTCGGTGCGTGTGTCGGCATGCGCGGATCGCGCGTGCAAGCAGTGTCGGGCGAACTCGCCGGCGAGCGGATCGACATCGTGCCGTGGGACGATAACCCGGCGCAGCTTGCGATCAACGCGATGTCACCGGCCGAAGTTGCGTCGATCGTCGTGGACGAAGATGCGCATGCGATGGACATCGCGGTGGGCGCGGACAATCTCGCGCAAGCGATCGGCCGAGGCGGTCAGAACGTGCGTCTCGCAAGCGAGCTCACGGGCTGGACGCTGAACATCATGACGGTCGAAGACGCGGCTTCGAAGCAGCAGCAGGAATCGTCGAAGTTCATGACCGAGTTCATTGACGCGCTGCAGATCGACGAAGACGTGGCGGCGGTGCTGGTGGAAGAAGGCTTCACCACGCTCGAAGAAATCGCGTACGTCCCGATGGACGAGATGCTGGCGATCGAGGGATTCGACGAAGAGATCGCGCAGGAACTGCGGAACCGCGCCAAAGACGCGCTATTGACGAAAGCGATCGCTGCGGAAGAGAAGCTCGGCGACGTTGAGCCCGCTGAAGATCTGTTGGGTCTGGAAGGAATGGATCGCCGCCTTGCGTACCTGTTGGCGAGTCATAACATCATCACCCGCGAAGATCTGGCCGAGCAGTCCGTGGACGACTTGATAGACATCGAAGATATCGGGCAGGAACGGGCGGCGGCGTTGATCATGACGGCGCGCGCACCTTGGTTCGAATCGACTGAAGCGAACCTGGGATAGGCGCTATAGAAGCACCGGAGGGACGGCATGGCTGATGTCACAGTTAGAGAGCTTGCGGAGACGGTTGGCGCCCCCGTCGATCGCCTGCTCAAGCAGATGCAAGACGCGGGTCTGCCTCATAAGGCGGACAAGGATGCCGTGTCCGAAGAAGAAAAGCAGGAATTGCTGGCCTACCTGAAACGCAGCCACGGTGAAGCAGAAGGCGCGCCGCGCAAAATCACGCTGACTCGCAAGTCGACTAGTACGTTGAAGGCGGGGCAGGGTAAGGGTCGCACCGTTGCGGTCGAAGTCCGCAAGAGCCGTACGTACGTCAAGCGCCCCGATGCGCCTACCGACCACGCTAAGGGGCCGGCCGCAGATGCGGCTGCGCACGCGAAGCCGGTCGTAAAGTCGCAGTCGGAAGTAGAAGCCGAACGGATTCGCCGCGAAGACACCGCGCGTAAAGCGGCTGAGGAAGAAACGCGTCGGATCGAAGCTGAGAAGAAGGCCGAAGACGAACGTCGGCGTGCCGAGATCGAACGCAAGAAAGAAGAGGCTCAAGCAGCGAAAGCGGCGCCAAAGGTCGAAGAGACCGACAAAGCGCGCCTCGAGCGCGAAGCGGCTGAAGCCGTCGCACAGGCGCAAGCCACTGAACAAAAGGCCGGTTCGCCGAAGCGCGCCGCGAAAGACCGTGGCCGCGACAAGAGCGGTCGTGGAGCCGTTGCGACGGCAGACGACGAGTTCGGCGACGGCAAGCAGCGTCGGCGTCGCGAAATCACACTGAAGCCGGATTTGCGTCGTCCGAAACGCAAGGTCGACAAGCAAGGCGGCGAGTTCGAGCGTCCCACTGAATTCGTAAAGCGTGAAGTGCAGGTGCCCGAAGCGATCACCGTCGGTGATCTCGCGCAGCGAATGTCGGTCAAGGCCGGTGAAGTCATCAAGACGCTCATGGGCATGGGCGTGATGGCCACGATCAACTACGTGCTCGATCAGGACAGCGCGATCCTGGTGATCGAAGAGATGGGACATGTCGCGAAGACCGTCGCCGCTGATGCGATCGAGCACGCGCACGAACAATCGCTGAACATCGAAGGCGACGCGCGGACGCGACCGCCGGTGGTAACGATCATGGGTCACGTCGACCATGGCAAAACGTCGCTGCTCGACTACATCCGCAAGACGCGCGTTGCGAGCGGTGAAGCCGGTGGTATCACGCAGCACATCGGCGCGTATCACGTAGACATTCCGCAGGGGAGTATTACGTTCCTCGATACGCCCGGCCACGCCGCATTCACCGCGATGCGTGCGCGTGGGGCGCAGGCGACCGACATCGTGGTCCTGGTCGTTGCCGCTGACGACGGTGTCATGCCGCAAACGGAAGAAGCGGTCCAGCACGCGAGAGCAGCCGGCACGCCGATCATCGTTGCCGTGAACAAGATGGACAAGGAAGGCGCTGATCCGGAACGCGTGAAGAATGAGCTCGCTTCGAAGGGAGTCACTCCCGACGACTGGGGCGGCGACACGCAGTTCGTCAACGTGTCGGCTTTGACCGGTCAGGGCGTCGAAGATCTTCTGAACGCGATCATTCTGCAGGCGGAAGTGATGGAATTGACCGCGGTGCCCGACGGTCCGGGGCGCGGGGTCGTCATCGAATCGCGGCTTGATCGCGGCCGCGGTCCGGTTGCGACAGTGCTCGTCCAGAACGGCACGCTGCGCCAGGGCGCCGTGTTGATCGCGGGTGAGTTCATCGGCCGCGTTCGCGCGATGGTGAACGATCGCGGCGAACAGGTGAAAGAAGCCGGCCCGTCGACGCCGGTCGAAGTGTTGGGTCTCGCTGGAACGCCGGACGCGGGCGATCCGTTCTCGGTTGCACCGGATGAACGCAAGGCGCGTGAACTGGCCGACTTCCGTCAGAACAAGAGCACGGAGCAACGTCAGGCCGCGCATCAGGCGACGAAGATCGAGAACATGTTCGCCACGATGCAGGAAGGCGAGAAGTCGATACTGCGTCTTGTGCTGAAGACCGATGTACGTGGTTCGCTCGAAGCGATCACGCATGCCATCAACGAAATCAGCACCAGCGAAGTGAAGGCGTTGATCATCGGCTCGGGCGTCGGCGGCATCAGCGAATCGGATGCGATGCTTGCACTGACGTCGCGCGCGACGATTTTCGGATTCAACGTGCGGCCTGACCCGGCAGCGAAGAAGGTGATCGAGCGCGAGAACGTCGACATCCGCTACTACAGCGTGATCTACGAACTGCTCGACGACATCAAGCAGGTGCTGTCGGGTATGTTGGCACCGGAAATCCGTGAGGAAATCCTGGGTCTTGCCGAAGTTCGAGACGTGTTCCGTTCACCGCGTTACGGCCAGGTTGCCGGCTGCATGGTGCTCGACGGCACGATCTTCAGAAGCAAGAAGGTGCGCGTGCTGCGCGACAACGTCGTCATCCACGAGGGCGAGCTCGATTCGTTGCGCCGCTTCAAGGACGACGTCAATGAAGTTCGCGCAGGGCTCGAGTGCGGCATCGGCGTGCGCAACTACGACGTCAAAGTCGGCGACAAGATCGAAGTGTTCGATACGAAGGAAATCGCGCGAGCGCTTTGACGCTCCGATAGACGCCGATGAAGGAACAAGGCCGTGGCCCCCGAGTTGCCGATCATCTGCGAGAGCGGCTGGCGGACATCATTCGCGCGGAGATGCGCGACCCGCGGGTTGGCATGCTCAGCGTGAACGACGTCCGGGTCACGCGCGACTACGCGTATGCAGACATCTTCGTGTCGGCGCTTGGTTGCGACGACGCGAAGGCGAAGAAGGAACTCATCACCGTGCTCGAGCACGCGGCCGGGTTTTTGCGCTCGGCGGTGGCGCGCGACAACACGATGCGTACCACTCCGAAGCTACGCTTTCACTACGACGATCTGATCGTAGAGGGTGCGCGCATCGAGACGTTGATTCGTCGTGCGGTGGCCGCGGACGAGGATTCGCAAAGGCGGCGCGGGGATGGCGACTGATGATGCGTCGACAACGCGGGCGCGACGTGAACGGCATGATCGTTGTCGATAAGCCGAGCGGCGCGAGCTCCAACGACGCCGTTCAGCGTGCGAAACAATTGTACCGAGCGCAGAAGGTGGGCCACACCGGTAGTCTCGATCCGCTCGCAACCGGCGTACTGCCGTTGTGTTTCGGCGAAGCGACCAAGTTCTCGCAGTTCCTGCTCGATTCGGACAAGAAATACTGGGCGCGCATCAAGCTCGGCGTACGAACGGACAGCGGTGATGCCGACGGGCAGGTGCTAGAGACCTGTCCCGTGGTGGGAGTAGATGCGGCAGCCGTAGAGAAGGTGCTCGTGCGCTTTCGGGGCGAGATCGATCAGGTACCTTCGATGTTCTCGGCGATCAAGCATCAGGGTCAGCCGTTGTACAAACTGGCGCGACGCGGTATCGAAGTGGAGCGGAAGTCGCGCCGAGTGACGATCTACAGCAACGAACTCACGACGTTCGAAGGCGACGAGTTCGAGCTGGAGATCCACTGTAGTAAAGGGACGTATGTGCGCACGATTGCCGAGGAAATCGGCGAAGCGTTGGGTTGCGGGGCACACGTGTGCGCCTTGCGCCGCCGGCAGGCCGGTCCCTATGATGAGGCGGAAATGTTGACCTTCGCGGAACTCGAGCAAGTTCGTGACGAAGGTGGGTTCGAAGCGCTGGATGCGCTGCTGCTCCCCGTAGAGAGCGCAGTGCGTGATTGGCCCGTGGTGTCGCTCAACGATGCGACGGCGTTCTACATCCGCCAGGGTCAGCCGGTAATCGTGCCGCACGCGCCGACATCCGGCCGCGTGCAGCTCGTCGAGCAGTCCAAAGACAGCTCGAAGCAGATGTTCATTGGGGTGGGCGAAATACTGGACGACGGGCGTGTTGCGCCGCGGCGGCTGGTGGTTGCCCACTGAGTTTGGGGTCCGACTGCAGATATGCGTGGTTGTTGCCCGGACAGGTTGCGGAGAGATCTCCGCGTTAATTCACAAGGCATATTCGGAGAACGTTGGAAATGGCACTAAGTGCGCAAGTAAAAGCGAAAGTAGTAGAAGAGTATCAATTGTCAGCAAACGACACCGGGTCCCCCGAGGTCCAGGTCGCGCTCCTCACGGCGAACATCAACTCGCTGCAGGAGCATTTCCGTTCCAATCAGAAGGATCACCATTCGCGGCGCGGTTTGATCCGCATGGTGAATCAGCGGCGCAAGTTGTTGGACTACCTTCGGGAGAAGGATTCCGCCCGCTATGCAACCCTGATCGAACGGCTGGGTCTGCGACGATAACCCGGTGCAATAGGAGGAAATAAACTTGAGTCGTGTAACAAAGGAATTCCAGTACGGCGATCACCGTGTGATCCTGGAAACCGGGCGTCTTGCCCGTCAAGCCACCGGTGCGGTGCTCGTTTCGATGGGCGAAACCGTCGTGCTGTGCACCGTGGTCGGATTGAAAACTACCCGTCCCGGTATCGACTTCTTTCCGTTGACGGTGAATTACCAGGAAAAAACCTATGCCGCGGGCAAAATCCCGGGCGGTTTCTTCCGTCGTGAAGGTCGTCCGTCGGAGAAAGAAACACTGACGTGCCGCCTGATCGATCGTCCAATTCGTCCACTGTTCCCCAAAGGGTTCAAGAACGAAGTCGAAGTCATCTGCACCGTCATGTCGGCGGACAAGGACATGGATCCGGACATCGCTTCGCTGATCGGTACGTCGGCAGCGCTGGCTGTATCGGGTCTGCCGTTCAATGGTCCGATCGCCGCCGCACGAGTTGGCTACAAAGACGGTCAATATCTGCTGAATCCCGGCTACGCGGCATTGAAGGAATCGCGACTGAGCATGGTCGTCGCTGGAACCGCGTCGGCGGTGCTGATGGTCGAGTCGGAGGCGCAAGAGCTGACCGAAGATCAGATGCTCGGTGGTGTGCTGTTTGGCCACGACGCGATGCAGATCGCGATCAAGGCGATCAAGGATCTCGCCGCCGAAGCCGGCAAGCCGCGTTGGGAAGTTCCGGCGGTTGCGCAGAACGAGGCGCTGGCCACGGCGGTCAGCGATCTGATGAAAGCCGATCTCGGTGCCGCCTATCGGACCACCGACAAACAGGAACGCCAGTCGAAAGTCGGTGCGTTGCGAGCTCACGCGGTAGAGAAGCTCGCGGGCGGCGATGCGCCGCAGTTCAGCGCAGGCGATGTCGACGCGTCGTTCGGCAAGCTCGAGAAGCAGATCGTCCGCCAACGTGTGTTGAATGGCGAACCGCGGATCGACGGTCGCGACCTCCGCAAGGTTCGTCCGATCTCGATCGAAGTCGGTATCCTGCCGAAGGCTCACGGTTCGGCGCTGTTCACGCGGGGTGAAACGCAGGCGATCGTCGTCGCGACGCTCGGCACGCTGCGCGACGCGGCGATCATCGACGCGCTCGAAGGCACGTACAAAGACGGCTTCATGCTGCACTACAACTTCCCGCCGTACTCGACCGGTGAAGCCGGCATGCGTGGCGGTCCGAAACGTCGTGACATCGGTCACGGTCGCCTGGCGCGTCGCGGTGTTGCAGCGGTATTGCCGCCGGCCGAATCGTTCCCGTACACGTTGCGGGTGGTGTCCGAAATCACCGAATCGAACGGTTCGAGTTCGATGGCCAGCGTCTGCGGTGCATCGCTGTCGTTGATGGATGCCGGCGTTCCGTTGAAGGCGCCCGTCGCCGGTGTGGCGATGGGTCTCGTCAAGGAAGGCAATCGATACGCCGTACTCACCGACATCCTCGGCGACGAAGATCACCTCGGCGACATGGACTTCAAAGTGGCCGGTACCAGCCGCGGCGTTACGGCGCTGCAGATGGACATCAAGATCGAAGGCGTCACCGAAGAGATCATGGAAGCCGCGCTCGAACAGGCGGCCGAGGCGCGCCTGCACATTCTCGGCGAGATGAACAAGGTGCTGTCGCAATCACGTGCGTCGATCTCGACCAACGCACCTCAGATGATCGTGTTGAAGGTCAATCCGGAGAAGATCCGCGACATCATCGGCAAGGGTGGTGCGACGATCCGCGGGATCGTCGAGCAGACCGGCGCGCAAATTGACATCGACGACGACGGCAGCGTGCGGATCTACGCCGCCGATGCAGCTGCGAAGGACGCGGCGGTCAATCGTGTGATGGAGATCGCTGCCGATGCGGAAATCGGCAAGGTGTACCGTGGTCGCGTAGAACGCATCGTCGATTTCGGCGCATTCATCAACATCCTTCCTGGCAAAGATGGCCTGGTGCACATTTCGCAGATCGCCGATGAGCGAGTCGAGAAAGTGACCGACTACCTGAAGGAAGGCCAGGAAGTGGACGTGGTCGTGCTCGACGTCGATCAGCGCGGACGCGTCAAACTCAGCATGAAGGAAGTGCCGAAGCAGGCTGGCGCTGCCGGCTAACCGGTCGCTTTCGGACCAATCGACCGCCGCGCCTGAAGAGGCCCGGCGGTTTTTTTTTCGACGGTCGCCCCTTGTCAAAATCGCGCGCGATTGAGCGTCATTGTCACGGCGGCGCATAGTGCCCGCCATTCACGACGGAGATCGCGTCATGCAATATCTGCTGTTGATCCATTCGGATGATTCCGGCTTCTTTGCGTTGAAACCGGCCGAGCAACAATTGGCTATTGGCGCCTACATGGCATACACCGAGGCGCTGAGGAAAGCCGGCGCACTGGTCGGTTCGAATCGGCTGATGCCGAGTACGGATGCGGCGATCGTACGCGTGGCGAACGGCAAGTCGCAGGTGTTGGACGGCCCCTTCACCGATACGAAAGAGCAACTCGGCGGCTACTATCTCATCGAAGCACCCGATCTAGATGCGGCGATTGCATGGGCGGCGAGGTGTCCCGGCGCGGGCCATGGTGCGGTCGAAGTGCGTCCGGTCAGAACGAACTGAGTAACGCGTGACCGTGCCCGAGGACGATGCTCGAGCGCGTGCGACCGTGGACGCCGTCGTGCGTCGTAGTTATGGCAAGCTGGTTGCACTCCTCGCGATCCGAACACGCGACGTAGCCGGTGCCGAAGACGCGTTGTCCGACGCGTTTGCATCGGCGTTGGCGGATTGGCCCGTGAAGGGTTGTCCAGCCAATCCGGAAGCGTGGTTGTTGACGGTCGCGAGACGGAAACTGATCGACGTCGCGCGCCGTCGCCGCAGCGGAGAGAAAGCGGCGGCCGAGTGGCAATTGCTTGCTGACGAACTGGAAACCAACGATTTTCTCGAGGCGCCGTTTCCCGATCAACGCCTGGCACTGATCTTCGCGTGCGCTCATCCGGCGATCGATGCGACCATTCACGCGCCGTTGATCCTGCAGGTAGTGCTTGGTCTCGATGCAGCCACGATCGCGTCGGCATTTCTGATGTCGCCGGCTGCAATGGGGCAGCGGTTGGTGCGGGCAAAGCACAGGATCCGGCAGGCGGAAATTCCGTTTCGAATCCCGCGCCGCGCCGAATTGCCGGAACGCCTCGAAGCGGTACTGGACGCGGTGTACGCGGCGTTCGCGGAGGGATGGAGCGACCCTGTTGGAACCGACGTCGCCCGTCGTGAACTCGCCGACGAAGCGATCTTTCTATGCCGGGTCATCGATGGGCTGCTGCCGAACGAACCAGAAGTGCTCGGACTGCTCGCGCTGATGCTGCATGCAGAAGCGCGTCGTGCCGCGCGCCGGAACGTCGATGGCGACTACGTGCCGCTCGCCGACCAGGATGCGGCGTTGTGGGACGCGAACATGGTCGATGAGGCGGAATCGCTGTTGTTGCGGGCGAGCACGCACAACAGGATCGGTCGATATCAGATCGAAGGTGCGCTGCAGTCGGCACACGTGTATCGACGTCGAAGCGGCAAGGCGAACTGGTCCGAGGTGGTCGAGCTCTACAATGCACTGCTGACGCTGTCGCGCTCACCCGTGGTCGAGATCAACCGAGCGCTTGCGTTGGCGCAAGTGCAGGGGGCGCACGCAGCGCTCGGCGCGTTGGACGCGGCAGCGTCCGATCGTCGGCTCGTCGAGTATCAACCGTATTGGGCTGCGCGCGCCGAGCTATTGGCGAAGGTGGGCGCGCGTGCCGATGCGCGACATGCGTACGACATTGCAATCGGATTGGAACGGGATGCTGCCGTCCGGCGGTTTCTTCAACAACGCCGCGCTGCGTTGTCTATTGCTTCTGCCGATTCTTGACGAGGTCGTCGACAACGGCGGGATCTGCCAGCGTCGTCGTATCGCCGAGGTTCTCGAGCTCGTTCGCTGCGATCTTGCGCAGAATGCGCCGCATGATTTTGCCGGAACGTGTTTTCGGTAAGCCCGGCGCCCATTGAATGACGTCGGGTTTCGCAATCGCGCCGATTTCCTTGCGCACGAGTTCCGATAGTTCGTGTTTCAGCTCATCACTCGGTTTGGCGCTGCTCATCAACGTGACGTATGCGTAGATGCCTTCGCCTTTGATCGAATGCGGAAATCCGACGACCGCTGCTTCAGCAACGGCGCTGTGCAACACCAACGCGCTTTCGACCTCGGCCGTTCCCATGCGATGCCCCGACACGTTCATCACGTCGTCGACGCGTCCGGTGATCCAGTAGTAACCATCGGCGTCGCGGCGCGCGCCATCGCCAGTGAAATACACACCTTTGTACGTACGGTAGTAGGTGTCGATGACGCGTTGATGATCGCCGTACACGGTGCGGATCTGTCCGGGCCACGATGTGGTGAGCACCAGATTGCCGACCGCTTCCGTCGTTTCGATCACGTTGCCTTTGTCGTCGACGATTGCGGGCTTCACGCCGAAGAACGGAAGGGTTGCGGAGCCGGGTTTGAGATCGGTCGCGCCCGGTAGCGGCGTGATCATGATTCCGCCGGTTTCCGTCTGCCACCATGTATCTACGATCGGGCAGCGTCGTTCGCCGACGACGTTGTAATACCACTCCCAGGCTTCCGGGTTGATCGGTTCACCGACACTGCCTAACAGCTTTAAAGTGGCGCGCGAAGTGCGTTTCACGACTTCGTCGCCTTGGCCCATTAACGAGCGCAACGCCGTTGGCGCGGTGTAGAAGATGTTGACCTTGTGCTTGTCGATCACCTTCCAGAAGCGCGACGCATCGGGATACGTCGGAATGCCTTCGAACATCAGCGTTATGGCGCCGTTGGCGAGCGGCCCATACACGATGTATGAGTGACCGGTAACCCAACCGACGTCTGCGGTGCACCAGTACACGTCGCCGTCGTGATAGTCGAAGACGTACTTGTGCGTAATTGCGGCTTGTAACAGATAACCGCCGGTGGAGTGCTGAACGCCCTTCGGCTTGCCCGTCGAGCCGGATGTGTAAAGGATGAACAGCGGATCTTCCGCGTCCATCGCCTGCGGTTCACAGACGTCGGACTGCGAGTCGACCAGGTCGTGATACCAGACGTCGCGGCCGTTCTTCCACGGCACTTTGCCGCCGGTGCGTTTCACTGTCAGCACCGTGTGAACGTTCGGGCAGCTCGTGAGCGCTTCTTCGGTGTTCTGCTTCAGCGGCACCGGGCGTCCGCCGCGCACGCCTTCGTCTGCCGTGATTACGATGCGGCAATCCGAATCGAGAATGCGATCCTTCAGCGACTGCGGCGAGAATCCGCCGAACACCACCGAATGCACTGCTCCGATTCGTGCACAAGCGAGCATCGCGTAAGCAGCCTCCGGAATCATCGGCATGTAGATGCAGACGCGGTCGCCTTTCTTTACGCCGCGGCTTTTCAGCGCATTCGCGAGACGGCAGACGTGCTGATGGAGTTGCCGATAGGTGACGCGCGAATCGACGGCGGGGTCGTCGCTTTCCCAGATTATCGCGGTCTGGTCGGCGCGCGTCTTCAGATGACGGTCGATGCAGTTGTAGCTGACGTTGAGTTGCGCACCTTTGAACCACGCGAAGCGACCGTTTATGAAGTCGGCCTCGCAAACCGAGCTCCAGCGCCGCGACCACGTGACGAACGTTTCGGCCTGCTCGGCCCAGAATGCGTCCGGCGTTTCGATCGAGCGCTTGTACATCGCGAGGTATTTGTCTCGATCGATGTGCGCCTTAGCGCGGAAGTTGGCCGGCACTTTGTGGGTCTCGATTTCAGTCATGTTTACTTCCTGCTTTCCGTTGGCCGCGTCCCCGAAACGGACGAATCATACCCGCACGCGCACGTTGTCGATCAACCGGGTGCGGCCGAGCCGCGCGGCCGCGAGCACCACGAATTCGGCGGCCGTGCTTTGTGCTGGATCGAGCGTACGAGCATCCCGAACCGAAACGTAGTCGACGTTGAATCCGGCATCGCGCAACTTCGAAACGCCGCTGCGTTCGAGGGCTTCGAACGAACGGAGACCGCCTGCCAGCGCTTCACCAATGGCATTGAGCGTGCGATAGATCGTCGGTGCACGGGATCGTTCTTCCGCGCTCAGGTAACGGTTACGGCTCGACAACGCGAGGCCGTCGGGTGCGCGCACGGTCGGCACACCGGTGATCTCGATCGGCAGATCGAGTTGCGCGCAGATCGTTCGGATGAGCGTCAGCTGTTGGTAGTCCTTCTCGCCGAAGAAGACGCGCGACGGAGCGACGATGTGGAACAGCTTCAAAACGACCGTGCCGACGCCGTCGAAATGCCCGGGCCGGTGTTCGCCGCAGAGAATGTTAGCGAGCCGTGGGACGCTGACCGTAGTGTGGCCGTTGCGGCCGTCCGGGTACATTTCGTGCTCGCTGGGTGCGAATAGAATATCGGCATTGCCGTCGAGCAATGCCGCGTCGTCGTTCAACGTGCGCGGATATGCCTCGAAGTCCTCGTTGGGGCCGAACTGCAGCGGATTGACGAAGACGCTGACCACTGTTATGTCGCAGGCTTCGCGGCACTTCTTCACCAACGTGAGATGACCATCGTGCAGATTGCCCATCGTCGGCACGAGCCCGATGCGCAAGGTGTGATCGGTCGCCAGCGCAGCGCGAACGTCGGCGATCTTCTCCAGAATCCGCATCATCAGTTGAACGAGTGTTCCGGACCAGGAAAAACGCCGCCGCGCACCGCATCGGCATACGCTTTGAAAGCGCCGGGGATTCCAGTTTGGCTTTCGGCGAGAAAGTTCTTGATGAACTTCGGCGCCTTGATGGAAGGCGGCGTGATACCGAGCATGTCGTGCATCACCATGATCTGGCCGTCGGTATGTGGTCCCGCACCGATGCCGATGGTCGGTATGTGCAGCCGCTGCGAGATCTGGCGCGCGAGCTCCACTGGAACGCACTCCAACAACAGGATAGAGGCGCCGGCTTCTTCGAGAACGAGCGCTTCTTCGATGATCGCGTGAGCCTGATCGGGGTCACGCCCCTGAACGCGATAGCCGCCGATCCGGTTGATCGACTGTGGCGTCAGTCCCATGTGCGCACACACGGGGATTCCCCGTTCGGTCAACAGCCTGCTTGATTCCGCGAGCCACGCGCCGCCTTCGAGTTTCACGATGTGCGCACCGGCGCGCATCAGCGTGGCCGCACTCTTCAACGATTGCCGCTCCGAGGCGTAACTCATGAACGGCAGGTCGGCCATGATCAGCGCGCCGCGATTGCCGCGGTGCACGCAGTTCATGTGATAGACCATATCGTCGAGCGTGACCGGCAGCGTGCTGTCGTGGCCCTGCAGCACCATTCCGAGCGAGTCGCCGACGAGAATCACCTCCACACCGGCGCTGCTGATCAGTTCGGCGAACAAGGCATCGTAAGCGGTGAGCGCCGCAAACTTGACGCCGTTGCGCTTGCGATCGGCCAACGTGTTCAGCGTGACGTGAGAACGATTGCTCTGGCTGCTCATAGCAGGGTCGGGTGCGGGTTGAAGTACTGGCGCATGCCGGACATGTTCGCGATGTGCGAGACGAGCTGATCGTAGTGACGATCGTTGTTCACGAAGTCGATCTCCGATGCGTTCACGATCAACACCGGCGCTTCATCGTAGAAGTGGAAGAAGCGCGTGTACGTGTCGATGAGCGCCTCGAGATATTCGCTGGTGATGTACTGCTCGGCCGCAATGCCGCGTCTGCGCACGCGCTCCATCAGTACGTTGGCCGGTGCTTGTAAATACACGACGAGGTCCGGCGTTGGCGCGTTGATCGCAAGCTTGCCGTAGATCTGGTCGTACAACGTCAGCTCGTTGGCATCGAGCGTGATTTCCGCGAACAGACGATCTTTCTGAATCAGGAAGTCCGCGACCAGTACCGGATGAAACAGGCGCCCTTCGCCGAGCTCTGCAAGCTGGCGTGCACGATGCAGGAGAAAGAACAGCTGTGTCGGCAGCGCATGTTTGCCGCCTTCGCGATAAAAGCGATCGAGGAACGGATTGTCCGCGGCCGGTTCGAGCAGTGTCGGGTAACGGAACGTCTCGCTCAGGCGGCGCGCGAGTGTCGTTTTACCGACGCCGATCGGACCCTCCACCGCGACGAACCGCGGCAGCTCAGCCTCGTCGACATGTGCGATGGGCGTAGCCATTTGGGGAAGTTCAGCAGCGCTCGCGGCCTCGGTGAAGCGCCATGATGGAGAACCGAGGATCGTGGATCAAGCAGCGCCTCGCCGTCGCCGACGGCGTCTGCGTTTGCCCTTTGGTGGCGCAATCGCACTGCTCATCGAGGTGCGTTGCTCGTCATCGGCAGCTTGATAGTTGGTCCACCAGTCAGCCAGTTCCTGCTCCACTTCACCGACGCTCGCGCGCAACAACAGGAAGTCGTACGACGCACGAAAGCGTGGGTGCGCAACCAGCTTGCCGACACCATTGCCGGGCGGTGCTTCGAGGCGCGGCTGAAACAACCACACTTCGCGAACGAACTGCGCGAAGCGGCGCGGGATTGCAGCGATCTCGTTCTGATCGCGCAACACCTCTGCGCTTGCGGATTCACGCGCTTCGACTAGCGGCATCGAGTCGCTGTGCTGCGCGAGACGCTCCCGGTACGAATCCCACAACAACACTGCGATCAGGAATCCCGGAGTGACCGGCTTGTCTTCGCGTACGCGCTGGTCGGTACCTTCCATCGCGTTGCGGATCAGGTCGAGGCTGCGCGTCGAGGTGTTGTGATCCGGAAAAAGAGTGTCAGCGAGTTCGTAGCGTTGCAGCAGTTCCCATGCGCCGGTCGCGTGACCTTGCAGCAACAGTTTGCACAGTTCGTCGAACAACCGCGCAGGTGCGACCGCGCTGATCATGTAAGCCGCGCCGGGAATGGCGTCGTCGGTCGCGCGTTCGATCTCGAACCCGAGTTTCGTCGCGAAACGGATCGCGCGCAGGATCCGCACGGGGTCTTCGCGAAAACGGACGTTGGGGTCACCGATCAGTTTCAGGCGCCGGGCGCGAAGATCGGCAAGACCGCCGACATAGTCGACCAGTGTCCGATCAATTGGATCGTAATACAGCGCGTTGATGGTGAAGTCGCGACGGAAGGCGTCCTCGTGGATGTCGCCATAGACGTTGTCGCGCAGAATCATGCCCTCCACGGAACGAGCCGAGTCTTTGTCGCGCAGTTCGCGTCGACTGTGGTTGTGCACGACATCGTCGTCGTCCACATCGACTGTTCGGCGGAACGTGGACACCTCGATGGTTTCGCGACCGAAGCGAACGTGCGCGATGCGAAATCGGCGGCCCACCAGGCGCGAGCGTTTGAACACATCCCTCACTTCTTCCGGCGTCGCGCTCGTGGCGACATCGAAGTCTTTGGGTGCAATCCCGAGCAGCAAGTCGCGAACACAACCGCCAACGAGGAAGGCATCGAACCCTGCGTCGCGCAGCCCCTGGACCACATTGAGTGCGCCGGCGTCGACGAGCTCCACCGAGATGCCGTGCTGGGACTCGTCCATTCGCATAGGTTCAGAAAGGAGCGCGGCCTCGCGGGAAGACGCGAGACCGTCAGAAGACGTCATAGCTGCTTTGGATTCACGTGAGCGGAAGTGGAAATGGTATCAGATCATTGAATCAATAAGGGATCTGCCCACGCGCCCATCAGTGTTCAGCTTCGCGTCGCGGTGCTCGCGTGCCGGTGCGTTTGCGTGGAATGTTCAGCCGCTGGCGTCGCTCCCAGAGACTCTTGCGGCTGATGCCGAGCTTGTTCGCGAGCTCGGTTTCGGTCAGTGCCTCCTGATGCTCGAGTACGAACTTGACGAAGTAGCCTTCAAGGCTGGTCTGGGTCCCGGTTTCTTCGGATGGCGAGTGTGGCGATTTGCGTGGGGCTTTGGTGGTATCGATTGCGAGCAGATCGGCTTCGATCACCGTTCCTTCGCAGAGAATGACCGCACGTTCGAGCGCATTTTCCAGCTCACGTACGTTGCCTGGCCAATTGTATCGGCGGATCGCCGAGAGCGCGGTATCGGACAACGACATCTCGGGTTTCGACAGTTTGTGGCAGATGCGCCGTAGCAGCCAGTTGGCCAATTCGACAATGTCGTGGCCGCGCTCGCGCAAGGGCGGCACGGTGATCGTCGTCGCGTTCAGCCGAGCGTATAGGGGTTCGAGAAACCGACCCGCTTCCACCAACGGCCGAAGATCGCGATGTGTAGCTGCGATGACTCGCACGTCGATGCTCGACCCGTTGCCGGCACGTGCGCCGGAGCTCGAGTCGTCGTCCTGGAGTAACTGCAACAGTCGCGCCTGTGCGTCCAGCGTCAACACGCTGATTTCATCGAGGAACAGGGTGCCTTCGTCTGCGGCCTCGGCGAGGCCGCGTCGGTGATCGCTGCCGGCGCGATCACCGAACAACTCGGCCTCGATGAGGGCCGACGGAATAGTGGCGCAGTTCAGTGAGATCAAGGGGCGGGCACGCCGACGGCTCGCCGCGTGAAGCGCACGCGCAACCAGCTCTTTGCCGGACCCCGACTCACCTTGGATCAGCAGCGACCCTCGGGTTTCAGCCATTGTTTGAATACGCTGGAACAAGTCGATCATTGCAGGGCAGTGCCCCACCATCATGGCCATCGCGGACGGCGAACGTTCGTCGATGCGCGCGGGCGTGCGTTCGAAGCTCCTACCGATCGCGCCGATCAGTTCGTCGGAGTCGAACGGCAACACCAGGTAGTCGGATGCGCCGTGCTGCATCGCCTCGACGGCACGCCGAACGCTCGGATCTTCGGTGAAGAGGATCAGCGGCAAACCGCCGAGCCGGTCGTGCAGCCGCGTTGCAGGACCTGACGGCAGATCGACCTTGCTGACGACGATGTCGATACCCGAAAGGTCGATCGATGCCAGCGCATCGCGATCACCTATGCCGATGACCAATAGACCCTTTTCAGTAAGTCCATGGCAAAGCTGGTCACGACGCGCGACGTCGGGATCCAGCAATAACACTCGCCTCATAAGACTCCGCCCCCAGGCAGATTGCGGCGATGGTAGCAAAGGCCCTTCAGATGCACACGAATTCGGAGTGAATTGCGCGCCGCGGTATTCGCGAGAGATCCCATTGTGCGGTAGCCCAATCCAGCAACTCGGTTGGCTCGGCCCGTTGCAGATCGTTGGGCGTATCGTGACCGAGCAACTCGAGGATCAGTCGCAGATTGTCGGAAGGGGTTGCGCCGTCCACGGCGGTGGCGCGCGTCTGCTTGCTCAGTTTCTGACCACTGCGATCCGTCAGGACCGGAACGTGGGCGTACCGTGGCGCGTTCGCGCCCAGGAGTCTGAAGAGCAATAGCTGGCGCGGCGTGTTGTCGAGCAGATCGGCTCCTCGAACCACGTGCGTGATGCGCTGCGCCGCATCGTCGACCACCACCGCGAGTTGATACGCGAATATCCCGTCGCGTCTGAAGATCACGAAGTCGCCCACGTCGGTGCGCAGATCCTGTGCGTAGTGTCCTTGAATCTCGTCTAGCACCCCGATCGTCTCGTCCGGCACCGCGAGGCGAATCGAGTGGGGTGCGTCCGGTGGAGCGCTGCGGCGTCGGCAGGTGCCGGGGTAGACGCTGCTCTCCTGAATCTGAGTCCTGCTGCACGTACATGCGAAGGTGTGGCCTCTCTCGCGAAGTTGCTCGAGCGCTGCGCGATAGGCCTCGATTCTCTGATGCTGGTAGATCAGTTCGTCCCAGTGCAGAGCGTGCCGATCGAGCGTAGTGAGAATTGCGTCGGCGGCACCCGGTACACACCGGGGCGTGTCGAGATCTTCCATTCGCAAGAGCCAGCGGCCGCCCGATGCGCGCGCATGAAGATAGCTTGCTACCGCGGTGAGCAGGGACCCGAGATGCAGCGGACCCGTAGGCGAGGGCGCGAAGCGACCGATCTCTGCGGTTGCGCTGGCGTTCGCCAACGGATTACCCGTGGAGCTGACGCTCCTTGATTTCGTCAAGCGTCTTGCAATCGACACATTGCGTTGCGGTTGGCCGCGCTTCAAGACGGCGCAAACCGATCTCGACGCCGCATGTATCGCAGTAGCCGTAGTCTTCCTGGTCGATGCGTTCGATCGTCTTGTCGATTTTCTTGATCAGCTGGCGTTCGCGATCACGAGTCCGCAGCTCGATGCTGAACTCTTCTTCCTGGGTCGCGCGATCCGCCGGATCAGGAAAGTTCGCCGCTTCGTCCTGCATGTGATGCACTGTGCGGTCGACTTCTTCCATCAGATCCTGACGCCACTTCAACAGGATGTCGCGGAAGTGATCGAGCTGCTTCGAATCCATGTACGATTCGCCGCGCTTCGGTTCGTAAGGGACGAAATTCTTGAATGGTGAGTCCACCACTCGCGCTTTGGGTTGTTTCGGTTTAGCCACGGGCTTGGGGGATACTTCCGCTTTTGGTTTCACGATCGCCTTCGCCTTGGTTTTTGCTTTTGCTTTGGGCTTTGCGGTGGGTTTTGCGGTCGACGATTTCGCCGCGGTTGGCTTTGCTACTGTAGTCTTTTTCCGTATTTTCGCCGCCATTTGCTTAATTCGCTCGTCTCCGAACCGTTGGCTTTGGTGGTGAGAGGACGGGCCCCCCGCAATGAAGGGCGCGTACGCTACCAGAACACTTCGGCGGCCGCCAGAAGAATCGGAGCATTCGTTTGGCGGCCGAATTTGCTCCGATTTCGGTTCGATTCGACGTCCGCTTGTGCCGTCGCAGGGAAGGTACTTCGTGCTGAATTTCGAGCGCGATCGACCTCGGTCTGACAAACAAAACAATCGAGGGGATCGCGGTGTGTATTTTCAACCTCGGTCGTGAGCGCTGATGGATTTCGAACCGAAGTTGCAGGTCGGCACGCTTATACGGCGATACAAGCGCTTCCTGGCCGACATAGTCGATGCCGACGACAGAGCCTTCACGATCCATTGCCCCAATCCGGGCGCGATGTCCGGATGCGCCGAACCGGGCAGCCGCGTGTGGTATTCGCGATCGACCAACGCGAATCGGAAGTATGCGTGCACTCTCGAGATTGTCGAAACGTCGCGTGGCGAGCTGGTCGGTGTGAATCCGAGCCGCGCCAATACGATCGTAGCGGAAGCGCTGACGACCGGACGAATAAGCAGCTTCGATGGAATGAGTCTGTTGCGCGAGGCGCCGATTCCCGGAGATGGCGGTCGTTTCGATTTCCGGCTCGATCACGGTGACGCGCGGTGCTACATCGAGGTGAAGAGCGTGACGTTGTCGTACGGCGATGGACTCGGAGCATTCCCAGATGCAAAGAGCGATCGTGCCCGTCGACATGTGATGCTGCTACGGCAGATGCGAGAGGACGGGCATCGCGCGGTGTTGTTCTTTTGCGTACAACACAGCGGAGTCGAACGCGTCACGACCGCAGACGAAATCGATCCGGCCTACGCCGCGGCAGTCCGCACCGCGCAACGCGCCGGCGTGGAGGTGATGGCGTTTCGTACGCTGGTCAGCGCGGAATGTCTGACGCTTGCCGACGAACTTCCGGTTTGCTTTTGATGTAGATCAGCTTGGAAGTTTGCGGAAGTCGGCGAGCACGGTTTGATAGTCAGCCATCGCTTCGAGTCTCGCGCCATATCTTGTGATGAGCCGTGCAGCTGCGAAATTGCCGAACCGCGCCGAGACTTGTGGGGGCATACCGACGTTCCAGCCGGCGAGGCACGCGCCCGCATAGATGTCGCCAGCGCCGTTCGTATCGATCGGCTTGACCGGAAACCCTGGAACCTCCCATCGATCGTGACCATCGATGACTAGGCTGCCACGCGCGCCGAGTGTGACGTTCACCGAACGGGCAATGTCCTTTAGTTCAGCCACCGCGATGTCGAGCCGATCGCTTCCGGCCCAGGCGAGCGCCTCTTCCTCATTGCAGAAGAGATGGTCCACACCGTTACCGAGCATGACCGTCAATGCATCGCGGAAGAAACGAACCATGCTCACGTCGGAAAGCGTCATTGCCGTCTTGATACCGTCGGCCTCTGCTTGTTCGCGACATCGAGTCGCGGCTGTGCGCGCCGTTTCGGACGAACTCAGGAATCCCTCGATGTACGTGTAGCGCGAGTTGCGCAGCGCCTCCTCATCCACCTCGGAGACGGTCAGTTTGTCGGAGATGCCGAGGAAGGTATTCATCGATCGTTCGGCGTCTGGCGTGATGAGTACGAGACATCGTCCCGACTTAGCGTCCATCGTCGGCCGCTGCCGGTTAGTCGCGACACCGATCGTCGCCAGGTCTTTGACGAAGAACCCCCCAACATCGTCGTCGGCAACCTTGCACGAATAGAAGGTGCGACACCCGAATGCCTGTGCCGCGATCATCGTGTTCGCCGCCGATCCACCGCTCATACGCTTCGGCTTCAGGTCCCGCAGGCTGACCAGCAATTCGTCGAGACGCGTTTCGTCGACGAGGGTCATATGACCCTTGTCGATTCGATGACGGCGCAGAAAGCTGTCGTCGACGGAGTACTCCATATCCACCAACGCGTTACCGAGTGCGTAGATATCGTACTGCTTCATCGTGATGCCACTTCCGCCAGTGCTTCGTCAGCGGCAGCCAACGTTGCCGAGATGCACTCGTGATCGTGCGCCGCGCCGACGAACCCGGCTTCGAACGCGGACGGGGCGAGATAGACGCCTCGCGCAAGCATCGCATGGAAGAACTTGTTGAAACGGTTGACGTCGCACGCCGAGACGTCATCGAGATCGCACACCTCGGCCTGCGACGTGAAGAACAAACTGAACATACCGCAAACCCAATTGATCCTAACAGGTACGTTATGGCGCTGCGCAGCGGCTGCGAGGCCGTTTGCCAGGCCGGCGGTGGTCGCTGCCAATCGGTCGTAGAACGGTTGATTGTCGATCTCGCCGAGAGTCGCGAGACCCGCGGCCATAGCGAGCGGGCTGCCCGACAACGTACCAGCCTGATAGACGGGGCCGAGCGGTGCGATCTGATCCATGATGTCGCGTCGCCCGCCGAATGCACCTACGGGCATTCCACCGCCGATCACTTTCCCCAACGTGGTCAGATCGGGTTTGATTCCGTACAACGCCTGCGCTCCGCCGCGCGCCACTCTGAACCCGGTCATCACCTCGTCGAAGACCAATAACGCGCCATACTGCTGCGTGACCGTTCGAAGCGTTTCGAGATACCCAGGACGCGGCGGAACGCAACCCATGTTCCCCGCGACGGGCTCCACGATCACGCACGCGGTACGGTCGCCATAGGTTTTGAACGCGTTCACGACCGCTTCGATGTCATTGAAGGGCAAGTTCAACGTGTGTTTCGCGACGTCCTCCGGAACACCCGGAGAGTTGGGAATCCCGAGTGTGAGAAGGCCGGAGCCTGCTTTGACGAGCAACGAGTCTGCGTGCCCGTGATAGCAGCCCGCAAACTTGATGATGATGTCGCGTCCCGTGAAGCCGCGCGCGAGCCGAATCGCCGACATGGTTGCCTCGGTGCCGGAGCTGACCATGCGCACCTTCTCGATGCTTGGCACCATCGCCTTTACTTTCTCCGCCATCTCCACTTCGATCTCGGTCGGTGCGCCGAATGCTAGCGACTGCTCAGCTTGCTTCACGATCGCCGCGCGCACCTTCGGATGGCCGTGACCGAGGATCATGGGGCCCCACGCGCCGACGTAGTCGATGTAGCTGTGGTCGTCGACATCGACTAGTCGGGCACCGCGTGCGGATTTGAAGAACAGCGGGGTTCCACCGACGCCTCGAAACGCACGAACTGGGGAGTTGACCCCACCCGGAATGCTCGCTTCGGCGCGGTGAATCAACTCGTCAGATTTAGCGTATCTGGAAGCCATGTTGTATCTCAGAAAGGTTTGACGACGACGAGGACGACGATGCTGCCGAGGAGCAACAACGGTGGAGCATCGTTGAGCCATCGAAAGAAGAGGTCGCTCTTCTCGTTCTCATCGCGGGCGAACGCGCTGACGAGGTGCCCACAATAGATGTGATAGGCAATCAGAAGCACCACCAGTATCAGCTTCATGTGCAACCAACCGGCGCGCGAAAAGGCATCCCAAGATGCAGCGAGCAACCAGAGGCCCAACAGAACGGCGATGATCGCCGCCGGTGTCATGATGCCGCGGTACAATTTGCGTTCCATGACTTTGAACCGTTCGATGCCTACGGCATCTGTCGCCATCGAGTGATAAACGAAGAGTCGCGGCAGATAGAAAATTCCGGCGAACCAGAAAATCACGAACATGATGTGCGCGGCCTTAACCCAGAGCATGGTCAGGCCGCTGGCACGGGGCGCGATTCGAACCGAAATATCGAGATCGATCGCTGCAACATGTAGACGCCGTCTGCAAAACTGACCAGCCGGGCATTCTAGTATAAGAAGAAGTCGAATGAGCGCAGCGCGATGAGCCGGAGCATCCACTCCCTGCGAATGAAGGTCGTGGCGCATCGTCCGCTGCGAAACGCAGTGTGGGCGGCAGTTGCGCTGATCGTCGTCACCGGCGTCGGTTTTGCGGGTTTTCTGATGGGCCGCGGACACGTCACTGCAGCGGCCTCGTCGATCATCGGGGCCACCCCGGAAAATGCGTCAGCCGAGCAGCGCGTGGTGGAACTCGAGCGCAAGCTGGCGGACATTCAACTGAGCCAAGTCGTCGATGGCGACGCGAACGAGAGTCTGCGGCAGACGATCAAGTCCCTGCGCGATGAGCTTTCGGCGTCTCAAGACGAGGTGTTGTTCTACCGCCAACTAATGGCGCCGTCAGAAGCGCAACGTGGATTGCGCGTAGAGAAGCTGGAACTGAATCCGGGTGCGAGCCCACCGGAGGTGAAGTACCGGTTATTGTTGACACAGGTATCAGACAAGAACGACTGGGCAACCGGAACCGTGACGGTCGACGTCGTTGGTACCTCTGCTAACGGGCAAGTAGTGCTGCCGCTCACAGAAATGACGCAGGTCGAGTCCTATCCTCTGGCCTTCAAGTTCCGGTATTTCCAAGACTTCACGGGCGCGTTGGTGATTCCCGAGGGAATGAAGCCGGAACAGGTCGTCGTAACCGCTGCCACGTCCGGAAGAGACGGTAAGCGAGTACAGAAGACCTTCAGTTGGACGCTCGAGGAGGACTGATGATGATGAGCAAGAAGCCGGTCACGAAGATGGGCAAAGGCGCAACGCTGATTGCCGAAAATACCGCGGTAACCGGTGATGTGCGCTTCTCTGATCAGCTCTATGTGAATGGCCACATCGAAGGCAACGTGCTTGCTGAAGCCGGTACCGATGCGACGTTGATGATCAGCGACGTGGGCTCGGTGAAGGGCCAGATCAATGCGCCGTTCGTCGTCGTAAATGGCCGCGTCGAGGGTGACGTGCATGCTGGGACCCGGGTCGAACTGGCGCCCCACGCGAGGATTTCCGGGAATGTTTACTACACCCTCATCGAAATGCAGCTGGGTGCGATGGTGGATGGTCAACTCGTACATGTTAGGGCGGACGCGGACGTGAAGAACAATGTCCACCCGCTGCCGCGAATCAGCGAAGAGGCCCGCTGAGCAGGCTTCCCGGAAACGGATTTGACCAAGGCTGGACTGGTCTCGATAATCGCGTTTTCTGTATGTGAGTGGTTTACGTGACCGCGACCGTCCCCGAAATCCACTTCTCCGATCGTGCTGCACATAAGGTCCGCGATCTCATCGACGGTGAAGGAAACGACGCATTGAAGTTGCGCGTGTTCATCACGGGCGGCGGGTGCTCCGGATTTTCGTACGGATTCACGTTCGACGAAGACATCGCGGATGACGACGCGCTGATCGAAAACGGCGGCGTAACGATGGTGGTCGATTCGATGAGTTACCAGTACCTAGCCGGCGCTGAAGTCGACTACCGCGAGGACCTGCAAGGCGCGCAGTTCGTCGTGCAGAACCCGAACGCAGCGTCGACGTGCGGTTGCGGGAACTCGTTCTCGATTTAAACAGCCTTTCGGTAAATCCCGCCGAGGACTCGAGACTCTCGAGCCCCGGTGACTGCGCGGTCACTACCGGGCTGGCCATCGATGGTGCGGGACGCAAGCCACGCGAAGGCGGCGGCTTCGATCCAATCGCCGGTGTAACCAAGCACCTCGGTGGGCATCACGGGGATTGGCGAGAGTCGATCTGCCAGACGCTCCATCACATGGCCATTCAAGCGCCCTCCGCCACACACGACGACTGTTGAGGTCGCTGGAGCCCATTGGCGAATTGATTGCTCGACCGTCGCTGCGGTTAACTCAGCGAGCGTCGACTGGATATCGGCAGGATCGCTCTTGTCGCTTGCTGCGTTCGACGCGAGCCACGCGAGATTGAAGAGCTCCTTGCCAGTGCTCTTCGGCGGAGACGCCCGAAAATAGGGGTCTTGAAGCAATTGCCGCAGCAACGCGCTGTTGATGTTGCCTACGCGCGCCCACGCACCGTCTTTGTCGTATGCCACGCCGAGATGACGTTCGGCCCACGCATCGATCAGCGCATTGCCGGGTCCCGTGTCGAAGCCGGTGATTGGAAGAGCGGCGTCGGCGGGCAGCAGGCTGATGTTCGCGATGCCGCCAATGTTCAGAACCGTGCGGTTTTCATTTGGCGTTCGAAAGAGCGCCTCGTGGAACGGTGGCACGAGCGGTGCGCCTTGTCCGCCCACGGCCATGTCTCGGCGGCGGAAGTCGGCGATGGTGTCGATGCTCGTGATTTCGGCGATCAAATTGGGGTCGCCGATCTGTAGTGAGAACGGGGTTGTTCCATCGGAGCGATGCCGCACCGTCTGTCCATGACTTCCGATTGCAACGATGTCCTGGGGGCCGAGTGAGAGTTCGGAGAGGAACTCGGTAATGGATGTGCCGATCAGCGTTCCCATGCGGTGATCCGCCTCACCCAAGGAATCGAGACCGGTCACGGCGCCCGAGCCGAGGCCCTTTAGCAGGTACGTGAGGTCGGGAGGAATCGGCGCGGTGCGGCCGGCGACTATGGAAGGAGGAGTGCCGTCCTCCAGCACTGCCAGATCAAGACCGTCGACGCTGGTTCCGGAAATCGCGCCAACGAACAGGCGTGCGCTCATCGATTGAGCGCGATTTGAACTTCGCCGCGATGCTCATCCAGTAGCGCGAGCAAGGGTGTTGTTTGGGCGTCGAATCGAGCGCGTTCACGCGAAGGAATCGGACGAGCCTTCGGCAGCGGCACTGTTCGCGGATCCTTGTGTGCGCCATTGACCAGAAACTCATAGTGAAGATGCGGAGCAGTCGCCCAGCCGGTGGCACCGACGTATCCAATCACCTGACCTTGGCGCACTTGAGTACCGCCACGTATTCCGCGACCGAACTTCGACAGGTGTAGGTATTTGGTCTGAATCGCGGCGCCGTGCTGAAGGATCACGAAGTTTCCGTTGGGTTTAGTTCGCGTAGCTTTGCTGACGCGACCATCGCCCGCGGCAAGGATCGGTGTTCCTGCCGGCGCCACGTAGTCGATGCCGCGGTGGGGCATCACTCGTTTCTGTACCGGATGAAAGCGACGCAGGTTGAAGTTGGAACTGATGCGGCTGAACTCGACCGGGGCGCGTAGGAACGCTTTACGCATGCTCTCACCAGAGGCGTTGAAGTAGTCGGCTCGGCCGGACGAGTCGACGTAGTAGACGGCGCGATATCTGGTGTTCTGGTTGATGAATTCTGCCGCCAGGATTTTGCCGAAGCCGATGAAGTCGCCATCCACATACTTCTCTTCGAATAAGACGGAGAAGTCGTCACCCTTGCGAATGTCGAGTACGAAGTCGATGTCCCATTGAAAAATCTGAGCGAGACGCAGGGTCATCTCATCGCTCAATCCGGCCTGCTGACTTGCGACGAATAGCGACTGGTCGATCGTGGCGTGTTTGTACGCGGAAGAGATTTGAGCATCTCGCGTAACGTGCTTTGCTTTGAACGCATCGCCTTCGCGTTCGAACTCCAGTGTTTCGAGGCGATCCGGCGCATAGCTGAGCTTTACGAGGCCGGTCTCCGGCGAAGTAATAAATCGGATCTCGTGGCCCGGATAGATGCGCTGAAGAACCTTGGCAAGTGGGCCGCTCTCGAGCACGGCGGCTAAATCGCGCTGTGAAACCGCTACTCGCTCGAAGACGCGCGCTAAACTGTCACCAGCTCGGACTTTCTCTACTCGCTCCGACACATTCGAGTCGGTTGTCACAGGTGAATCGCTGCGTTCAACGTCGCCAACAACTGGGCTTGTCGGCGACGGTAGGTCGAGCGCCAGTCGATCGATGGTGTCTTCGACAATCGACGGTACGCTCACGAGATTCATTTGATCGCGATTGTTCTCAACGCGATCGTTGCCTTCGCCAACGAGCGTGAGCGACGCCAATGGCATCGCGATCAGGCAGATGGCGATGAGATGGGATTTGGGAAATCGACGTAGTGTTCCCATCGAGGAAGAGCTTCTAAGTCGGGTAGTTGCGGGAGTTTGTTCGCTAGCGAATTAGCTGCGGCGTGAGTATAGGGTGTTTGATGTCCGTGGTGAAAGCGTCCTCGAGATATCTTCGCCGGCAACCACGAATCCCCAACAGTTTCATTAAGGCTTACCCAGCGTCGCAGTGGGCTGCGAAGGAATCCCGATGTTTGTGGTGAGAGACGCGGACGTCTCTTTCGTCGACGCCCGTATGCAGCCCGTATGCAGAAAGTGGTCGGCAGGAAATAAATGGAAATTCTTGTTGATGACCCTTGCTATGGGGAGGTCGCTACGTATAATACGCACCCCTTGGTTGCCGGGTCCCCCCGCGCAACCCGTTCTTTAAAAAGCTAAGCAAGCCATTCGTGTGGGCGCCCGAAAGTTCGTAATGAACCTAGAGCGTTTATATTTGTTAATGCCAAGTTTCTTCTTCGGGAGAGACGAAGCGACGTTAAAAAGTGAAGAGTTTGATCATGGCTCAGATTGAACGTTGGCGGCAGGCCTAAAACATGCAAGTCGAACGGTAACAGCGGAAGCTTGCTTCCGGCTGACGAGTGGCGGACGGGTGAGTAACACGTAGGAATCTACCTAGTAGTGGGGGACAACCCGGGGAAACCCGGGCTAATACCGCATACGCTCTACGGAGGAAAGCAGGGGATCTTCGGACCTTGCGCTATTGGAGGAGCCTGCGTCGGATTAGCTAGTTGGTGGGGTAAAGGCCTACCAAGGCGACGATCCGTAGCTGGTCTGAGAGGACGATCAGCCACACTGGAACTGAGACACGGTCCAGACTCCTACGGGAGGCAGCAGTTAGGAATCTTGGGCAATGGGCGCAAGCCTGACCCAGCCATGCCGCGTGTGTGAAGAAGGCCTTCGGGTTGTAAAGCACTTTCAGCGGTGAAGAAAAGCTCAGGGCTAATACCTTTGAGTCTTGACGTTAACCACAGAAGAAGCACCGGCTAACTCCGTGCCAGCAGCCGCGGTAATACGGAGGGTGCGAACGTTAATCGGAATCACTGGGCGTAAAGCGCGCGTAGGCGGTCTGTTAAGTGGGATGTGAAATCCCCGGGCTTAACCTGGGAATTGCATTTCAAACTGGCCGACTAGAGTACGGTAGAGGGAGGTAGAATTTCCTGTGTAGCGGTGAAATGCGTAGATATAGGAAGGAATACCAGTGGCGAAGGCGGCCTCCTGGATCGATACTGACGCTGAGGCGCGAAAGCGTGGGGAGCAAACAGGATTAGATACCCTGGTAGTCCACGCCGTAAACGATGAGAACTAGCCGTTGGACCCCTTGAGGGTTTAGTGGCGTAGCTAACGCGATAAGTTCTCCGCCTGGGGAGTACGGCCGCAAGGCTAAAACTCAAATGAATTGACGGGGGCCCGCACAAGCGGTGGAGCATGTTGTTTAATTCGATGCAACGCGAAGAACCTTACCACCCCTTGACATCCTCAGAATTTGTCAGAGATGACTTAGTGCCTTCGGGAACTGAGTGACAGGTGCTGCATGGCTGTCGTCAGCTCGTGTCGTGAGATGTTGGGTTAAGTCCCGTAACGAGCGCAACCCTTGTCCTTATTTGCCAGCGAGTAAAGTCGGGAACTCTAAGGAGACTGCCGGTGACAAACCGGAGGAAGGTGGGGATGACGTCAAGTCATCATGGCCCTCACGGGGTGGGCTACAAACGTGCTACAATGGGGCGTACAAAGGGCTGCAAACCAGCGATGGTGAGCGAATCCCAAAAAACGCTTCGTAGTCCGGATTGGGGTCTGCAACTCGACCCCATGAAGTCGGAATCGCTAGTAATCGCGAATCAGAATGTCGCGGTGAATACGTTCCCGGGCCTTGTACACACCGCCCGTCACGTCATGGAAGTGGGCTGCACCAGAAGTGGCTAGTCTAACCTTAGGGGGGACGGTCACCACGGTGTGGTCCATGACTGGGACGAAGTCGTAACAAGGTAGCCGTAGGGGAACCTGCGGCTGGATCACCTCCTTAAACGAAGAGTCGGCCGTCGATCTCAGGATCGATAGGTTTGACAAGCTCTGTTTGACGTTCTCGCGCCCACACGAATGGCTTGCATATCGCGCGCCTTGCAAGATGGTATTCAGGTAAGAGCCTTTGGCTCGGCAGGTGCTTGTGCCGCCGACCGAAGCCGCCGACCAGAAATGGGTCTGTAGCTCAGTTGGTTAGAGCGCACCCCTGATAAGGGTGAGGTCGGAAGTTCAACTCTTCCCAGACCCACCATCTGCGCTCTGAGGACCAGGCTTGGAACTCAAGATCAAGAGGGGCCGTAGCTCAGCTGGGAGAGCGCCTGCCTTGCACGCAGGAGGTCAGGAGTTCGATCCTCCTCGGCTCCACCAGGTTAGCGGGTCGAATTGGTGCGCGATGAATAGAAGAGTAGGTCGTTAAGAGCCAGCATCTAATGCTGTGGCCGTCTAGGTTCGCCTGGGCTTATGCATTAGATGTTGGCTTTCGCTTCTTCGCCCATGGCGTAAGAAGTCGTGCGAAAGCCTGCTGTTTAACAATTTGGGTTCAATATAGTTCTGCATGACTGCCGAGCAATCGGTGGGCATGTAGATGTTGTGGTACATAGCTCCCCTTGTGATGAAGGGAGCGAAGTAATCATAGCGAGTTGATGCGTCAAGGTATGAATGTAATGTATTGGCGAATATGTGCAGACATATGACCGGTGCGCCTCTTTGGAGGTACGTTCGGTTATATGGTCAAGCAGATAAGCGCATCTGGTGGATGCCTTGGCAGCTGGAGGCGATGAAGGACGTTGTAGCTTGCGATAAGTCTCGGGGAGCCAGCAAACAGGCTTTGATCCGGGAATTTCCGAATGGGGAAACCCACCGTTTCGACGGTATCCAAATCTGAATTCATAGGATTTGGAAGCAAACCCGGGGAACTGAAATATCTCAGTACCCGGAGGAAAAGAAATCAACCGAGATTCCCTGAGTAGCGACGAGCGAACGGGGAACAGCCCTTAAGCTTTGCGATCTGTTAACGGAAGTGTCTGGAAAGTCACGCGATACAGGGTGATAGCCCCGTACGTGAAAACGATTGCGAAGTGAAATCGAGTAGGGCGGGACACGTGACATCCTGTCTGAATATGGGGGGACCATCCTCCAAGGCTAAATACTCCCAGCTGACCGATAGTGAACCAGTACCGTGAGGGAAAGGTGAAAAGAACCCCTGTGAGGGGAGTGAAATAGAACCTGAAACCGGATGCGTACAAGCAGTCAGAGCCTGTCTTCGGACGGGTGATGGCGTACCTTTTGTATTATGGGTCAGCGAGTTATTTTCAGTGGCAAGGTTAACCGTATAGGGGAGCCGTAGGGAAACCGAGTCTTAACTGGGCGTCTAGTTGCAAGGTGTAGACCCGAAACCGGGTGATCTAGCCATGGGCAGGTTGAAGGTTGAGTAACATCAACTGGAGGACCGAACTCACGTCTGTTGAAAAAGACGGAGATGACCTGTGGCTCGGAGTGAAAGGCTAATCAAGCTCGGAGATAGCTGGTTCTCCTCGAAATCTATTTAGGTAGAGCCTCGCGTCTTACCCTGGGGGGTAGAGCACTGTTTGGGCTAGGGGGTCATCCCGACTTACCAACCCCATGCAAACTCCGAATACCCAGGAGTACAATCGCGGGAGACACACGGCGGGTGCTAACGTCCGTCGTGAAAAGGGAAACAACCCAGACCGCCAGCTAAGGTCCCTAATACCAGTTAAGTGGGAAACGATGTGGGAAGGCTTAGACAGCTAGGAGGTTGGCTTAGAAGCAGCCATCCTTTAAAGAAAGCGTAATAGCTCACTAGTCGAGTCGGCCTGCGCGGAAGAT
>JBGSNQ010000173.1:0-20021 GCA_041739525.1 Pseudomonadales bacterium | reverse complement strand
AAGCACCGGCGCCAGCACCGCGCACGGGTCGATGCGGGTGCCGGTGCGCCTGCCGAACTCGTGTGGAATCACGCGCCGGCCGGCAGAGTCGAACAGTTCGCGGCGATCGCACGTCCAATCGTCCGGTGTCGTGTCACCGGGTTCTCGGACGACCGCGAAGAAAGCAGTGCTGCCGCCGAACCCGGCGTTGGCGTCGCATTGAGTGGCGAACAACACCGTCGACGCCGTGGTTCCGGTCCCGACGCGTTCCGCGCTCGTGCACACGGATTGTCGATCGGTGCGCTGCGCACCCATCGCCCAGTCCACCGCACCGATGATGCGCAGCCTGCGCGTGCGCGGCCCCGTGTTTCGAATCGCAATACGTACGTGCTTGATCGACTGCGCAAGGTCTACACACCACGTCGCACTGACGTCGAGGTCGCCCCGACGATGTCGAATCGTCGTGTAGCCCTGGCCGTGTTCGACCGTGTAAGTCGTATCCGTTGCAGTTGCAGCCACGTTCCACGTCTCGCGCGTTTTTACGTCCTGCAGCCAGAACGACTCGCCGCTCGGATCGGCAACGGGGTCGTTCGACCAGGGCGTCAACTGATGCAGGCGACTGTTGTCGGCCCATGTATAACCCGCACCGGCCTCCGAAATCTGCGTGCCGAAATTCGGATTGGCGAGCACGTTGATCCACGGTCGCGCGGGACGGCTAGCGGCGCTCGCCGAGAAGCGGAATCCACCGGCGCTGTCGAACTGGCCGCGAGACGCGGCCACCGCCGATGTGGTGCCGTCCGGTTCCACTGGACGCACGACAGCCTGCGCAGTGCGGCGCTCGAGAGCGTCACCGTGCCATTGCAGGTGGTCTTGCACGTGGTCGGCCAGCGAACGGCCATCGGCAAACAGGCGCATCCTGGGCAGCACCGCGAGCGCGGCGCGTTCTTCCGGCGTGAGTGTCGTCGCCGCCACCAGGTACAGTTGGCTGGGTCCTGCCGGCACATCACGTACGTACAGTTCGCGAATTGCGGCCAGTTCGCGCTGCAACGGCATTTCATAGGAACTCGGCTCGCTGTCGAGCACGACCAGGTCGCAGGCGACGTCGCCCCACGACCACAGGCGCAGCGCCCGTGCGAGCGATCGTACGAGCCCGATACCGCGTACCGCGGCGGCTTCCACGACGATCATCGGACGATCGCCGGAAATGCCGAACCGCCAGAGTGCGCGTCGATCGAACGCCAGCACGCGCGTTTCCGCATGCGGCCGCGACACGAGCAGCACCAGCATCGTGGTGATCGCCTGGATCGCGCGCATTTCGTCGGAGCTGATGCGCATCTCGCGCATCCGAATCGACGACAGCGTCGTCGACATCAATGCAGCCCGCTCGATGACGAGCGTCTGTCGGTAGCGATCGACCAGCGCCTCAAGCGAATCGCGCGTCGCCGCAGCCGCGGTACCGACCGTAACGTGCACCGATCCGTAAGGAGGAATTACCAGCTGCATCGACAACGATGCGATCGGATCGAGTCCGGTGGGCCGTGCGCCGTTGACGTCCACCGTGCTGAAGTTCGCCAACGGCTGCGATGGTTCGCGGTTGCGCCCGAGCCATGCAGCGCGGTCGGTCTGCGCGCGCACCGCAAATACGTCGTCGGACTGCGCGACGAAGTGCACCGCGTGCAACGGTTGTTCATCGAGCCGCGGATTGCGTACGAAGAACAGCGCACGCCCCTCTGAGTCCCAGTCTGCGGCGACGAACAGGTTGGTGAACACCGGGTGCATCTCGTCCGCTCGCGCGTCGGTCAGCGACACTTCGAACATCGATATCAACTCGACGCGTATGGCCTGCGACGACTTGCTCCACAACTCGATGCGGCGCAACTCGACATCGTCTTCCGGGCTGACCCACACGGTGCAATGGGCGCGCAGGTCGGGCCAGTCCGCATCGAAATTCACCCGGTCGACGTGGAATGTTGCTCGATAGTCCGCGTCATCGTCGGGTGCCGGATGTTCGGTGATCGATACGGGAACGCCGCCATTGCGTCGAAGATAGAAGAACGTGCCGTGAGCGTCGCGCAACGCGTCGTCGCGCCAACGCGAGACGTCGGCATTGCCGAAGCGGCTCCATCCCGAGCCGTTGCCGCGTAGCGATACGCTATAGCGGCCGTTCGAGAGCAGATGCGTGGGTTGCAGTGGGCCACCCGGTACGATTTCTACCGGCGAGGGCATGCGATGACGTCTGTCGGCGTGGGTGTGACCGGGCGGCGGTTCGAGCAGGCGCGACACTTCGCGCGGAATACGTTCCTGCAGCAGCGATGCAACTGCACTGATGCGCGGGTTGCTCATTCCCCAGCGGCGCACTACACCGTCGAGCAAGGCGTTCGTGAGTGCGACGATGGTCATGCCCTTGTGATGCGCCATGAAGGTGTTCACCATCGCGCGCGTGCTGTCGCCGGTCTGTCGCTCGGGGGTGAAGTCCACGGCTTCGATGAAACCCATCTCGCCGCGCGCACCGAGGCTTTCGAGCCGGCGCAGATTCGCCGTAGCGGCATGCGGATTGAACATCGCCGCCAGCGCCGTTGCGTATGGCGCGACAACGAGTTCATCGAGGGGAGTGCGGCGCAATGCGAGGCGAGGCACCCCTTGTGGAGCGTACTGATATGCGAGCGTGTGATCGCCGGCCGCGTACGCAGATTCCGAAATGCCCCACGGCACGTCCCGGGCGCGCCCGTACTCGATCTGCTCGTGGATGGCCGCGCACGCGGCGCTGCCGAGCGCGCTGCCGCGCGGTTCGTCCAGCACAAGCGACGGCATCAGGTATTCGAACATGGAGCCGGACCACGAGCGCACGCCGGCGTCCCGACCGACTGCGTAGAACGGTCTGCCGAGCGCGGCCCAATGGCTGAACGGTACGTCGCCTTTTGCGATCGCCCAAAAGCTCGCGAGCCGCGACTCGGACGCGAACAGGTCGTAGAAGCTCTTGTCGAGCTGGTGCTCGTCCACGCGCAATCCAATGTGGAACAGCCGCCGGCGCGAGTCGAACAGAAAGGCGAAATCCGGTTCCATCGCGAGACGGTGGGCGGTCGCTGCGATGCCGAGCAGGCGCTCGCGTTGCACCCCGTCGGCGCTTTCGTCGAGAAAATCCGTGCAGGCGCCGGCGAGCGCGAGCAGATGCCCGCAGAGGTTGCCGCTGTCCACCGTGGAAACATACGCGGGCGGCAGCGTCGCAAGCGTCGACGTGTCGTACCAGTTCAGGAAATGGCCGCGGTGACGGGGCAGCAGTGCAAGTGTCGCGAACGTGCGTTCGCAACGATCCAGCAGTTGCGCGGTATCGATCCAGCCGAACCGGCGCGCGCATGCCAGCGCCAGCAGGTACAAGCCGATATTCGTGGGTGAAGTGCGGTTCGCCACCATCACGTGCGGCGTGATCTGTACGTTGTCCGGCGGCAGGTTGTGTGTGTCGGCGCCGACGTGGCGCTCGAAGAACTGCCAGCTGTCTCGCGCTACCCCAAGCAGATAGGTTCGATCGTCGTCGGCAAGGGCGTCGTAGTGCCGATCCGGTTGTATCCGGCTGGTCCACCAGATCCACAGAGGGGCGGCGGCCCAGGTCGAGCACAGTAGGACGGTGAGTATCGGGTTTGGCGAGCCGGCCAGCAGCGCCGCGATCATCAGCAGCAACGCGAGCGCCGTAGCAGGCAGATGTCGTAATGTGATGTCGGATAGATCGGTGCGGGCGGCCGCTTGCGATGCCGAAGCGGTGGTCCATTCGAGGAGATGCCGTCGACTGAACGCCGAGCGATACGTCGCGCGCACGATCGCATCGACGAGCAGATTCGCCTGATCGAGCAATTGCGCGATGTTCCACAACGCACCGCCCAACGCCCTACCGATGTCGGCCAGTGCCCGACCGTAGAAGTGCCGTAATGCGAGGTCGTCGCGGCTGGGTGCGAGGGCGGCGATTGCGCCGAGCATCGGTCCGCCGCCGAACGCGGCGATCGCGAGTATCAGCGCAGCCAACGTCGGCACCGGTCCGCCGAACAGGCTGGTTGCGAGCAACACGACCGTAAAAGGCGCAACCAGCGAGCGGCGCAGATTGTCGATCAGCTTCCAGCGGTCGATCGTGCGCAGGCCGAACCGCTTGCCGCGCAGTAGCAGTGGCATCAACTGCCAGTCGCCGCGCGTCCACCGGTGCACTCGCGCCGATGCAACGTCGGCGTGCATCGGTGCGTCTTCGATCAAGGTGATGTCGCTTACGCCGCCGCACCGCGCGATCGACCCTTCGAGAAGGTCGTGACTCAACACTTGCCCCTCGGGTAGCCGGTTGGTCAACACGGCGTGAAGCGCATGGACGTCGAGCAGACCTTTGCCGGTGAACGTGCCTTCGTCGAACAGGTCCTGATACACCTCCGAGGTAGTAGCGCTGTATGGATCGATGCCCGAGTGGCCCGCGAACAGCCAGTGAAAGATCGTCACTGCGCCTGACGGTAAAGGCGTCAGGATGCGCGGTTGCAGAATGCCGAATCCCGACACCACGCGTTTGCGTATGGCATCGATACGCGGCCGATTCGCCGGATGCGCGGCTATTGCCACCAACGCGTGCAGGGCGCCGGGAGGCAGTTCGGTATCGCTGTCGAGTGTCACGACGTAAGGTGTGCCTTCTACCGCGCGCGATCTGGCGTCGAGATCGACGAACGGCAGAGCACCTCCTTCAGCCAGCCAAGCGACGAGTTGCATGAGCTTGCCGCGTTTGCGTTCCCAGCCGATCCAGCGCTGTTCGGTTTCCGACCAGCGACGGCTTCTATGCAGCAGCAGAAATCGTCGAGGCATGCCGAACGGCGGCGGGTAAGTGCGCTCCAGCGCATCGACGGCCGCGACGGCTTCGCACAGCAGCGTTGCGTCTTGCGCATCCATTTCGGCGTCGGCGTCGAGATAGTCGGTCAGCAGTGCGAACTGAGCGTGGCGTTCGGCGTTGGCGAGATAGTGGTGTTCGAGTTTGCGCGCGAGCGAACGAATTTCGGCGCTGCAGCTCAACATCGACGGAATGACGACGAGCACGCGATGTTCTGCCGGAATGCCGTTGGTGAATGCGAGACGGGGCAAACGCTGTGGCGGCACGGATTCGCTGATCAGGCGATTGACGATCGCGATCACGGCTTCGCTGGCCGGTAGCGACGTCAGCAGTACTGCGAGTGCGAACCAGAGCTGTGTCTCCGCGACCGCATGGCGCGCGACGAATGCAAACGTAAGCGCGGCCGTACCCAGCACCATCGTAGTGACGTAGAGGGGGAGTGCGCGGCGTCGCCAACGCGTCCAGTCTGGCAACAGCGACGTGCGCACGCCGAGCGTCTGGCACAACTGTTTGCGGCCGGGCCCGCTCAGCCAGAACGCTGGCGACTCTGCGGCGCGCGGCATACCGCCGACCTGCGGCGACGATTGCATCGATGCCAGCAGCGTCTTTGCTATCACGAGTTCGCTCTGGCCGCTGCGGCGCGCGAGCCGTTCGATGCTGCGCAATGTCGCGTCCTGCGTATCGTCGCTATCTGCTCGGAACGCTTCCGACCGACACATTTCGTGCATCAGCAGGCTGACGCGTGCGATCAGCGCGCGCCACGCGATATCGCCCAACAGGCGAAGTGAGGTGATGGTGTTGCTCAGGCTCAGGTTCGCTTCGGCCTGTTCCGCTTGCAGCTGAAGCTGGGCCGCGGCGGGGTCGGGCAAGGCTTGCGTCAGTGCCGCCTGAATTGCCTGGCGAACGACTTCGTTGTCGGTGAGGTTTTGGTCCAGGTCGGAGCGCAGTCGCGCCGCAACCTGCAATGCAAAGGCGCGTTCGACGCCGCGTGCGCGGAGTAATTCGAACAGGCCGTCTATGTCGGGGGCGTTGTTCTTCTCGAGGCGCGCGCACCAAAGATCGGCGAGTTCGCGCGCGGCCATCGCCGTAGCGACGCCTTCCGAGAGGCGGCGAAGGTTCTCGATCAGAACGACCCGTAACGTCGTCGGCAGCGCCCACAGTTCGCCGAAGTTGAGCGGGCGTATGTGTTGATACGCGGTGAGGAAATGCGCGAGCAGCGTCTCGTCGAACGCGCTGTCCGTATGCGCGACGAATGCCCACGCGACGCCGTACACACGCGGCAGGCCGGCCAGATGCGCGTCGAGCAGCACGGGGAGGTCGCGGAAGTAGCGGCGCGGCAGTCCGTCGTGGATCTCTTTGATCTGCGCGACTACGACGTGAAAGTTGTCGAGCAGCCACTCACCCGCCGGATCGATGTCGAGCGTGCGTGCCTGCAAGCCGATGTAGCGATGTGCTTCGCGCAGCACCGCGATGTTGTCTTGCAGTCGTGGAAAGAACTCCGTCGAAGAGGCATCCGCTTCCGCTTCGTGCACCTGGGCGAGACTGCGACCGTGCTGCTCGAAACGGGCTACGCCGAAAATTTCGGAGCGGATCGGCCACTCGATCGGCCCGCGGTCCGGATCCAACAGGCCAAGCGCCTCTGCACCGGCGTCAGGCACATGCCGGCGGAGTTCATAGTTCATTGGAATGCGGTCAGGCCTGAATGAGAGCACCGAGGAAGACGACCGCCGTCATGACGGTGAGCACACTCACGAATCGCGGTGCGAGGAATGCATCGAGTGCCTCGCCCATGCATCGCAAACGATGCAAACGCCCCAGTGCAAACGCGCATTGTCTGAAGTGTGCGCGTAGTTGCGCCGCATCGTGTCGATTCGCGTCATGCAGTTGGATTGCCATTCCTCACTCCTTTGAAGGATTGCCCGGCGCTGCGGAATCAAGCGACCGGCTTAGATGCAGTAGCCATACGCGTGATGGTGCGCGCGGCAAGTTGCGATGCCACCCCGGCGACCAGGGCGGGTCGAAGTATCCAGCGCCACGGCCGCGTCCAGACGATTACCGCGCCCAATGCCGCTGCGCCCCCCAGCACGGCCGCGGGATGGCGTCGCACCAGCGGCACGATTGCGGTGCGGGATGCAGACAATGCAAACGCTGCAGATGCGTGCAACGGATGTTCGGCCCACCACTCACTGATCACCTCGCTGACGATGCCGCCGATTGAGGTCGGTGAGTGATCGCCGTTGGGCGCCGCATCCGCGTCGCCGTTGTGGCGCGTTCGCGGCACGTCGCGATGGTCGTCTGTGAGCCAGTGCGACATGCGCTCGCGCGAACGGGTAAGACGTTCGCTCGCAGTCAGTTCGGTTGACGGGTCGTTCATGCTCACGATTCACCTGCCTGTCTCAGCATTGCCGCATCGGCGGTCAGCTGGCGTTGTAGCGGCGCGAACGGGTCGCGCGCGATTTTCGTGGACGCGGCGCGCAGTGCGATTACGCCGGCCAGAATCGGAATGCACGGCGTCAACGCCAGCGCCCACGGCGAATTCAGCGTCGGAAATGACGCCCATAGCATCACTGCGATGCCGCCGAGCACCACGCCGATCGCCAGCAGACTGGCACCCGCGAGTTGCAGAGACAGCTGCCGCTTCATGTGCGCAGCAGCTGTAGCGGCTTCGTCTGCGAACAACTCGACGTAGGCAGCCGCGTGCTCCGCGAGCATTTGCGGCCGCGACGCGGCAAGTCGTACGAGTGGATGCACCATGGCAGCGGCCGCCGCTCTTACTCGCGGCTTCCAGCGCGGTTCACAACTTTGAGCAGCGCCATCGAAGCGGCGCCAATCGCAGCGGCGATGAGCACCGATTTGACCGGTTCCTCGCGGATGTATGCGACCGTGTTGTCGCCGGCGCGCAATGCGGATTCGCGTACCTGGAACGAGGCACTTCGCAGTGCGTCGGTACTGCGCCGCCGTAGCAGGTCGGCGTCATTGGCAATTCGGCTGAGTGCCGGCGCCGGATTGCGCACGTTCTCCACCTTCTCGGAAAGCGTATCGGCCACGTGGTTCAGTTTTTCGTCGGCCGCTTGCTGCGTAGAACGAATCGCGCTCTCGGCAGTTTGCTTCGCGGTCTCGATCAGAACGTCGGCTCGATCGGCAGCGCTGGAAATGGGGTTGCTCATGGCTTACTCCGTGGCTCTTTAAGCGGAGTCAGCGTACGCGCCAGGTGAGATGTCACACATAGGCGGGGACCGGCGGGAGGTGTCGGCGGCACCGGCACCACGTTGCAGGATTCGTCCGACAGACGCGCACTCATCGAGACGATCAAGTCAAGGAGTTATACGCCAAGCGCGACGCCGACGATCGCCTGTGCTTCGTCCACGATGCGCTGCAAATGCTCGTCGCTGCGGAAACTCTCTGCGTAGATCTTGTAGATGTCCTCTGTGCCCGATGGGCGCGCGGCGAACCAGCCGTGAGCCGTAACCACCTTGACGCCGCCGAACGGTGTATCCCGGAACGGTGCGCGAGTGAGAACTCGCTCGATTGCATCGCCGGCGAGTTCGCTCGAGCGGATCTGCGCTGCCGATAGGTTAGCGAACTGCTGCTTCTGCGCCGATGTCGCGGGTGCGTCGACGCGTCGGTACGACGGATCGCCGAAACGCTGTGTTAGCCGGCGATAGGCCTCGGCGGGGTCGAAGCCGGTGGCTGCGGTCATCTCGGCCGCAAGCAGCGACGGAACGATTCCGTCTTTGTCCGTTGTCCAAACCGCTCCGTTGCGACGCAGGAACGACGCGCCCGCGCTTTCCTCGCCGCCGAACCCGAGTGAGCCGTCGACCAGCCCATCGACGAACCACTTGAAACCGACCGGTACCTCGACCAGCTGACGACCTAACCCGGCCGCGACGCGGTCGATGATGGAACTGCTGACGATGGTCTTGCCGACGGCGGCGGCGCCGCCCCACCCGCCGCGACTTCGGAACAGGTAGTCGATTGCCACGGCGAGGTAGTGGTTGGCCGGCATCAAGCCGGCTTGCTTCGTCACTATTCCGTGCCGGTCGTGATCGGTATCGCAGGCGAACGCGATGTCGAACGAGTCCTTGATCGCAATCAATGATTTCATCGCGAACGAGGACGAAGGGTCCATGCGGATGCGGCCGTCCCAGTCGAGCGTCATGAACGCGAACGTCGGATCGACACGCTCGCTGATCACCGTCAGGTCGATTGCATAACGCTGTGCGATACGCGGCCAGTAATGCACGCCTGCGCCGCCGAGTGGATCGACACCCATGCGGATGCCGGAGGCGCGGATAGCCTGCATGTCGATGACGTTGCCCAAGTCTTCGACATAGGCACCGAGGAAGTCGTATGGATGGGTCGTTGCCGCTCGGTGTGCCCGCTCGAGAGTGACCCGTTTGATGGGCGCGGAAGAGTCAGCCAGCAGCGCATTCGCGCGCGCCTCGATCCAGCGCGTCGCGTCGGTATCGGCCGGACCGCCGTTGGTCGAGTTGTATTTGAAGCCGCCGCTGTCGGGTGGATTGTGCGACGGTGTGATGACGATGCCGTCGGCGAGGCCGTGCGTACGGTCGCGGTTGTAAGTCAGTATCGCGAGCGAAACGGCCGGCGTCGGCGTGTATTCACCGTCTGCCGCAATCATCGTTTCGACGCCGTTGCCGGCCAGCACTTCCAGCGCGGTACCAAATGCCGGCTCGGACAACGCGTGGGTGTCGATGCCGACGAACAGCGGACCGTCGATGCGGTTCTGAACGCGGTAGTCGCAAATGGCTTGCGAAATGGCGAGCACGTGGCGCTCGTTGAACGATGTCTCGAACGATGATCCGCGGTGGCCCGACGTGCCGAACGCAACGCGCTGCGAGGCGACCCTCGGATCGGGAACGTTGGCGTAGTACTGCGCAACGAGCTTCGTCACGTCGATCAGCGATTCGCGCGGCGGCAGTTGGCCGGCTCGCGGGCTCTGCGTACTCATGGGAGGATGGAGCGGAATCCGTTCAGCGTTTGTCCGGCATCACTTGTAACAGATCGGCGAGGTCGTCGGCGTGTTCTTCTTCGACCGCGAGGATCGATTCCAGCATGCGTCGCGTAGTGGGATCGCGATCGCCGAGGTAACGAATGGAATCGCGATAGCTGTCGATTGCGATGCGCTCGGCGACGAGGTTCTCCTTGATCATGTCGGCAAGGGTGGTCCCCTCGATGTACTCGGCGTGGCTGCGCCTGGTCAGGCTGTCCGGCGAGAGATCCGGTTCGCCGCCGAGTTGTACGATGCGCTCGCCGATCTGGTCGGCATGTCCCTGTTCCTCGTTCGAGTGCGCCAGAAACTCCTCGGCAACCGACTGTGAATGGATGCCGCGTGCCATGAAGTAGTGGCGTCGATAGCGCAGCACGCAAACGAGCTCGGTAGCCAGCGAATCGTTGAGCATCTTCAGCACAGTTTCGCGGTCGGCCTCATACCCTTGGGTTACCGCGCCTTCTTCGATGTGTTGGCGCGCGCGCTGCCGGAGTTGCTTAACGTCGATTGTCGGTGTGGCTGCATTCGGCATGATGTTCTGGTCCGCGAGGGTTTGATTGCCAACCTTCGCTCGTTCGCAGTCGGTAACGCTGTCGGAAGCGGTGGCGCGGTTTTGTGGGATGAGTCCTACCGGTGCAGGACGTCGACTACGCCGGTTCGCGACGGGGTCGCCTGTTGTAAGGCACTTCAGCGGCCGACACTGAATGGGAGTACCCAATTGAAGGAGTAGTGCCGTGGGAACGCGTGACCGGGAAGCATGGAAGCAGGACGACACGGTAGAAGTGTGGGTAAACGTCGAAGCGAACGACGGCGATGTTCGGGAGACGGCCCGGCGCTTGGTCAACGACAGTGAGCCGATGGCGGCGATCCGTCGCAGCGTCGAAGAGCGCGGGCTCGATCCTATCTGGACACAACTCATCACCGAATTCGGGACGATGATGTACCTACGGGGGTGGCGCTCTCACTGGCCGGCGGATACGGAAGTTCACGAACGCACGCCACGTTGATCAGCCGTCGGTCAACGTCAGCAGAATGTCCGCGTACCAGGCGCAATTGAGTCCCAGCGCCTCGTCGACCTTTACATCGCGAGTGCCGGCATCGAGCCGTGCCGAGTGCACACCGAGGAGCAGCCATGGCAACACCGCACTTGCTTCGGGTTCGCTCGTGGCGCGTAGCACTACCGGTGCGCCACTGGTGCCGCGGTGCGTGCGGGCATCGGTGAGAAAGTAGCCTTTACCCTGAAAGCGCAGGCCGAACGACGAAGCGTTCACGGCCTGTCGCACCACCGGCATGTGATGCAACGTGTCGTGAAATCCGAGCGGGAAACCAACGATCAGCAGCGACGAGCCCACCTCCACGTGAGCGTCATCGTCAAGCAGATGCTGCGGTGTGAAGGCGTGAAACACCGCGGTTTCGGGTAACGCGGCCCGATCGATTTCGATCACGGCCACGTCGACGTCACCCGCGGCGTCCGCTCCCTGTCGCCATGCGCTTCTGCCGTCGGTGTAGAGCGGAATGGAGAAGCCGGTCGATTCGGCCATGTTGTCGGCGTCTAGATGTAATTCGATCTGCAGATTGTCGGGCTTGTGATTGGCAGGTTCGTCGTGCATCACGTGCCGGCTCGTCACGAGGAACAACCGATCGTCGCGCTCGAAAAAGAAGCCGGTTGCGTTGGTCAGCACCACGTCGTCGTTGCGGGTTACGACGCGTGTTACTGCGAGCAGCAGAGAATCGATCACGGTTAGGCCTGTTTGGTGACTTCTCGCGCGAATCGTTCGATTGTGGTCAGCAGCCGTTCGTTCGTCAGTACGCCGTTATACATCCACGCAAAAATCCAATCGATCGGCAGGCGCGCGCGCATCGCATCGAGTTGGCGCCGCACCGTGTCGACCGTGCCGACCAGTACTAGCCCCAGGTCGATCATCTCGTCACCGCTCAGCATTTCGCCCGTATCGGGATCGGTGAGCCCGCGGTTGAATCCGAACGGGGCAAACCACGAGCCGCCAACAAATCCCGACGAGTGATGCCACAGCTGACGCGCCTCCGCATCGCTGTCAGCGATGATCAGGTCGCGCAGGTAGCCGATGCCGTCGCCGAACGGTCGGCCCGATTCAGTGGCGTACAGGTCGAACAGGGCGCGTTCACGCTTCGGGTGCAGCGGCGGCAGGATCGCGGTGACGCCTTCGCGCGCGCACCAGCGAATACTGTTCTCCGATGACGCAAACGGCTGGAAGATCGGTGGGTGCGGTTTCTGCAACGGCTTCGGCACGACGCCCACTGAGGTCAGCTGACCCGTCTCGGATCCTTTGCCGTAGAGTCGCGATGCTTCGAGGTCCCACGGCGTGCCGGGCCGCGGCACCTGCCAGTACTTGCCCGAATACTGCAGCATCGAATCCGTCCACGCGGCCTTGACGATGCGGAAGTTCTCCTCGAACGCTTCTCGGTTGGTTGCGTCGATGTCGTCGTGCTGATCCGGCAACGCACCGCTGACGCCGTGTGTCTGCTGCGCGTAAACGTCCACCCAGCGGCGCTGGTAACCACGCGCGAAACCGGCGTTCGCGCGCCCGCCGGTCATGTGGTCGAGCATCGCGATGTCCTCGGCCACCCGTAGTGGGTTGTTCGCGGGCAGCACGATGCCCAGTTGGCCGACGCGGATGCGCTTCGTCTGCATGCCGATGAACAGGTCGAGCAGCACCGGGTTGTTGGAGAGTTCGAACCCCTCGATGTGCAGGTGGTGCTCGGTGAACGAGATCGAGTCGTAGCCGAGGCCATCTGCCAGCCGAGCTTGCGCCGAAATGTCGTGCAGCATCGCTTGATACAGCTCCGGGCGGGTGCCGGCCATGCCGGCCGTGATGTCGGCGCGGCTGCCGACGATCGGCAGATAGAACAGCGAAGTCTTCATCCGGTTTCCTCGGTTGGTCGATACGCGGGAATCGGCGAGCTTACCGCAGCGGCGACGCGCCAGTATCATGCGCACCCTTTACGGAACTGGCGGTTCTCGGTGCGGCGTTGAACAAGACGGATGAGGGTTACATGGGGCGCGCGCTCGAGTGGGCCGCGCGTGCAGCACGCAACGGTGAGGTGCCGGTCGGAGCAGTCGTCGTCCGCGATGGCGAAGTGCTGGGCGAGGGCGCCAACCAGCCGATCGGCAGCCACGATCCGACGGCTCACGCCGAAATCGTCGCGTTGCGTGCCGCGGCCGCGCATGTCGGCAATTATCGACTGCCCGGGGCGAGCCTCTACGTGACCATCGAACCCTGCACCATGTGCGCCGGGGCGCTGGTGCACGCGCGGATCCGGACGCTCGTATTCGGCGCGCGCGAACCGCGCGCCGGGGCGATCGTCAGCACCACGAACGCCATCGAAAACGCCGCGCTCAATCACCGGGTCGAAGTGGTCGAGGGTGTACTCGCCGACGACTGCAGCGCGTTGCTCAAGGCGTTCTTTCGCGAGCGCCGGGAGGCGGGCGGCGACGACTCACGTATAATCGCGCCTCCTCGTTCACGGGACTCCCGATGACGGACGCCCTTATGGTGCTGCCCGGCCCCCCGGCGTTTTCCGCGTTTCGCCTCAACAAGCTATTGGTCCAGGTGCGCGCCGCAGATCCGGCGGTAACGGCGCTGTACGCGGAGTATGTCCATCTGCTGTCGTTGAACGGCGAACTAACGATGCAGGAAAGGGGCGTGGCCGAGGCGCTGCTCGAATACGGTCCGCGCGTCGGGTTGCCGAAACGGGCCGGTGAACCGCTCTTTACCGTGTTGCCGCGACCCGGAACGATCTCGCCGTGGTCGAGCAAGGCAACCGACATCTTTCGCATCTGTGGTCTCGATAAAGTGCGGCGCGTCGAACGTGCCGTGCGATGGTATGTCGCGGGAATCGGTGCAGTGGACAGGCTTGCACCGCTGCTACACGACCGGATGACTCAGAGCGTCGTTGTGGGCGAAGACTTTTCCGCGTCGTTTGCCACACGTACGCCGCAACCGCTCAGCACCATTCCATTCATCGCGAACGGTCGCGGGGCGCTGGTCGATGCCAACGAGGGACTGGGGCTTGCCCTTAGCGATGTGGAAATCGACTACCTCGCGGATGCGTATCGGCAACTCGGGCGCGATCCGACCGACGTGGAGCTGATGATGTTCGCGCAGGCGAACTCGGAGCACTGCCGCCACAAGATTTTCAACGCGCGCTGGTCGATCGACGGCAAACCGGCACCGCATTCTCTCTTCGACATGATTCGCAACACGCACCGCCACATCAACGGCGAGGGCATCCTTTCCGCATACTCCGACAATGCCGCGGTGATCGAGGGTTATCACACGGAGCATTGGATGGTGGATCCGGCCAGCCACCGCTATCGCTACGTTGCAGAACCCGTGCACGTGCTGATGAAGGTGGAAACGCACAATCATCCGACAGCAATCGCGCCGTACCCCGGTGCGGCCACGGGATCGGGCGGCGAGATACGCGACGAAGGGGCGGTGGGGCGCGGGTCGAAGCCCAAAGCCGGTCTGGTCGGATTCACCACGTCGCATCTGAACATTCCTGACGACGAGCAGCCGTGGGAGATCGATACCGGCAAGCCGGAGCGGATCGTCTCGGCGTTGGACATCATGCTGCAAGGGCCGATCGGCGCGGCGGCGTTCAACAACGAATTCGGCAGGCCCGCGCTGACGGGTTATTTCCGCACGTTCGAGTATGCGCCGGCCAACGACCTTGCACGGGTGCGCGGTTATCACAAGCCAGTGATGATCGCGGGCGGCATCGGCAACGTGCGGCCCGAGCACGTCAACGCAATACCGTTCACCGGCGCGACGCACCTCATCGTGATCGGTGGGCCGGCGATGCTGATCGGCCTCGGCGGCGGTGCCGCATCTTCGATGGCTTCCGGGCAAAGCAGTTCCGATCTCGACTTCGCATCGGTTCAGCGCGACAACGCCGAGATGCAGCGGCGCTGTCAGGAAGTGATCGACGCATGTGCATCGCTGGGCGACGCGAATCCGATCCGCTTGATCCACGACGTCGGCGCGGGTGGCTTGTCGAATGCGCTGCCGGAACTGGTGAAAGACGCCGGACGTGGCGGCCGATTCGAAATGCGTCGCCTGCCGAGCGCCGATCCCGGGCTCGCGCCGCACGAACTGTGGTGCAACGAAGCGCAGGAACGTTATGTGCTCGCGGTTGCGCACGACGATCTCGCGGTGTTCGAACGGATCTGCGCGCGCGAGCGGTGCCCGTTTGCCGTGGTGGGCGATGCCACCACGGAGCCGCGGCTGATCGTCGCCGACGAGCAGTTCCACAACGCACCGGTGGATCTGCCGATGGCGGTGCTGTTCGGCAACGTGCCGAAGTTGCAGCGTTCATTTGCACGTCGTTCGAACGAACTCAGCGCGCTCGACTTGCCGCGCGTGTCCTTGGCGGATTCGCTCGATCGCGTGTTGCGGTTCCCGGCCGTCGGCTCCAAACAGTTTCTGATCACGATAGGCGATCGCAGCATTACGGGTTTCGTGGTGCGCGATCAGATGGTCGGCCCGTGGCAGGTACCTGTCGCCGACGCGGCCGTGACGACACTCGGTTTCAAAACGCTGCAAGGCGAAGCGATGGCGATGGGTGAACGCTCACCGCTCGCACTGATCGATCCGGCCGCATCCGCGCGGATGGCGATCGGCGAAGCACTGACGAATCTGGCTTCGGTCACAGTAGAGGAACTTGCGCGCGTCGTGTTGTCGGCGAACTGGATGGCTGCAGCCGGTCGCGGTAACGAGGATCAGGCGTTGTTCGACGCCGTTACCGCCGTTGGGATGGAATTGTGCCCTGCGTTGGGCATCGCGATTCCGGTGGGCAAGGACAGCTTGTCGATGCACACGCAGTGGCGCGATGCGCGCGGTGAACGCTCGGTAACGGCGCCGATGACGTTGATCGTATCCGCGTTCGCGCCGGTGCCCGACGTTCGCAGAGCGGCAACGCCTGTGTTGCGGCTCGATCGCGGTCGCACGCGACTGTTGCTGGTCGATCTCGGCTGCGGTGCGAATCGACTCGGCGGAAGCGCGCTGGCGCAGACACATCGGCAGATCGGTGATCGATGCCCGGACGTCGACGATGCGTCTCGTTTGGCGGGATTCTTCCGCACCGTTCAGGGACTACTGCGTGACGGCAAGGTGCTCGCGTATCACGACCGCTCCGACGGCGGTCTCGCGGTGTGTGCGTTGGAAATGGCGTTCGCGGGTCGATGCGGATTCGACATCGACCTTGGAACTCTCGGTGTTGAAGACGAAGCGGGCGCGGTCGCGGTGTTGTTTGCCGAGGAACTCGGTGCGGTTCTGCAGGTGGCCGAGGCGGATGTAGCGACGGTGCGTGCTCGATTCGCAGGCGTCGGCCTCGGTGAACACGTGTACGACCTCGGCGTTCCGCAGCGGCAACGTCGCGTCGTATTCAGAGTGGGGCGCACAACGCTCCTCGATGCGGACGCTGCGGCGTTGCAACGTCGTTGGGCGGAGACCAGCTACCGCATGCAACGTATGCGCGACGATCCGGCCTGTGCGGACGAAGAGTTCGAGGGGATTTCCGCGGACGACTCCGGCATGCGTGCAACACTGACGTTTGTTCCGTCCGACGACGTGGTTGCGCCATATGTAAACCGTGGCGTGCGGCCTCGTGTCGCGGTATTACGCGAGCAGGGCGTGAACAGCCATCTCGAAATGGCGGCGGTGTTCGATCGCGCCGGTTTCGACCCTGTAGACGTGCACATGTCCGATCTGCTCGAGAATCGCCGCAGCTTGCGCGATTTTCAGGTGCTCGTCGCATGCGGCGGCTTCTCCTACGGCGACGTGTTGGGCGGCGGTGGCGGTTGGGCAAAATCGATCCTGTATCACGAGCGCGTGCGCGATTCCTTCGCGGCGTTTTTCGAAGCGGACACGCTGAGCCTCGGCGTGTGCAACGGCTGTCAGATGTTCGCGCACCTGAAGTCGATCATTCCCGGCGCTGCGCACTGGCCCCGTTTCGTACGAAACCGGTCGGAACAGTTCGAAGCGCGTGCGAGCCTGGTGCGTATCAATGCCGTCGGTTCGCCGTGGCTCGATGCGATGGCAGGGTCGGTGCTGCCGATTGCCGTGGCGCACGGCGAGGGGCGTGCAGAGTTCGTCGAACCGGGCGGGTTGGAAGCGTTGATCCAGCAGAACGCGATTGCGCTGCAGTTCGTCGACAACCGGCACGCGGTGGCGGGTTCGTATCCGGCGAATCCGAACGGTGCGGTGAACGGCATCGCCGGTATCGTCAATGCCGGCGGTCGCGTGCTGGCCGTCATGCCGCATCCCGAGCGGGTATTCCGCAGCGTCAACAACTCCTGGCACCCGGACGAATGGAGCGAGGATGGACCGTGGGTCAGGCTGTTCCGAAACGCGCGTGTGGCGCTGGGCTAGCAGGGTGAATCAGGACTTCCTGCGATCGAACAGGATGTCGCCCATACGCACCGGGTAGACGCCGCTCGATCGGTCGCTGAAGTAGTGCCGCAGCGTGTCGCGAACCACCGGAAAGGCGAGTTCGCCCCAGGGAATCTCGTGTTCCTGGAACAACCGTACGTCGGTCGATTCGAAGCCCGGCTTGAAGTCGAGATCGAGCAGCGACGCTCGAAAGAACATGTAGATCTGAGATATGTGCGGCAGGTTGAACACCGCGTATAGCCCCTCGATGGAGACGTTGGCACAAGCCTCCTCGAGCGTTTCGCGGATTGCGCCGTCACTACTCGTCTCACCGTTCTCGAGAAAGCCCGCCGGCAGTGTCCACAGCCCTGCGCGCGGTTGAATGGCGCGCCGGCACAACAACACTCGATCGCCGTATACGGGCAAACAACCGGTAACGACTTTGGGGTTCTGGTAGTGAATCGCGCCGCATCCGTCGCAGACGAAACGCTCGCGATTGTCGCCATTGGGAATGCGCAGGCCAACGGATTGGCCGCAGGTGCTGCAGTATTTCACGGTGGCTCGTACTAGCGGGACGGATCGATTATACGGATTCTTGGTTGGGACGAGGGAAGCCGAGCACGGTTCCGACCTCGCGCGGAGCAGATCGGCGGAATCCGTCGGGCTCGTTGAGAACGGTGTGAAGTTCCGACAGCGATTCGTGCATCAATTTCGACAGACGCACGCATGCGGCCAATGGATCCGGTGATCGGCGGCGTTCCATTTCGATGCGGAACTTCAAACCTTCGAGGCGGCGCCGCGACGCCGGACGCGGCGCGTGTTTGATCACGTCGTCGGTCAACAGATTGCCGAGGGCCTGCAGTGCCGCCGGATCGCGCCGCGCGAGTTCTGCGAGCACTTCGAAGGCCGGTAACTTACGTCGAATTCGCGGTTCGTTCATGGCTCTTGAAACCTCTGCGTCCGACTATGCACGAGGTCGTGCGCCGTCGGCTACTGGCAAGGTGAGGCCGTCGGACGTCCCGCCGATGGCTTGGTCGCTGCGCGCTCCGATGCCACAATGCCCTTAACGGTTGGCAAGGCGGAACAGAATGATCTATCAGTTGGGGGAACAGCGCGTGCGCGCTGAAGGGGAGTACTTCATCGCCGATTCGGCGATCGTCATCGGCAACGTCCTGCTGCGGAAGAATGCGAGCGTCTGGTTCAACGCGGTAATCCGTGGCGACAACGAGCTGATCACCGTCGGCGAAGACTCGAACGTGCAGGACGGCTCGGTGCTGCACACCGACCCCGGCTCGCCCATCGTGATCGGCAGCTGCGTCACGATCGGCCATAAAGTGATGCTGCACGGCTGCACCATCGGCGATAACAGTCTGATCGGTATCAATGCCGTGGTGCTGAACGGCGCGAAGATCGGTCGCAACTGCCTGATCGGCGCGAACGCACTTATAACCGAAGGAAAGGAAATTCCTGACAACAGCATGGTGATGGGTGCGCCGGGCAAGGTGGTACGCGAACTGACGCCGCAGCAGATCGAAGGGCTGCGCCGATCCGCATTGCACTACGTCGAGAACGCACGGCGTTTCAAACGCGATCTCCGTCCGCAACTCGCCGTCAACCCTTAAGGATGTCGAAGTGACTTCAATCGGAACGCCGCTGTCGAAGACCGCCACCCGAGTGATGTTGTTGGGATCGGGCGAGCTCGGGAAGGAAGTCGTTATCGAATTGCAGCGTCTCGGTGTCGAGGTGATCGCCGTCGATCGTTACCCCAATGCGCCCGCGATGCAGGTAGCGCATCGCAGCCACGTGATCAGCATGCTCGACGGCGCCGCGCTGCGCGCGGTGATCGAGAAGGAAAAGCCGGATCTCGTCGTTCCGGAGATCGAGGCCATCGCGACGCCGACGCTGGTGGAGATGGAGCGCGAAGGTCTGCACGTGATTCCAACCGCACGCGCCGCGCGCTTGACGATGGACCGCGAAGGCATTCGCCGCCTCGCCGCCGAAACGCTCGGCGTGCCGACGTCGCGCTATCTCTTCGCCGACACGCTCGAGGACTTCAAGGCTGCGGTCGAGTCGATCGGCACGCCGTGCGTCGTGAAGCCGGTGATGAGCAGTTCGGGCAAAGGCCAGTCGGTGGTCCGCAACCGCGACGGCATCGAAAAATCCTGGAACTACGCGCAGGCCGGTGGGCGCGTGGGTGCCGGACGCGTGATCGTCGAAGGCTTCATCGACTTCGAATACGAGATCACGCTGCTGACGTTGCGCACCGTCGGCGAGACGTCGTTCTGCGCGCCCATAGGGCATCGTCAGGTAGACGGCGATTACGTGGAATCGTGGCAGCCCCAGCCGATGAGTAGCGCGGCGCTGGTCGAGTGCGAGCGGATCGCGCGCCTCGTCACCGGTGAACTCGGCGGGCTCGGCATTTTCGGGGTGGAGTTCTTCATCCGTGGCGACGAGGTGTGGTTCAGCGAAGTGTCGCCCCGGCCGCACGACACCGGCATGGTGACGATGATCAGCCAGGATCTGTCGGAGTTCGCGCTGCACGCGCGCGCGATCCTCGGTCTGCCGGTTCCGCAGATCGAGCAGCGGGGTCCTTCGGCGTCGGCCGCGATTCTGGTGGAAGGTGAGTCGGATCGCGTGGTGTTTGAGAACGTGGCGAGCGTACTCGCGGTGCCGGGCGTTCAATTGCGGCTGTTCGGCAAACCGGAAGTACGAGGGAAACGCAGAATGGGCGTCGCACTTGCAGTGGGCCGCGACATCGCCGACGCGCGCGCCAAGG
>JBGSNQ010000148.1:0-8288 GCA_041739525.1 Pseudomonadales bacterium | reverse complement strand
CTGCAACGGCCGAGCCGTGATCGCGCCGGATCATGTGCAGACACAGGTCGATGCCGGCTGCGGCGCCGGCGGAAGTGAGGATGTTGCCGTTGTCCACGAACAGCACGTTGGGATCGACATCGATCGCCGGATACCGTTCGGCCAGTTCGCGCACGGCCAGCCAGTGCGTGGTGGCGCGTTTACCGTCGAGCAGTCCTGCCGCTGCCAGCACGAATGCACCACTGCAGATCGATGCCACTCGCGCGCCGCGCTGCGCCGCAGCACGCACGGTGTCCAGCACTGCGTTACTGATCGGCATCGCCGGATTCTCGATGCCCGGCACGATCAGTGTGTCGCTTCTGGCGATATGGCTCAGACCCCACGGCACATGCAGGTCGAATAACCCGGCTTTAACGATGGGTGCCTCGCCGCAAACCCGAACCTGGTAAGCGTCGCGCCCATTCACCCGCACGCGTGAAAACCCATCGCAGGCGAGCGTGAGGTCGAATGCGATTACGCCGTGCAGGGCGAGAACCGACACTACGTGCATGGCTGAATACACTCCAGGAAGCGATTTCGTGCCACGAGGCTATCAGTAAAGCGCTGAGAATGGACATGAGCATTGGCTGGAAAACGCTGAACTATGTCTTTTAAGCCACTGGAAGAACTGGGGTCGGTTCGCCACGATGCAGCATCACCGGACCGGAGCAATACGATGACCGACAACCTTCAGTGGCCCACCAACGGCCGTACAGAGGCGCCGTTGCAGGTGGCGATGTTGCTGTATCCCGGCCTGACTCTGCTCGATCTCGTGGGTCCCGAAGCGACGCTGTCGATGCACTCGAAGATCCATCTCGTGTGGAAGACGGGCGGTGCCGTGACCACCGATACCGGCATCCGCATCGAGCCGAACGCAACGTTCGACGATTGCCCGAAGCAGCTCGACATTCTGTTCGTGCCGGGCGGCTTCGGCACGGCCGCGATAATGCAGGATGCAGAGGTGCTCGGGTTCCTGCGCGATCGTGGTGCCGCCGCGCGGTACATCACCTCGGTGTGTTCCGGCTCGTTGATACTCGCGGCGGCCGGGCTGTTGCAGGGCTACAAGGCCACCTCGCACTGGTCGGCGCTCGACATGCTTGCGGCGTTGGGCGTCGACGTCGTGAAGGCACGCGTGGTGACCGATCGCAACCGGATATCGGGTGGCGGCGTTACGGCCGGCATCGATTTCGGTTTGACGTTGCTTGCGAAGCTGCGCGGCGAGCACGCGGCCAAACTCTCGCAACTTGCGCTCGAATACGATCCGGCGCCGCCGTTCGATGCGGGTAATCCCGAAAGCGCGGGGCCAGAGATCACCGCACGGGCGCTCGCATTCGTCGGGGCGGCGATCCAGGAGATGAGCGAGATGCACCTGAAGGCGGCGGTTTGAGCAGCGAAGTGGAGCGCGTTGAGCTGAAACGCTTGCGCATGGGCTCGCTGTTCGAGGGCACCACGCTGGTCGTGCTCGTCTGCGTCGCGGTGCCGCTGAAGCATGCGTTCGGCGTCCCGCAAGCGACGGCGATCGTCGGGCCGATTCATGGGCTCGCGTTCGTGATCTACATGGGGCTCGCGATCGACGTGCTGAGCGACCGCACGTGGAGTCGCGCGGAAGCCGCTCGGTTGATTGGTGCTGCGTTCGTGCCGTTCGGCGCGTTCTTCAACGTCGGTTGGTTGAAGCGCCGCGCGGCGGTGCGCTGATTAACGCCCGCTCTTATCAAAGCCAGGGTTCGACCAGTATCTTCGCGTGCTTCTCGGGATCGCGCAGTGCATCGAACGCGCCGGCCACTTCGTCGAGCCCGATACGCGCGGTGATCAGCGGCGCAACGTCGAACGAGCCCTCGGCGATGCGCCGCAACGACTCGCCGAATTCGTCCAGCGTGTAGCCGAGCACGTACTGCACCGACAGTTCCTTGTTGATCGCGATCAGCGGCCGGCTATGGTCCATCTCGAGACACACTCCGACCACCACGATGCGCGCGTTGCGCGGCGCCGAGAGAAACAACTGATCGATCATGCCCGGCACGCCGATGCACTCGAAAATCACGACGTTCTCGGAGCGCTGCAGTTCGGGAAACCGATACGGTGATTCGACGCGCGGATCCACCACCGTATCTGCGCCTTGACCGACGGCGAGACCACGCCGCCGCGGTGAGTAGTCCGCGGCGAACACCGGCCCGGCGCCGCGCTGCTTCAGCGCAGTGATCACCGCGAGACCCACCGGACCACAACCGAGCACGAGTACGGCGTCGTTAGGAGTTAGGCGCGCCTTGTTCACCGCGTGCAGACCCACAGCCATCGGCTCGGTGAGCGCCGCGTGTGTATCGGGAGTGCCTGCCGGCACGGGCTGCAACAGCGAGCGCGACAACACCATGTACTGCGCGAACCCGCCCGGAATCTCGGCCGAGTAGCCGACCGCCAGCGCGTTCTGGCGCGCGAGCATCGGCACCGAGCAGACGACCGTGCCAACGGCCAGGTCATGGGGCGTATTCGGGCCATAGTCGACGATCTCGGCGGAGAACTCGTGTCCGAGCACAACCGGATCGAACGTGGTCAGCTTGAACGCGCCGCCGGCCTCACGGCTGGTATTCACGAACGCTTCGGTGTGCCGGGCTGCGTGCAGGTCGGAACCGCAGATGCCGCACGCGCGCGTCTTCACGAGCACTTCGCCGGTGAGCGGGATTGGGTCCGGAACCGTATCGACCCAGATCGAACCACGTTCCATCAGTGCTGCGCGCATGGTGCCTGTCCAGATTTATGCGTGAGCAGTAATGGTACCCGCTCGCTCAGCACGACTTCTTCTTTGTCTTCGGCCTGGCGTTCGGCTTCGGCTTTTTGCTCGCCTTTGTATTCGGCTTCGCCTCTTTCGTATGCGGCTTCGCCTTGGCGTTCAACTTCACTTTGGAGTTCGGCCTGGGCTTTGGTTTGCGCGGGTTCTTCGGGCGCATCGCAACTGAGACCGCGGCTTGGGCCCACGCCGTGAGTGAATCGTGTTCTTCCAGCACGTCGGCCGGCACTTCGTAGTATCGATGCACGAGCCGTGTGCCTTTCGCGGTTCCATACTGGAACGGCATGGATCCCGACTCCACGTACTTCGCGCGCGTCGTGTCGTCCACCACGAAGTACAGCGTGTCGCTCATGCACATCGCGAACTGGACGTCGCCGAGCTTGAAGCCGACACCGCCGAAGAAGCGTCCGTAGTTCACCTCGCCGAGATCGGCCAGTTGGCCGTGCACGAACCGCGCGAATTCGCTGATGTCGGTCATGGACCCACGCCACGCACCCACACGCTTACATCGGCCGTTCTTGCGCGCGTCGCTCGCGCAACCAGCACCGACAGTGCCGTGTCATTCTTCGGCTGAATCATCTTCCGGTCGCCGCGACAGAAGATGAAGTCCGCATCGTACTTCACCACTCCGTTGGTACGCCCAAAGCCGCCTCAACCGCCGCAGCCACCGCCAACGTATGCCGATCACTCATCGCAACGCCACACACCGATAATCCCACTGGTGCAGTACCGAACTCATGACACGGCACCGACACCGCGCACCCGTCTAGAAAATTCACCAACCCGACGTTCTTCAGAATCCGCCCGTTCCAGCGGAAGTAGACCTCGTCGCTCCCCGTCACCGCTGCGATAGTTGGCGCGATGCACGGCACCGTCGGCATCAGCACAGCGTCGAACGGTGCGGCTACCGACTCGAACTCGACGATCGACGCCGCGCGCAATCGCGTCAGCTCTACATAATCCGCGCCACTTAGATCCTTCCCCAGCAGAATCCGTTTGCCGACGCGCGGATCGTATTCGTCGATCCGATCGAGCCACCGTCTGTGAATCGAATACGCCTCCGCCCCAGCGAATCCTCCGGCGCGGAAGTAGTCGCCTTGGCGATCGAACACCGGCATCGGCGCGTCCACGATCACAGCCCCTGCATCGATCAACTTCGCGAGCGCGGCATCGAATGCCGTTGCAACTGCCGCGTCGAGGTCGTCGAGCACTCCGGAGCGTGGCAGCATCAAGCGTAGACCGCGGCACGAGAGTTCCGTTAGCGCAGCGGACGGTTCCGCTGCAAGTACTGCGTCGAACGCCGCGCACTCGGCCACGGATCCGCACAATGGCCCCACCGAATCGAGCGTGTACGACAACGGAAATGCTCCGTCGCGCGGCACCCGCCGTGCGGTGGGTTTGAACCCCGTTACTCCACACAACGCAGCCGGCACGCGCACCGAACCGCGCGTATCGCTGCCGAGCGACATCGCGCACATGTCGTCCGCCACCGCCACTGCGGCGCCGGACGACGATCCTCCCGGAACGCGCCCAGTCGCACGGTCAAACGGATTCTTCGGCGTGCCGTAATGCGGGTTCGCCCCGACCACTCCGAACGCGAACTCCACCATGTTGGTGCGACCGAGGATGATCGCGCCGGCGGCGCGCAATCGCGCCACCGCGGTCGCGTCCTGTCGTGCCACTGGTGCGTCGGCAAGAATCTTCGAACCGGCGCGCGTCACGTCACCCGCTACGTCGAACAGGTCCTTCACCGAGACCGGCAAACCCTCGATCGTCGAACGCACGATACCGGCCTGGCGCAGCCGATCCGAGTGATCGGCTTCGATTCGCGCGAGGTCTGCATACACCTTGGTGAAGGTCCGCGCCCCTTCGCCGACTGGGTCAGCAATACGCGCGAGCGCGCGTTCGACTAGTTCGCGGCTGGTCATTTGCCTCACCTCGGAGTTGCGACGTTGCCTCATGATATCGTTCGTTCATCCGGACGGAGTGGGGCAACTGGAACGGCGATGGACACAGCGGCACGTTCGTTACACGACAGAGCACTGGTGGTCGACTATCACGTGTGCCTGCCGGAGGAGAACCAGGCGCGCTATTTCGAGTCGTTGTTCCGCTATCAGAGGGCCGGGGTCGACTGGATCTTCGTCAACGTGGCCGATTCCACGGTTCCGCTCGAGGTGCTGGTACGGCGCGCGGCTGAATTGCGGCGATGGATCGCGCTGAATCCGCAGCGGTGCGTGCTGGTTGGAAGCGCAGCCGACGCCAGGTCGGCGCAGGAAACCGGACGGCTCGGCATCAGCTTCGACGTGGAGGGCGGCTACTCGCTCGGAAACGACGTCGCGATCGTGCAATTGTTGTACGACATCGGCGTGCGCTGGATGTTGATGGTCTACAACAACGCGAACGCGCTCGGGTACGGCGTGCACGACGCGCAGGACCATGGGTTGACGCCATTCGGCTACGAAGTCATCGCCGAGATGGATAGGGTGGGGCTGGTGAAAGACTGCAGTCACACGGGTTATCGCACCGCGCGCGACGTCATCGATGCGTCGTCGTGCCCGGTAACGTTGTCGCATTCGAATCCGCTCGCGCTCAGAAAGCATCCGCGCAACGTACCGGACGATCTGATCAAAGCGTGCGCCGCCACCGGCGGGGTGATCGGCCTGTGCGGCGTGGGCATCTTCATGAACGAGACGAACGACACCAGTACCGAGGCATTCCTGCGCCACATCGATTACGTCAGCGACCTCGTTGGGCCGGAACACGTCGGCATCGGCACCGACTATTGCGACTTCGATCCGGAGTGGCTCGCGCGCCTGCTGGCGAGCAACGCCAATAGCTGGCCGCCGGGTTTCGGTTACGGTCCCGGCATGAAGTTCCTGGCGCCCGAACAGTTTCCGGAAATCACCGAGGGCCTGTTGCGACGGCGCTATTCGGACGCCGCCATCGAAGGCATTCTCGGCGGTAACTTCCTGCGCGTAGCCAACGCCGTCTGGAAGTGAGTTCCGCTCCATCCCTTTGATTCATTACCGATTTCGGACCGTCGGCGGCACACGCACGCCCGCGAATTGAACCAATGGACAACACATTTGAACTTATAGTAATGTCCAGAGACCTTGCGTTAATACGCGCTGTGTCGTGCGCCGCAAGGCTTCAGACCGATGGGGATCGATTCGAGATCAGGAGCTGGTGATGGGTTCGACGGACGCTGAATTCGCGTGGCTGGGTCTTTGGGGAAATCGAGTGAAAAGAACGTTAGGGATTGTCGGCAGTGCGTTCGGCGTGCTGGTCGCTCAGCAGGTCGGCGCGGCCGAACAGAACGCGGTAGAAGAAATCGTCATCACCGCGCAGAAGCAGGAACAGAACATCCAGACGGTTCCGATCAGCGTGAAGGTGATCACCGATCAGACGCTGCAGGACATCAACGCCGACGGGTTGAAGGACATCGTCCGCCTCGTGCCGTCGTTGTCGATGACCGACCTGTCGCGCGGCGGCAACAACGTGCAGATTCGCGGTCTCGGTTCGAACGTCGCGTCGGTCGGCACCGTTGCGATCTACAACGACGGCGTCATCTCCGCGAACCGCATTCAATCGAGCGGTACGTTCGCGGAGCAAGACTCGGCGATGTACGACGTCAACCGCGTCGAAGTGTTGCGCGGGCCTCAGGGCACTCTGTGGGGCGAAGGCTCCTTCGGCGGCGTCATCAACGTGATCTCGAATCGGCCCGATGCGGAGAAGATACAAGCCTCGGTTTCCGGGAGTTCATTCGCGATCGACAGCGGCGGCGGCGCGAACCACGACCTGGCCGGCATGGTCAACGTGCCGCTGATCGACGACGTGCTCGCGATTCGGGCGGTCGGATTCGATTACGACCACGAGGGCTACATCGATGCGTTGAACATTCTGCCTCCTCTGCTCGGGGCCGGCCCTGCCGAGCTGGTCGCGAAAGACGCCAACACCGAGAAGGTGACCGGCGGGCGCGTGTCGTTGGGATTCACGCCGAACGATTCCTTCGACAGCACGCTGATCTACAAGACGCAGAAAACCGAACTCGGCATTCAGAGCTACGACTCACCGGAGCTGATCGGGTTGCTCAATGGTCTTCTAGGCACGAACTATCGCACCGACAAGACGCAAGCGGTGTTCGACTCCGCGTACGGTTCGAAAGACACCACCGACGAAGCCATCCTCAACCTCAATCTGAAAACCGGCATCGGCACGCTCACGTCGGTGACCGGTTACGGCAAGGTGAACCAGCACAACGCCCAGACGTTGCGGGCCGAGAGCACGGCTTGGAGCGAAGAGGTGCGTCTTGCGTCGGAGAATTCCGGCACCCTCAACTGGATCGTCGGCGCGTATTACCGAACCGTCGATCGCGATGTCGATGCGTTCTCACTGAACTTCAGCCGCGACAGCGTCGACCAGTGGGCGGTATTCGGACAGACGTACTGGACGTTCGCGCCGAAGTGGACCGCGACATTCGGGCTGCGGTACGGTCAGTACGAGATCGAGCTCACCGACAAATTCAACGGCATTCCGACCGTCTCCGATTCGTTCAACAACCTGTCTCCGAAGCTTGCGCTCGACTGGCAGATCGACGAAGACACGCTCGCTTACGCGTCGGTCGCGCAAGGCTTTCGCGCCGGCGGCGCGAACGTCGATCAATCATTCGGCACCGATCCGCGCTACAACCAGGGTTTCGACGACGACACGATCTGGAACTACGAACTCGGTCTGAAGGTGGGCTTGTGGGAGAACCGCGTCACCATCAACACCGCGCTGTTCTACATTGACTGGACCGACATCCAGATCGACAAGGCGATTACCAGCGTGATCAATCCGCCGGTGCAGTTCATCGTGACGAACGGCGAGGATGCGTATAGCTACGGCATCGAAACCGACGTGTACATCTATCCGGCGGACGGCTGGACGGTGACGCTCGGCGGTTCGTGGCTGCAGGCCGAATACGACGGCGGCACGATCGATACCGACGCGGCCCTGAACGTTTCGATCGACGGCGACACGCTGCCGAACGCGCCGGAGTATCTGTTCAACGCGTCGGTCGAGAAACGCTTCGCGGTGGGAGGCACCGGCATGGAAGGCTTTGTCCGCACCGACTACACCATACGCGGCAGCTCGTATGCCGACGTCCCGAACAACGCGCCGCCCGGCGGCACGTTTGAAAGCGGTCGCTTCGAACTGCTGAACATCCGCGCCGGTATCGAACGCGACTTCTGGGCGCTGCAGTTGTTCGCGACCAATGTATTCAACCAGGACGCGAGCAGCTTCAACTTCTCGAGTCCGGCCGCGTTTGCCGACGTACACGTGCTGCTGCAGCCGCGCACGATCGGTATCAACCTGAAGATGAACTACAACTAGCTTCTCGAACGTCACTTCTTGAACGAGAGCGCCGTCGACATCGCCGAGAGCGTGCGCAGCGGAGCGCGCAGCGCGGCGGCGGTGCTCGGGCAATCGCTCGCGGCGATTCGGG
>JBGSNQ010000145.1:0-14648 GCA_041739525.1 Pseudomonadales bacterium | reverse complement strand
GCCGGTCGGCGTGCAGCGCGTGTTCGCTCGCGAGCCGCTGCGCCGTTTCAATGTTCGTTATTGCTTCGCGATACGCCGAATGGCGTATCGCCGTAGCGGCCCCGCCTTCCAGATGATTCAACGCGCGCGGAAACTCCTCCGCCGCCTCACAGTGATTGGCGAGCACACTGTAAAAGCCCGCCATCGCGCCGCCGTGCTGCGCTTCGAGCCAATCCGCGATACGGTGATGCAGCCGCTTCCGCTGCGCCATTGGCAACAGCTGGTAGATCGTTTCCTGCACGATCACATGGGTGAAGGCATAGCTCGTCGGTCCATCGGATGTCTCCCGATGAATCAGGTTGCTGCTCGACAACCCCGCCAGCAGCTCGGCGATGCGATGGCCCTGCTGCACGATCGGATACACCGCGGCGAGCGACGCTTCGCTGAAGAGCCGCCCGAATACACACGCCACCTTCAGGATCAGCTGTTCGTCGTCGTGCAATCGGTCGACTCGGCTCGCAATGACACCGCGCAGGTTGTCCGGTAACGCGCGGCCGCGAGCGGCGATCGAATCGCTGATCTTGCAACGTCCGCCGACGATCTCGACGTATCCGGCCTCGCGCAGTTCCAGCGCGAGCTGCTGGATGTAAAACGGATTGCCCCCGGAACGACGGTGGATCAGCTGCCCGAGATCTTCAGGCACGGACGCAACACCGTACACGCGGGCAACCACGGCGCACGTCTGCGCTTCGGAGAGAGCGCCGAGTACCAACCTCTCCAGACTCTGAACCCGACCGATCTCGGCAACCACCGCACTCGCATCGTCGTCGCGCAACCGCGCGCCAACCACCACCGACAGTTCCGGCAAACGGTCCATCAGTACCAGCAACGCGTTGCCCGAGAGCGCGTCGATCCAGTGCAGATCGTCCAGGATGAGCAGCGTCGGCGCACCGGCACACGCGCACTTCATCAGATACAACAACAGCGCCTGAATGGACGAGGCGCGCGCTGCGCCACGGATCTCGCGCGTCAGATCCGTCTCGGGTACCGCAAGCGGCAGGATGTCGTTCAACAGCGCCGCCCATTGCCGCAAGTGTGGTTCTGCCTGCAACTGTCTGTGCAGCGTTGTGCGCGGTGCTTCGCCGCCTTCAGCGAGGTGCGCCAATAGATCGCGCAGGATGTCTCGCCACGCGAAGTACGGCGTGCCGCGTTCGATCGACTGCGCCGCCCCGGCGATCACGACGACACCTGACGGCTCGACCACGTCGCGCAGTTCGCGCAGCACACGCGATTTGCCGATGCCCGGTTCGCCGGTAATGAGCAACCGTGCGCCGTCCATCGAGCGCGTTCGTTGCACTGCATCGATCAGCCGTTGCAGCTCATCGGTGCGGCCGACCAGCGCATTGACTGGGCCGCCGTCGGCGGATCTCTCGCGCCACTCCGGCCGCAGCGCCAGCACCGACGCATCCACGTGTTTTGGCCGAACGTTGTGCGTGATCGTGAAGCTCAGCCGATCGCCGGCCGCCTTCGCGGTTTCCTCGTCGCACAACAGATCGTCGGGCGCCGCACCGGCGAGCCGCGACGCGAAGTTGATGGCAGGGCCAATCATCGAATACTGCCGCCGTTGCTCGGCGCCGCATTCGCCGCAGTAGAGCGTGCCACTGGCAAGGCCGATCGACGGCCGCACGCCGATGCGCCGCAGCGTGCGCTGAATGTCGAGGCCGGCGGTCAACGCCCGCGCCGCATCGTCTTCGTAGGCCGCCGTCGGTATGCCGAATGCAATGACGAAGTTCAGGCCTTTGTCGTCCATCTGCACGTACGGCATCGCGCCACCGTAACGGTGCACCGCCTCCTGAATCGCGCAGGTCATCGCGTGCAGCGATGCGTGCACATCGGCTGCTTCGAAATCGATGTTCTCCACTTTGACGAACATGACGGTGACGACGCGAAACTCCTCCAGCCACTCGTCGTGACCAGATTTGGAGCGGCGCACGAGCACGTCGGGGACGTACGCCGCGAGCCGCTCCGGGCTAAGCGTCGTAGCCGACGGGACTCCGCTGATGGACAGAATGGGAGAAGCGTTCAACCCGTCGAGGCGCGCGCGCCCCTCTTCCAGAACGACCCCCGATGCATCGCCGCACAGCAAAGCCCATACATCCGGCGTCAGCAGAACCTCGCCCGGCGTGGTGACGTCGCAAGCGCGACCCGCGGCGACGATCGGGCGACCGGCGAAGACGTTCAACCACTTTCCGTTCGATCCGCCGAGTTTCGAGATCAACACGTCGCCACAGCTGATTGCGATGCGCTGCGTGAGGTTGCCGCGCTTCGACCAGCCGCGCGCCTCCTGCTGAATCGTCAATGCACAGTGGGCCGCCTGCAGCGCTGCTGCCTGCAGGCCCGCGTCAGCCCGCCACACTGCAATGACGGCGTCGCCCGCGAAGGTCGAAATATCGCCGCCGTGGCGCGCAACGATCGCGCCGAGCGAACCGAAGTAGTCATCCAGTATTTCACGCAGGGTTTCAACGCCATGGGCGCCATCGCGCGTCAGTTCGATCGCCAGCGCCGAAAATCCGGAGATGTCGCTCATCATCACTGCAGCGGGAACGCGCAGCGTGAACGGTTCGGTCTCGCCATACCGTTCCAGCTGCGAGAGGAACAGCCGCGGCAGGTGCTTCTCGAACGAAATGGTGGTCACGCGGCCTGTCCAGTGAGTGGCATCCGATGGCACATGCGGTTGGTTCGTCTCCCCGCGGTACAGCGTACAGTGAAGCGCGGCTAGTGGCCAACGTGGCGTCCCCATACCGGATCCGTTAGAGCACCCCGACGCTCGTCCGGGCCAGAGCGCGGCAACTGCTCGCCACCGGCACGGGCGATGTAGCGCGTGGTGGCGCACGCAACTCGCTGATTCACGAAACGTGTCGGCTAAGTCGTAGCCACCGAATCTGCGTTTTCACATATCAATCGGTCGTTCAGGGCATCCACCACCCGCCGCTGACACTGATGATTTGTCCGGTGACCTGCCGCTCGGTCACCTCGGATGCGAGAAACAGCGCTGCCTGCGCAATATCCGACGGCCGCGTGGCCCGCCTGAGCGCCTGCAGTGCATACGTGTCATCGATCTGCTTCTCGCTCAATACCGTCTTGCCCTGACTCCACACGCTCTTGTCGCCCGCGTCACCGGGTTGCGGAAACACAACACCCGGGGAGATCACGTTCGCGCGAACTTCGTAGCGGCCGAATTCCTTTGCGATCGCACGAGTGAAGGACACAACGCCCGCCTTCATCGCGCCATAAACGGATTGGTTAGGAACGCCTTGCGCCGCATCGCTCGCGAGCGACACGATCGCGCCGCGCTTGCGCGCCTTCATGTCGGGCAGCACGGCGTGGCTGCACGCGATCGTTGCGCCCAGGTTCATTCGCCACATCAGATCCCAGTGCGCGCTGTCGGTGTTCAGCAACAATCCGGGGCCACCCCACCCGAAGTTATTCACGAGCACGTCGACGCGCCCATAGGCGTCGAGCACCGTGCGCATCACGGCAGTACATCCCTCAGCGGTCGAAAGATCGGCGGCGATCAACGGGCAGTCCGCGGCGCCCAGCGCCAACGCCTCATTCCGCGTCGCCGCCCCTTTCGTCTCGTCGAAATCGACGATCACCACATTCGCGCCCTGCTGAGCAAACGCGTGCACGATGCCGCGGCCGATGTTGGACGCGCCGCCCGTCACGATAACGACGCGGTCGGTCAGCTCGAGATCGAGCACGGATGGTCTCCTGTTCGAGCGTTCCGGATTGTGCTCACGACCTTCGCTCGTTGCGCTGCCGCCGGCCGAGCGTCGCCACGCTCGCCGGCATCACACCGTGCATCAGCATGCGCGACAGCTGACGCGCGAGTTCCTCCGGCGGCAGGCGATCCGCGTGGAACCACTCCGGCGACCAGTTGAGCGCCCCCAGCAGCAGCATCCGCAACGCCGACAGATCGAATTCCGGCCTGATGAAGCCCGCGTCGCGCGCTGCTTCGAAGAGTTGCGCGTAGAAGCGGCCGAACGCGCGTTGTTTGCGCAGATGGCGGATCCGGATCGCGTCCGGCGTCTGGTGCAACATCCGTAGCGTCGCCACGGCGAAGTCGGCTTCGTCGAGCAGGTATGCGAGGTGACCACGAAATGCCGCCTCGATCTTCTCGAGGGGATTGGCGTCCGGCCCGAGTGCCTCGATCTCGGCAGTGGCAGCATGCCGCGCACCGAGCACACCTTCGTCCATCACCGCTTCGGCCAGCACCTCTTTACTGTCGAAGTGGTAATACAGGCTGCCCGCCTGCATGTCGGCACTTTCCGCGATGTCGCGCAGCGAACTCGCCGCATAACCGTTCTGCCGGAATGCTCTGGCCGCTGCGTGCAGGATCCGCAGCCGGGTTCGGTCCGACTTCGTGTTGCCTGAATCTTCGCTCATCCGATACCTATATATAGGTGCATATGGGTACGCTTGCCGAAGAATTCTAACGCGTGTTAGATTCCTCGCCAAGAACCCCGCGGAGAAAAGCGATGCATACCGGTCTCGGCCTCAGTTTCCAGGCGCTCGACGGCAAACTCAGTGACGCCGACATCTATCGACAGGAACTCGCACTTGCAGCGCGTGCAGAACCGGATGGCTTCGACTCGATCTGGACGCCGGAGCATCACTTCACCGATTACATGATGACGCCGAACGTGCCGCAGTTTCTGGCATGGGTCGCCGGACAGACGCAGCGCATCAAACTCGGCACGATGGTGACGGTGTTGCCGTGGCACGATCCGGTGCGCGTGGCCGAGAACTTCATCCTGCTCGACCACCTATCGCAGGGGCGCGCGATCCTCGGCATCGGGCGCGGGCTCGGTCGCGTGGAGTTCGATGCGTTCCGCGCCGAGATGAGCGAGTCGCGACGCCGCTTCACCGAATACTCCGAAGCCATTCTGAACGCGCTCGAAACCGGCGTGATGCAACACGACGGCGACTTATACAAGCAGCCGAGCTTCGAACTGCGCCCTCGCCCGTATGCATCGTTCAAAGGTCGTACGTTCGCGTCGGCGATCTCGCCGTACTCGCTCGACCTGATGGCAAAGCTCGGTGTCGGCGTGATGGTGATCGCGCAGAAGCCGTGGGAACTCGTGCAGCAGGAACTCGCGAACTACCGCGACCGTTTTCGCGAACTGAACGGCATCGAAGCGCCGAAGCCAATCCTCGCGTTGTTCCTCGGTGTGAGTGAAAACGCCGCCGAAGCGCAACGCATGCGCGACGTGTACCTGCAGCGCTATGCGCGCTCCACCGTCGAGCATTACCAGTTCACCAACCAGAAGTTCGCCGAGATCGAGGGTTACGAATACTACGCAGGTCTCGCGCGCAACATCGCAAAGCACGGGCTCGAGAAGTTCAACGGTTTCCTTGCCGACCTGCAGGTGTGGGGTTCTCCGGATCAGGTCGTCGAGAAGATTCTCGACAACGTGAACAAGTGCGACGCCGGCGGATTGATCATCCAGATCCGCTTCGGAGGCATGGACGCCGACGTTGCGAACCGGAACTACCAGCTGTTCGTCGACAAGGTGCTGCCGAAACTCAAGGCGCACGACGTGGGCGGCGACCTCGGCGTACTGCACGCGCCGCCGCATGCGGCAAAGCTTGCGAGCTGACGTCATGAAACTGGAGACCCAGCGCCAACTGCTCGACCGTGCCGCGACCCACCTGAAGAACGGCACCACCGATCTCGCCGAACACTGCCTGCGCGTTCCGGCACGGCACTATCTGAGCCGCGAGCAACTCTCGCGCGAAGTCGACGCGCTGTTTCGCAATCAACCGCTGCTCGTGGGACTCACGCCCGATGCGCCGACGCCCGGCAGCTACTTCACGCACGAAGCGGCCGACACCGGTTTGATCATCGTGCGTGGCGACGACAACCAGGTGCGCGCGTTCGTGAACGCATGCCGCCATCGCGGCACACGCATCGCAGAAGGCCGCGGCACGAAGAAGACGTTCTCCTGCCCGTTCCACGCCTGGAACTACGCGCGCGACGGCAGGCTGATCTCGCGACCGAACAGTTGCGGCGGCTTCGACGCAACCGGCGATGAGTTCAGCGCGCTGTTGCAGAAGCCGTGTATCGAAGTGGCCGGCATGATCTTCGTCTTGCTCGAAGGCACGGACATCGATACCAAGCTGCAGGCCTTGGTCGGCGGCATTGCCGACGAGATCGGCAACTATGCGATCGGCGAAAAGATCTACTTCGACAGCCGCACTTCGGAGCGGCCGTGCAACTACAAGTTCATCATGGACGGCTTCGCCGAGTCGTATCACCTCGGCACGCTGCACAAGGGCACGATCTCGCCGTACTACTACACGAACCCGAGCCTCAGCGACCCGTTCGGGCCCGTCGCGCGCATGATCGGCGTGCGCAGCAGCATCGACAAAGAGTGGGCGAAAGACGAGGAAGAACGCCGCTTCATCCGCCACGGCACGATCCAGTACCTGATACCGCCCAACATCGTGCTCACGCATCAGGTCGACCACATCCAGCTGTGGCAGATGTACCCGGTGGCCGGCGACCCTGAGCGTTGCCGCGCGTCATTGAGCCTGTACTGGCCCGCGCCGATCGACGACGCGGCTCAGAAGAAATGTCAGTTCAATCTCGATGTGTTATGGCAGGTGACGAACGAGGAGGACTTCCCGCAGAGCATCAACATCCACCGCAACCTGGCGAGCGGCGCGATTCCGGAACTGGTGTTCGGCCGCAACGAACCGAGCCTCATCCACTACCACGAGCAGATCGCAAAGGCGATCGCCAGCGACGCTCTGCGACCGGTCGGTTGAACCCACAACTCGCTCTCGACGCTACCGCAACGACGGGCGTGGACTTGCCAGTCGATCGGATACATGGCGCGTTGAGCCTGAAACGATGAACCGAGGAATCGCAGCATGAGCGCCACACGCACGGCCCGCCAGACGGTCACCACGTACCTCGACGTTCTGTACAACCAGCGCAGACTCGATCTCATTCCCGAACTCATCGCCGATCCCACGTGGCGCCACCACGCGGGCGAAGTAAAGGCGCTCGATCTGGCCGCGACGATCGCGCGCCTGCAGGCAACGCTCGATCTCTGCCCGGTGCTGCAATTCGAGACGGCGATGATTCACGACGACGGAACCATGGTGACCGTCGCCTGGAACGGCAACAGCACGCAGAAAGACGGCAAGTCGTACGTCTATTGCGGAATTGAAGTGTTCCGCGTGCTCGATGGCCGCATCGTCGAGATCTGGAACAGCCGCGAAACGAGCGGCCACTGGTTCGCACCGAAGACGTTCTAATGGCTCTCTTTGGCGGAGACAACGTGGCCGACGCTGCCCGACGCGCGCGCTTCGCCGAATGGCTTGCACCATTGCTGGGTCGTCGGGTCAATGTCGATTCGCTCCGCGAGCGCCGTCCTACCGGCGGAGGCTGGTCGAACGACACAGTGATCGTCGAGATGGCGCCCGACGCCCCGGTTGTATTGCGCATGCAGCCCGACGGCCCGGCGATGTTTCCCGACTACGACCTCACCCGCGAGTACAGAGTGCTCTCGCTTCTCTCGGGGCAGCCGTCGGTACCGACGCCACCCCTCGTGGGCGCCGATCTCGACGGAACGCTCTTCGGCCGGCCGTTGATCGCAATGGCATTCGTACCCGGTTATGTGCCCGCGGACGATCGCCCGAGTTTCGCCGAAGCCGGTTGGTTGCACGATGCGCCCCCCTCGACCCAGCGACGGTTCCACGATCGACTCATCGCCGCCATTGCATCGCTGCATCGGTTGCCGGTCGAACCGTTTGCGACCGCGTTGGGTGAAACCGTGCCGCGATCTCTCGTGCCCTCGCTCGATGCACTCGAACGCGTATGGCGCTGGGATCGCGGCGAGCGCTGGCCCGCCGAAATCGACTCCGCGTTCGGCCATTTGCGCTCGTCGATGCCTTCAATCGGTCTGACGGTTCCGCTGTGGGGGGATGCGCGCCCGCGAACGTGATCGTAGCCGGTGACTTCAGTACACCGAAGGCGCTGCTCGACTGGGAACTCGCGAGCGCGGGCCCGCCGGAGCTCGACGTATTCTGGCTGCTCGAGATGAATCGTATGCGCACTGTCGGCGCCGGTGTTCCATCGCTACCGGGATTTCCAGACGACTCGGCGTCGGTCTCGCACTACGAACACATCTCAGGGCGGACGCTGCGCAATCCGGTGTGGTACCGCGCCTTCAACGCGCTGAAGATGGCCGTTCTCATGCATCGTTTCCTGCGCGTGTCGGTGCACCGCGGGAAACTCGATGCGCGGCACCGCGTGCTCAGCGACACCGTGGCTTCGCGTCGACTGGCGGAACTGCTGCAAGTGAGTTGAACGTCACTACTTATTCAGGCTCCGGCCGTCTCCATTCGCGGACTGCTGAAAATCCGGTGCAAGAGTGCGAGGCTGGCCGCCGTCAGCATGGCCGCTGCCAGAAATGCAGCTCCCGGGAAATGCACAGGCGCAGCATCGCTGCTGAAATAGCCGAACAGTTGCGTCATGAGCGGTGGGCCAATCACGGCCGTCAGCGCATTGGCACTGGCGATCGCACCCTGCAATTCGCCTTGTGTGTTGGCCGGCACCCGTGACGTCATGATTGCCTGCAACGCAGGCATCGTAAATCCCGACAAGGCACCTATCAGCATTACCACGTACATCATCCAGCCGTACGGCGCGAACGCATAACCGAGGTAAGCCACCAGCGAAAAACCAAGCCCTACGTAAGCCGCCGCTGACGGCCCAACTCGGGGGATCACGATCCGCGTGAGGTAGCCCTGCACGAAAACCATCAGGACGCCGACGTATCCGAGCGAGTATCCAATCTCACGCGGCGACCAGCCGAAGCGTTCAATGGTGTAGTAGGACCAGATCGCGGGCATCACGAAGTGGCCGAGGTTGTATAAGAACACCGCAACGACGAGCGCCAGCACGATCGGTGTCTTCGTGAGTTGTGCAACCGCGCCGAAGGGATTCGCGCGCGCGAGTTCAAACGAACGCCGTTGCTCGCGCGGTAGCGACTCGGGCAGCGCAAAGAATGCGAACCCCAGATTCAAGACGCCCAACGCCGCAGCGGCATAAAACGGCGCGCGCGTGCCGTATTCGCCCAGCATACCGCCCAGCACCGGGCCGATGATGAAGCCCACACCGAAGGCGGCGCCGAGCAGGCCGAAGTTCTGCGGCCGCTCCTCCGCCGGACTGATGTCGGCGATGTATGCATTCGCTGTGCTGTTGGTCGCGGCCGCGATACCGGCTATAAGACGACCCGCGAACAGCCACCCGAGTGTCGGCGCCCAGCCCATCACCAGATAGTCGAGCGAAAATGCCATCAGCGAGACGAGCAATACGCGGCGCCTGCCGAACCGATCGCTCAGGTTGCCGAGCACCGGCGCGAAGAAGAACTGCATGATCGCGTAGGCGAACATCAGCCAACCACCATACAAGGCGGCTTGCGCCAGCCCCAGTCCGGTCACCTCCATCACCAACTTGGGCATCACCGGCATGATGATTCCAAAGCCGATGGAATTGAGCAGCACCGTGGCAACGATGATGTACAACGGCCGCTTCGGCGTTTGTTGCGTCGTCACGGCACCTCGCGCAAAGCTGGACCTTCTACGCAGCTCGGGATGCGTGTCACGCGGAAGCGCTCGCGCACTCATCCAGGAATCGACGAAGTGAGAGTATGCGAGTTCCTCGGAATTTCCCGAGATCCAGCATTGCCCGATCACCCGTCACTATGACATCCGCGTGAGCCGTCAAAGCGCACTCCAGGACGCGGTTATCGGGATCGTCTTTCAAGACTTTCAGTTTCTTACGAGGCGCTACGACATCAGCCAAATCCGACAAAAACACTGCCGTTCTGGCTAACTGCTCCGGGTCCTTCGAGAACTTTCGCACCAAAACACCGAGCACTTCGTGAATGATCTCCCTGGAGATACAAAGATCCACTCGTCCATCGATCACCAAGTCGATGGCGCGCTCGGCCTGACCGCCGGGGATCGCCAGGGCCGAAATGAAGATGCTGCTGTCGAAGACTGCTTTCAACTCCGAAGCAAGCGCCGGAGCTCCCGGTCGGAGAGCACACCTTTGTCTCGCGCACGCGTCGACCAGTAACCCTGCAAATCGCGAAATTCTGCGCGCAGGCGTGACTTCTTCAAGGCGCGCAGCGCATCCTGAACCACCGCGCTCAACGACTTGTTCTCGTCCCGGGCAATGGCTTCTGCTTCTGCAGCAAGGTCCGCTGGCAATGAAATCGCCTTTTTGACGGCTCTACTCACGGTGAAACTCCAAACACCACGGTGGTATAAACTACCACCGCCCGAGGAATGCGCCAATCACCGAAAGGCCTGGCCCGACGCGAGCACACCGCCTCGCGGGGACCCGAGTTGACCGTTCGACACGATGTGGCCTTCGAGGTAGCTTGCCTTTCGAGAGTGGCGACCGTGTTCGGCAAAGCGGAGATGCAAGTATGGCGCGCGACGATTTCCATGGCTGGATGTGGTCTGAAGCGGTGGCAGTGCTGACGCGAGCCGAGCATCTGCATCAACAGTTTTTTCGTCCCGCCACGCACGACATTGCCTGGGAACCGCCTGTCGACGTGCTCGAACTCGACGACATGGTGTTGATCATCGTCGCATTGCCTGGAATCGATGCCGAGCAGGTTGAAACGGTCATCGAGGATAGTGCACTGCGCGTCTCCGGTCGGCGCGAGCACCCGCCGGAACTGCGTACCGCGGTGATTCATCGATTGGAACTCCCGCAAGGCCGCTTCGAACGCCGGGTGCCGCTCCCGCCTGGGCGCTATGCCGCGGTCCGTCGTAGCGCGGCGAACGGTTGCCTGCTCGTCAGCCTTCAGAAGACCGCGTAACGCGGACGACACAGATGTCCGACGAATCTGCACTGCGCGGCAACGCCGACGAACAACAACCCTCCAGCGAGCAGCCAACTGGGCGCTCGAGCGTGCCAACGGATGCGTTGATCATCGTTCCGGTTCAAGGAACGGTGATATTTCCCGGCATGGTCTTTCCGATTGCGCTGGCCAGCGAGCATGCGATCAAAGCGGCCCAGCAAGCGCTACGCGAACAACGTCCGATCGGCATTCTGATGCGGCGCGACGCCGAACAGGCGGAACCCTCCGCCGTCAACCTGCATCGTGTAGGTACCGTCGCGAACGTCCTGCGTTACGTCAACGCGCCGGATGGCGCTCATCACGTCATCCTGCAAGGTGAACAGCGCTTTCGGGTCGTCGATTTCACACACGAACAGCCTTTCTTCGCCGCGCACGTTGTGCGGATCGACGAGCCGGAGGTATTGGTCACGCCGGAAATCGAAGCGCGCACGCTTCACCTGCGGCGACAGGCCGTCGAAGCCCTCGGGTTGTTGCCGCAGGTGCCGCAGGAGCTTGTTGCTGCGGTGCAATCGGCGCCTTCGGCCGGGTCTCTCGCCGATCTCGTTGCCGCGTATCTCGACATCACTGCCGACGAAAAGCAGGAGATCCTCGAGACGATCGACGTGAGTGCGCGGATGGATCGCGTAACACGCCTGTTGGCCAAGCGGATCGAAGTACTTCGGCTCACGCAGGAAATCGGCCGCCAGACGCAGGCGTCGCTCGATGAACGCCAGCGCGAAGTGATCCTGCGCGAACAGATGGCAGCCATCCAGCGCGAACTGGGCGACGGCGCCGGCAAAGGACCGGAGATCGCAGAGTTGGACGCGGCGATCACCAAGGCGCAGATGCCTGCCGAGGTCGAAGACGCCGCGCGTAAGGAATTGCGCCGCTATGAACGCATGCATGAATCGGCGGCAGAGTCCGGCATGGTTCGCACCTATATCGACTGGCTCGTCGATTTGCCTTGGGCGTTGCCCGCCGAGAATCCGATCGACATCGACGCCGCACGACGCATTCTCGACGCGGACCACTTCGGCCTCGACAAGATCAAACGCCGCATCGTCGAGTATCTGGCAGTGCGCAAGCTGGCGCCGCACGGCAAGGCACCGATCTTGTGTTTCGTCGGTCCGCCGGGGGTCGGCAAGACGTCGCTGGGGCAGTCGATCGCACGCGCGATGGATCGGCCGTTCGTGCGTTTGAGTCTGGGTGGTGTTCACGACGAGGCGGAAATCCGCGGGCATCGCCGAACTTATATCGGCGCGCTCCCGGGCAACATCATTCAGGCAATTCGAAAAGCGAAAGCACGCAATTGCGTGATGATGCTCGACGAGATCGACAAGATGGGAAGCAGCAATCAGGGTGACCCGGCGGCCGCGATGCTCGAAGTGCTGGACCCCGAGCAGAATGCAACCTTCCGCGACAACTACCTCGGTGTACCTTTCGATCTGTCGCGTGTCGCCTTCCTCGCCACAGCCAATCTGTTAGATACCATTCCCGGTCCGCTGCGCGACCGCATGGAGATCATCAGTCTTGCGGGTTACACCGAAAGCGAAAAGTTGCAGATCGCGCAACGTTATCTCGTGCAGCGCCAGCTCGAGGCCAACGGACTGACGGCTGCGCAGGCGGAGTTCGACGAAGACGCACTCCGCCACATCATCCGCGACTACACACGTGAAGCCGGCGTACGCGCGCTCGAACGCGAGATCGGCAGAGTATTGCGAGGCGCAGCGGTTCGCTTCGCAGAAGGTGAAACTGCCAAGGCACGGATCACAGCAGACGACCTGATTGAGGTGCTAGGAGCGCCCCGCTTCGAAAACGAAGTAGCGATGCGTACCAGCGTGCCCGGCGTTGCTACCGGGCTCGCGTGGACGCCGGTCGGCGGCGACATCCTGTTCATCGAGGCCACACGTGCACCTGGAAAGGGTAATCTGCTACTGACGGGCCAACTCGGTGAAGTCATGCGTGAAAGTGCGCAGGCCGCGCTCAGCGTCGTGAAGAACCGCGCCACGTCTCTCGGCATCGACGCAGCCACGTTCGCAAACAGCGACATCCACATTCACGTTCCCGCGGGCGCGACGCCGAAGGATGGTCCCAGTGCCGGCGTTGCAATGTTCACGGCACTCGCCTCGCTCCTCACTGGCCGCAACGTACGCAACGACACGGCCATGACCGGAGAGATCAGCCTGCGTGGACTCGTCCTACCGGTGGGCGGCATCAAGGAGAAGATCGTCGCTGCCGCTGCCGCAGGAATCAAACGGGTGCTGCTGCCGGCGCGCAATCGGCGCGATTTCGAAGACATTCCGAGCGACGTTCGCGACGCCCTGGAGTTCATCTGGCTGGAGGAAGTGGACGATGCCTTCGCTGCGGCATTGGAGCCGCTCGGTAGCTAACAGCCAGGCCGGTCTCAGTGAAGAGAGCCCAGTGCTTCGGATGGCTTCACACGTCCCGCGCAGATCTCGTCGAAGGGCGCGGCATTTCGAGCGCCCCTAAGCGAACCTTTGCTTCCTCAAGCCGAAGTTGTCGAGCCTTCGCCGCCAGCGTTCTGATGGAGCGCAGGAGGAGCCATGCTTCCTCGCGCTCGTCGTCCGTGGGGCGAGTCAGCGCCTGCAGTTCGCGAAGCCGCCGTCTCGACTCCATTTGCGCCCGCATTGCCTCGAGTAACAAGGCATTGGCGCGCATCCCGGGTGACTGTTCCATGTGATCTCCCATGTGGGTTCGACTGAAGGCATCCCCGGCACATTGACCTCGCTGAAACGTGTCGTCCGCTCGGTAACGCACATAGCGAGGTCATAAAAATGAGGACGGCGAGCGGCTCCCGGCAATCGCCGGCGTGCATCAATCTTCGGTGTCGTCGGTGCTCTGCCCATGCAGCGCCGGTGCGGGCACGGCAGCGGTTCCGAGAGTCACTTCGATCCGATGATCCCGACCATCGTCGACGAGGTGAACCGTGCCTTCGTTCGTGCATCGCGTCCCATCGACCATCAACGCGGCGATGCCGCTGCCAACCTGTGCGCGATTGTCCACCGTGATCCGATAGCGAGCGGAGCGGAATCTGACGTCGACCTTGTAGCTGGCCCAATGCCGCGGAATGCAGGGCGCCAACGACAACGTCTGGCCGCGAATCCGCACGCCAAGGATGTATTCGATACCGGCGCGGTACAGCCAGCCGGCGGAACCCGTGTACCACGTCCATCCGCCGCGTCCGGTATGGGGCGGTTCCGAATAGATGTCGGCCGCGACCGCGTAGGGCTCGACTTTGTACGCAACGACGTCCTCGCGCGAAGTAGTCCGCGCGATCGGGTTCAAGAACGAGAACAGAACGGCCGCATTGTCGCCCCGCCCAAGCAGCGCATTCGCCATCACCACCCACGCCGCGGCGTGGGTGTACTGACCGCCATTTTCACGAATGCCGGGTGGATAACCCCTGATATAGCCAGGGTCGCGCAAAGACGCGTCGGCCCCATCGAAGGGCGGCGTAAACAGAAGCACCAGACCTTCGTCGGATCGCACGAGCATTCGATCCACGGCGGTCATCGCAGACGCGGCGCGGGTCTTGTCCGCAGCACCTGAGATCACCGCCCACGATTGGGCAATCGAGTCGATTCGACACGCGTCGTTCGAAGTAGAACCAAGCGCGGAGCCGTCGTCGTAGTACGCTCGCCGGTACCAGTTGCCGTCCCAACCGTCGCGCTCGAGCGCGGCCTTCAACGCGCTCGCGGCCGCGCGCCAGCGCTGCGC
>JBGSNQ010000131.1:0-89368 GCA_041739525.1 Pseudomonadales bacterium | reverse complement strand
TCGGGCCTGCCGCCGCCGCGGGCGCCAACGCGCGGCGCGACCATCGCGATGAGTTCGCCCGCCTTCACCCGATCCGTGACGTCCTTCGTAACGCCTGCGATGAGATCGACTTTGCCGTTGGACACCTGGCCGAGCACGATCACCGCGCTGACGAGTTTGCTTTTGAGCGCGTCCAGCGTGCCGAGCAGAGCCTTCGGATCGTCGCCTTGTACCTGCGCCGCAAGAATGCGAACGCCGCGCAGCTCGCTTGCAGTCTCCGCAAGGTCGACACCCCGCGACGCGGCCGCACGCTGCTTCAACTGATCGCTCTCGCGCTGCAGATCACGATGTTGCGACAACAACGCTTTCACCTTGTCGACGACATCGCGTCGCGACACCTTCAACAGTTCCGCAATGGCGCGCAGATCGTTTTCGGCGGCGTCCGCGAACGCAAGCGCCGCCGGACCGGTGAGCGCTTCGATGCGTCTCGTGCCGGCAGCGACGCCGCTCTCGGACACGATGCGCAGCAGACCGATGTCGCCGGTACGGCGAACGTGCGTGCCGCCACAGAGTTCCACCGAGAACCCCTCGCCCATCGTCAGCACGCGTACTCGATCGCCGTACTTCTCGCCGAACAACGCCATCGCGCCTTTTCCGATCGCATCCTGATAAGCGAGCAGCTCCGTTTGCACGGGCGTGTTCTGCTGGATCTCGCGGTTCACGATCGATTCGATCTCGCGCAGTTCTTTCTCGCTCACCGGTAACGCGTGCGAGAAGTCGAATCGCAGATGTTCGGGTGATACCAACGAGCCTTTTTGCTGTACGTGCGTGCCGAGCACGCGACGCAATGCCGCATGCAAAAGATGCGTTGCCGAGTGATTCAGAGCGGTCAACCGGCGGCGCTCGCTCTCGACACCGGCAACGACATTCGAGCCGACGCGTAGTTGCCCTTTGCGCATCGCCCCTCGGTGCAGGTGTTGGCGACCGCTTAGCGTAGTGTCGGCCACCGTAAACTCGGCATCGCCGGACGTAACCGTACCGGTATCGCCGATCTGGCCGCCGGATTCGGCGTAGAACGGTGTGCGGTCCAGAATCACAACGCCCTGTTGTCCGCTTCCCAGAATGTCGACGGGCTTCACGTCACCGTCGGCAAGCACGTAGAGCGCGAGGACCTTCGCATTCGCTTCGGTCCCGTCGTACCCGACGAACTCGACTGCACGATCAACCCGAATACGCTGCCCGATGTCCGCATCGAAGCGACTGGCGGCACGTGCCCGCTCGCGTTGCTTCTCCATCTCCAACTCGAAACCGGCGGTGTCAACGGTGAGACCACGTTCACGCGCAACATCCGCCGTCAGGTCGGTGGGGAAGCCAAACGTGTCGTACAGGCGAAACACGACGTCGCCTGGAATCTCGCGCCCTTTCAGGTCCCGAATGCTCTTCTCCAGCAGTTCCATTCCTTGTGCAAGGGTCTCGGAAAAGCGCTCCTCTTCCGCAAGCAACACCTTGGCAATGCGCTCGCGTTGTTCGTTCAGAATCGGATACGCCTCACCCATCTCGTTGGCGAGCGGCTCGACCAAACGATGAAAAAAAGTGCCACGGATGTCGAGCTTGTGACCGTGCCGAAGCGCACGACGGATGATCCGCCGCAGTACGTAGCCACGATCTTCGTTCGACGGGACCACGCCGTCCGCGATGAGAAACGCACACGAACGAATGTGATCGGCGATCACGCGCAGCGACGGATTGTCCATCAGATCGTTGCGACCGACGCCTGCGATCTCACCGACGGCGCGCAGCAGGTTACGGAACAGATCGATCTCGTAGTTCGAATGTACGCCCTGTTTGATGGCAGCGACGCGCTCGAGACCCATGCCGGTGTCTACTCCCGGCTTCGGCAACGGCGTGAGTGTTCCGTCGGGAGAACGGTCGAACTGCGGAAACACCAGGTTCCAGAACTCGACGAACCGGTCGCCATCCTGATCAGGGGAACCCGGTGGACCGCCCGGCACTTCAGGGCCATGGTCGTAGAAGATCTCGCTGCACGGTCCGCACGGGCCTGTGTCGCCCATCGCCCAGAAGTTGTCGGCCAGCGACACGACGCGCGACGGACTCACGCCGATCTCGTCGATCCACAATGCACGCGCCACGTCGTCTTCGGGATGCACCGTCACCCAAAGGCGGTCGCTCGGGATCTTCAACACCTTCGTGATGAACTCCCACGCCCAGCGGATGGCGTCTTCTTTGAAGTAATCGGCAAAACTGAAGTTGCCCATCATTTCGAAGAACGTGTGATGGCGAGACGTGTAACCAACGTTCTCCAGATCGTTGTGCTTCCCGCCTGCGCGCACGCAACGCTGCGCCGAGGTCGCGCGTTTGAAGCCGAGATCTTCGATTCCGATCAACGCGTCTTTGAACTGCACCATGCCCGAGTTCGTGAAGAGCAGCGTGTTGTCGCCGGCGGGCACAAGCGAACTCGATGGCACGACGCGGTGTCCCCGCTCGGCAAAGAACTCCAGGTATTTCGCTCGGATTTCAGACGTCTTCATCGCGGCGGTCGATCGCGCAGCCAAAAAAGGGGCGCAAGTATACACGAGGCAACCGCGATCCAGTGCAACGCACTGATTTGCAGAGGGATTCGACGGTGATGCGCCGCCTTCTCTCGATCAGCTGCGCGCCTCACCCAGCGCGCGATAGATCAGGTCGGAAGGAAAGCCGCGTTGTGCAAGAAAGCGAGCCTGACGATTCCACTCGTCGCGCGATGCCGGCGCGCCCTCGCCGAAGCGCTTCACGATGGCGCGGTTGGCCTGCGCCAACCAGTACTCGGAGGTCGTCGTCAGCACTTCGTCAACGAGCACGTCCGTGACTCCGCGTTCGCGCAGCTCCGCGCGAATGCGCAACGGCCCCTGGCCCCGTTCGGATCGCACTCGCGCGAAACTCTCGGCGAAGCGCGCGTCCGATACCGATTCGGAACTGCGCAACGTCGTGACTACTTCGTCGATGATCTGCGCGCCATAGCCGCGCCGTTTCAGCTTCCGCCGCAACTCGTCGGTTGAATGCTCACGCCGTGCAAGCAGCCTGATTGCAGCATTGCGCGCATCCGCCAACGGATCGCGCGCTTCACCGTCCTCCGGCTGATCTTCCGGCGCGTCTTGCAGCACCGTGGCCGCCCGATCAGATCTCGAGCGCTTCGGCCGTTTCATCGGCCGAGGTCGACAACGCAACGCTGTCCACTGCGGCGCGACCGTTCGGCAGCAGTTGATTGCGTATCTCCGTCTCGATCTCCTTCGCCATCGCGGGATTCGCATCGAGGAAATCGCACGCGTTCTTTTTGCCCTGACCGATTCTGTCGGTCTTATAGCTGTACCAAGCGCCGGACTTTTCGATCACGTTCAGCTTCACACCGATGTCGACCAATTCACCGAGCAGGTTGATGCCTTTCCCGTACATGATCTGAAATTCCGCCTGCTTGAAAGGCGGTGCCACCTTGTTCTTGACGACCTTGACGCGGGTTTCGTTGCCGACCACTTCATCGCCTTCTTTCACTGCGCCGATGCGGCGGATGTCGAGGCGTACCGACGAGTAGAACTTCAGTGCGTTACCGCCTGTGGTCGTTTCCGGCGAGCCGAACATCACGCCGATCTTCATGCGGATCTGGTTGATGAAAATGACCAGGGTCTTCGAATGCTTGATGTTCGCCGTCATCTTGCGCAATGCCTGGCTCATCAGACGCGCCTGCAAGCCAACGTGTGTGTCGCCCATTTCGCCTTCGATTTCGGCCTTCGGCGTCAACGCGGCCACCGAGTCGATGACGACGACGTCTACCGCACCTGAGCGCACGATCATGTCGCAGATTTCGAGCGCTTGTTCACCGGTGTCGGGCTGGGATACGAGCAATTCGTCGGTGTTGACGCCGAGCGAAGCCGCGTAGATTGGATCGAGCGCGTGTTCGGCGTCGATGAACGCGCAGGTGCCGCCCTGCTTCTGCGCTTCGGCAATGACCTGCAGCGTCAGCGTCGTCTTACCAGAGGATTCCGGACCGTAGATTTCGACGACCCGTCCGCGCGGCAGACCGCCCACTCCCAAAGCGATGTCGAGCCCGAGCGAACCGGTCGAAATGGACGGCACCAGATCCGGTTCCTGGTCGCCGAGGCGCATCATCGATCCCTTGCCGAATTGGCGTTCGATTTGCGTCAGCGCTGCTGACAGGGCGCGCTCTTTATTGGTCTTGGCATCACTCATTGATGGACTCCGTCGGGTAAAACAGTCGATGTGGCAGGTACTGTATATTTAATCAGTACGGCTTGGCAACCGTCTGTACGGCGATTCCTGCCACGTGGCGTCAATGTCGCACACGAGTGAAGTCCGATGGCTGTCGAGATCGCACAGGTGGCCCATCGGTTGACGCTCGTCGAGAGCGTCTGTTTCACTGCCTCCCCCATGTCGCTCCAGCCCCTCGCTCAATCCGCCGCGTCGTCGCACACGCCGATGATGCAGCAGTATCTCCGGATAAAAGCAGAGCATCCGGACACGCTGCTGTTCTATCGAATGGGCGACTTCTACGAACTCTTCTACGACGATGCGCGGCGTGCCGCCAAGCTGCTCGACATTACTTTGACCGCGCGCGGTCAATCTGCGGGGCAACCAATCCCGATGTGCGGCGTTCCCTATCACGCCGCCACCGGCTACCTCGCACGTCTGGTGCGCCTCGGCGAATCGGTCGCGATCTGCGAACAGATCGGCGACCCCGCGGCATCGAAAGGTCCGGTCGAGCGACGCGTCGAGCGTGTCGTAACGCCGGGGACGCTCACCGAAGAAGCCCTGCTCGATGCGGCAGGCGATAGCCGTCTTGCGGGGATCTGTGGCGCCGGCGGCCGCTTCGGCATCGCGTGGCTCGAACTCGCCGGCGGCCGGTTCTGTGTCGAAGAGATAGCGAACGAAGCGGCCCTGCGGACCGAACTCGCGCGGTTGAAACCGACGGAAATCCTGCTTCCCGACGATCCAATGCTCGCAGCGCTGTGCGCGCCGCTCGCGTTCTGTCGCACACGCGACACACTCGAGTTCGACGCCGATCTCGCACGCGCAACGTTGACGCGCCATCTCGGTACACACGATCTGCGCGGTTTTGGTTGCGACGACCTGACGCTGGCGCTCGGCGCGGCCGCGGCGGTGCTTTCGTTTGCAAAAGGGACTCACCGTCAGTCGCTCGATTTCATCGACGGACTCACCCGCGTCATGCCCGATGCAACCGTGCTGCTCGACGCACCCACGCGTCGTAATCTGGAAATCGATCAGCGCATCGACGGTTCGCGCGACAACACGTTGTTTGCAGTACTCAACACCACGCGCACGCCGATGGGCGGGCGCTTGTTGCGCGACTGGTTGAACGCACCCAGCCGCGAACGCAACATCGTACTCGCGCGTCAGCGCGCCGTCGGCGCACTGCTCGCGGCGTATGCGGACGAGGTACTCGCGGGGCCACTGCACGACATCGGCGACCTCGAAAGGGTGCTCACACGAATCGCGCTACGTAGCGCCGCGCCGCGCGATCTCGCCCGCCTGCGCGACGCGTTATCGGTATTGCCGGACATTCGCAGCACGCTCGGCACGCTGGTCGACGATCGGCTACGCGCATTAGCAAACTCGTTAGACGATTTCGAATCGATTCAGCAGTTGTTGACGCGGGCACTGGCGGAAGAACTGCCGGCAACGTTGCGCGACGGTGGTGTCATCGCCGACGGCTACGATTCGCAACTCGATACGCTACGCAACGCGACCACGAATGCCGGCCAATGGCTCATCGACCTCGAGGCGCGCGAGCGCGAGCGCACGGGCATCAGTTCGCTAAAAGTGGGCTACAACCGTGTGCACGGCTACTACATCGAATCGAATCGCGCCGGTGCAGCGTCGGTACCGGCGGACTACGTTCGGCGGCAGACGTTGAAGAACGCCGAGCGCTACATCACGCCAGAGCTCAAAGCGTTCGAAGACGACGCGCTAACGGGTCAATCGAGGGCGCTCGCACGCGAACGCACGCTGTTCGACGAACTGCTCGACGCAATTAATCTGCAGTCGGCCCGGCTGCGGGCATGCGCGGCGGCGCTCGCCGAACTCGACGTCTTCGCGTCGATGGCCGAACGCGCCCGACGACTCAAGCTGGTCGCGCCGGACTTCAGCGACGAACCAGGGTTCGATATCGACGCCGGCCGACACCTGGTGGTCGAACACGTTCACAGCACGCCGTTCATCGCAAACGACCTGCGTCTCGATACGACGCGGCGCATGTTGATCGTTACCGGCCCGAACATGGGCGGCAAATCGACGTACATGCGCCAGGCCGCGCTCATCGTGTTGCTCGCGTACACCGGCAGTTTCGTGCCGGCGCGTGCGGCTCGTATCGGCCCGGTCGATCGTATCTTCACGCGTATCGGTGCCGCCGACGACCTCAGCGGCGGCCGATCGACCTTCATGGTGGAGATGAGCGAAGCGGCGAACATCCTGCACAACGCGACGCCGCAAAGCCTCGTGTTGCTCGACGAAATCGGTCGCGGAACGTCGACGTACGACGGCCTCGCGCTGGCATGGGCCTGCGCGTCCTACCTGGCGCGCGAGCTGCGCGCGTTCACACTGTTTGCGACCCACTACTTCGAACTCACCGCGCTCGCCGAACAACTGCCCGGAGTCGCGAACGTTCATCTCGCCGCGACGGAGCATCGGCAACAGATCGTCTTCCTGCATGCGGTGCGTGAAGGTCCGGCCAGTCAGAGCTACGGCATTCAGGTGGCGCGTCTCGCGGGCGTGCCGAACGCCGTGCTTGCAAACGCACGACGCAAACTCGAGGAACTGGAAGTGACCGCCGCGGCCGCGGTGGCCATGCCGCAGATCGATCTGTTCGCGGCACCGGAGCGGAACGCTTTGCGTGATCAGCTGGCCGGGCTCGACCCCGACGCGCTCTCCCCGCGCGACGCTCACGCGCTGCTATCCGACCTCGTTCTGCGGGCGCGCGAAGCACCCGGCTGAACCCTGTACACGCTCATTTTTGTCGTTAGAATACGGCGCCTTTCCAAACCAGGCGCGTGCCGATGACCTTTGTAGTCAGCGAAAACTGCATCAAGTGCAAACTCACCGACTGTGTCGAAGTCTGTCCGGTGGACTGCTTCTACGAAGGCCCGAACATGCTGGTCATCCACCCGGACGAGTGCATCGACTGCGCCCTGTGCGAGCCCGAGTGTCCGGTCAACGCCATCTTCTCCGAAGACGAGCTGCCCGAAGAGCAGCAGGAATTTCTGGAGCTGAACCGCGAGCTCGCGGAAATCTGGCCGAACATCACCGAGAAGAAAGACGCGCCGGCCGACTCCGACGAATGGGACGGCAAGCCGAACAAGCGCGAACTGCTCGAACGCTGAAGCGCTCTTACCGGAAGATCACGAGAAGATCTTCGCGGCGTCGAGCCCCTCGGCCTCGAAGCTGAGACGCAACCGGGCCAGCGCTTCCATCTGAATCTGCCGCACACGCTCCCGCGTCAGGCCGATTTCCTCACCGACCTCTTCGAGCGTGCCCGAGACACCGCCGTGCAGGCCGAATCGGCGCACCAGCACGTCGCGCTGCTTCTCGGACAATTCGCTGAGCAGCCGTTCGAGTTTGGCCGATAAGTCGCGTGCGGCCGCCTGTTCCGACGGGTCGACGGTGCTTTCGTCGGCGATGGTTTCCATCATCGAGCGGTCGTTCGGATTGCGCAGATAGTCCATCGACTCGACCCGCGTATTGAGCTTCAGCATGCGGTCCACATCGGCGGCGGGCCGATCTATCAACGCGGCGATTTCGTCAACGCTCGGTTCGTGATCGAGCTTCTGTGCCAGTTCACGAGCGGCACGCAAATAGAGGTTCATCTCCTTGACGACATGCACCGGCAATCGAATGGTGCGCGTCTGATTCATCAGCGCCCGTTCGATCGCCTGACGGATCCACCATGTCGCATACGTGGAGAAACGAAAGCCACGGTCTGCGTCGAACTTTTCCACTGCATGGATCAAACCCAGATTGCCCTCTTCGATGAGATCGAGCAGCGGGAGACCTCGATTCAGGTAACGTCTGCAGATCTTCACCACCAGGCGCAGATTGCTCTCGATCATGCGTCGGCGGGCAGCCGCATCGCCTTTGCGCGACAGACGGCCGTACTTCTTTTCTTCAACCGCGGTGAGCAACGGCGAGTAGCCGATCTCACGCAAGTAGAGTTCGGTTGCATCGGGGGATGCGCTGACAACCTCTTCGTCGGCATCGACGCGATCGAAGTAGGCCTCTGCTTGCGCCTGCCACGCGCCGTGAATTTCCGCCTCTGCGGTGGCCAGCCCTTCCGATGCGCCCATTGAGAGTCCCTTCAATCAATGCCGTCTACGGCTCTATGTCGGCATGAGGCCTGCGACCTTTAGACGATCGCAAAAGAAAGGCGTGGCGGTGCTTCCGCTACTCGAACTCCGCTTGACTCACCTGTACCTACCAAACCCCAAGATGCGAACCACGAAGCGATGTAACGCAGGCTGTTACTCCCCGCAGGTTGCGATCGACCGGATGACAAGGGGATCTCGCCGTTGTCCTTGGCGGATCCAACCGGGCGGATGCTACCGTCAGGTCAGTCGACGGTTCCGCGCAAGAGTGGCACGAAGCGGACGTATTCGAGGCTCTCCTCGTGGATGCCCTCCTCCGTCTTGTCGATGACTTTGAGCTCTTGAGTACGGTCGTCGCCCACCGGGATTACCAGGCGTCCACCCACAGCGAGCTGGTCCAGAAGTGCCGCCGGCACGCTGCGTGCCGCCGCCGTAACGATGATGCCGTCGAACGGACCCTGATCGGCCCATCCGAGATTGCCGTCGTCGTACTTCACGCGGACGTTGCGCAGTTTCATGGCGCGGAAGCGTTCGCGCGCCCGTTCGATCAGCGGCGCGATTCGCTCCACGGTGAACACCCGCTTCACCAGCGCCGCGAGCACTGCGGTCTGATAGCCCGACCCCGTACCGATCTCGAGCACGCGTTCGCGGGGCTTGTTCAGCAGCGTCTTCGTCATCAACGCAACGATGAATGGTTGTGAGATGGTCTGGCCGTGGCCGATCGGAAGCGCCGTGTCTTCGTACGCGCGCGTCGCCAGCGCTTCGTCGATGAAAATGTGTCGTGGTACTGCGCCGATCACCGACAGTACACGCTCGTCAGCGATGCCGTGTTCACGCAGGCGCTGCACCAGTCGATCGCGCGTGCGCTGCGACGTCATTCCTATACCGCGAAGATCGAACTGGCTCACGCGGCATTCTCCGCAGCGCAATTGCGGAACGTGCCGATCTCGCGAAGTAGCGCCGTTGCATAGTGACCCGGCGGAAGTTCGAAACGAAGTTCCAGAGTGCAGCCGTCGACCGCGGCCTCGAGCTGAAACGGCCGCAGCACGAAACCACGCCGCTCCTGCGTGAGTCCGAGATGTTCGAGGGGATCGAGCCATTCGCGGTATTCGGTCAGCGCCGCGGTTTCGAGGTCGAGTGCTGCGTCACGCACCTGTGTGCGCCCACGGCCCCATAGCGGACCCGTTGGAACGCCGTCGAGAGGCGCATCGCCGTCGATAAGGCGATTCCAGTTGCCCGCTTCGACGCGGCGTGCAAGCACCGCGTTGAACAGCAGCGCACGCGCGGTCGACAAGTGCAGTCCCTTTTGGAACGCGGGCACGGAAGGGCGCGGTCGATGACATACCCATGCATGCGCGCGCTCGACGTTACCCGCATTTCTGCCGAATCGCTGCTCGCCGAAATAGTTCGGCGCGCCCGCATCTTGAAGGGTCGCAATCCGATCCGATAAGCCCTGCACGTCTCCGTGCAGGCCGCGCACGCGAATGCAGAACGTGTTTCCGGCAAGCTCGCCGCGACGCAACTTGCGTTGGTGGCGCGTGTGTTGGAGCACGCGCCAGTTCGCTGCCGGCGGCGGCAGTACGGCCGACGGCGTCAGTACGCTGAACCACTGCCGCGTGACTGCATGCCGGTCCTTCATACCGGCGAACGATACGTCGCGCGGCGACACCTCGTAGAGGTGCGCGAGCTCGGTCGCGACGTCGTTCGTATTGGCACCGCGCTTTTCAATGCGCAGCAGCAGATGCTCGCCTTCGTGGGAAGGCTCGAACGCAGCGCGCTCGTCAACGAAGAAATCGTCGGGGCAGCTGCGTATCACACCTTCGACCGGCAGCGGTGTGTAGGCGAGCGGCGGCACAATGGGATTCACGATCAGGGATCGACGACCAGATAGAACGTTTCACCGTTCTTGATCATGCCGAGTTCGCTGCGCGCCCGCGCTTCGACTCCGGCGGGACCGCTCTTCAATGCCGCCACTTCGACGGCGAGGCGGTTGTTGCGCTCTTCGAGCTCGTGCGTACGGTGTGCTTGATCGGCCACACGCGTCTGCAGGTCTCCGCGGGCGAGAATTCCCACATCGCTGAACCACAGGCGCACCTGCATGCCGATCAGCACGATGGCGCCGATAACCAGCAGTACGCGAACGGTTGTTGTCAGCTTCGCAGCTCCGCACGGCCGCGGTACACGGCGCGATTACCCAGTTGCTCTTCGATTCTGAGCAACCGGTTGTACTTCGCCACGCGATCGGACCGCGACAACGAACCCGTCTTGATCTGCCCTGCCCCGGTTGCCACCGCCAGGTCGGCAATCGTGGTGTCTTCGGTTTCTCCCGAACGGTGCGAAATTACAGTGGCATAGCCCGCGCGCTTCGCCATCCGGATCGCCGCCAGCGTCTCGGTCAAACTGCCGATCTGATTGAACTTGATCAGGATCGCGTTTGCGACGTGCGCCTTGATGCCGTCGTTGAGAATTGCCGTATTCGTAACGAACAGATCGTCACCGACGAGTTGCACCCGCTTGCCTACCGAATCCGTCAGCTGCTTCCAGCCGGTCCAGTCAGCTTCGTCCATACCGTCTTCGATGGACAGGATCGGATAGCGCTCGGTCAGCGACGTGAGATACGACACGAACTGCGTGCGCGGAAATCGGCCTTCGTTCGCGAGCACGTATTCGGTGCCGTCATAGAACTCCGAAGCAGCGCAATCGAGCGCCAGCGTGACGTCCTCTCCCGGCCGGTAGCCGGCGCCGACGACGGCCTCCGTAATCACATCGAGTGCTGCAGCGTTCGATGGCAGGTCGGGTGCGAATCCGCCTTCGTCGCCGACGGCGGTGTTCAGCCCACGCCCGCGCAACACCGACTTCAACGAGTGGAAAACTTCCACACCGCAACGCAATGCCTCGCTGAAGCGCGACATCGACACGGGCTGGATCATGAATTCCTGAATGTCGACATTGTTATCCGCGTGCTCACCGCCGTTGATGATGTTCATCATCGGCACGGGCATGCGCATTTCGACGCCACCGAACAGACCGTTGATGTGTTCGTACAGCTGCACACGCCGCGCCGCGGCTGCCGCCTTCGCGACCGCGAGCGATACGGCAAGAATCGAGTTCGCGCCCAATTGCGTCTTGTTCGCCGTTCCGTCGAGATCGATCATCGTCTGATCGATTCGCTCCTGATCGGCTGCGTCGATGCCGAGAAGCGACGGAGTGATCTCGTCAGTGATTGCGCGCACGGCCTTCAATACGCCTTTGCCGAGATAGCGCGTACGGTCGTTGTCGCGCAATTCGAGGGCTTCCCGCGTTCCGGTCGACGCTCCGGACGGCGCACACGCGCTGCCGACCGAGCCGTCATCCAGGTGTACGTCGGCTTCGACCGTGGGATTACCGCGCGAGTCGAGAATCTCGCGGGCAATGATGCGTTTGATCTTGCTCATACCGGGCCTACGCCACCTCTTGCTCGGGAAAATGAATTGCTCTTGCGCGTTCGGACCGCCGGTCCGACATCGAAGTCCAATAACTGCATGACAACGTCCGTTTGTCAGGTGGTCGCGGCAACCGGCGCGGCTTCACACAGCGGTTCGTCTGCTTCGGCGTATGCGAGCGCCGCTTCGATGAAGCCGCGGAACAGCGGATGACCGTCGCGCGGCGACGACGTGAATTCCGGGTGAAACTGACACGCCACGAACCAGGGATGATCGACGAGTTCGATCATCTCGACGAGCCCATCCTTGGAGCGACCGGCGATCTTCAGTCCATAGCCCTCCAGCAGATCGACGTACTGTTCGTTCACTTCGTAGCGATGCCGATGCCGTTCATACACCACGTCTTCGCCGTAGATCGCGCGCGAAAGCGAACCGGAGACCAGATTGCATGCCTGCTCACCGAGCCGCATGGTGCCGCCGAGATCATCGCCGGCACTACGGTGCGTCAGGTTGCCGTCACGATCCACCCATTCGGTGATCATCGCGATCACAGGGTACGGCGAGTTCGGATTGATCTCGGTCGAATGTGCGTCGTCCAGGCCGGCAACGTTGCGCGCAATGTCGATTACCGCCGCATGCAGGCCATAGCAGATGCCGAGGTAAGGCACGCGGTTCTCGCGCGCGTATCGCGCCGCCTTGATTTTGCCCTCGAAGCCGCGCTGACCGAATCCACCCGGCACGAGAATCGCATCCACGTCACCAAGGGTTGCGGTGCCGTTGGTCTCGATGTCTTCGGCATCGACGTAGCGGATGTCGACTTTCGTGCGCGTCTGAATACCGGCGTGCACGATCGCTTCGCTCAACGACTTGTATGCATCGAGCAGGTCGAGGTATTTGCCGACGATCGCAATCCGCACACGGCGCTCCGGATGCAGTTGCGCGTCGACCACGCGGTTCCACTCCCACAGGTTCGCCTCGGGCACGTCGAGCCCGAACTTCTCCACCACGATGTCGTCGAGCTTCTGCTCGTGCAGCATCGCCGGCACCTGGTAGATCGTCGGTGCGTCGGGCAGCAGTACGACGGCGCGCTCTTCGACGTTGGTGAATAGCGCGATCTTGCTGCGCGACGACTTCGGAATCAGTCGATCCGACCGGCACACCAGCACGTCGGGCTGCAGGCCGATCGAGCGCAGTTCCTTCACCGAGTGCTGCGTCGGCTTGGTTTTGATCTCGCCGGCAGTTGCGATGTACGGCACCAGCGTGAGGTGGATGAACAACGTCCGCGATGCGCCCACTTCGAGGCGCAATTGCCGGATGGCTTCAAGGAACGGTTGCGATTCGATGTCACCCACCGTGCCGCCCACTTCGACGATGACGATGTCGAACCCTTCCGCGGCGTCGCGCACGCGACGCTTGATCTCGTCGGTGATGTGCGGAATGACCTGCACCGTACCGCCCAGATAGTCGCCGCGGCGTTCCTTGCGGATCACTTCGGCGTAGATGCTACCGGTGGTGAAGTTGTTCTTGCGCGACATGCGCACGCGCAGAAACCGTTCGTAGTGGCCGAGGTCGAGGTCTGTCTCGGCCCCGTCGGCGGTGACGTAGACCTCACCGTGCTGGAACGGGCTCATCGTGCCTGGATCGACGTTGATGTACGGATCCATCTTCACGATGTTGATCTTGAGATTGCGGGCTTCCAGAACGGCCGCCAGCGAGGCGGTGAGGATGCCCTTTCCGAGGGACGAAACCACACCACCGGTAACGAAAATATAGCGAGTCATGAATGCGCCATCTTGATGTGAGCGCGCCCGACGTGAGTCATGAATGAGGCGCGCAAGATGGGAAGTCAGGGTAGCAAAAGGGTTCAGGCAGCACAAACAAAAGGCTCGCGAAGGCTACCCGAAGGCTCGCTTGGCGGCGCCTAGATGATGACTAACGCTCGCCAGGATGCGGATGCACGCCCAACTGCCATACATCATCGCCCTCTTCGGCGAACGCTGTGTCGATTGCGATGCCGGGCACGGCCGCAAGCGCACCGTCGATGTAGATGAGCGGATAGGCGTCGCGTAACCACGGCGGAATGTGCGCGTCGTGCAGCAGCTGTTTGACGCTGCGCGAGCCGCCGCGCCGCGGTGGTCGTAGACGTTCGCCTCCGCACCGGGCGCGTACCTGCACGTGCGCGATGTCGCCTCGCAACCCCCAACCGGTACCGCGTTGCGCTACCAACCTGCCGGCCGGTGTCAGCAGCGTGTCGGCCAGATTCCAATTCGCGTCTTCGAACGAAATCTGGGGGTCGGTCACCAGATGGAGGCGCTGCGCGAAGCGTCGCACGCTGTGCACCGCCGAGACTCGCACCAGCGGCATTCGATCCATCGCCCCATCGGCTTGCCGCACGATTTCCATCACCACACGCTCGCGGACCCCACCGACGCCGTTGGATTCCAGCCAGCGCCGCAGAAGCGGCAGCGCTTGCGGATCGGCGGCGACCTGCGCGGGAATCCGAGTGTCGGTTGCGTCGATTTCCTGAAGGCGCCGATCGAGTGCCGCGCGCACGAGCACCGCTTCGTCCGCGAACCGGCGAGCCGCGTGCCGTAGCCGATCGGCCGCATCCGGCCACTTCACCTGCAGCACAGGCAGCACTTCGTGACGGATGAAATTCCGGTCGAAACGCGCGTCGACGTTGCTGTCGTCGTCGATCCAATCCAGCTCGCGCGCGTTCGCCCAGGTTGCGATTTCGATGCGCGGAATGTCGAGGAACGGACGCCTGAGGTAGGCGGCACCAAGACGACGCGACTCGGGCATGCCCGCAAGCGCCGCGACACCACCGCCGCGCATCAGTTTCCACAGCAGTGTTTCGGCCTGATCATCGCGATGGTGCGCCAGCCACAACGCGTCACCCGCAACCAGGAACTCAGCGAATGCCCCATAGCGCGCGGTTCGCGCTGCGGCCTCCGTGCCGCCGTCGGAGCCGACCGATACGCGTCTGAAGTCGTAGCCGATGCCGAGGTCACGGCAGGCGGCTTCGCAATGCCGTTGCCATGCATCCGAGCGAGGGTTCAAGCCGTGGTTGACGTGCAGTGCGTGCACCCGGGATCGATCGTCGATGAACTCGGCGACGGCGTGGAGCAAAACCGTCGAATCCATTCCGCCGCTGAACGCGACGACGATGCGGCCCGGCGTATCCGTTAGCGCAGCGCGGACCGCCGCTTCGATCGACGCGGGCGTGATCACGCCGCCGAGCGGCGATAGTGCAGGCCGACCTGGCCCACGCCGAACTCGTTGCGCAGCGATTGCAGCAGCTCGTCGCAGGGCGTGACGCGCCAGTCGGCTCCCAAAACGAGGCGCCCCTCAGCACGATTGGTGCGGTACGCAATCGCCACCGGACAACCGTCGTGACGGTGTGGTTCCAGCAGCGTCTTGAGACGTCGCGCCAGATCACCCGACATACCCGAGCCGGAAACTTCGATCTGCAGGCAGTCCGCAAAGCGGCGCCGCGCATCGTTCATCGTATGGATCTGCGACACCCGCATTTTCAACGCGCCGCTGTAGTCGTCCTGTTGCACTTCGCCTTCGACCACCAGGATCGCGTCCTTGAAGATCTTTGCCTTGTGCTGTTCGTAAACGTCGGCAAACACCGACAGTTCCATCCGGCCGCTACGATCGTCGAGCACGGTGAACGCAAGTGTCTCTCCGCGTTTGCTGCGCATGGTGCGTGACGAAACCACCAGCCCCGCCACCACCTGCACGCCGCGCTCCACTCTCAGATCGACCACGCGGTTCGGACAGAACTCGCGAATCTCGTCGAGATAGTCGTCGAGCGGGTGCCCCGTGAGATAGAGCCCAAGCGCTTCCTTCTCGGCGTCGAGTCGCTCGCGGCGCGTGAACGATCGTGCCACCGCCGTCGCCGGAACGACGATCGGAACAGCGGCGTCCTCGGCGAATGGACCGCCGAACAGATCGCCGATACCACTTTCCGCATTCCGCGCGACCTGCTCGGCGCCCTGCATCGCACTGTCGACTTCCGCGATCAACCGGCCGCGCACCGCATCGAGGTCTTCGCCATGGCGCGCGAATCCATCCATCGCGCCGGCGCGGATCAGTGCTTCTACGGCGCGCCGGTTGGCCCTCTTCGAATCGATGCGACGACAGAAGTCGTAGAGATCGACGAACTTGCCCTGCTGTTCGCGGCTCTCGCAGATGGCCATCACGGTGCCTTCGCCGATGCCCCGAATTGCGCCGAGGCCATACAGAATACGTCCGTCTCGCACGGAGAACCGGTAGCGACTCAAGTTGATGTCGGGCGAATCGAGCGACAGTTCGGCCTGCCGTACCTCGTCGACGAGTGTCACGATCTTGTCGGTGTGCTGCATGTCGGCGGACAACACCGCCGCCATGAACTGATCGGGATAGTGCGCCTTCAGCCACGCGGTTCGATAACTGACGAGCGCATAGGCCGCCGAGTGTGATTTGTTGAAGCCGTAGCCGGCGAACTTCTCCATCAGATCGAAGAGTTGATCCGCCTTCGTGCCGGACACGCCGTTCTTCTGTGCGCCGGCCTTGAAGATATCGCGCTGGCGCGCCATCTCTTCAGGCTTTTTCTTTCCCATCGCCCGCCGCAGCAGGTCTGCGGAACCGAGACTGTAACCGCCGATGACCTGAGCGATCTGCATGACCTGCTCCTGGTACACCATGATTCCGTACGTCGGCGACAGAATCGGTTCCACGCGCGGATCCGGATACTCGAAACGCTCCTGCCCGTGCTTGCGCTTGATGAAATCCGGAATGAGTTCCATCGGCCCAGGCCGGAACAGTGCGCCAAGCGCAATGATGTCTTCGAAACGGTCGGGCTTCGCCTGCTCGAGCAAGCTCTGCATACCTCGGGATTCGAACTGGAATACGGCCGTCGTTTGTTTGCGGCGCAAGAGTTCGAACACCTTGGGATCGTCGAGCGGAAGTCGTTCGATATCGAGTGCGTCGGTGCCTTCGGGTCGCGCTTCGTTGATTGCGGTAACGGTCCAATCGATGATCGTGAGCGTCTTGAGGCCCAGGAAGTCGAACTTCACGAGCCCCGCGCGCTCGACGTCGTCTTTGTCGAACTGCGAGATGACGCCGGCGCTCGCCTCGTCGACGTATAGCGGCACGAAGTCGGTGAGAAGTGACGGCGCAATCACGACACCGCCGGCGTGTTTGCCGACGTTGCGCACGATGCCTTCGAGCTTGTACGCCATGTCCATGATCTCGCCGACCTCTTCGTTGTCGGCGATGAAGTCGCGAAGCTCCGGCGCTTCCGCAACGGCACGTTCGAGCGTCATCCCCACTTCGAAAGGAATCAGCTTCGACAGTTTGTCGGCGAGCCCGTAAGGCTTGCCCTGCACTCTCGCCACGTCGCGCACCACCGCTTTTGCCGCCATCGTTCCGAACGTGGCGATCTGACTGACAGAAGCGTGGCCATAGCGTTCGGCGACGTGCGCGATCACGGCATCGCGTCCCATCATGCAGAAGTCGATGTCGAAATCCGGCATCGAAACGCGCTCGGGGTTCAGCAACCGTTCGAACAGCAGGTCGTATGCAAGCGGATCGAGGTCGGTGATTCCGAGCGAGAAGGCAACCAACGATCCGGCGCCCGATCCCCGGCCGGGACCGACCGGAATGTTCTGCGCCTTGGCCCAGTTCACGAACTCCATCACGATGAGGAAATAACCCGAGAACCCCATCTGATTGATGATGCCGACTTCCACTTCGAGTCGGTTCTCGTAGACCGTTCTCTGCTCTAACGAGATCTCGCGGCCGCGCTCGATCATCGTGGCGAGTCGTGCATTCAGTCCTTCGCGCGCCGTCTGGCGCAGATAGTCGTCGAGCGCGATGTCGTCAGGCACCGGGTACTTTGGAAGGAAGTACGTACCGAGTTGGATCTTCACGCTGCAGCGCTTCGCAATCTCCACGGCGTTCTCCAAGGCCTCGGGAACGTCGGCGAACAGTGCCTCCATCTCCTGCGGACTCTTGAAATACTGCTCCTCGCTATACCGACGAACGCGACGCGGATCGTTCAGCGTGCGTCCTTCCTGAATGCACACGCGCGTCTCGTGCGCTTCGAAGTCGTCCCGTTCGATGAAGCACACGTCGTTGGTGGCAACTACCGCCAGATCGAGTTCGGTCGCGAGTGCGATTGCGCCGGAGAAATACACGTCTTCGCCGTCGCGGCGTGTGCGTTCGAGCTCGACGTAGTAGCGGTCGCCGAAGATTCGATTCCAACGCGCCGCGTGCGCGCGCGCGGTGATCGAATCGCGGCGTAGCAGCGCTTGTCCAACGTCGCCGCGCACGCCGCCCGATAACAGAATTACTCCGTCGCTGTGTGTTTCGAGCCACGCGCGCTCGACACAACCGCGATGCGCGGCGTCAAGGTACGATTTGGAGACGAGCGTGATGATGTTGCGGTAGCCCGTTTCGTTCATCGCGAGCACGATGCAGCGGTATCGCCCCGCGGGGTCGGCGTCGGCGGCAGTGTCGAAGTATGTGAGATCCGCACCGACGATCGGCTTTACGCCGGCGTTCAGGCACGCGTCGTAGAACTTGATGAGGCCGAACAGATTGGAACGGTCGGTGATGGCGACCGCCGGCATGCCGAGCGCGACGGCTCGATCAACCAGATCCTGCACCTTCACGAGGCCGTCAGCGATCGAATACTCGGTATGGACCTTCAGATGGACGAAGCCGCAGCCCATCGCGTCACGCCTCGGTTTCGAACATCACCACGGCGTTCGTCTCGAACGTCGATACCCGAATCGGCGCGAAACTCATGCGGTGCAGCGGACTCGGCCCGAACCGCTCGAGTGCCTCGAGATGCGCGGCGGTGGCATAGCCCTTGTGCCGCTCGAAGCCGTAGTTCGGATAGTGAGCTGCCGCCCTGTCCATTTCCCGATCGCGAATGACCTTCGCAACGATCGATGCCGCGCTGATCGACGCAACACGATCGTCGCCACCGACGATCGCAACGGCCGGCATGGCAAGCGTCGGCGTGATGTTGCCGTCGACGTAGACGACGTCGGGCTGCAGGGCGAGATTCGCAACGGCGCGTTCCATGGCGAGCAAGCTCGCGCGCAAGATGTTGAGCAGATCGATCTCGGCCACTTCGGCCCGACCCACACCCACTGCGAGCGCCTGCGATTCGATAATCTCGGCGAGTTCCGCGCGCCGCGCGGCCGTGAGTTTCTTTGAATCGCGCAAGCCGGTGATCGGTCGCGACGGATCGAGGATCACCGCAGCCGCAATGACCGGACCCGCGAGCGGGCCGCGGCCGACTTCATCGACGCCTGCGAGCATCAGAACGGGGGTGGGTTGATCGTCGAAGAGATCCATCAGCGATCGATCAACTTGAGCACCGCTTCGGCGGCGCGCTGGTTTGCGCCGCGGCGCAGCGATCCATGCAGCATACGAAAGTCCGTTAGGTGTTTGCCGGCACGGCCGCGTTCCAGTTCGGTGATCAGCGCGTCGGCGAGTCGTTGTGGTTGTGCAGCGTGTTGTAGAAGTTCGGGGACAAGACGCCGGCCCGCCAGGATGTTGGGCAACGCGACGAACGGTGTGCGTAGCAGCGCTTTCACGATTGCGTAGCTTAACGCGCCGAGCCGGTACGTCACTACCATTGGTTTACCGAACAGCATCGCTTCGAGCGAGCCGGTGCCGGACTTGACCAACGCGACGTCGGATGCAGCAAGTGCAAGATGCGCGTTCGTCGGCAACACACGCAACGTGAGCGTTGGAAATCGCGCAGCGAGCGCCTCGATCGCCTGCCGCGACCGCTCGTCGACGCACGGTACCAGAAACACCGTGTCGCGCCGCTCCAGTGTTTTCTCGACTATTTCTGCTGTCTGCAGAAACAGTTCCGCATGCGCCCGAAGTTCCGACATGCGACTGCCGGGCAGCAGCGCAACTACGAGCTGGTCGTTCGACATGCCGAGCTCTGCGCGCGCGGCTGCCGTGCGGTCGACGGGTTCGATCGAATCGGCCAGTGGATGGCCGACGAATTCGGCGCGCACACCCTGTGATGCGTACAACGGTGGTTCGAACGGATACAGCGTCATCACGAGGTCGGTCGCACGACCGATCCTCTTTACGCGGCCGCGTCGCCACGCGTACACCGATGGGCTCACGTAGTGCGCCGTGACGATGCCGCGCCGTTTCAGCAGACGTTCGAGCAACAGATTGAAGACGTTGAAGTCGACGCCGACGAACACGTCGGGGCGATCGTCCAGGTAGCTGGCTCGCAACGATCGAATCACACGCAGCAAACGCGGAAACCGCTTCACCGGCTCGACGAAACCATTCATTGCGAATGTCGACATCGGGGCCAGCGATTCGAGCCCCGCGGCCAGCATCAACGGACCACCGACACCCCGGAACCGCACGTCGGGCACACGCGCGCGAAGCGCATGCATCAGCCCTGCGCCCAACAGATCTCCGGAAGGTTCACCCGCGAGTATGCCGACGTTGAGGACCCGTTGTTCAATCGCCGTTGCCCTCACGACGGCCGCGAATGATCCCCCATCGCGACTCGGCGACGCTGCTCATGAACAGACGGACTTCCGGATGCCGGTCGGCAAGCGGCGTGATTTCATCCAGTGCTTCCTTCACGGTGAGCTTGTTCCCGTAAACGACACGGTATGCCTCGCGCAGTGCAGCGACCGCCGCATCACCGATACCGCGTCGGCGCATTCCCTCGATGTTGAGACCCACCGCCCCGGCCGGATTGCCGCTTACCGTCACGAAAGCCGGCACGTCCTTCAGCACCAGACTCATTCCGCCGATGTGGGCGTGCGCACCTATGTGGCGATACTGCGGAATGCCGGCATAGCCACCGAAGTTTGCGTAGTCGCCCACCAGCACGTGGCCCGACACCGATGCGTTGTTCGCCATGATGACGTGGTTGCCGAGCGTGCAGTCGTGGCCGACGTGCACGTACGCCATCAGCAGGTTGTGGTTACCGATGACGGTACGTCCCTGCCCCTGCACCGTGCCGCGATGGATCGTTACACCTTCGCGGATGACGTTGTCGTCGCCGATCTGCAGAGTCGTCGGTTCACCGTTATAGGCGAGCGCAGGCGTGTCTTCGCCAACGGTTGCAAACTGGAAGATACGATTGCGTCGGCCGATTCGGGTCGGTCCCTTCAGGATGACGTGCGACGCAATCCGACAACCGTCGCCGACTTCGACGTTTGCGCCGACGATCGTCCAGGGTCCGATGGATACATCCGCGCCGATCACCGCGCTGGGGTCGACGATCGCGCGCGGATCGATCACCGCCGCACCGCCCTATGGCTGGGCCGTTCAGGCACTACACTTCCTTTCCAACGCAGATCACTTCCGCTTCGCACGCGAGATCGCCTTCCACGTAGGCATTGCAGGCGAACTTCATGACGTTGCGCCTGTCCGCGATGATCTTCGACTCCATGTCGAGCCGATCGCCGGGTACAACGAGTCGTTTGAAGCGGGCATGGTCGACGCCGCCGAGGTAGTACATCGCATCGGCCGGTCCTCGGTTCTTCGTCTTGAATGCGAGAATGCCGGACAACTGCGCCATCGCTTCGACGATGAGTACTCCGGGCATGACGGGGTTACCGGGAAAATGGCCGTTGAAAAACATCTCATTCACGCTGATGTTCTTGAAGCCCTTGATGGTTTCGCCTGGAACGAAGGAAACGACCCGGTCGACCAGCAGGAACGGATACCGGTGCGGCAGGTACTCCGCGATTTCCTTGATGCCCATCATCTCCACGTTCCTCGCGGCACGCTGCGGTCGTTGGCAACGTGAATTTGCTGTTGCAGCGCCGAGCGGCTATCGACGCGACTTTTCGAGCTGTCTGACTCGCTTCGCCAAGTCGTCGAGTTCCGCAAATCTGATGGCATTGCGCTTCCACTTGAGTGTTGCACTATGTAACACGCCCCCTGAATAGACACCAGACTTCACGATTGAGCGGCTCACGTGCGTCATTCCGCTGACGATCACGCGATCTGCAATCTGGATCGGTCCGTCGCCACCCACACCGACGCCACCGGCCAGAATGCAGTGGCGCCCGACGCGCGTGCTCCCAACAATTCCAACACAGCCGCAGATGACGGTGTGATCGCCAATCTCGCAGTTGTGCCCGATCTGAACCTGGTTATCGATCTTCACGCCGGAGCCGACGATGGTGTCGTCGATGGCGCCGCGATCGATCGTAGTCGCTGCACCGACGCTGACATCGTCGCCGAGCACAACGCCGCCCACCTGTGCGATCTCCTGTTGCCGGCCGCGTTCATCAGGGACGAAGCCAAATCCATCCGCACCGATGACGGCGCCGCTATGCACTACGCCCCGCAAGCCGATGCGCACGCGCCGATACAACGTCACTGACGCCATCAAGCGTGTGTCGTCACCGAGTTTGCAGTCTTCGCCGATCACGCAATTGGCACCGATGACGACACGATTGCCGATCGTGCAACGCGCACCAACGACTGTGTTAGGGCCGATCGAAACACCATCGCCCAGATGCGAAGTCGGGTCGACGAGTGCCGATTGATGCACGCGCGGCTGCGGCACTTCGTCAGTAGCGAAGAGGACCGACAGTCGTGCGAATGCAAGGTAGGGGTTGCGGGTCACGAGCGCATGCGTTGGACACTGCGCCAGATCCTCCGCCTTCAGAATGACGGCTGTCGCCTTCGTATGTGCAAGGAAATGACGGTATGCGCGACTGGAGAAATGTGTCAGCTGACCCGGCGCCGCATTCGACAGGCTGCCCAGGCCGCTGACGCGGGCGTCCGCATCGCCTTCGACGCGGGCATCGATCCGCTGAGCTAGTTCACCAAGTGTGTAGGTGACCCCAGCCATTACTTCTTCTGATTCAGCAACTCCGTGACCTGCGCCGTGATGTCGTACTTCGCGTTGATGTACACGACGTTCTGACGGTGAATCACGAGGTCATACTGATCTTTCGCAATGATGTCCTGCAGCACCGCGTCGAGCTTCGGTGCCATCTGCGACAGAATTTCCTGCTGCCGTTCGTTCACGGTCTTCTGGAATTTGTTGACGCGAAACTGATAGTCGATCTGCTTGTCTTCGATCTCTTTCTGCAGCTTGCGCTTCTCGGCGTCGCTCATCACGTCGCCGTCCTTGTTGAACTTCTCCTGCACCTTGGTGATGTCGGCGCCGAGCGCCTTGATGGCCGCTTGATCGGCTGACGTATCGGCCTCCAGCTTGGCAATGAGCGCCTTTGCCTCGTTGGATTCGCCGATTGCGCGCTGCACGTTCACTACGGCGATCTTCAATTCGGCAAATGCGCTGCCGGCCGTCAGCAGCAATACGGGGAGCAGCACCAAGCGAAAAATCTTCGACACCGGAGGTCTCCTTTCAGGACTGGTCGGAACTGGGGTTAAACGACGCGGCGCATGTTACATCAGAACGTTCGGCCTAGCTCAAACTGGAAGAACTCCGTTTCGTCGCTATCGCTGTAGTTGAACGCCTTCGCGATGCCGAACGTCATCGGCCCCATTCCTGTGATCCAGGTCAGGCTGAAGCCTACCGAGTAACGCAGCAGATTCAGGTCGATTTCGTCGCAGACAGTGCTCACCTTCGGGCATTCACTGTTGAAGACGTTGCCTGAGTCGATGAACAACACGGGGCGCATCGAACGGCCATCTTTGACGAACGGCATCGGGAAGATGATCTCGGCGCCCGCCAACACAAGCGTGTTGCCGCCGAACGGCTGACCCTTCTGCGTGAAGGGGTCGAATGGCGAAGGCGTTGACAACGGACCGAGCGTGTTCTGCTTGAAGCCGCGCACCGACCCAAAGCCGCCAGCGAAGAAGTTCTCGTAGAACGGCAAACCGTTGCTCGCGTCGTAGTTGTTGCCGTAACCGAGTTCACCGTGCAACCGCAGCGCGTAGTTTTCTGCGATCGGGAAGTAGACCTGATCCTTGTAATCGACCTTGTAGAACGTGAGATCGCTTCCTGGAACGGATAGTTCCAGCGCTAACGTCTGCGAACGACCGCGCGTCGGGAACAAGCCTCGATTCAACGTCGAACTGGTCCAGCTCAGGTTCGCCTTGAAGTTCAGGAACGTGTCGCCCTCGTCCTCAATGAACTCGGTGATTTCCTGCGCAGCGTAGTCGCCCGCCTTCAACTTCGTGTGTTCGGCCGTAAGCCCGAAGCCGATGCGTTGCGTCTCGCCGATGGGGAAACCGAAATTGACACCCGCGCCATACGCATCGGTCGAATACGTTGCGAGGTTCTGCTGCTCGTAGTCGGTCTGACGGAAGAACAGGTTGTAGCCGCGGCTGATGCCATCGAGCGTGAAGTACGGATTGAAGTAGTTGAACGAGACCGCCCGCTGGAACTCACTCCAGCTGACGTTCAGCGCCATGCTGTTGCCTGTGCCGAGTACGTTGGATTCCTGATATCCGGCACCCACGATCAGGCCGGAGCTCTGTGTGTATCCCAACGTCGCGGAAATGCTGCCCGACGGTTGTTCTTCGACTGCAAATTTCACGTCGACCTGGTCGTCGGTACCCGCCACTTCCGGCGTCTCGACGTTGACTTCTTTGAAGTAACCAAGCCGTTCGAGGCGCGTCTTCGACAGCTCGATGAGTGCCGTCGATGCCCAACCACCTTCCATCTGGCGCATCTCGCGGCGCAGCACTTCATCCTGGGTAACGGAGTTACCTTTGAATTCGATGCGGCGAACATAAGCGCGCTTGCCGGCTTCGACCATGAAGCGAACGTCAACCGTGCCGTTGTCGTGAACCTGCGGCACGCCCGATGCACTCGCAAACGTGTAACCGGAATTTCCTAGCGCTTGCGTCAGCCGCTCTTCGCTAGCCGTAACCAGCGCGCCCGAGAACGTCTGGCCGGTCTGTACGAGTAACAGCGAACGCAACGCGTCCGGCGATACGTCGTGCAGTTCTCCGACGAGTTCCACCTTGTCGATCTTGTATACGCCGCCTTCCGTTACGTTCACAGTCAGATAGACGTGCCGCTTGTCGGGCGTGATGCTCACCTGCGTGGAGTCGATTGCAAACGTGACGTAGCCGCGGTCCTTGTAGTAGGACTCGAGCTTCTCGAGGTCGCCTTTCAGCTTTTCTTTCGAGTACTTGTCGTCGTTCTTGATGAACGAGAAGAGGCTCGGTGTCTTGAGTTCGAAAACGTCCAGCAGATCGGCCTCGCTGAACGCGTGATTGCCGACCACGTTGATATGCTGAATCGTCGACGTCTTGCCTTCCTTGATCACGATGTGGATGGCGACGCGGTTGCGCGGCAGTTCTTCTACGTTGGTGTCGATGCTCGCGCCGTACCGACCTTGGGCTACGTATTGGCGTTCCAGCTCGAGGTCGACGCGTTCGAGCGTCGATTGCTTGAAGATCTCGCCTTCTTTCAGACCCTGCTTACTAAGTCCGTCCATCAGCGCGTCGGTCTTGATGGACTTGTTGCCTTTGAGTTCGATCGAGTCGATTGCCGGACGTTCGACCACGGTCACGATCAGCGCATTGCCGTCACGCTGCAATCGTACGTCGCGGAAAAAGCCCGATTGGAACAACAGACGGATCAGCTGCCGTACCGTCGCCTCGTCGACCTGATCGCCGACGTTCACCGGCAACAGATTGAACACGGTTCCTGCGGAAACGCGCTGCAGCCCCTGAATGCGAATGTCCGTGACCGTGAAGGTGTCCGCGAGCGCAAGGCTTGGCCACAACATCACGATGGCGAGCCATCGCTTCATCGATCCCCCGAACATGGATCCCCTTAGATCAGAATAGTCGTGTGATGTCGTTATAGAACGCGAGCAGCATCATTCCGCCGACGATGGCGAGACCGATCTGCATGCCCCACGCCTGCACCCGATCCGGCACCGGCTTGCGCAGCGCGATCTCGGCGAGACAGAACATCACGTGTCCGCCGTCGAGAATCGGGATCGGCAACAGGTTCAGCACACCGAGGCTGATGCTGAGCAACGCCAACACACGCAGGAAACTCTCCCAACCACCCGTGCGCGCCGAATCGCCCGCTACCTTCGCAATTGTTATCGGCCCCGACAGGTTTCGCGTCGAAACGAGTCCGGTGACCATCTTCTTCATCAGATCCAGCGTCATCATCGTCTTCGACGCCGTTTCGTGCAGGCTCATCGGAATCGCCGCGAACGGGCCGTATCTCACTTCGCGCGTCAAAGGTGCTACGCCGACGTAGCCGTACACGCTGCCATCTGCAGCGGTGCGTTCACTTGGGGTGAGCACGAGCACGTCGCGCATGCCGTCGCGCTCGAATTCAATCGTTAGGGACTTTCCGGGCGCAGCGCGCAGCACGTCGACCCAATCGGCCCACTCTTTGACCGGCTTACCGTCCACCGACGTCACTCGATCGCCCGTTTGCAACCCCGCCGCCTTTGCGGGACCGTCGTCGAGGATCGTTCCGAGAATCGGAGCCAGCGTCGGCACCATGCCGAGCGAACGGAACAACTCCGGCTCGTCGGCACCACGCTGCCAGTTCTGGATGGACATTCGGTGCACGTCGGTGACAGCGCTGCCAGGCTGGCGACTCTCGATAGAGATCGAACCGGAATCGCCGAGCCGCGACGCCAGCGCCATGCTGACCTCGGCCCAGGACAGCGTGACTGCGCCATCCACCGAAACGATTTCTTCGCCACCCTTCAGGCCGGCTGCGAATGCAGGTGTCTCGGGCGCGGGGTCCGCGATGATCGGCACCACGTCGGTGCTGCCGGCAACGAAGAGCGCCCAATAGATGACGATGGCGAGAATGAAGTTGGCAGCGGGTCCGCCCAGCGCGAACGCAATACGCCAGGTCGGTGACAAACGATTGAAGGTCTTATCGGCTTCGTGCGGCGCAACCTCTCCTTCGCGCTCGTCGAGAATCTTGACGTAGCCGCCGAGCGGCATCGCAGCGACTACGAATTCGGTACCGCGGCGATCGAACCGCGAAAACAGTGCGGGACCGAAGCCGATAGAGAACCGCACGACCTTCGCGCCGGAATAGCGGGCAACCAGGAAGTGGCCGAGTTCGTGAACGGTGACGAGCACGCCGAGTGTGACGATGAGAGCGAACACGTACTGCGCGATTTGCATGCGTCAACGATTCCGAAGATATCTGCTGTTTGACCGGAACCGCACCAGCAAGTTGCTTCGCGTATCGCATCCGGCCAGCCAGAACGGCGGCGAATGATACCAGCTTGGTACTGGTGTCGCGTCCCTGAACTTCCTGGGCACCTCGAAACTTCCACAGGACGACACCAGTGCTACGCCGCTACCGCCAACGCCACACACGGCAACGCCGCAATCAGCGAGTCGACACGATCGAGCATGCCACCATGACCTGGAAACAGTCCGCCGGAATCCTTCACACCACGCGCGCGCTTCAACGCGCTTTCGAACAGATCGCCGAATATCGAGACGATCGCAATGACGAGCGAACCGACAACCCACTGCCACAGTTCCGGTGCGACGGTATGCAACGCCGGCACGGTCGCACCCATCAATGAACCGAGCAGCACCGACAGTGCCGTGCCACCCAGCGCGCCTTCCCAGGTCTTACCCGGGCTCACCAGCAGCGCGAGTTTGCGCCGGCCGAATTGCCTGCCCGCAAAGTACGCGCCGATATCGGCCGCCCACACCACCACCAACACCCACAGAATCAGCCACGGACCGCCTGCAACGAGCAGCGTAACCAGCGCAAGCCACGCACCGACGAATGCAACGTAGCCGGCCGGCATCAGCACGGGACGAATCAGCGCCTGGCCACTCGCCGGGAACGTCAGTACAACCACGGCTGCCAGCACCCAGAACGCGACCACGTACTGCAGAACGGTGGGCCACAGCGCCGGCGCGTTCAGTAACGCATATCCGATCAGCCCGTAGACGCCGACGTAGACCGCCTTTGCGGCGATCGAACGCAGACCCGCAAGATTGGCCCACTCGAACACACCGAGTCCCGCCAGCACGAGAAACACGGCAGCGAATGCAGTGAGCGGTAGAAGGAAGATGGCGGCGATCACCGTCGGCGCTGCGATCAGCGCGGTGATCACCCTCTGCTTCAGCATGTGGGCTTCAGCATGTGGGCTTCGCATGCGTGCTGCCGATCGCAGCGCACACCGTGAGACGTCACGGGCGGCGTCCGAATCTGCGTTGCCGCTCGCGGAACGATTCGAACGCGTCGGCCAGCCGAATCTCGTCGAACTCGGGCCAGTACGCGTCCGTGAAATACAGTTCGCTGTATGCGAGGTCCCACAGCAGAAAATTGCTGATGCGTTGATCACCGCCGGTGCGGATGCACAGATCCGGCGGTGGCAGATTACCCAGCGACAACAATCCGCCAACGGTGTGCTCGTCGACCTTTTCCGGATCGATCTGACCGCTCGCCACGGCCTTTGCGAGACCGCGCATCGCCTGCGTGATGTCCCATCGACCGCCGTAGTTCGCGGCGATGGTCAGGTGCAACTGATCGTTGTCACGCGTGATCTGTTCCGCGCGCTTCATCAGCATCTGTAGTTCCGCTGCGAAGCGGCTGCGATCGCCGATGATCCGCAACCTCACGCCGCGATCACGCAATTCGTCGACGTTGTCTTCGAGAAAACGCCGCATCAGCTGGAGCAGCAGATCGACTTCACGCTTGGGGCGATCGAGGTTTTCGGTGGACAGCGCGAAGATCGTCAGATAACGCACGCCGAGATCGGCGCAGCGCTCAGCGATCGGACGGATGTTGCGGGCGCCCGCACGATGTCCGGCCGCGCCCGGTAGATGACGCGCTTTGGCCCAACGGTGATTGCCATCCATGATGATGGCCACATGGCGCGGCACGAGGTCTGAATCGTTCTGGGCGGCACTGGCCTGAAGCTCGGACATATCGCCTGAAATCCGCTGTCAGTGTCGAGATACTAGCGTTAAATCTTTAATAAATCGGCTTCTTTTTCCGCCAAAGCGTGATCGATTTCCGATATTCGCTTGTCGGTCAGCCGCTGGATGTCTTCTTCCGCCCGACGCGCGTCGTCTTCGGAGATTTCCTTCTCCTTGAGGAAGTCGCGCACGTTTCCCATCGCATCCCGACGGATGTTGCGAACGGCCACTCGCGCCTGTTCCGCCTCCTGTTTGGCGAGCCGCGCGAGATCGCGCCGGTTCTCTTCCGACAACGGCGGCAATGCGATGCGGATCGAATCGGCATTCGATGCCGGTGTGATGCCGAGATCGCTTTTGAGGATGGCCTTCTCGATGTCCGAAATCAGTTTCTTCTCCCACGGCGAGATGATCAGCGTGCGCGCATCCTGCACGTTGATCGAAGCGACCTGGTTCAAAGGTGTGTCGACGCCGTAGTACGGCACCTGAATGCCGTCGAGTATCGCGGGGTTCGCGCGCCCGGTGCGAATCCGACCGAACGCGTGCCCAAGCGCCTCGATCGACTTGCCCATGCGTAGGTTGGCTTCACGTTTGATGTCGTCGATCACGGTGGTGCCTCAATCTGAGATTAGGTTGCGTCGTGCATCACTCGGAGTCGCCGCCGATCAATGTACCGACCCGCTCCCCCGCGACGATGCGCTGCAACGCACCGGCCGCGTTCATGTCGAATACGACGATCGGCATCTCGTGGTCGCGGCACAGGCAGATGGCCGTCATGTCCATGACCTTCAGATTGCGGGCGATGACTTCGTCGTAACTCAGGCGGTCGAATCGCTGTGCGGACGCATCGAGGTGCGGATCGGAAGTGTATACACCATCTACCTTGGTCGCCTTGAGCACAATGTCGGCGTCGATCTCGATGCCGCGCAGGCACGCCGCTGAGTCGGTGGTGAAAAACGGGTTGCCGGTGCCGGCGGCAAAAATCACGACGTGCCCGGCTTGAATCAGGTCGACCGCGCGCGCCTGCGAATAGCCTTCGACGATGCTCGCCATCGGAACGGCCGATAGCACGGTTGCGCGCGCGCCAAGCGATTGCAGCACATCCCGAAACGCTAGCGCGTTCATCACGGTGGCCAGCATGCCCATATGATCACCGGTCACTCGATTGAGGCCGGCCTTCGCGAGTGCGGCGCCGCGAAACAGGTTGCCGCCGCCCAGCACGACGCCGAACTCGGCGCCGGTCTGTTGAGTGGCGACAACTTCGCCAGCGATTCGGCGAACGACTACGGAATCGATACCGAAGTCGGCCTCGCCGGCCAGTGCTTCACCGCTGAGCTTTAGCAAATAGCGGGAGACGACCGGTCTGGCCATGGAGCGCTAGCCCTTACCCCGGACTTGCGCCGCGACTTCCGCTGCAAAGTCGGTTTCGACCTTGTCGATGCCCTCGCCGACCTCGTATCGAACGAAGCCGGTGCAGCGGGCTTTCTTCTGCGAGAGCAACTGACTGACTCGAACGTTCGGGTCCTTGACGAACGGCTGCTCGAGCAAGCTCACCTCGGCAAGGAACTTGCGAACGCGCCCTTCCACCATCTTCGCAATGATGTCGGCCGGCTTACCGCTGTCTTGCGCCTGTGCGGTGTAGATCTCACGTTCTTTCTCGACGACGTCCGGAGCCACGTCGGCGCCCGTAACGACGAGCGGTTTGCTTGCCGTGACGTGCATCGCGAGGTCGCGCCCGAGTTCGTCATCGCCACCCACCACTGCTACCAACGCGGCCTTACGGTTGTCTGCGTGCAGGTAACTCGCAACTCTTCCGCCCGGCGCTTCGAGCAACGCAATACGTCGTACTGAAACGTTCTCGCCAATGCTCTGCACCAAGGCCTCCCGTTCGGCATCGAGGCCACCGGCGAGTAGTGCTGCAACATCACTCGTGCGCTTCTCGAACGCGACATCGCGCACGCGTTTCACGAACGCGGCGAACGACGCATCGCGTTCGGCGAAATCGGTTTCGATGTTCACTTCGACGACGATCGCGTAGCTGCCATCGTCGGCCACGCGAACACCGAGCAGACCCTGCGAAGCAGTGCGGTCGGCTTTTTTTGCGGCTTTGACGGCGCTGTTGCGGCGCAGCGTCTCCACCGCGGCATTCATGTCGCCATCCGAATCGGTCAGGGCTTTCTTGCAGTCCATCATGCCGAGACCGGTGAGCTCCCGGAGCTCTTTGACCATCGCTGCAGTCACTGCCATTTCAGACTGCCTCGTCGACGTCGTAGTCGGCCGTTTCGGTGCCGACCTCGTCCACCTCGACGAACTCGTCGATGCGGACTTCACCGCCGGCGGTCGCTTGACCCTCGGCTACCGCGTCGGCGACCGCGGTCACGTACAGACGTACCGCGCGTATCGCATCGTCGTTGCCGGGGATGACGTAATCGACACCGACCGGATCGCTGTTGGTATCGACGATACCGACCACCGGGATGCCGAGCTTGTTCGCTTCTGAAACCGCGATGTGTTCGTGCTGAACGTCGACCACGAACAACGCATCGGGCAGCCCACCCATGTTCTTGATACCGCCAAGGCTACGCTCGAGTTTTTCCATGAGGCGACGCTTCGTCAGCGCTTCTTTCTTGGTCAGGCGCTCGAACGTGCCGTCGGCCAACTGCGCCTCGAGTTCCTGCAGGCGACGGATCGACTGGCGGATCGTCTTGTAGTTGGTGAGCATGCCGCCGAGCCAGCGTTGATCGACGAACGGCATGCCGACACGCGTTGCCTGTTCGCGAATGACCTTCGCGGCCGAGCGTTTCGTGCCGACGAACAGCACCTTGTGCCGCCGCGCCGACAGCGTCTTCAGATACACCAGCGCTTCGTTGAAGGCAGGTACCGTACGCTCGAGGTTGATGATGTGGATCTTGTTGCGGGCCCCGAAAATGAAGGGGGCCATCTTGGGATTCCAGAACCGCGTCTGGTGGCCGAAGTGCACGCCTGCGGCCAACATGTCACGCATGCTGATATTTGCCATGTTTCCTCGTCATGTTTGGGTTGAGCCTCCACGCACCCCAGACCCGAACCACCTTTCGATGGCACCCACAGGGCTGTGTCGATGCGTGTGAGAATTTTGAACTCTCGCGTTCTAAGAGTGAGTCGCGAGATATCCGGTTTGCCTCACGGCGGCGCGCTTTATACCATAATCCGTTTTTCGTCGAAACCGACCCAATAGGCCCGAACGGCACCCCGGAATGCCCATCAAACTACGCAACGAGGATGAAGTCGCACGCATGCGAGTGGCCGGACGTCTCGCCGCGAGTGTGCTCGAGATGATCGGCGAGCACGTTCAGCCGGGCGTGACCACCGAAGAACTCGACCGCATCTGCCATCGCTTCATCGTCGAAGAACTCGATGCGATTCCCGCGCCGCTCAACTACAGCAATGCACCTGGACAACCGCCCTTTCCGAAGTCCATCTGCACATCCGTAAACCACGTCGTGTGTCATGGCATTCCGTCGGACAGCAAGCGACTGAAACGCGGCGACGTGGTGAACATCGACGTTACGGTCATCAAGGATCGATATCACGGCGACACGAGCAAGATGTTCTTCGTCGGTGAACCCAGCGTAATGGCGCGCCGCCTGGTCGAGATCACACAAGAGTGCCTGTACCGCGGCATTAGAGTGGTACGGCCCGGCGCGCATCTGGGCGATATCGGCCACGCGATTCAATCGCACGCCGAGGCCAACAACTTGTCGGTGGTGCGCGAGTTCTGCGGGCACGGAATCGGCGACGTGTTCCACGACGAGCCACAAATACTGCACTACGGGCGGCCGAATACCGGCGCGAAGATCGAAGCCGGAATGACGTTCACCATCGAACCGATGATCAACGCGGGTCAACGCCACATCAAGATGCTTCCCGATCAATGGACCGTCGTGACGAAGGACCACAAACTATCGGCACAATGGGAACATACGATCCTGGTGACGAGCGACGGCGCTGAAGTCCTGACACGGCGCGCGGAAGAACGGTTTCCGTGACACCGACTGACAAGCTGAGTGAGGCGCGACGCCGAATCAGCTCATCCGATTCCCTTCTCGCACAACGATTCTGGGCCGGTGAAGACGTCGAAACGATCGTGCGCAGCCGCGCCGAATTCTTCGATCAACTGATCAAGGATCTGTGGAGCCGCATCAAATGGCCGGAAGGCACCGGCCAGCATCTGGCGCTGTTCGCTGTCGGTGGATACGGGCGCGGCGAGTTACACCCGCACTCCGACATCGATCTGCTGATTCTCGTCGACGGCGACCCTGCGGAATATCGCGACGGCATCGAAACGTTCGTGCAAAACCTATGGGACCTGAAGCTGAACATCGGCCACAGCGTGCGGACCATCGACCAGTGCCATCAGGAGGCGAAAGAGGACATCGCAACGGCAACCTCGATCCTCGAGCGCCGACTGCTTGCGGGAACACTGGCGCTCGACCGCCAGGTAGGCCGATTGTTCGCCACTGACGAAATCTGGCCCAGCGCGCGTTTCTTCAGCGCCAAGGTCGACGAACAGCGCAAGCGCCACGACCGCTATCAGGACGTCGACTACAACCTCGAGCCGAACATCAAAGTGGCACCGGGCGGTCTGCGCGATATCCAGACGGTCGGCTGGATCATCAAACGCCACTTCGGCAACACGTCGGCCGAGGATCTCAGCGCGCGCGGGTTCCTCACCGCGCAGGAACGGCAGTGGCTCAACGACGGTCGACGATTCCTATGGCGGGTTCGTTACGGCCTGCACCTGATCGCGGGACGTTCGGAAGACCGATTGCTGTTCGACTATCAACGCACCTTAGCCGATCGGTTGGGCTACACCGACAGCGATGCGCAACTCGGCGTAGAGCAGTTCATGCACGACTACTACAGCCACGTGCTGAGCCTGCGCGAAGTGAACGACATCCTCTTGCAGCACTTCGACGAAGCGATCCTGCGCGCGCACTACGAGCCCGAAATCGAGCCCATCAACGAACGCTTCCAGATTCGCGACAACTACATCGAGACGCGCAGCGAAGACGTGTTCCGCGCACACCCGCCCGCGTTGATGGAAATGTTCGTCATCATGGCGAACCGCCGCGACATTTCCGGCGTTCGTGCCACGACGATCCGTCAGGTTCGCAACAGCCTCGATCTGATCGACGAGGCGTTCCGCAACAGTCCGGAGGTTACCGGGCTATTCATCGATCTGTTGCGCGCACCCTACACGCTGGTGTCGCAACTGACGCGCATGCGCAGATACGGGATGCTGGCGCGCTACATCCCCGAATTCGGCCGCGTCATCGGTCAGATGCAACACGATCTGTTCCATATCTACACCGTCGATGCGCACACGATGATGGTGATCCGCAACATGCGGCGTCTTCACTATCGATCGAGCCAGGACACGTTTCCGGTCGCGCACCACTGCATCAAGAATCTGCCGAAGATCGAATTGTTGTACATCGCTGGCCTGTTCCACGACATTGCAAAGGGGCGCGGCGGCGACCATTCGACGCTGGGCGCAGTCGATGTGATCGACTTCTGTCGCCGACACAGCCTCGATGAAGCCGATACCGAACTGGTGGCCTGGCTCGTGCGCGTGCATCTGTTGATGTCCGCCACCGCTCAAAGCAAAGACATCAACGATCCGGTCGTAATCCACGAATTCGCAAGCGAGGTCCGCACCGAGATGCGGCTCGACTATCTGTACACACTCACCGTTGCCGACATCAACGCGACGAATCCGAATCTGTGGAACGGCTGGCGTGCGACCTTGATGCGACAGCTCTACATGGAAACGCGCAGGGCATTGCGCCGCGGCCTCAATCTGCCGGTTGATCGCGCTGCGTACATCGAACACCACCGGACGGAAGCGTTGGCGAAGCTCGAAGAGCGCGGCATCGACCGCGAACGTGCGCTGCTGCTCTGGGACGATCCCGATCCCGAGTTCTTCATGCAGCATTCTGTCGTGCAGATCGTTTCGTTGACGGAGGCGATCGCAAAGCACGACCTCTCGAGTGGACCACTGGTCCTGGTGCGCGACGTAGTCGGCCACGCCAGCGAAGAAGGCGCCACCGAGATATTTCTGTATACGCGCGACCAACCGCGATTGTTTGCTGCCAGCGTCATCGCAATCGATCAACTGGGCCTTTCGATTCACGATGCGCGCATCCATACGTCTGCCGGCAATCTGTGCTTCAACAGCTACATCGTGCTAGACGAATCGGGGCACTCGATCAGCGCGAATGCGGCGCGCTGCCGGCACATCGAACGGACGTTGATCGCGCAGTTGAGCGACCTCGAACGCTACCCCGAGCTCGCCAAGCGTCGCATTCCCCGACGCTTGAAGCAGTTCCAGCGACCGACGGAAGCACACCTGTCGAACGATCCGGATCAGCAATGGTCGGTGTTGCGCGTCGTTGCATCCGACCGGCCGGGGTTGCTCGCGCGTCTGGGCATCATCTTCGTCGAGTTGGGCATCAACGTGCACAGCGCGAAGATCACGACCTTGGGCGAACGTGTCGAAGACGTGTTTTACATCAGCGGTACCGGCACGCTGCCGATCAAAGACCCCGATCGAATCGAATTCGTTACGCGCACTATCCGCGAGCGCCTCGACCAACAACTCAACGAAGAAACCCTCGCGAGCTGAGCCGAATGAACCCGTTTCTCGATTCGCTGCTGCCCTACCCGTTCGAGCGCATGAACGCGCTGAAGGCCGGCGTCAGCAGCCGCAGCAATGCACCGCATATCGCACTATCGATCGGCGAGCCGAAGCACGCAGCCGCGAAGTTCCTGGTCGACGCCGCGACCGATCCTACGTTCGTACAACCCGGGCTCGGCACGTATCCGGCGACGCGCGGAAGCGATTCGCTGCGTAGCGCAATTGCCGCCTGGGCTACGTCACGCTTCCGATTGAAGCCGGGTTCGCTGGCGTCCGGCAAACACATCCTGCCGGTGAGCGGAACGCGCGAAGCGCTGTTTTCGTTCGCACAGTGCGTGCTGTCCGGGCGCAGCGGCAGTTGCGCGGTACTGCCGAATCCTTTCTACCAGATTTACGAAGGGGCTGTACTGTTGCGCGGCACGACGCCCTATTACGCACCGTGCACGGAAGCGACCAACTATCTTTCCGATTTCGAATCGGTTCCCGACGAGGTGTGGAGCAACTGTGAGTTGCTGTTCATCTGCTCGCCCGGAAATCCAACGGGTGCCGTGATGCCTGTCGAACAGCTGATCCAGCTGATCGGGTTGGCCGATCGCTACGACTTCGTGATCGCGGCCGACGAGTGTTATTCGGAGATCTATCCGGACGAGTCGAATCCGCCGGCGGGGCTGCTTCAGGCATGCGCTTCCATCGGCAGGGACGACTACGCGCGCTGCGTGGTCTTTCACAGCCTATCGAAGCGATCGAATCTGCCAGGGCTGCGCTCCGGTTTCGTGGCCGGCGACGGGGCGATTCTCGATCGCTACTTTCTGTACCGGACATATCACGGTTGCGCGATGCCCGCCCACGTTCAGCACGTGAGCGAACTTGCGTGGTTGGATGAAACGCACGTCAAAGACAATCGCGCGGTGTACCGGCAGAAGTTCGCCGTCGTAACGCCCATGCTCGCACCGGTTCTCGGTGTCACATCGCCCGAAGGCGGCTTCTATTACTGGCCGCGCACGCCAATTGACGACGAATCGTTCACGCGCAGGCTGTTCGTAGAAGAAAACGTCACCGTATTGCCGGGTCGCTATCTATCGAGACCGCATGGCGGCGTCGATCCCGGCATGGATCGAGTTCGCATGGCGATGGTGGCCGAGTTACCCGAATGCATCGACGCGGCGGAGCGCATCGTTCACTTCGCGCGCTCACTGTGAGTTCTCGCCATGGAAATGACGCCTTATGTTAGGTTACCGCCCCTCGAATCGGGCGCCGGGATTTCCAATGAGTGATCTCTTTGCATTTGGCATAGGCCACGCGACTCACAATCGAGCCGGAGTGCCGCTCGAAGTACTCTTTCCTGCGCCTTGCAAGAGCCCTTCGGCAGATACCGCTGCCGCGGTTCGTGCGCGCCTGAAGCCGGGCGTCAGCACTCTGTCTCCTGCAGACGCAGCTACGCTCGCTCGATCGCTTGCAAACGTTGGTGCCGCTGATGCGGCGCGCGGTTGCGAACTGCTCGCGGAGATCGACAAACCGTTGACCGGCCTCGTGCTCGAACACGACGGCGCGATTCAGTCGACGGCGGAGGCGTACTTCAAACTGCAGCTCCTGTCACACCGCCTCGCACTGCCAAATACCCTGAATCTCGAGGGCATCTTCGCGCAGTTGCCAAACGTCGCGTGGACCAGCGATGGCGCGATCGACGTCAGCGAGTTTCAGGCCGCTATGATCGCCGCGCGGCGCGCGGGTCGTCAGCTCACCGTGCATTCGCTCGACAAGTTTCCGCGGATGACCGATTACGTCATTCCGAGCGGAGTGCGCATCGCCGACGCGGCGCGGATTCGTCTCGGCGCATACCTCGGTGAAGGCACCACGGTAATGCACGAGGGCTTCGTCAATTTCAACGCGGGTGCGATCGGACCGAACATGATCGAGGGCCGCATCTCGCAAGGCGTGATCGTCGCCGAACACACGGATCTCGGCGGCAGCTCGAGCACCATGGGCACGCTTTCGGGCGGCGGCAACATCAAGGTCAGCATCGGACGCCATTGTCTGATCGGTGCGAACGGCGGCACTGGAATCTCGTTGGGTGATCGCTGCACGATCGAAGCCGGGCTCTACATTACGTCCGGTACGGTGGTCGACGTCATCGACGAAGACCGTCATAAGGTTCGCACTGCCAAGGGCCGCGAGTTGTCCGGCGCTTCCGACATGCTGTTCATCCGCAACAGTCGCACTGGGGCGGTCGAGTGCCGCACCAACCGTGCTGCGATCAAACTGAACGAACAGTTGCACGCGCACAACTGACATGGACGTACTGGCGCTCAGCCAAGAACTGATTCGCCGCGCATCGGTCACGCCGAATGACGATGGCTGTCAGGAGCTGCTGATCGCACACCTCGAGCGTCTCGGTTTCACCATCACGCGCCTGCCGTTCGGCAGCGTTACGAATTTCTGGGCGCGGCGCGGCAACGCCGCCCCGCTCGTCGCATTTGCAGGTCACACCGACGTGGTGCCAACCGGGCCGCTCGCACAGTGGAGGTCACCGCCGTTCGAGCCCGTCATTCGCGACGGCAAACTGTTCGGGCGAGGTGCGGCGGATATGAAGACAGGATTGGCGGCAATGGTGGTCGCGATCGATCGACTGCTGGAGGATGGGTCCGAATTTAACGGCTCGCTTGGATTCTTGATTACCAGCGACGAAGAAGCCGATGCGGTGGACGGCACCGTCAAGGTGATCGACTTCCTGCAGCGCAACGGCACGCACATCGACTACTGCATCATCGGCGAACCGTCGTCGAACCGGCGGGTCGGCGACATGGTGCGGGTCGGGCGGCGTGGCTCGCTCAATGGTCGCGCGCGTATCCGGGGAATTCAGGGACACGTCGCTTATCCGGAAAAAGTGCGCAACCCAATTCACCTCGCGGCACCCGCGATGGCGGAACTCGCAGCGCGACGCTGGGACGACGGCAACGACTACTTCCCTGCCACCACCTTTCAGATTTCGAATGTGCACGGCGGCACCGGCGCGACGAACGTCGTTCCGGGCAGCGTCGAGCTGCTGTTCAACTTCCGCTTCAACACCGAGCAGACGCCGGAGCGACTGCAAGCAGAGGTCACGGAGGTGTTCGCCCGCCACGGGCTCGACGCGGACGTTACCTGGACACTGTCGGGATCTCCGTTCCTCACCCAGCGCGGGCGGTTGGTCGATGCGGTGAGCGGGAGCATCAGACAGGCGACCGGCGCAGACCCGGAACTCTCGACCGGGGGCGGAACGTCCGATGGGCGGTTCATCGCTCCGACCGGCGCCGAGGTCATCGAAGTGGGTGTCGTAAACGAGACCATCCACTCCGTTGACGAATGTGTCCCCGTGGCGGACGTCGCGACCCTGGTCGACATCTACGCCGGCATACTGCGCCGGCTGTTGACGAACTGATGCTGCCGACCCGGCGGCTGGTTCTGATCGGTATTGCCACCTTTATAGCGTGTCTCGGTGTGTTTGCGCCGGCATCGCTCGTCCGCCTCGCGCTACGCGAGGCGCCGCAGATCACCCTCGCGAGTCCCACCGGTACTCTTTGGCGGGGACATGGCGATCTCGGCATCGCCGGCACGGAGCTCGGCCGCGTCAGCTGGTCGTTTGCGCCGAGCGCGTTGTTGAATGGCGACCTCGGTTTCGACGTCAACGTAACCGGCGAGCACATCGAGCTCCGAGGGCGCACGACGGCGTCGTTTACGACGGGGCACGCCGCTCTCGACGGCAAGCTGGACACGGCGCTGCTGAACGAGCTGCTATCCCGCTACGATCTGCGAATACCTGGCTCGATCACTGTCGAGCATCTCGATCTGACGGCCGCATACGGTGCTCGGCTCCCGAACGTGCGTGGCGAATTGAAGTGGTCGGGCGGTGAAGTTTCGTATCGTTTGTCGGGGCGCGAGCACCGCGTCACGCTTCCGCCATTGGTCGGACTCATCGGCTCGTCGTCGTCGCAACCGGAAATATCTGTGTATCAAGTGGACGATAAGATGCCGCTGATGTTGGCAAAGGTCGCTCAGGATGGGATGGCAACCGTCGGAATCACGAAACAGTTCACGAAAATGCTCGGCGAACCGTGGCCTGGTGGTGAGCCTGATCACGCCGTCGTTCTGGAGGTGGGTGAGAAACTATTCTAGAATCCCGGCCCACCACGAGTTCCGACGCCGTGCTTAGTTCCGCCCCCCGACTCGTTGATGCCGGACGCGCCGCAGAGCGACTGGCCAACCGCCTCGTCGAACCCGCAAAAATCCTTGTCATCGTCGGCATCGCATACACACTTGCCACGGCGGGTTGGTATCTCGTTTCCGGTCCGGCACCAGCGACGTTGACCGACAACACGGCGGCAACGGGACGTGCAGCTGCAAAACCGTCCTTGAGTGTGGCCGACATCATCGCCCGCAATCTGTTCGGCAAAGCCAATGTCGAAGCCAACGCGCCGGCCGTGTACGACGCGCCGGAGACCCACCTTCGCCTTACGCTCGAAGGGGTGTTTCAGGCCGAGGTCCCGGAGGAGTCGGCTGCGATCATCGCGGAACAGGGTCGGCCCGGAGAACTCTTTCTCGTCGGTGGGAAGATGCCAGGTAACGCGACGTTGACCGAAGTGCACGCGGATCGGATCGTAATGCGTCGCGGCAGCGTGTTCGAAACGCTGCGCTTCAGCGACGAGCCGTCGATGCTCACCGCCAACTCTCACGACGAACCCGCCTTGCTACCCGATATGGTGGAAGGGGGCGAGAACGTCGTAAACGAAGCGCCGCCCGACACGAGTTACGACAATGCCGAAGCGCCGCCGGAACCACCGGACTCCAACGAAGGTGCGGCGAACTCCAACAACCTGAGCACGATCGTTCAGGGTTATCGCGATCGACTGCAGCAGGATCCGGCGGGCACGTTGAATTCACTCGGAGTTGCGCCGGTATCCGCTTCCGGCGCGCAAGGCTACCGTGTGGACAACCTGGCCAGCTCGCCGTATCTGGCGCAAACCGGCCTCCAGGCGGGTGACGTGGTACTGTCGGTGAATGGACGTCCGGTCGGCGACATTCAAACCGACCAGGCCGAAATCGATAACATAGTGGCCCAGGGATCGGCGCGACTCGAAGTGCAACGCGGCTCGCGCCGATTCTTCGTTACCACCTCACTGAAGTAGAACCAACGATGCAGGCAGCTCGAGCACTTTCCTCATGCGGACTCCTGCGCGTCCTGCTGGCGTCCGTCATGTTGATGGTTGCGGGTAACGGTATCGCACAGGAACAGACCTGGAAGATCAATCTCAAGAACGCCGACATCAACGAATTCGTCTCGCAGATCGCTGCCATTACGGGCAAAACGTTCGTCGTCGACCCGCGCGTGAAAGGTAAAGTCACCGTCATTTCGAATGCGAGCCTGAACGAGCACGACGTCTACGAGTTGTTCCTTTCGGTGCTCCGTGTGCACGGCTTTGCGGCCATCGAGACGAGTGGCGTCGTCCGTGTTCAGCAGCAGACGCTTGCGAAACAGAGCGGCAGCCCAATGGACGACGCGAAGGAGATCGCCGGCGAGGAACTGGTTACTCGAGTGATCGCCGCCCAGTACGTCGATTCGAACGAGTTGGTCAAAACGCTGCGACCCATGATCCCACAATACGGCAACATCGCCGCGATCTCGAACCCGAACGTCGTCATCATCAGCGACCACGCCGAAAACGTGGTGCGCCTGATGAAGCTGATCGAACGGATCGATGTGCCGGGCGATGAGCGCGTGGTAGTGGTGCCATTGAAGGATGCGTGGGTCGGCAACGTCGTCGAGTTGTTGCAGAAGCTCGCACCCGAGCAACTCGGTTCTTCGGCGAAGGGTCCTCAGAGCATTCAGATCATCGCGAACGAACGCAACAACAGCCTCGTGCTGCGTGGCAAGACGCGGCCGCTCGCGGAAATCCAGAGGCTGATCAGCGAACTCGACCAGCCGGCCAGCGAATCCGGCGCAACGCAGGTCTTCTACCTCGCACACGCCGACGCCAAGAACGTCGCAGAGATCCTGCGTGCGCTGGTTGCGGGCGGCGCAAACGCCGGCAGCAGCAGCGGTGGTCAGGGCGGCGGTAGCGCCGGCGGAGCGGTTGTCGCTTCGGCATCCCCGACCAAGTTGAACATCCAGGCCGACGAAAGCACGAACGCGGTCATCGTGCGCGCTGATCCGACCGAGATGAGCGAGATCATGGAGATCATTCACAACCTCGATGTGCGGCGCACGCAGGTGCTCATCGAAGCCGCGATCGTCGAAATCTCGCTCGACAACTCACTCAACTGGGGCGTGGATTTCGCAGGCGTCGACCGGAGCGGCGACTCGGTGCCGTTGATCAGCACCGCGCTGAGCCCGTCGATCGCAGCGCTGATCAAGGCTCTCTCGGGGACCACGGACGCGAACGGCAACCCGATCCCCGTCGTGCCGATTGCCGCTGCAAGCGCGCTGACGTCTCCCGGAATTGCAGTCGCTCGCCTGAGCGCGAACGGTTTCTCGTTCGCCGCAGTGCTTCAGGCCATCGCGACCAGCACGAACGCCAACCTTCTTTCGACGCCCAGCATCCTGACGCTCGACAACAAGGAAGCAAAGATCCTCGTTGGGCAGGAAGTACCGTTCCGCACCGGCACGTTCACGACGAATGCGAACGGCGCCGATAACCCGTTCACCACCATTCAGCGCAAGGACGTCGGCATAACCTTGACGGTAACGCCGCACATTCACGACGGCACTGCGGTGCGTCTCGACGTCAAACAGGAAGTCTCCAACCTGGTGTTGTCGTCATTGGCCGCGGTGTCCACCGATACGCTGTCCGATGTCGTCACCAATAAACGCGAGATCCAGACCACCGTGTTGGCCGAAGACAAGGAAACGATCGTGCTCGGCGGATTGATCGAGGACGACATTCAGGACACCAAAAAGAAAGTGCCGCTGCTCGGCGATATTCCGCTGCTCGGCAAACTGTTCCAGAACGTTCAGAAGCAGCACACGAAGAAGAGCCTGCTCGTATTCCTGCGCCCCTCGGTACTGCGCAATACAGAGGAAGTCACCGAGGTCACCAATCGCAAATACGAGAAGGTCTGGGAGCTCAAGATCAACTCCGAAGACCAGAAGACCCAGTCGGAACCACTGCCGCCTCTTGACACCATCTACGACGGCCGCAAACAGTAGCCGCCCCACTCGTCCGGCCGGCGCATGCTCGACCGTCTGAAGAACCTGTCTTTCTCCCTCGTACGGCAAATGCTGTTGTGGACGACGCAACCGAGCGCGCTCGGCACCGAGACGTTGCCCGCACATCTGCGCGTTGTTTATGTCCTGAACAACCGCTCGCTCACCGATCTCGTGATGCTCGATATCGTGACGGAAGCGAACAACCTGCCACGACCACGAGCCGCACTCACCGATCAAGGCATACCTGAGCGTCACCGCTTCTTTTTTCTGAATCGGCCGAGCGGCTTTCTGATACGCCGCAATCTGATGCGTACGTATTCGAAGCGCATGCTGCGCCTGCAGCGCTACTTCCGCGACACGCGCAAAGCCGACATCAGCCTCGTGCCCGTGTCGGTGTTCTGGAGTCGTGCCCCGAACAAAGAGCGCTCGGTCATTCGCGTGCTGCTGTCGGAGGACTGGACGGCAACCTCGCGGTTTCGGCGTTTGGTCACCATTCTGTTCAACCGTCGCGACATCACGGTGCAGTTCGGCGCGCCGATCGCGTTGCGCGAAGTGGCCGAACCGCAGATCAGTGACAGCCGCCTCGTCCGCCGGATGGCGCGACTCGTGCGCGTGCAGTTCAAGAAACAGCGCACCGCTCTGCTCGGCCCCGACCTTTCGCATCGCCGCACGCTGATCAATCAGCTCGTCCGCAGCCGAAACGTGCGCGCCGCTATCGCTACTGAAGTCGCAAAAGGCAAGTCGTCGGAAGCGCGCGTGACATATCGCGCGCGGCGCAATGCGCGCGCAATGGTCTCCGACATGTCGTACATCACGATCCGGCTGTTGCAGCGTGTGCTCACCTGGTTCTGGAACCGGATCTACGACGGCATCGATCCGCGCGGCGTCGAGCGAATAAAGCTGTTGGCCGAGACGTCGACGCTCGTGTACGTGCCCTGCCACCGCAGCCATGTCGACTACCTGGTGCTCTCGTATCTGCTCTACAGCCAGGGTCTGATGATTCCGCACGTGGCGGCCGGCGATAACCTCGACATGCCATTGGTCGGCCCGCTGTTGCGTCGCGGCGGCGCGTTTTTCATGCGGCGCAGTTTCGGCGACGACCGCCTCTACTCCGCCGTGTTCTCCGAGTACGTGTATCAACTGTTCCGGCGCGGCTCGCCTTCGGAGTACTTCATCGAAGGTGGTCGTTCGCGCACAGGTCGTCTGCTGCCGCCGCGTACGGGCCTACTGAACATGACAATCACCACACACGTGCGTGGCGTACCGCATCCGATCGTGTTCGTACCCGTAAACATTGGATACGAAAAGCTGATCGAAGCATCGAGCTATCTCGATGAGTTGCGCGGCGGCACCAAGGAGCGTGAATCGATCCTGGACGTGCTGCGCAGCCTGCGCCTGATTCGTGAGGCGTTCGGCCGCGTGCATGTCACGTTCGGAAATCCATTGCCGCTGGCCGATTTCCTCGCCCACACGAATGCCACCGGTTCGCAGATGGCGCGCGAGCTGGGCGTGGAATTGCTCAACCGCATCAACGCATGTGCGAACGTCAACCCGATCAACCTCATTGCGCTCGTTACGTTGAGCACGCCGAAACAGACGATCGATGAGTCGTTGCTGGTGGAGCAGCTCGACTGCCTCGCCGCGCTGTTGCGCGCCAACACGCCCTTCTCCGATGTCTCCGTCACCGACATGTCAGGCCGCCAGATGATCGAGCACGCTGAAAAGCTCGGCATGGTCGTGCGCGAGTCGCACCCGTTCGGCGACGTGCTCGGCCACGATGCAGCGCGCTCGGTATTGATGACCTGGTACCGCAACAACGCCAGTCACGCGTTCGCGCTGCCGTCGCTCATCGCATGTCTACTCGTCAATCGACGGCGCCGGATTCGTCTCGGTCAGCTGCGGCAGATGGTGGCTGCGGTGTATCCATACCTGCAGAGCGAGTTGTATCTCGACTCACAGGATCTCGATGTCGACGTGAGCCACTGGCTCGATCATCTCGAGGCACAAGGTCTCATCCACCGTTCTGCCGAAGAAGTCGGCCCACCGCCGGTCGAATCGAACCAGAGCTATCGGCTGACGCTGCTCGCACAGATCGTGATGCAGATGCTCGAGCGTTTCTTCATCGCGGTCGGTCTGCTGCAGCAGGCGGGCCAGAACCAGATCGACCGCCGCACGCTGGAATCCGATTGCATTGCACTGGCGCGGCGAGTGTCGCGCCTGTACGGCTTGAACGCACCTGAGTTCTTCGACGCGCGTCTGTTCCACAATTTCGTCGAAACGCTCATCGCTCGCGGCGCGGTGAGCACCGACGCGAACGGGAAGCTCGCGTACTCCGACGTCATCGGCGAGGTGACGCGCGCATCGAGCGTGGTGTTGCCGGCGGAATTTCGATTGGCGGTGTTGCGCGCGCAACCGCAACGAGAGACACCCGCTCAGGCCACCTCTGCCGACGCGGTGCCTCTGTAAACGTCGAACCGCACGCTGCGTCCGAGAATCTCCCAATCGGGTCGAGCAACCGCCGCATCGTGCCGGCGCCGCTTTACCACCACGCGTCGCGCGAGCGGTATCGAATCGGCAACGATCGAAGGCAGAGCATCGTCCGCTGCACCGAGAAGACTGCTCAGCATCTGCGCCGACTTGCGCGGCAATGCGTGTTTGTCGCGCGCGGGGAACATCGGATCGAGATAGATCGTGTCGAAGACGGGCGCCTCCGAAAGCACGTCGCGTACATCTGCCAGACGATGCGATACGGCACCTGCGACATCGATGCTGTTTCGGACGCAGTCCACAGCGTCCCTGAGCAGTTCGGCGAGCAGAGGGTTTCGCTCCACCATGAGCACCTCGCAGCCGAGCATCGCGAGCGTCATTCCGTCGAGACCCAATCCCGCCATTCCATCGAGAATGCGTAGACCAGGACGAACCCCACACGCCTTCGCCAGTGCAAGCTGGCGTCCTTGTCGAACGCGCCGTTGCAGATCCTCGATGCGTAGACACACACCGTGTTCGTCGTCGCCCGCACGCAACTCGAGACGGACGCTGGTGCGCACGAGCCGGTACGCATCGCTGGCGAGGGGATTCATCCCGACGCGCATCGCGCGATCAGGCGAGTTCGTCGACCCGCGATGTCAGAACCGCAACTGCGTCGAGCGCCGCGGTTCGCTGATACGCCGTTACGGCGTGTGTGCCGGACAGTGGAGCGCCACCGATACGACTCGGCCGCACATCGGGTCCGCCGCGTGGGTCCGGAACTTCGGGCGAACGCGCAGCTTTCGGAAGCCAACGCGAAGCGAGGTCGCGCGTAGTTCCCGAAACGAGGTTCGTCGTGCTGCTCATTTAACGGCACAGAGATGTCCGGTCATGGCAGCAAGTATAGACAGAGGCGCTCATTCGGCGAGTTTGCGCCAGGGTCGCGTTCCCTGCAGGTACACGGGCAGCGCACCAGTCGTATCGACCACATCGCCGTTCGCGAATGAGTGCAATGCGAGTTGCAACACACCGCGTGCCGTCGGCAGCAACGCTTCATCCACGCTACACCCTGCTTCAGCGAGCGCGTCGGCATAGTGCGACACGCCGTCACCGACCACCCAATACGATGCATCGACACCGTGCGGCAATGACCGCTCGGATGCAGTGGCAATCCGTTCTTCGCCGAGAAGCACCGCGCGCGCACCGTCGCGCGCGTACGTCGCGTAGTAGATCTCGTCGGGGCGCGACCGGATCGTTGCAAGCACGCGCTGCACATCGCCTCGTGCAGTCAGTGCGGTCTGCGCCAACGCCGCCAGGGACGAGACCGGAACGACCGGAACCGAAATTCCGAGGCTGATGCCCTGCGCGATGCTCGCGGCAATCCGCACACCTGTGAACGAACCGGGACCGCGGCCGAACGCTATCGCATCGAGCGATCGCTTTTCGACATCGTGCAGTCGCAACAGCGCATCGATCATCGGCAGCACCAGCCGGTTGTGCTGCCGCGGCACGATTCGGTGGTCTTCATACGTCTCACCGCGAATCGACAACGCGATGGAACATGCAACGGTGGACGTCTCGATCGCCAGCAGCGTCGGCGCTTGCGTGGTTCCGCCGGCTTCGCGACCATGATGCGATTCGTGATTCATATGCGGAATTCTAAGTTGAACACGCGCCAGTTTCTCGGACTCGACGAAGCTCTGACACTGCTGCGCTCGATCGTAGCGCCGATCGATGGGCCTGCCGAGATCGTCGCGTTGGCCGACGCGGCGGGGCGTGTCGTCGCAGAGACGATCATTGCACCGATGGACGTACCGCCGTTCTTTGCCTCCGCAATGGACGGCTACGCCATCTGCGGCGACGACCCTATCTTCAGCACGGAGCCGCCGTATCGCCTGAACGTTGAGGGTGAGAGTCGCGCAGGAACGCCGTTTGCCGACGTGCCACGAGTGAATCACGCCGTTCGCATCTTCACCGGTGCGGTGATACCGCCGCGATGCGACACGGTGGTGATCCAGGAAGATGTACATCGCGACGGCGCCAACATCGTGCTGCAGGCGCGGCCGATCACACGCAGCAACGTGCGTCCACCGGGACACGACATCGCGCGCGGTGCAGTTCTCGCACAAGCGGGCTTGCGACTCGGCGCATTCGATCTGGCGTGGCTGACCGCGTGCGGACTGACAAACGTTCGCGTTCGCCCGCGGATCCGGCTCGCGCTGTTCTCTACAGGCGATGAGTTGCGCAGCGCCGGCGACGCACTACGCCCGGGACAGATCTACGACGCTAACCGATTCGTTCTGCAGCAGTTGCTGCGCGGGGCGCCGGTAGCGATCGAAGACCTCGGCATCCTGCCCGACGATCCGAAGATCATCGAAGCAACGTTGCAAACTGCCGCGATGCAACACGACGTGGTGATGACGTCGGGGGGCGTCTCGGTCGGCGACGCGGATTACGTGCGCGACATCGTCGAGCGACTCGGACGCATCGAGTTCTGGAAGATCGCAATCAAACCCGGCAAGCCGCTCGCATACGGGCGTATAGGCGACTGTCACTTCTTCGGCCTGCCCGGTAATCCGGTATCGACCATCGTGACGTTTCTGATGCTGGTGAAGCCGATCCTCTCGACACTCTCGGGTGTTTCACACGAACCGCCGCTACGAGTGGATGCAACGCTGAATTGCGACATCGCGCACGAATCCGGTCGTGTCGAGTATCAACGAGGTACGTATTGGATCCATACCAACGGAATCTTCGTAGAGCCGACTTCGGATCAGAGTTCGAACAGGATCGGCAGCTTTCGCGGTGCAAATTGCCTGATCGAAGTACCGCGCGTCAGCGGTGATCTTGCGAAGGGCGAATCGGTTTCGATTCTGCCGCTAACGGGATTGCTGGCGTGACCTGCTCGAGAATTACTAAGGGGGAATCACCGAGCCCTAAATGAATCGGGGCGAGACGCTGGGTTGGTACCCCGCTGATCTCGCCCCAAATTTTCAATCGGTGAGTGCTTTCGCACTCATCGACTACTGCTTCTTCTTACTACTTCTTCTTGGCTACTTTCCGCTTAGCTGCCTTCTTCTTCGCAGCTTTTTTCTTCGGAGCGGCTTTCTTTTTCTTTGCAGCGGCTTTCTTCGCCGGCTTCTTACGAGCTGCCGCCATGCGACGACTCGGAGCCTTCTTCTTAGCGACTTTCCGCTTTGCTACTTTCTTCTTAGCAGCCTTCTTCTTCGGTGCTGCTTTCTTCTTTGCTTTAGCTTTCGCCATTTACTCATCTCCTCGGCATTGTTGACTCAACCAAACGTCTCAAGACATACAGCGTCTTAGGACGCGCGGTGGAGATAATAGGTGAAATGAAACTAAATTCCACCCCTTCGTGAAAGCTTTTGCGAGGAGAAGAGACGCGTGAGTGTGATCAGAAGCGAACACAACACGCGCTGTTGATCACGAGTTGATCACGATTCGAAGCTCTTCAACTTCGACAACACCGCGTCTCTAATGTCGTCGACGCTGCCGATGCCTTCGACCTTCGCGTAGTGAACGCGCTTTTTCGCAGCCAATTTGCTGTAGAAATCGACTAACGGAAACGTCTGGCGGTGATACACCTGCAGCCGCTCCCGCACCGTCGCTTCCTCGTCGTCCTTGCGCTGCACGAGCACATCACCCGTTTCGTCGTCGTGATTGGCGACTTTGGGTGGGTTGTAGATGACGTGATACACACGACCGGATTTTTCGTGAACACGTCTTCCACTGAGACGTTTTACGATTTCTTCCGGCGCCACGGCGATCTCGAGCACACCGTCGAGAGCGACACCGGCATCGATGAGCGCCTGTGCCTGCACGATCGTTCTTGGAAACCCATCGAGCAGAAATCCGTTCGCAGCGTCGGGCTGCTGAATGCGCTCCTGTACCAACGCGATGATGATGTCGTCTGAAACCAGCGCTCCGCTGTCCATCACCTTCTTTACCTGACGACCCAGTGGAGTACCGGCTTTTACCGCTGCGCGCAGCATGTCGCCGGTAGAGATCTGCGGTATGCCGTAAGCGTCGCAGATGTACTGGGCCTGGGTACCTTTGCCCGCACCCGGTGGTCCCAACAGGATCAAACGCATCGGAAACTCCTTTGGCTGCCGCGGCCTCGGGCGAGGCACACGGTGTTGTTCATGCATCGATTCGACGTTGTACTCGTGCGACGCCACTCACGCGACGAATTCGATCGAGCAACGTGGCCAAACCGAGCAGATCGCGAACCTCCGCCCCCAATCGGATGGTAGCAGTATTCGCTTTCGCATCGGAGGTCGCCTGAATGGAGACCATCGACACGCTGTGCTCCGCCAACACCGCCGTGATGTCGTGCAACACACCGGCGCGGTCTGCGCTCTGAATGTCGATGCTCGTAACGCTCGGCAAGGCAACGTCGTTGTACACGGCGACGACATCGAGCAACTGGCGCTCGCCCACCGCCACCGCCAAACACAACGAGTCGACGTCAACGTAACCTCGTCGCAGCGCGAGTTTCGACAGATCGAACGGGATTGCGAGACGCTCGAACTCGGTCTCGAGCATCGCGCGCCCGGCAGCCACATTGTGCTCACGATCGAGCGAACGGAACCACGCTTGTATCTTCGCGAGTGCACGCGCCGTGCGCACGTAGCCGAGATTCTGGTTGAGCCAGTCGCGATTCGGTTGCGAGCGATCGTCGGTGACGATCTCGACGCGCTGCCCGGTGGAGAGTCGAGTGTTGAGCGGCGTCTCGCGACCGTCGATCAACGCACCGACACAGCGTTGGCCGATCTGGGTGTGTACGCGATACGCGAAGTCGACCGGCGTCGAACCTTCCGGCATGTCCAACACGTGACCCGCGGGCGTAGACACGTAGATGCGTCCGTCCTCGATGTTCGAGCGCAGCTCGCGACCAACCGATACGAAACCACCGACCTCTTCGTGCCACGCGAGTACCTGGCGTAACCAGCTCAGCTTCTCCGTGTAGAACGCATCGACTTTGCCGGTCTCGGTTTTGTACGCCCAGTGCGCACAGACGCCGAGTTCGGCTTCACGATGCATCTCGCGGGTGCGGATCTGGATCTCCACCGTGCGCTGGTCAGGGCCGACAACTGCGGTATGGATCGACCGATAACCGTTTTCCTTCGGGTTCGCGATGTAGTCGTCGAACTCGCGCGGAACGTGGTGCCACCGTGTGTGAATCACGCCCAACGCCGTATAGCAGTCGCGTATCGACGACACAACGACGCGCAGCGCGCGAATGTCGTAAACGTGGTCGAAGTCGATGCTCTTCGCATCCATCTTTCGCCAGATGCTGTAGATGTGTTTCGCGCGCCCGCGCACGTCGGCGGTGATTCCCTCCTGCTGTAACGCCGTCGCAAGCGCAGAGGCAACGCTCGCCACGTCCTCTTCGCGGTGGATGCGCTTGCCGTCGAGGCGCGCAGCGATGCGGCGATACTCATCCGGATTCTGAAAACGGAACGCGAGGTCCTCGAGTTCCCACTTCAGGCGCCAGATGCCGAGCCGGTTGGCTAGCGGCGCAAATACTTCCAGGGCTTCCTTCGACACACGCTGCTGGCGCGAAGATGAATCGCCTTTGGCGCTGCGCAGCACGATGATCCGCTCGGCGAGTTTGATGATGGCAACACGCACATCGTCGATCATCGCGACGAGCATGCGGCGGACATTGTCGATCTGATCGCGCGCTTCGCGTGCAAGCAACGGGGGATTCGTCAGCTCCAGCAGACTCACCGTGCCAACGCGCTCGACCTCCGCAACGAGGTGTGCGACTTCCGCATCCACGTCGCGTTCCAGCGTGGCCGTGGTCGCGTGGCCGCCGCGCACGCACCGGTACACCATGCCCGCCGCGATCGACGTCGCGTCCATGCGCAGTTCAGCCATCAGATCGCCGAATTCGACGCCGCTGCGGACGATGCCCTCGTCGTTTCCGTCGTACCGCTGCACGAACGTCATTGCACGCTGCAGCAGTTCACGATCGAGTCGCGCATCGGCGGCGCAGATGCGATCGAGCCAGGCCGCGCCATCGAAGCTGCCGTCTGCGGAATGCCATTCGTCGTGCTTCAGCGTGACCATCAGCGTTCGAACACTCCGAGCGTCTCTACGTGCGTGGTATGAGGGAACATATCGAATACCCGAACCTTCGACAGTGCGAAACCGAACTTCTCGAGCACCGCCGCATCGCGTGCAAAGCTCACGGGATGACACGACACGTAGGCAATACGTTCGACTTTCGATGCAGCCAATGGCGACAGGATCGCCCCTGCGCCGGTTCTCGGCGGATCGAGCAGCACTTTACGAACGCCTTCGAACGCCGCTCTTACGATTGGATCGAGTGGTTGCGCGTAGAGGTCGGCAGTTTCGAAGGTTACGGCTCGTTCGAGGCCGTTACGCTGCGCGTTCGCGCGCCCGCGCTGCACCAGATCGTCGGCACCTTCCAGTCCGAGCACCGTCGCGCCGCGCCGCGCCAACGGCAACGTGAAGTTGCCGATACCGCAGAAGAGGTCGAGCACCCGATCGCGGTGCCCGATACTGAGCCAGTCGATCGCGCATTCGACGAGGTCTGAATTGATCGGACCGTTAACCTGAATGAAGTCGACCGCCTGGAACGAAAGCGCCACACCGAATGCGTCGATGCGATAGCTGAGCTCGCGCGGCAGCGCACCATCCAGGTCGACGATGCTGTCGTAGCCATCGGGCTGACACAGCACCCGGATCGGCGTGCGCGCCTGGTAACGAGCGAGTGCGCGACGATCGGCCGCGCTCAACGGATCGACGTGTCGCAGCACCATTGCCGCGGCATCGTCGCCAACGGCAACTTCGATCTGCGGAATGGACTCGCGCGCCTCCAGCCCCGCGATCACGGCGGCGAGTGCCGGCAGTTCGTCGGCAAACGGCTGTTTCAGCACTGAACATGAACGCAGTCGCGCAACACGATTGCCGAAACTCTCGCGAAATCCGACCAGCAGTTCGCCGGTGTCGCGCACCGAGCGTACGGCGAGACGGGCGCGGCGGCGGTAGTAATACAGCGGCCCGCGCACCGGGGCGAGCGTTGCTTTCGCCTTAACGCCGGCTGCCTCGAGTTGATCGAGCAACCACTGCTGCTTCAGCGCGAGCTGCGCGTCGGCGGTGAGGTGCTGCATGCTGCAACCACCGCAACGCATGAACGCTTCACACGCGGGTGTCGCACGCGTACCGGCTCTCACGATCCATTCTTCCGGCAGCGCATACCAATCGCCGCGGCGGCGCCGAACAACCCGAGCGCTGACCACCTCTCCCGGTAGCGCCCCTTTCACGTGCACCGGACGGCGTTCGAATCGCGCCACGCCGAAACCGTCGGCGCCAAGCGTCTCGATTTCGAGTTCGATCACGCGAGGACCCTGCCGCCTGCTCACGATGCCCTGCTCACGATGCACTGTTCCTGCGGTAAAGCGCGCGACTGGCGATCGGCCGGTCGCCGAGATGCGGTGCAAGCGCGCGCCGCATGATCTGCTTCGCGGAACGACGCACGGAAGGGTCGGAATACTCGTTGGCCGCGATGGCGCGCAGCGTTGCGCCGCCGAACACGAGACGATCGTCCACCGCCTCGTCGACGGCATGGAAGCCCACATCGGGCACGAAGCGGTAGCCGCGACCGCTCTGCACGGCTTCGCCCGACTCGGCATCGAACCCGAACGTCACTTCGTAGCCGCACTCTTTCAACAGCAGTCGCTCAAAGACGCGCAGCGCTGCTTCATCGGCACTCTCCGTCAGCTGATCGAGGGTGTGTTCGTAGCCTTCGAACAACACCGGATGCGGGTCGTCATCACGTAACAACCGCAACAGCAATTCGTTCAGGTAGAGCCCCGCATACAGCGCGTCGCCGGTGAGCCACCGGTGCGATATCGAGTCGTATCCCGCGAGCGTCAGCAGTTGACCGCGGCCGCTGCAACCGACCGACAAACGTCCAAACGGGTGGGGTTGGCCGCCGCGTGCACGTCGTATGCCACGCGCCACTACGCTGACCCGCCCGTGTTGAAGCGTCAGCAGATCGATGATCGCGCTGGTCTCCCGGTACGCTCGCACGTGCAGCACGTAAGCGGGTTCATCGACGATGCGCCGAGTCATCTCAGTCGAATCCCAAACGCTTGAAACCGGCTTCGTTGTTCGTCCATCCGGCTTTAACCTTCACCCATAGCCGCAGCATCACTTTGCGCTCTATCAGCTTTTCGATGTCGATGCGCGCTTCCTGCCCCACCGACTTCAGCAGCCCGCCGTTACGGCCGATGATGATCGCCTTCTGCCCGTCTCGCTCGACCAGTATGGTGGCATCGATCTCGACGATGCGCGGCTTCACCACGTAGTTCTCGATGACCACCGTGATCCGGTGCGGCAGTTCGTCGCCCAACCGGCGCATCAACTTCTCGCGCACGATCTCGCCTGCGATGAAGCGCTCCGAGCGGTCGGTGACCTGGTCGGGCGGAAACAGATGCGGACCTTCCGGAAGCCGCTCGAGCACCTGCTGCTTCAGACGATCGAGACCGGTCCCGAGCAACGCCGAGACCGGAATGATCTCTTCGAATACACCGAGTTCGTCGAGCTTCGCCAGATGCGGCAGTAGCTGGGTGCGATCCTCGAGCTGGTCGATCTTGTTGACGACACACATCTTGCGAGCGCGCGACGCCCGCACCAGCTCGACCACACGAAGGTCGTCCTCGCCCAGACGCAAGCGCTCCAAGACGAGCACCGCAATGTCGACATCGTGCAGCGCCGACGTCGCGGTGCGCACCATGTAGCGGTTGACCGCGCGACCACCGCCGTCGTGAATGCCCGGCGTGTCGACATAGATCGCCTGCGAAGCGTCGATCGTGTCGACACCCAGCAGGTTGTGCCGCGTCGTTTGCGGTTTGCGCGACGTGATGCTGAGCTTGCGGCCGACGAGGTGATTCAGCAGCGTCGATTTGCCGACGTTCGGCCGCCCCACCAGTGCGACATAGCCACAACGTTGTACATCAGCTTGCACTTCAGTCATTGGATCGTTCCAGTTGGTCGAGCGCGGCCCGCGCCGCGACTTGTTCCGCCTCTCGTCGGTTCCCGCCGCGTCCCAGTGTCAGAACACCGAGGCCCGCGATACGACATTCGACGACGAATTCCGGCAGATGTTCGTCGCCCGATCGCGACAACACCCGATACTCCGGCGGCGGCAGGCGACGCCCCTGCACGCGCTCCTGAAGTTGCGTTTTGGCGTCGCGCGCCATCCGCGCGTCGACCTTTTCTACGTGACGCTCGAACAACGTCCTGATCACGCCACGCGCGGCGTCGTATCCGGCATCCACCAGCACCGCGCCAATCAGCGCTTCAAGGGTATCGGCCAGTATCGACTCGCGATGGTGACCACCGCTCTTGCGCTCGCCAACCCCGAGGCGAAGATGTTCACCAAGCTCGATTTCGCGCGCGATATTCGCAAGTGACGGCTTCTTCACAAGGCTCGCGCGCATCAGCGTCAACGAATGCTCGTTCGCGTCAGGGAACGTCTGCCATAGCCACTCTGCGATCACGAAGCCGAGCGCTGCGTCGCCGAGATACTCGAGTCGTTCGTTGTTTGCATCGCCTGCGCTGCGGTGCGTCAGCGCGAGGCTCAGCAGATTCTGGTCTGCGAAACGATGTCCGAGGCGGCGTTCGAGGAGTTCGGGCGAGTCCACCGTAGCGACCAAAAGGGGAGCGCGATTCTAAGCAGCATGAGTCGTCGGGGCGATCACTGGAAGTCGAAGCGCCTATTGAACGACACGACGATGGAGATGTTGTAGAGCAACGGTTGGCGTACCTCGTAGTTGAGCACCAGCGCGGTCCCGTCGCGCTTGCGCTCGATGGCTACGACTTTGGTGACGTCGAGGTCGCGGATGTTGTTGATCAGGAATCTCTTGCTGAGGGCGTCGTAAATCTCTCCCTTCGACATCACGTGCACTTTGTCCGCGGGCAATGCTTCGATCAGCGTGGTGATCGTTCGATAGTCGACGTACGCGGGCACAATACGCGCCCCGATCAGGCCGATGGCGCTGACCATTGCTGCGATGACGATCCAACTCAGGAACGATGCGCCGCCTTGTTTCGACTTCATCTCGAACCTCCGCTCAGTGTCGTGACACTAGTTGATCCAACCGTTGCGCGCGAACGTCGGCCAGTGCAGACCCGGTTCCTTGTGCATCCACACGGCTACCGCTTTGCCGACGACTTTGGCATCCGCGGCGAATCCCCAACGACGACTATCGTCACTGCGATCACGATTGTCGCCCATCATGAAGTAGTGTCCATCCGGCACCGTCCATTCCTGCGGTCGCTCGGCTCTACCAGGATACCTGTAGATCCGGTGGGTATGAGTGCCGAGCTCCTCATCGTAGATCTGGATGTACGGCCGACCATCGACCATCACCTGATCGATGAATTCCTGCGGCACGCGCTCGCCATTGATGTATAGCACCTTGTCCTGATATCGCACGTGATCGCCCGGCACACCGATGACCCGTTTGATGAAGTAGCGCGGTTCGTGCGGCGGAACGAACACCATCACGTCGCCATGCTGCGGCTCGCCTACGTCGAACAGCTTGGTACCGAGCACGGGTAACCGAATGCCGTATGCGTATTTGTTCACCAGGATGAAGTCGCCGACTTCGAGCGTCGGTACCATCGACTCCGACGGAATCTGATATGGCTCGAACAGGAAACTGCGCAGCACCAGTACGAGCAGCAGCACCGGGAAGAACGATCGCGCGTATTCGATCAGCAACGGTTCTTTCAGAATCTGATCGGCGGCGTCCTCGCTCTGACTCTTGCCGGCGGCGGCGCGATACGCCTCCGCGGCGCGAACACGGCGCGGCTTGAGCGCCACTACGTCAACGAGCCAGATGACGCCGCTGATGATGACGGCCCAGCTCAGGATCAGTGGGAAATCGAGATCCATCAGCGATCGACCCGCAACGCTGCCAAAAATGCGTCCTGGGGAATCTCCACTCGCCCGAGCTGCTTCATACGTTTCTTACCGGCCTTCTGTTTCTCGAGCAGTTTCTTCTTACGCGTGACGTCGCCGCCGTAGCACTTGGCGGTGACGTTCTTGCGCAACGCCTTCACGGTGGTACGCGCGATGATCTGGCCGCCGATCGCAGCTTGAATCGCGACGTCGTACATCTGCCGCGGAATCAGCTCCTTCATCTTCTCGGTCAACTGACGACCGCGTTGTTGGGCGTGCGCACGGTGCACGATCATCGCAAGCGCATCCACCCGATCGCCGTTGATCAGAATATCGAGCCGCACGAGATCGGCGGCTTCGAATCGTTCGAAGTTGTAGTCGAGCGAGGCGAAACCGCGACTGACCGATTTCAGGCGATCGAAGAAATCCATCACCACTTCGCTCATCGGCATTTCGTAGTGCACCGACACCTGGTTCGCCGAGAACTGCAGAGACTTCTGTATGCCGCGTCGTTCGGTACACAGACCGATCACGTTGCCCAGGTATTCCTGCGGAACGAGGATGTTCGCCGACACGATGGGTTCGCGCATTTCGGCAATGCGGCCCGCATCCGGCAGTCGCGACGGATTGTCTACCGACAGAACCTCGTTGCTGCGCGTCAGCACTTCGTACACAACCGTCGGCGCCGAACTGATCAGGTCGAGGTTGTATTCGCGTTCGAGGCGCTCCTGCACGATTTCCATGTGCAGCATGCCGAGAAAGCCGCACCGGAATCCGAACCCGAGCGCGTCGGAGCTCTCCGGCTCGTAGAACAACGATGCGTCGTTCAGCGTCAGCTTGCTGAGTGCATCGCGGAAGTCCTCGAAGTCCTCGCCGTTGACGGGAAACAACCCGGCATACACCTGCGGCTTGGCTTTCGCGAAGCCGGGTAGCTGCGGGGTATCGGGATGCGCCAACGAGACGATCGTGTCGCCCACCGGCGCACCGCGGATCTCTTTGATCCCCGCCACCACGAAACCGACTTCGCCGGCACCGAGCGATTCGCGTTCGGTCCGCTTCGGGCTGAAGCACCCTACGCCGTCGACCAGTTGCGTACGGCCGACCGACTTGACGACGATGCGGTCGCCTTTCGATATCCGACCGTGCACGACGCGCACCAGCGAGACTACGCCGAGATAGTTGTCGAACCACGAGTCGATGATGAGTGCCTGCAACGGACGATCGGGATCGCCTTGCGGCGGCGGCACCTTCGCGACGAGCTGCTCCAGCAATTCCGGAATGCCGGCGCCGGTCTTCGCGCTGACGCGTAGCGCCTGGCTCGCGTCGAGCCCGATGATCTCTTCGATTTCCGTCGCCACCTTCTCGGGCTCTGCCTGCGGCAGATCCATTTTGTTCAGCACCGGGATCACTTCGAGACCCTGGTTGATTGCGGTGTAGCAGTTGGCCACCGATTGCGCCTCGACACCCTGCGCGGCATCGACCACAAGCAATGCGCCCTCACATGCGGCGAGCGAACGCGACACCTCGTAACTGAAGTCGACGTGGCCGGGCGTATCAATGAAATTGAGCTGATAGCGGCGGCCGTCGAGCGCGTCGTAGTAGAGCGTCACGCTCTGCGCCTTGATCGTAATGCCGCGCTCGCGCTCGATGTCCATCGAGTCGAGCACCTGCTCCGCCATCTCGCGCTCGGTCAGTCCACCACACAACTGAATCAACCGATCGGCGAGGGTCGATTTTCCGTGGTCGATGTGGGCGATGATGGAAAAGTTGCGAATGTGCTCGATGGACGACACGTAAATGAGCTGCGGGGTATTTGCGGCGGCGCGGAGTGTATCTCATCTGCGCAAACCGTTGCCATGCGCCGCACCCCGAAGGAGATGCGGCGCCGCGGCAAATTCAGATCATTCCATTTCCTATCATTCGGAAGGGACGCGCAGCGCCAGGAACGTCGGCGCGGTACCGCGCACGATCAGCACCGGTACGGAGCGTCCTGGTGTCAGCGAATCGACTACCTTCGAAAACGTCTCGGGTGAGTCGATCTCCTGATTGTTGAGGCGCGTCACGATATCGCCTTCCCGGATGCCGGCTTCCGCCGCCGGGCCGCTCGCTTCGACGACACGCACGCCATGATCGACACCAGCGCGCTGCTGGATCGGATCGGTCAACGCTTCCACCACGACGCCGATTCTCGACGGCACCGGCGTCGCACCCGGCCCGGCGGAAGCGACCTGACCTTCGTCCAGCGCGGCGAGTTCGCCAACGACGATGTTGAGCGTTTCGCGTTTACCCGCGCGCACGATGACCAGCTGTGCTTCGCTGCCCGGATGCGCGCGACCAACGAAGTGCGGCAGATCCGAAGACAGATCGACGCGCTGGCTGTTGAACTCGAGAATGATGTCGCCTTCGTGCAAGCCGGCTTTGGCCGCAGGACCGTTCTCGATCACGCGTGCGACAAGCGCGCCCGAGGGTTTGTCGAGGCCGAAGCTCTCCGCCAGATCGCGATTGACCTCCTGAATGACAACGCCCAGCCAGCCGCGCGACACCTTGCCATGCGCTTTCAACTGATCCACCACGTCGAGCGCGACATCCACGGGAATCGCGAACGAAACACCCATGAAGCCGCCCGATCGCGTGTAGATCTGCGAGTTGATCCCGATCACTTCGCCGTCGAGGTTGAACAAGGGTCCCCCGGAGTTGCCCGGGTTGATGGCGACGTCGGTCTGAATGAAAGGCACATAGTTCTCGTTGTTCTCGGTCGGAAGGCTGCGACCGATCGCGCTGATGATTCCCGCGGTTACCGAATAGTCGAACCCGAACGGCGAGCCGATCGCCAGCACCCACTGACCGGCTTTCAACCCGTTCGAATGCCCGAGCTTGACCACTGGAAGATTGGCCGCGTTCACCTTCAATAGTGCGAGGTCCGAGCGCGGATCGGAACCGACCAGCGTGGCAACGAGTTCGCGCCGATCGTTCATACGTACGACGATCTCGTCCGCGTCTTCGACGACGTGATTGTTGGTGAGGACGTAGCCTTCCGCCGAAATGATGAAGCCCGAACCCAGCGATCGACGCTGACCGAACGGCGCCCCGCCGCCGCCATCCGGCCCCTGCGGACCGCGCCCCTCGGGGCCGAAGAAGCGCCGGAAGAATTCGTCCATGTCGGGATTGCCGCCGCTTCCGTCGCCGAGCCGGTCGCGCTTCTGAGTAGTACTGACATTGACGACCGCCGGTGAATATTTCTCCACCAGCCCGGTGAAGTCCGGCAGTTCCTTCGCTGCCGCCGTGGTGCCACCCAACAAGGCCCACGCCAGTGCCGCAGCACCCAGCAGAGCGTTGAGGCGTCGCGCCAGAAGAACGGTATTCATGAAATTCTCGATTTTCCCATGGGTGAAGAGACCGGACCGCGCATCGGACCGCAGCGGAACCGCTTGGTTCAACGACGTCGCCCCGTGATCAGCATAGCCGTCTTGTGGAACCGCGTGCCCGCAAAGCGCGGCGCGCAGTATGGCGCGTCGGCACCGGCAACCCAACTTGCGATCCGTTGCGGCGGTAGGTCGAGCCGCGCGCCGTAGCGTGCGTCATTGGGCAACGTATCGGATCGACTGCGCGATGCGTTGTGCGGTATCGGTCGGGATCTCCCCGACGACGGTCACCAGGTGATTTACCGCGTCCTGCGGACCACCGGCCACCACCTCGGAAACCGCAACGGTTGCCCCGCTGCGCGAGATCAGTGCGTTTGCGCCCGACTCCGGCATGTCTTCGATGAACACCGAGAATGCCGCGAGACCGTCGGAGTACATCAACGTATCCACGGGTTTCAGCGAACTGGGGGTGCGCCGAATGTCCCACGATGCCATCGTAAAACCGTCAGGAACCCACTCCGCATGCCAGTTTGCCTTCCGCGATTCGGTCGGCGTTGCAGCGTCTAGCGACAGATGGCTCGTAAGCGCACCCGCACCCGACTCCGGCGCGAGGTCCTGCTCGGTGATCGGCCCGCCGACTTTCAATGTGGCGAACTGAAAGATCTCGAGCTTCGTGCCTTTCATGTCGACCAGTTCCGACCGCAACAGCAAGCCCGTTTCCTGATCGAGCCACAAACGGAAGCCGTAGCGTTGGGTGTCGCGTGGCACCACCGCCAGGCGAATCGCATCGCGATTGGCCACCCGATCGGTGCCGTGCAGCGACAGCGTGTAGTTGTCAGAGACACCTTCGAACGCGCGCGAGAAGGCGCGCGCGAACGGTCCCGAAGGAATGCTGCTTTCGAGCGCGAGAATTTCGTCCCCGGGTCGCAGGATGCACTCGACTTCGTCGCCGGTGCGCACGATTTCGCGCGGCGCCCCGTTCAGATGCACGAGGCGTTCACGCTGAACGCCTTTGGTTACGGTATGCACGACGCGCAATGTCGAAAGATCGTCGCCGCTGAAGTAGCTGAAGATGCCGTCGTAGCTCGATTCGAGAAAGCCGCGGTTCATCAGGTCGAGCCACTGCGCGGGCGTGCGCTCTTCAGCCGCCGCGGGAACCGCAAGCAACACTCCCATGACGAGTGACAGGAAAAAAAACGGAAGGGACACGAATCTCATTTCGTCGATTCGAACGCGGCAACCTTGACGAATGGCACGACACTTCGATTGTTCAGTGCAACGTGGTGGGCGTGGTGCAGCATGTAAGCGTGCGCACGCTGCAGATCAAGCGCTGGGGGCATCGTCTGGCGACCGATTTCATCGTCGAACTGCGCGATCAGGTTACCCGGTACAGGCTGCGCTACTACAGCAACCTGTGCCGGCGGCGCTGTTGACGATTCATTGCCGCGATAGCCGATGACCACGGCGGCCGCGACACCTGCCGCAACGGCAACGCCTGCTGCTCGCTGTCCCCACGTCGTCCAGATCGAACGCGGTTTGTCGGCCGATACCTCTGATGTGTTGCTGACGGGTGCTTCGTCGACCGCATCGATCTCGGTCCAGAACCGCGCGCTCAAACGATCTGCGCTTCGCGTGCGACCTTCGCCGCGCATTACGCTGCGCACGAGGTGATAACGTTCCCAAACACCGCGCAAGTCGGGATCGTTTTCCGCTTCGTTCAGCACACGCCGAATTTCGAATTCGTCTGCCTCGCCGTCCATGACGGCCGACAGTGACTCTTTGAGCTGCTCAGACATGATGCTTGAAACCCACCCTCCTCAACGCGAGCCGATCACTCAACGAGAACCAATCAATGGACGTATACGATCGTCGATGGCTTCGCGAGCTCTGAATATTCGCGAACGCACCGTACCGACGGGGCAATCCATGATCTCGGCAATTTGTTCGTAGCTTAGACCATCGAATTCTCGAAGTGTTACTGCGCTGCGCAGATCGTCGGGCAATCGACTGATGGCCGAGTTGATCGCCTGCTCCAGTTCATCGCGCGTGAGGCTGTTCTCTGGATTTTCGCTGTCGCGAAGCGAATCGCTGCCGTCGAGGTGTTCCGCGTCCGTCACATCGACATCGACATCGGGCGGACGTCGACTGCGCGCTACGAGATAGTTCTTCGCAGTGTTGATCGCGATGCGGTAGAGCCAGGTATAGAACGCACTCTCACCGCGAAAACGCGGCAGCGCGCGATAGGCCTTGATGAACGCTTCCTGGACGACGTCGTCGATCTCGTCGTGCGTGCGCACGTAACGACTGACGAGCCCGTGGATCTTGTGCTGATAGCGGCTGAACAGTAGATCAAAGGCGCGCCGGTCTCCTTTCTGAACCCGTCGAACGAGTTCCTTGTCCGTATCCTTGGCCACGCCTAACGGTTCCTCACGAAACGGTCGGTTCCTGCTGTTGTCGAACGGCAACCGAGCGATGCTCTGACCACGCAACGATGGGGATTGGGAGTGCGGGGGTCGCATATTCTGCCGTCAGACCGTGGTTTATACTAGCCCGCCCGATCCGAGCGGCAGTGCGTGGGAGAACGTAACAGACACGACGTTTTGATCATCGGCAGCGGTGCTGCAGGGCTTGCTGCGGCGTTGCATTTGTCTCCTCACGCGAAGATCGCGGTACTGTCCAAAGACGAACTCGACTCCGGTTCCACCGACTGGGCGCAAGGTGGAATTGCCGCCGTCACCGACCCCGTCGACAGCGAATACGAACACGTGCAGGACACGCTGCACGCCGGCGCGGGTTTGTGTCGTGAGAAGACCGTATGGCACGTGGTGTGTCATGCGCGTGAGGCCATTGCTCAACTCATTCGCTGGGGCGTTGCGTTCGATCGTGACGGCGGTGACTTCCATCTGACCCAGGAAGGGGGCCATTCGTTCCGTCGCGTGTTGCACGTCGCCGACGCCACCGGGCACGCCGTCTCATCGAACCTGATACGCGAAGCACGCGCGGCGGCTAACATCGACATGTTCGCGAACCACGTGGCCATCGACCTGATTACCACCGCCAAGCTGGGTGCCGCGAACAATCGCTGCGTCGGCGCCTACGTTTACAACCAGAAAACCGACCACGTCGAGGTATTCGAAGCACCGTGCGTCATCCTCGCGACGGGCGGCGCGAGCAAGGTCTACCTCTACACCAGCAACCCGGATGGCTCGACCGGCGATGGCATCGCCATGGCATGGCGCGCCGGATGTCGCGTCGCGAACCTGGAGTTCAATCAGTTCCATCCGACCTGTTTGTTCCACCCGCACGCGAAGTCGTTCCTGATCACGGAGGCGGTCCGTGGCGAAGGCGGGATATTGCGGCTGCCCGATGGCGAACGATTTATGCCGAAGTTCGACGCCCGCGCCGAACTCGCCCCGCGCGACGTCGTCGCGCGCGCAATCGACCACGAGATGAAGCGGCTCGGCGCCGACTGCGTGTACCTCGACATCAGTCACAAGCCGAGCGCGCTCATCAAGAAGCACTTCCCCAACATTTTCGCTACGTGCGCCTCGCTCGGCATCGACATCACGCGTGAACCGATACCGGTCGTGCCGGCCGCTCACTACACGTGCGGCGGTGTCGTCGTCGATCTGAACGGTGCAGCCGATATTCCCGGTCTCTACGCCATCGGCGAAGCGAGTTTCACCGGACTGCACGGCGCGAACCGCCTGGCGAGCAATTCGCTGCTCGAATGTCTCGTCTACGGTAAAGCGGCCGCGGACCACATTCGAACGCAACTCCCTGTGCCCGCGTCGACTACACCGATTCCCGACTGGGACGAAAGCCGGGTCAAAGACTCCGACGAAGACGTAGTGATCTCGCACAACTGGCACGAACTGCGCCAGTTCATGTGGGACTACGTCGGTATCGTTCGTACCGACAAGCGTCTCGAGCGCGCCATGCATCGCATCGAACTGCTAAAGCGCGAAGTGCACGAGTACTACAGCAACTATCGTGTCAGCAGCGACCTGATCGAACTGCGCAATCTCATTCACGTGGCCGATCTGATCGTTCGCTCTGCGCGCGCACGACGAGAGAGCCGCGGGTTGCACTACACGCTCGATCATCCGCAACTGCGGACCGATGCGCGCGACACGGTACTGTATCCGAGCTTCGCCGATCCTCTCGATGTGCTACGTCCGGTAGCGGGCTAAGCGCCGCGCCTCACGCAAGCTTCAGCGCTTTCAGATGCCGCCGCAGCGCCGCGTGACCGGCGACGCTCAGTTCGCCGTGCACTACCCACAACAGGATTCGTTGCCGGGCGGCTCTCAACCACACCGCGGTGCAGCGCGGGCCGAACCACGCACGAGTGGCATAACAAGCAGCGGAGTCGACTTCGATTCCACCCGGAATGAGCGTGAGCTTATGTGCAATGCGCCGCTCGCGAACCCAGGTGCGGCACTCCTGCACGGCGCTGATCAGCACGCCGACCACCATTATCCAAGCCAGTGTCCATTCGCGAGCGAACTCCAACGCGGTCCACAGTGAAACGGAATGAACCGAAATCGGGAGCAGCGTACGCAGCCGCCCCGTTCGCCAGTCGATGCGCCACTCAACGGTTGTTGGCGTGCCCGTCATTGAACGCACGCACCAGTTCCACGATCTCCAGCAACTCGGCGTCGCCAGGTAGGGCGCGTCGTTGAAACCAGTCCCAGATATCCTGGTCTTCGCAGTGGAGCAGGCGTTGCAGCGCAGACACCTGCGCACCCGACAGCGAGTCGAATCGCGCCTTCACAAACGGTGGCAGCAGCAGATCGAGCTCCAATAACCCGCGTCGGCTGCGCCAATAGCAGCGGTGCCGTTCGGCGAGCCGTTCGGCATCCCGTTCCAGGTTCTCTTCACGCGTGTTCATGCGGCATTCGGTACGTCGGTCTCGTAGTGTGGACTCGACACTAACTGCTCCGGCGACCAAAATCATGAGCATCGACAACATCATTGCGTGAGTTTCGGCGTGCAGCAGGACTGGAAGCGGTTTCTCGAACAACGCGCGTTCGTCGTTCGCGATATCAACGATGCGCCGCGCGCGTTCGCGGCTGCGAAGGCGGATGCCGCGGTTGCGCGTTGCGTCGACCTCAACCATTTTGCGGCGCTGCAACTGGTCGGGCCCGACGCGGCGACGTTTCTGCAGGGCTATCTCACATGCGACATGACGCTGCTCGGACCGACGCGCGCGTTGTGGGGCGCATACTGCAACATCAAGGGGCGCGTCGTTGCCGATGCAACCGTGCTGCTCGACAACGGACATCCGTCGCTCGTCGTCCATGCATCGCTGCGCGACGTCGTAGTCGAGAGCTTGCGCAAGTATCTGGCGTTTTCGCGCTCGCGCTTCGCCCCCGTCGACGCCACACCGATTCTGCTCGGCCTCATCGAACCGAACGACGCAGCGCTGCCTGCCGAGCCGCTAACGGTTGCACCGTTTCGCGGTGGGTACGCCGTGTCAATGCCCGGCGCACCCCGGCGCGTACTGCTGGTTCTTTCGCTGGCCGACGCGCGGGCAACGTGGCTCGAATACGAAGCGCGCGGCGAGACCGGCGACGCCGACGGGTGGGATCTTCACGACGTGCGCGCAGGTATCGCGCACGTTACCAAGTCGACGTCGGAATCGTTTCTGCCGCAGATGCTCGACTACGATCAGCTCGATGCAGTCAGCTTCGCCAAAGGCTGCTATCTGGGCCAGGAAATAGTCGCGCGTACGCAACACCGCGGGCAGCCGAAGCGGCATCTGCGTCGATTGCAGTGGAACGGCATTCCGGCGCCGGCGGCAGGTGAATCGCTGGTCGATGTCGGCGGCCGCAGTGCGGGGACACTCGTCAACGCAGCCGCCATCACCGTGTCCACAGGCGACGCACTGGCGGTTCTCAATGACGCCGCCGATGGCAGCCTGCACGCCGGCACGGTGAAATTCGCTTTGCAATAACTCTCCTATACTTCGGTCGACCCATCGAATTATCGGGAGTAAGTCCATGTCCGGCGTTGCCGACGCGGTTCGCGAAGAAGTCACCATTGCGATCAGCAAGGATCAGTTGCAGCTGCCGACCTTGCCCGAGGTCGCACTGAAAATCCGCGACGCAGCCGAACGAGAGGACATCTCGGCCGCTGATCTCGCCGAGGTGATCGGAGAAGACCCGAGCCTTGCGGCGCGCGTGTTGAAGGTGGCGAACTCGCCGATGTATCGCGGCGCGCGCGAGATCGAGACGATCGGCACGGCGGTCAGTCGACTTGGCATGGACTACACCTGCAATCTGGCTACCGGCCTCGCCATGCAGCAGATGTTTCAGGCCACGTCCGACGTCATCGACCGGAAGCTGCGCAATGTCTGGGCACAAGCCACGCAGATCGCGGCAATCAGCACCGTACTCGCCCGCAACTTCACCAAGCTGAAACCCGACCAGGCGATGCTGGCCGGCCTGACACACAACATCGGCGCGCTACCGATTCTGACCTGGGCCGAGGAACACGATCGGCTCCTGAACGACAGCATCACGCTCGATCGTGTGATCGAAGAAATACACGGCGAACTCGGTGGACTGATCCTGCGCAACTGGAAGTTCCCGACCGAACTGGCGATCGTGCCCGTGCAACACACCGTGTACGACCGGGATAGTACCCAGACGGATTACGTAGACGTGGTGATGGTTGCGCATCTGCAGACGTATGCAGGAACGAACCACCCGTGTGCGCAGCTCGACTGGACCAGGATCAAGTCGTTCACCAAGCTCGGCCTCGATCCGTCGATCGACGTGACCGAAGTCGAGGATCTGTCGGAAGACATGCAGGCGGCGATGGAGATGCTCTCGTAGCCCCGTCGCAGGCGGCTAAGCGTCCTTCGTGTAGAGCTTTTGAATGCTCGAGAAATCGAGCGCCCCTGCGTCTGCCTGTTTCTTGAGCAACCGATAGAGGTTGCGCGCCAGCGCGCCCATCGGAATCGCCATATCGGTGCCGTCGGCGGCATCCATCGCGAGACCGAGGTCCTTGATCATCAGGTCGACGAGAAATCCGCCGGAGTAGCCGCGCGATGCAGGAACTCCTTCCATTACGCCGGGATACGGGTTGTAGACGTTGAGCGACCAGTTGCCGCCTGACGACCGCTTCATGATCTCCGACAACACCGCGGGATCGAGACCGTTCGCAACGCCGAGCGCAAGCGCTTCGGCCGTGCCGGTCATGTGAATTGCGAGCAGCATGTTGTTGCAGATCTTCGCGACCTGCCCCGCTCCTTGCGGACCCGCGTGGAAGATGTTGGCACCCATCTTCTCGAGGATCGGCCGACCTCGTTCCAGTACCTTCGCATCGCCCCCAACGATGAACGTCAGCGTGCCCTTTTCCGCACCCGCCGTTCCGCCCGACACCGGCGCATCGAGCATTTCGACGCCGCGCGCCTTCGCTGCCTCGGCCACTTTGCGCGCCGATTGCGGCGAGATGGTGCTGCAGTCGATCACGACGGTCGATTTCGAAATGCGATCGAGCAGCGTTTTGCCTTCGGAGTCGGGCGTCAGATAGAGCCCTTCCACGTGGCGGCTTGCCGGCAGCATGCTGATGAAGAATTCGGCGTCCTTGGCGGTATTCGCGGCGGACACCGCTATCGAAGCACCCGCCTCCTTCGCCCGTGCGAGCGCCGACTCGACGAGATCGAAGGCACTGATTTGATGTCCGGCCTTCAGTAAGTTGAGCAGCATCGGGCCGCCCATGTTGCCGAGTCCGACGAAGCCGATGCGAGCCATCATTGTTCTCCCAGATCCGCCAGCGGATGAACCTTCCACAGACTGTCGAAGTGTGCCGCGACATAGTCGTGGGGAAGGCCCCGCAGGTTGCCGTACGCCCAAGCGGGTTTGTTGTCTTTGTCGATGATCAGTGCACGAACGCCCTCGGTGAAGTCGGGGTTGCGCGCGCAGTGATTTGCAATGTTCAGTTCCATTCGAAACGTATCCGCCAATGTCATGGGCGGAACACGCAACAGTTGCTCGTGCACGATGCCCACGGAGGTCGGACAGCCGTTGCGCATTCCAGCGAGGCCTTTGTCGATCCACTCGTCGCGGCCGGACAACTCCGTTAGACGAGATACGGTTTCATCGAGCGTTTTCGGCAGATCCGGCATGACCGAATGGAGCGCCTCCGCGTGCCCCGCCAACGCACTTTCCGAGAGCGTGGGTCGTCCACACGCCTCGATTGCGGATTCGATGTTCGCCGCATCGGCGGAGCCGCCGCGCCACTGCGAATCCGATAGATGCTCGACCAGCTGAGGCCAAGCCGTTGCAGGTATCGCGTGCGTGCCGAGGCCGATGTGCAGCGCGTCGGAGGCCATCATGTGTGTACCGGTCATACCCAGCCATGTACTGAATGCTGCCGGTATGCCTTTGAGGATCCAGGAAGCACCGGCGTCGGGAAACAGACCGATCGTCACTTCGGGCATGGCAACCCGTGAACGTTCGGTCACCAGACGATACTGCGATGCAGAGAAGAGTCCCAAGCCACCGCCCATGACTACGCCGTGGCCGAAACAGATCACCGGCTTCTTCGAGCAATGGATCGCGTAGTCGAGTCGATACTCGGCTTCAAAGAAGCGCGCGGGATAGTCGTCAAGCTGCTCTTTCGCCGCGTGATTTCGCGACATGCCGTGATACAGCGCCTGAATGTCGCCACCGGCGCAGAATGCGCGCTCACCGGCGCCTCTCAACAACACCGCAACGACGTCGTCGCGCGCGTTCCAACGCGCCAGCGCAGGCGCGAGAATTTCGATCATCGGCAACGACAGCGAGTTGAGCGTCTTCTCGAAGTTGAGCGTCGCAATCGCAAGGATGTGGCCGGATCGTGTCGCGCGTTCTTCGAGTACGACGACCTCAGTGGAACCATTCAGCAGGCGCTGCGCCGTCATGCATTCTTCCAAACGGGTTTACGCTTCTCGAGAAACGATCGAACACCTTCGGTTTGATCGAGCGTATCGAACAGCTTCACGAACGACTCCCGCTCGGACGCATACGCCGACGCAATGTCGCCTTCACGCGCGCGCTGAATCAGATCCTTGCACGCGGCTACGGCCGGCGGGCTTTGCTTGCCGGCCGATTCGGCCATTGCCAACGCATGCCCAAGGGCTGCGCCTTTTTCGACCATTTCTTCAATCAGGCCGATCCGCAAGGCCGTTTCGGCGTCGACCCGTTCACCGCACAGGATCATCCGCTTCGCCCAGCCCTCGCCCACCAGCCACGCCAGGTTCTGGGTGCCGCCGCCGCACGGCAGCAGCCCCACAGTCGCTTCGGGCAATGCCATTACCGCCTGACGCTCCGCAATGCGGATATCACACGCCATCGCGCACTCGAGTCCGCCGCCCATGGCGAAGCCGTTAATGGCGGCGATCGTCACTCCGCGAAAGTTCGCGAGCTTCTCGAACGCGCTGCCGAACGCAACCGACATCGTTGCCGCCACGCCCTTGTTGCCGTCGGCAAACAACTTCAGGTCCGCGCCGGCCGAAAAGAACTTCTCGCCGTTGCCCGTTACCACGATTGCGTAGATCGACTTGTCCACCGTGCACGCGTCGACGAGTTTGGACAGCCCGCCGAGACTCTCTTCGTCCCAGGTATTGGCCGCCGGATTGTCGATGGTCACCAGCGCGGTATGTCCGCGCACCTCGACCTTCAGTTTCTGAGTGGTACTGCTGATCATCGAATCACCTCGGTTGCCCCTTCCATCAATACGCGGCGCGCGATTATCACGCGCATGATTTCGTTCGTCCCCTCGAGAATCTGATGCACTCGGCTGTCTCTAACGTGCCGCTCGAGGGGAAACTCCTTGATGTAACCGTATCCGCCATGCAGCTGCAGCGCCGCGTTGCATACGTCGAAACCGACGTCGGTAGCAAAGCGCTTTGCCATTGCGCAGAACGTGGTGGCATCCGGATCCTTCGAATCGAGTTTCCACGCGGCCAGCCGCACCATCGTGCGTGCCGCCACCAGTTCGGTTGCCATGTCGGCGAGCTTGAACTGCAGTGCCTGGAATTGAGAGATCGCCTGGCCGAACTGCTTGCGTTCGGACATGTAACGGGCGGCCTGATCGAGCGCCGCCTGTGCGGTTCCAATCGAGCACGTCGCGATGTTGATGCGCCCGCCGTCGAGGCCGCGCATCGCAATCTTGAAGCCTTCGCCCTCCGCGCCGAGGCGATTGCCGACCGGCACCGATACGCCATCGAAATTGATCTGCCGCGTGGGTTGGCTGTTCCAACCCATCTTCTGTTCCTTGCGACCATAGGTGATACCGGGAGCATCGCCCGGCACGAGCAAGCTGCACACGCCGCCGGAGCCCGGGTGCACGCCCTTCTCGTCTTCGAGCCGTGCCATTACCACGAGCACATCCGTCGACCCGGCGCCGGAGATGAAGGCCTTGCTGCCGGAAAGCACGTAGTGGTCACCGACGCGCTTCGCAATCGTCTTCAGCGCCGCCGCATCGGATCCCGCCGTCGGCTCAGTGAGGCAATACGAAGCGAGCTTCTCGCCAGTGACCATCGATGGACACCATTGCGCCTTCAGCGCATCGGAACCGAACGTGGCGATCATCCATAACGCCATGTTGTGAATGGTGATGTATGCCGTAGTGGACGTGCAGCCCGCCGCCAACTCTTCGATGATCAGGCTCGCGTCGAGGCGCGACAGACCCAGTCCTCCATCGGCCACCGGCGTGTACAACGCACAGAAGCCGAGCTCGCCGGCGCGCCGGATCACATCCTTTGGAAAGTGCTGTTCCTCGTCCCAACGAGCGGCATGAGGCGCGAGTTCGCCGGCGGCAAACTGCCGCGCGGCGTCTCGATAGGCCTGCTGGTCTTCGGTGAGATCGAAGTTCACTGCAGCTTGATCGTCATGTTGGAACCGACGGCGGACGATTCGTCGAACCAGCGCGCCGTTATGGTCTTGGTTTCGGTGTAGAAACGCACCGCTTGCTTGCCATACGCGTGCTGGTCGCCGAAGAACGACTGTTTCCAGCCGGTGAACGAGAAGAACGGCAGCGGCACCGGAATCGGCACGTTGATGCCGACCTGCCCCACTTCGATCTCATGCTGGAATTTGCGCGCTGCGCCGCCGCTGGAGGTGAAGATCGACGTACCGTTGCCATAAGGGTTCGCGTTGATCATGCCGATGGCGGCATCGAGACTGTCTACCTGCGCTGCCAGCAACACCGGCCCGAAGATCTCTTCCTTATAGATCGACATCGACGGTTCGATGTCGGTGAACAGCGTCGGTCCGAGCCAATTGCCGTTCGGGAAGCCGGCTACCTTGCAGTCCGAACCGTCGAGCAGACAGGTAGCGCCCTCCTCTTTGCCCTTCTTGATGAAGCCGAGAATCCGCTCCTTCGCTTTCGGGTTGATCTGCGGGCCGTAAGCGGATGCCGGTGCGTCCCACGGACCGGGCGTTACCTTCGCCATCGCCGCCTGCACTTCCGGAATCCACTGTTTCGCCGCACCGACGAACACTGCGACGCTGATCGCCATACAACGCTGGCCCGCGGCACCGCACGATGCGCCGATCAGGTTGCTGATGACCTGCTCCTTATTCGCATCCGGCATGATCACCATGTGGTTCTTCGCGCCGGCCATGGCCTGCACGCGCTTGAGATGCTGAGTGCCGGTTCGATACACGTGTTGCGCCACCGGTACCGAGCCCACGAACGAAATCGCCTTCACGTCAGGGTGCGTCAACAACGCGTCGACCTGTTGCCGGCCGCCATGCACGAGCTGCACCACGCCTTTCGGCGCACCGGCCTCCACGAACAGTTCGATCAGCCGGTGCGGCGTCATCGGGTCCTGTTCCGACGGCTTCAGCACGAACGTGTTGCCGCACGCGATCGCCATCGGGAACATCCACAGCGGAATCATCGCGGGAAAATTGAACGGTGTGATGCCGACGCACACGCCGATCGGTTGCATGTAGCTGTAGGTGTCGATCTTGCGTGCAACGTTCTCTACCGTCTCGCCCATCATCAGCGTGGACACGTTGCACGCGTGTTCGACCACTTCGATGCCACGCCACACGTCACCCTGTGCATCGGCAAACGTCTTGCCGGTTTCCTTCGACAGGATGCGCGCGATGTCGTCCTGGTATTTCTTCAGCAAATCCTGGTAGCGAAGCATGAGCCGCGCGCGTTCCGGCGTGGGTACCTCGCGCCACGTCTGGAATGCTTCTTTCGCGCTGCCAACCGCGCGATCCACCTCCTGAAACGTCGCAAACGGCACATCGGCGAGCACATCCTGAGTGGCCGGATTGGTGATCGGCTGCCACTCGCTGGTCTGGCTCTCGATGAACTCACCGCCGATGAAGAGAGGCAGCTTCTGGGCCATGTCGGAACTCCGGGAAATTGAAATTGCGCGGATCATCGCACAACCCTCTCCCGGGATGAATTGCGCAGCCATCGATGCGGCTGAAACGGCCGACGCGGCCTGTCGCGTCACCCGTGAACCGGTTTACTCTCTCGCTTCATTCCACTGTTCAACACAACTCACCATCCAAGCAGGGGCACACCCATGAGCTGGTCATTCGAAACCGAGCCCGAATTCCAACGCGAACTCGACTGGATCGACGCATTCGTCACGGAGGAAATCGAGCCGCTCGATTTCGTCATCGGCCATCCGAACGATTTCACCGATCCGAACCGCGCAAAGCTGATTCCACCGCTGCAGGCGGAGGTGAAGAAGCGCGGTTTGTGGGCATGTCACCTCGGGCCGGAGCTGGGCGGCCAGGGTTACGGTCAGGTGAAACTCGCGTTGATGAACGAAATCCTCGGCCGCGCAAAATGCGCCCCGACCGTATTCGGTTGTCAGGCGCCGGATACCGGGAATGCGGAAATTCTGGCGCACTACGGCACGGCCGCGCAGAAAGCCCGCTATCTCGAGCCGCTGCTGAACAACGAAATCTGTTCCTGCTATTCGATGACAGAACCGCAAGGCGGCGCAGATCCGAAGGTGTTCAGCTGCGTGGCCGAAGCGAAAGGCGACGAGTGGGTGATCAACGGCGAGAAGTGGTTCTCGTCAAACGCCCGCTATGCGTCGTTTCTCATCGTGATGGCGGTGACCGACGTCGACGCGCCCGCGTATCAGCGCATGTCGATGTTCATCGTGCCGTCGGATACCAAGGGCATCGAAATCGTTCGTAACGTGGCGGTGGGCTACGAACGCGAAGGCGCCCACGCCTACATGCGCTACAACGACGTGCGCATTCCGCGCGATCACATGCTCGGCGAACCGGGCCAGGGCTTCATCGTCGCGCAAACGCGTCTCGGCGGGGGCCGTATTCACCATGCAATGCGCACTGTTGCCAAGGTGAAGCGCGCATTCGATATGACGTGCGAACGCGCGCTGTCACGCACGACGCAGGGCGAAGTGCTCGCGCAGAAGCAACTCGTGCAGGCGATGATCGCGGACTCGTGGATCGACATCGAACAGTTCCGTCTGCTGGTGCTGCGCACCGCGTGGAAAATCGATCGCTACAAGGACTACCGGAAAGTGCGCGCCGATATCTCTGCGGTGAAAGCGGCGATGCCGCGCGTCTATCACGACGTATATTCGCGCGCGCTGCAGATCCATGGTTCGCTCGGGCTCTCCACGGAGATGCCGTTTGCGGCCGGCGTGCTCGACTCGTATCACATGGGTCTCGCCGACGGCCCGACCGAGGTGCACAAAGTCACCGTCGCGCGGCAGGTGCTCGGCGGGTATCAGGGAACGAACGAGCTGTTCCCCGACTATCACCTCATCAAGCGGCGCGACGCGGCACTGGCGAAGTACGCAGACGTGCTGGAGCACGAAGTCGCGGAATTCTGAGAAGGAACTATTCCACCGCGAACCAGTCGATCGGCGCTTTACCTTTCGACACGAGATACCGGTTTGCCTTCGAGAAGTGTCGGCAGCCGAAGAAGCCCCGATGCGCCGACAACGGCGACGGGTGCGGCGAAGACAGCACGCAATGGCGCGATCGGTCGACGATCGCGCCTTTCTTCTGCGCGTAACTGCCCCACAACATGAACACCACCCCTTCGGTTTCCGCGTTGAGGATCTCCACGATCCGATCGGTGAACGTTTCCCAACCGCGACCCTGATGCGAGCCGGCGCGGCCACGTTCAACCGTTAGTACGGCGTTCAGCAATAGCACGCCTTGCCTCGCCCACGACGTCAAACATCCGTGTCCGGGTTGCAGATGTCCGTCCGCGCGGCCGCCGGGCACGTTCGGGTCGGACATGTCGGAATTGATCTCCTGGAAGATGTTCAGCAGCGACGGCGGCTCTTCGACGCCCGGCTGCACGGAGAAACACAAACCATGTGCCTGATTCGGACCGTGATAGGGATCTTGTCCGATGATCACCACGCGCACGTCTTCGAGGGGCGTCAGGTCGAGCGCCGCGAAGATCTCGGGGCCTTTGGGATAGATCGCTTTGCGTGCCTCGCGCTCCTTCAGCAGGAAGGCGCGCAGGTTGCGCATGTAGGTTTTGTCGAACTCCTCGAGCAGCACGCGCTTCCAGGACGCGTGCAGCACCACGCGGTCGGAAGCGGCGCGCTCCGTCACGTCTGCTCGTCCCTCGGCCGCATGTGCGGAAACAGCAGCACGTCGCGGATCGACGTGGTGTTCGTCAGCAGCATCACGAGACGATCGATACCCACGCCCTCACCGGCCGTCGGTGGCAAGCCGTACTCGAGCGCGGTGATGTAGTCGTGGTCGTATTCCATCGCTTCTTCGTCGCCGGCGTTCTTCAACTCCATCTGCACGCGGAATCGTTCAGCCTGATCCTCGGGGTCGTTCAGCTCGGAAAAGCCGTTGGCGATCTCGCGACCTTGAATGTACAGCTCGAATCGATCCGTGACGGTCGGATCGGCGTCGTTCCGACGTGCGAGCGGCGACGTCTCCGCCGGGTGCGCCATTATGAAGACGGGATCGATCAGACGCTCTTCGACGCGTGCCTCGAACACTTCCACCTGCATTCGGCCGAGCGACCAGTTGGGATTGGGTGCCTGGTTCATATCGACGAGTGCGCGGCGCAACTTTGCCGCATCGCGAACGGTCTCCGCGTCGATACCCGTATATCGAACGATCGCATCAGCCATCGTCAGCCGTTCGAACGGCGCACCGAAGTCGATGTGCTGCCCCTGGAAGTTCACAATGGTCGTGCCGAGCACGTTCTGCGCCACTTCCTTGAACATCTGTTCCGTGAGATCCATCAGGTCGCGATAGTCGCTGTACGCCTGATAGAACTCGAGCATCGTGAATTCGGGATTGTGGCGCGGCGACAGACCTTCGTTGCGGAAATTCCGGTTCACCTCGAACACGCGCTCGAAACCGCCGACCACGAGCCGCTTCAGATACAGCTCCGGCGCGATCCGCAGATACAGGTCCATGTCGAGCGCGTTGTGATGCGTGACGAACGGGCGCGCCGACGCACCGCCGAGAATCGGATGCATCATCGGAGTTTCTACTTCGAGAAAGCCGCGCGAAACGAAGAAGCCGCGCAACGCCTGAATGATCGCACTGCGCTTCTCGAACAGCGTGCGCGTATCCTCGTTCATCATCAGATCGAGATAGCGCTGGCGCGACCGGGTTTCCTGGTCGGTGAGTCCGTGGAATTTCTCGGGCAACGGCCGCAGCGACTTTGCGAGCATGCGCGCGCCGCTTGCTTCCACCGTCAATTCACCCTTGTTCGTACGGAACAGCTTGCCGGTAACACCGACGATGTCGCCGATGTCCCAAAGATCGTTGAACGCCTGATATGCCCCTTCGCCGATCTGTTCGCGGCGTACGTAACACTGAATGCGGCCGGAGCTGTCCTGCAGCGTGAAAAAGCTCGCTTTCCCCATCACGCGACGCAGCATCACCCTGCCGGCCACCGAGACTTCAATCGCTTGCGATTCCAGGTCTTCCTTCGTGATGTCGCCGAACTTGGCCTGCAGGTCGGCTGCGTACGCCGTGCGGCGAAAATCGTTCGGAAACGATTCTCCGGCTGCGCGCAACGCCGCGAGCTTTTCGCGGCGGTGCCGGATGATGTCGTTTTCTTCTGTCATTAGAGACCTGCCTTCAGACTCGCTTCGATGAATTCGTCCAGATCACCGTCCAGAACTTCGTTCGGATCGGTGCGCTCGACGTTGGTGCGCAGGTCTTTGATGCGCGACTGATCGAGCACATACGACCGGATCTGGCTGCCCCAGCCGATGTCGGCCTTGTTGTCTTCGACGGTTTGTTGCGCCGCCTTCCGCTTCTGCATTTCGAGTTCGTACAGCTTCGCGCGCAGTTGTTTCCACGCCTTGTCGCGGTTCTGATGCTGAGATCGCTCGCTTTGACATTGCACCACGGTGTTGGTCGGCAAGTGCGTCATACGAATCGCCGAGTCGGTCTTGTTCACGTGCTGGCCGCCGGCCCCGCTCGCCCGATACGTGTCGATGCGAACGTCGGACGGATTGATCTCGATCTCGATTTCTTCGTCGATTTCCGCCGAGACGAACACCGAGGCAAACGAGGTGTGCCGGCGGTTGCCGGAATCGAACGGCGACTTACGCACCAGCCGATGTACACCGGTCTCGGTGCGCAACCAGCCATAGGCGTATTCACCGGTCACCGCCACCGTCGCGCCTTTTATGCCGGCCACCTCACCGGGCGACAGCTCGATGATCTCGCCCGTGAAGCCACGCTGCTCGGCCCACTTCAGATACATGCGCAACAGCATTTCCGCCCAATCCTGCGCCTCGGTTCCGCCGGAGCCTGCTTGAATTTCGAGGAAGGCGTTGTTGGGGTCGAGTTCGCCGTTGAACATGCGGCGGAATTCGAGATCGCCGAGTTTTGCGTCCACCGCACCGAGCTCGCGTTCGACGTCGTCGAGGGTGGCCGCGTCGTCTTCCGCCGCCGCCATCTCGAGCAGTTCACCCATGTCACCGAGACCGGTACCCACGCGTTCGAGGTTCGTGACGATGCGTTCGAGCGCCGCGCGTTCTTTTCCCAGCGCTTGGGCGCGATCGGGGTCGTCCCACACGTCGGACTGTTGCAGTTCGAGCTCTATCTCTTCGAGGCGGCCCTTGCGTTCATCGAAGTCAAAGATACCCCCTGAGCGCGTCATTGCGTGCTCGCAGATCCTTCAACTGTTCCCGTAACGATGTCAGCTCGGCCATGCTCGCGTCGCGTCTCGAAAAAAGGCGCGCAATGCTAACACGATCACATCGGCACGATGTGCTCGACGACGAGCTGCAGCGTCGCGCGATCGCGGAAATCGTTGCGCGACAAGCGATAGGCGACCTGCGCGCGCTGCGCTCCTTCGAGCGGCACTTGGTTGAACGCAATCGCGTCGACGACACGCGCGTTCTTACGCAGCGACAGTTTCAGATGGCGCTCTCCCACCACCCGTTGATTGACGACGTCGAAATCGCCGTGAAACAACGGCTCCGGAAAGCCCTGGCCCCACGGTCCGCCCCGCGCGATTTCCTCGGCCAGCGAGAGTTCGAGTTCCGCGCCCTGCAGATCACCGTCGCTGAGGATGATTCCGCCGATTTGATCTGCGCTCACCCAGTGACCGACTTCCGTCGCGAACGCATCGGTGAACCGTTCGAGGTGAATCCGTCGGATCGACAATCCCGCCGCCATCGCATGACCGCCGAAGCGCTGGATGAGACCTGGATAACGCGTTGCAATCGCATCGAGCGCATCGCGGATATGCACCCCAGCAATCGATCGTGCAGATCCGCGCAATTCGTCCTGCGCCATCGCGCCGGCATCGGCGAACGCGATCACCGGCCGTGCGAACCGATCCTTCAGTCGTCCGGCGACGATGCCGACAACGCCCTGATGCCAGCCTTCCCGGTACACGCACAAACCCAGTTGCGTCTCGCCGGAGAGATCGATCGCCGCCACCGACAGCTCTGCTTCGTGCGTCATCTGTTGCTGAATCGCCTTGCGCGATTCGTTGAGTTCCTCGAGCGCCGTCGCGAGCGATCGCGCCTCGATGATGTTGTCAGCGAGCAGGCAGCGGATACCGATGCTCATGTCGTCGAGACGACCCGCGGCGTTCAGCCTGGGTGCAAGCCCGAAACCGAGATCCGCGGCCGACAACGTCGCCATCGGCCGTCCTGCGGCCTCGCACAGTGCGCGAATCCCCGGCCTCGCTTTGCCGGCGTTGATACGTCGCAAGCCTTGCTGCACCAGGATGCGATTGTTGTGATCGAGCGGTACCACGTCCGCGACCGTGCCCAGCGACACCAGGTCGAGGAAATCCGCCATATTCGGCGGTTCGATGCCGATACGCTCGAACCAGCCGCGTTCACGTAGTTCGGTCCGTACCAGCGTGAGTACATAGAAGATCACACCGACGCCGGCGAGGTTCGGGCTGCCGAACCCGCAACCCGGAAGATTCGGATTGACGATGGCGTTTGCGTCGGGAATCTCCCGGCCGGGCAAATGGTGATCGGTGATGATGACGATTGCGCCGGCGGCACGCGCCGCGCGCACGCCTTCGACGCTGGAAATGCCGTTGTCGACCGTTACCAGTACGTCGGGTTTGTCGGCCATCGCGATGGCCACTATCTCTGGCGTGAGTCCATAGCCGAACTCGAATCGGTTCGGCACGATGAAACTCACACGCGCGCAGCCCATCGCCCGCAGCGCTGCTACACCAACCACGCTCGAAGTCGCACCGTCCGCATCGAAATCGCCAACGAACCGGATATGGCGCCCCGTGGTTACAGCGTCGGCCAACAACCCTGCTGCATGCGCGGCGCCATCGAGCTCTCGCGGCAGCAGCAACGCGCTCAGCGTCAGGTCGAGCTGCGCCATCGAACTGATGCCGCGCGCGCTGTAGATCTTCGCCATTCGCGGCGACAGCGAATTCGAGAGTTCGGAGCCGATTTCGGGTGCGGGACGTTCGACGATTCGACGCTGTGCGCCGGCTGTGGTCGCCGGCCGAGTCTCAGGCATGCTCGTCCAGCGTTTCGACGCGGATGCGCGTGATCTGATCCACCACTTCGTCGAGGCTCTGAATCGCGGCCACCGCCGCGTCCATCGCGCGTTCGACTACCCGGTGCGTCAGGATAATGACCGGCACCCACGGCACCGCGCCGGTCGAGCGGATTGCGTGCTCACGCTGAATCACCGCTTCGATGCTGATGCCGTTCACAGAGAGGATCTGCGCGACTTTTGCGAGCACACCAGGCTGATCAACCGCGGGAATGCGCAGGTAGTACGCGGTCGTCACTTCCGAGATCGGCAACGCATTGACGCCGGTGTCGGCCGGAACGTCGACCGCGTTACCGCGTGCGATATCGATCAGGTCGGCCAGTACCGCGGATGCCGTTGGCCCTGCGCCTGCGCCGGGGCCGTAATACAACGACGAACCAACCGCGTCGCTGTTCACAACGACGGCGTTCATCACGCCGTCCACTTTTGCGAGCAGGCGGCGTTCCGGAATCAACGTCGGGTGCACGCGCATTTCGATGCCCGCAGCACTCCGCCGCGCAATGCCGAGATGTTTGATCCGATAGCCGAGCGCCGCCGCGTAGTCGAGGTCTTCCACCCCTATGCGGCTGATGCCTTCCGTATACACGCTGTTCGGATCGAGACGGATACCGAACGCGAGCGCAGCCAGGATGGCGAGCTTGTGCGCAGCGTCGATGCCTTCGACGTCGAACGTGGGATCGGCCTCCGCGTACCCGAGCGATTGCGCGTCGGCCAGCGCCTTAGCAAAGTCGTTACCGGCCGCCATCTGCGTGAGGATGTAGTTCGATGTGCCGTTGATGATCCCGGCGATCCAGTTGATGGCGTTGCCGGCAAGCCCTTCACGCAGCGCTTTGATGATCGGAATGCCGCCGGCTACCGCGGCTTCGAAACCGACGCAGATACCCGCATTCTGAGCAGCCGGCAGCAGACTCGCACCGCGTATCGCGATCAGCGCCTTGTTGGCGGTGACGACGTGCTTCCTTGCGTCAATGCAATGCTGGAACAACCGCTCGGCCGCGTCTATTCCACCAATCGTTTCCACGACGACATCGACACGCGGGTCTGCAACGACATCGGCAACGTCGGTGGTGAACGGCACACCCTTGGGAACGACGGAGGGTTTCGGCGTACGGCTGGCAATCCGTACCACTTCGATCGGTCGCCCGGCTTGCCTCGCGATTGCAGCTGCGTTCGCAGCGAGCAACGCGAGCACGCCCTGGCCGACGGTGCCGATACCACACAGGCCGATACGCAGCGGCTGCACCGTTGAAATCCCCTTCTTATAGAAGAGTGATGGAGGATCGAAAGGAGCGGGAAAGCTATCGAGTCGACTTGGTGAAGTCAACGCGACGCGTCGACGCGCGCTCCTCCACATCAGCAACGGCGACATGCTCCACGCGCGTCCCGCCGCGCGCTCCTCTAGCTACGCGTCGGCGACGCGCCGCTTCGTCGCGTCTCACGAGACTCGTCAGATACCGAGCATCTCGCCGAGTTCATTGGCACTGACATATCCGCCGACCAAGCGTCCATCCTCGAGCACGATCGCCGGCGTACCGGTCAAACCGACGAGGTGGCCGAGTTCGTATTCGTGTGCGACGGGGTTCTCACATTTCTTTGGCGCCAGCTCTTCGCCGCGCTTCATGCGCGTGATCGCGTCCGGCCGGTTCGTGGAACACCACGCGGTGACGAGTTTGTCGTAGCCGGGAGAGCCGACGCCGCCTCTTGGATACGCGAGGTACCTGACCTCCACGCCCATCTTGTTCATCTGCGGCACTTCCTGGTGCAGCTTGCGGCAATAGCCACAGTCGATATCCGTGAAAACGGTGATGACCGCCTTACGCTTACCTTGCGCCGGAAAGATCGCCATATCGCCGGTGGACACACCCGCGATGAGTTCCTTGCGCTTCTCGTCGCGCGCCTGCTCGGAGACATTGATCAGTGTTTCACCCATCTCGAACAGATCGCCAGCGATCAGATAGCGTCCATCGTTTGACGCATACAACACCGAACCGCCTTCGAGTTGGATCGCGAACATTCCGGGAATCGGTGCCGACGTGACCGATTCGATCGGCAGCTCGGGCCGCAGTGCTTTCAGCTTTGCGACCACGGCGTCGGTCGCGCTCTGCGCAGTTGGCGCCGCGGCCGACATCACTTCTCCGCACAGGATAGTGATTGCGACTACGCCAATTGCAACGAAGGAACGCAATTCCATTTCGTCACCTCATTTTCTCAGTTGACGGCTCAGTGCCGTTGTCGACCGCAACATCCTCATTACCCCCGAGGGTGATGCGCGGCATGCACTGCTTTCAAACGGCTCTGCGCCACATGCGTATAGATCTGGGTGGTACTCAAATCCGCGTGCCCGAGCATCATCTGTACCGCGCGCAGGTCGGCCCCATGATTGATCAAATGCGTCGCAAATGCGTGCCGCAATGTATGCGGTGAGACATTGCGCACGATACCGGCCCGCGCGACGTATTTCTTGATCGCGTGCCAGAACGTCTGTCGTGTCATTTCGCGGCCGCGCAGGCTCGGGAACAACAGATCGTTCGGGGCACCGCGCATCAACGCCGGACGGCCTTCGGCAACATATCGCGCCAACCAGGCGAGCGCCTCGTCGCCGATCGGAACCAGGCGTTCGCGTCCGCCTTTACCAATCACGCGCACTACGCCCTGGCGAACATTGACCATGCTCACTCGCAAGCCGACCAGTTCGGTGATGCGTAGTCCGGTCGCATACAGCATTTCCAGCATGGCGCGGTCGCGCAGGCCCAGGGGCCGTTCCACATCAGGCGCCGCGAGCAGCGCTTCGACGTCGGTTTCGGAAAGACCCTTCGGCAGTGGGCGACCCAGCTTCGGATGTTCGAGTTGCGCGGTCGGATCCTTCTTCAGAACGCCGCGCTCGAGCAGCGCGCGATAGAAGCCGCGCAGACAGGACAACAACCGGGCGGTGGAACGCGCGTGAAATCCCTGCGCGTGACGATGGCCGAGATACTCGAGCAGGTCGGACGCGCGAGCGTCCTGAAGCGCACGCGGCAATAGCCACCGCGCGAAGGCTTCGAGGTCGCGCCGGTACGCCGCGAGCGTATTTGCAGCGAGCGCGCGGCTCAGCCACATCTCGTCCAGGTGCTGATCAATCAACGGGTGGTCAGTCACGGCCAATTTGCGGCAGTAGGTGACGGGGTCTGTATCAAAAGTAGGTGATCCATCACCCGGTATCCGCACGATAATCCTTCGAATTTATACCACTAACTATTTGAATATTCTATTGTTTGATGGCAACGACAGAATAGTGGCACGTAAGCTGCACTTCCTGTTTCAGCTTCGATGTGCGCTACGAGACGTCCCCTCTCAGCACACCGACGCGCGAAGCGGCAGACCTCTCTCCCCTGGCGCTTCGTAAGACTGGTTCCAGAGATTCTGGAAACAACCAGCTTGTTAGGCGGAACCCTCCCCCTTGGTCCCGCCGCCTAACAAGCTGGCTTTTTTTGTCAGACCTTCTCGCGAATTCGCGCTGCGCGACCCGACAAGCTCCGCAGGTAATACAACTTCGCCTGCCGTACGTCGCCGCGCCGTTTCACTTCGATGCTCGCAATCGCCGGGCTGTGCGTTTGGAACGAACGCTCTACGCCGACGCCGTGCGAAATCTTGCGCACCGTGAACGAGGAGTTGAGGCCGCGCTTGCGCATGCCGATGACCACCCCTTCGAACGCCTGGTTACGGTCGCGACCACCTTCAGCGACGCGGACCTGGACGATGACGGTGTCGCCCGGATGAAACTCCGGAACGTCGCTCTTCATCTGTTCGTTCTCGATCGCTTCGATGATTTTGTTTCTACGCATGATTTTCCACTCCGTTAACGCATTTGCCGCGGCGCGTCGACGCGTCCCGGCTGTTCCAGATATTCACCAAGTAACCGTCGTTCCTCAGCGGACAACGCACGCCGCGCCAGTAAATCAGGCCGCCGCTCGTAGGTACGACCCAACGCATCACGCAGGCGAAACCGCCTTATGGCCTCGTGATCACCCCCCAGCAAAACTGACGGCACCCATCGATTCGCCACTTGTTCGGGCCGCGTGTAGTGCGCCCAGTCGAGCAAACCGGAGCGATACGACTCCGCCTCGGCAGACTCCGCATTCCCCAGCATGCCGGGAAGATAGCGGGCCACCGCATCGATGACCACCATTACCGGCAGTTCGCCGCCCGTCAGCACGAAATCGCCGAGCGAGATCTGCTCGTCGACGGACGCATCGATGACCCGCTCGTCGATACCTTCATAACGACCCGCTACGAAGATGAGTCGCTCTTCGCGCGCCAGCGACTCCACTTTGCGCTGCTGCAGTCGCTCGCCCTGAGGCGACAGATACACCGTTCTCGCCGGTCCGCCGGCGCGGCGCTTCAACGCCTCGATGGCGCGCTCCAGCGGCTCCACCTTCATGACCATTCCCGGGCCGCCGCCATAGGGACGGTCGTCGACCGTACTGTGCCGATCTTCCGTGTGGTCGCGCGGATTCTCCACGTCGACCACCAAGGCGCCTGCAGTAATCGCGCGCGCTACTACACCTTCGCCGGTGAGCGCCCCGAACATTTCCGGGAAGATACTGACGACGCCCACCCACATACCGTTATCCGTTCGTCTGCCAATCGACGACGATGCGCCGCTGCTCGAGATCCACCTTCATGACCACGTGGCGCACGAACGGAATCAGAACTTCACCCGCCGCACCGCGCACCACGATGACGTCGTTGGCGCCGGTCTCCATCAGTTCGGACACTTCGCCCAGAACCGTACCCGCTTTGTCTTCCACCGAAAGACCAATCAGGTCCTTCCAATAAAACTCGTCATCGTCCGTTTCAGGCAGCGTGCTCTCTTCGACACCTATGGATTTGCCTGCATAACGCAATGCCACGTCGCGATCATCGACTCCGTCCACCTGCGCAACGAAACCGTTCCGGTGCGGCTTCAGATGATCGACGCTCAGTTGTGTCCATTCGCCGTTGCGTTCGATGAACCAGGGGCGATAGTCCGCGAGATTGGTCACCGGATCGGTATACGAGATCACGTTCACCCAACCCTTCACGCCGAACGGAGGGCCGAAGCGTCCGACCACAACCATCTTTGAATACCAGATTCGGTTGAATGCCCGACCGTCAGGCGGCGGGAGCAGCCTCTGCTGCAGCGTTCGCGAGGGAACGCGCGTCTTTGATCAGGTGGCTGACGCGTTCCGACGGTTTCGCACCGACCGACAACCAGTAATCGACACGCGCGAGATCGACACGAAGCCGTTCCGCTTTGCCGCGCGCGATCGGATTGTAGAAACCCACGCGCTCGATATGGCGTCCGTCACGTCTGTTGCTGCGGTCTGCCACCGTGAGGTGGTAGAACGGCGCGTTTTTCGACCCGTGGCGGGCCAACCGAATGATGACCATGCAAATGCTCTGTGCGAAAGGCGCGGTATTCTACTGAAACACCCGGGGAGTGCAAAGCCGGATCTTTGCGAGATCTAAGTCTTCGCTAGCCTCGGGGCCCGCGGTTGACGGCGGCTCCCTTGAGGTTCGACACCTGCCGCATCATCTTCGCCATGCCGCCTTTCTTGGTGACCTTCTTCATCATCTTCTGCATCTGCTTGTGCTGCTTCAGCAGACGGTTGATGTCCTGGATCTGAGTGCCACTGCCCATCGCGATGCGTCGCTTCCGGGACCCGTTGATCAAATCGGGGAAACGCCGTTCGTGACGGGTCATCGAATCGATGATCACGCCCATCTGCTTGAACAGGCCGTCGCCCAGCTGCGCCTGGGCGCCTTGCGGCAGCTGACCCATGCCGGGCAGCTTCTCGAGCATGCTCGAGACCCCGCCCATGTTGGACATCTGGTGCAGCTGTTCCCGAAAATCCTCCAGATCGAATCGCTCGCCCTTCTGGATCTTCCTGGCAAGCCGCTCCGCTTTGTCGCGATCGACCTTACGTTCGGCCTCCTCGATCAGCGAGAGCACGTCGCCCATACCGAGGATGCGCGACGCTATGCGGTCGGGATGGAACGGCTCCAGTGCTTCCGTCTTTTCGCCGACGCCTAAAAACTTGATCGGCTTGCCGGTGATCGCGCGCACCGACAACGCAGCGCCGCCGCGTGCGTCGCCGTCGGATTTGGCGAGCACGATGCCGGTGAGCGGCAATGCGTCATTGAATGCCTTTGCGGTGTTGGCCGCGTCCTGGCCGGTCATCGCATCGACGACGAACAACGTCTCAATCGGATTCAGCGCGGCATGCAGCGCGCGAATCTCGGCCATCATCTCCGCATCGACCGCTAAACGACCTGCCGTATCGACGATCAACACGTCCGCGAATTTGGTACGCGCTTCGGCAACCGCACGCTGCGCAATGGCGATCGGCGCTTCGTCCGGCCGGCTCGCGATGAAAGTGGCATTCACCTCGTTGGCCAACGTCTGCAACTGATCAATCGCAGCGGGGCGATACACGTCGGTACTGACCACCGCCACTTTCTTCTTCTGTCGTTCACGCAGGAATCGCGCGAGTTTGGCAACGGTAGTCGTCTTACCGACGCCCTGGAGACCTGCCATCAGAACGATCGCGGGGGGTGCCGCCGTGAGATTCAGCTGATCGTTCGCCGCGCCCATCAGCTCGACGAGTTCGTCATTGACGAGTTTCACCAACGCCTGTCCGGGCGTGAGGCTCGTGGCGACTTCATGCCCGATCGCGCGCACTCGAATGCGCTCGATGAAATCCTTCACGACACTCAGCGCAACGTCGGCTTCGAGCAGCGCCGTGCGCACTTCGCGCAGCGCTTCGTTGATGTTTTCATCGGACAGCCGCGCACGGCCCGCAACGGCGCGTAACGTCCGCGTCAATCGCTCCGACAGATTTTCGAACATGCTGCTTCTCTACGATCTACGACGACGCGGCAGTATAGCGGAAGCAGTCGCGCGGCTTGTTACGTTTGGAGGCCGCTGCGCGGCGGCCGCGTTTGAATTCGCACCTGCATCTGTCACACTCGCGGCACTTCGCCAAATCAACGACACCACACCCAACACTCATGAACCCAGCGTACCCTGGGCTTGCCGCGGCCGCGTTTTACCTCATCGGCGCGTTCGCTCAGATCAATGCCCTGGCACGCAAGGCGCCCGTACCGCGGCGCAGATTGCTCTGGCTGACGACGCCGGGTGTGCTGCTACACGCAGTCACGGCCGATCTCGTGATCCTGCAGCCCACCGGCGTGAACATCGGCATTCTCTCGGTTGCGTCGCTGATCGGATTCACGCTGGTGCTGTTCGTCTACATCGGCTCGCTCTGGCAGCCGCTGGAGAATCTGTTCGTAATGGTGCTGCCGCTTGGCGCCGTTACGGTTGCTGCATCGATCACGTCGAACGGACCGATCATTCCTAAGGCCGACTTCGGCGACGGACTGCTCGCCCACATTCTGATCTCGATTCTCGCCTACACCGTGCTTGCGATGGCGGCCGGTCAGTCGATCATCCTCGCCTTCCAGGAACGATCGTTGCGCCAGAAGAGCGCAATCGGCTTTGTCAGACTGTTGCCGCCGTTACAGACGATGGAAACGTTGCTGTTCCAGCTGCTCTGGGTCGGCCTGATCACGCTGACGCTGTCGGTGGGCAGCGGCTTCGTGTTTCTCAAGGACATGTTCGCGCAGTCCGTTGTCTCGCACACGATTCTGGCCAGCGCATCGTGGGTCGTGTTCGCGGTACTGCTCGCCGGACGGTATGCCTTCGGCTGGCGCAGCACGGTGGCAACGCGCGCGACGCTGGTCGGGTTCACGCTGTTACTGTTCGCGTATTTCGGCAGTAAATTCGTTCTCGAGATTCTGCTCGGACGACAGTGATGGGAGAGACCGAGTTCCAACTTTCAACGCTTCTCGGAGCGATTGGAATTCTCCTGCTGCTGTCAGCGTTCTTCTCCGGTTCCGAAACCGCGATGATGGCGCTGAACCGCTACCGGCTCGCGCACCTCGCCAAAGAAGGTCATGCCGGCGCGCGCAAAGCAAAGCGCCTGTTGAAGCGTCCGGATCGCCTGCTCGGCGTGATCCTGATCGGCAACGTCCTCGTAAACAATTTGGGAGCCACGGCCGCCGCACTGATCGGGATACAGCTCTTCGGCGAGACGGGATTGGCCGCCGCGCCGTTCGTCGTAACCCTGGTCTTCCTGGTGCTCTCCGAAGTGGCGCCGAAGACGATCGCCGCGCACAACCCCGAGCGTATAGCGTTTCCCTCCGCCTACGTGCTCGCACCGTTGCTGAAGCTGCTCTATCCGTTCGTGCTGCTGGTCAACGGCATGGCCAACTTCGTGCTGCGCCCATTCCTGCGCAGCCACCACCTGCCTGGCGAAGATCACCTGAACATGGACGAGTTGCGCACGATGTTGCGCGAAGGTGGCCGGATACCGAAGCGCCGGCAGGACATGCTGCTGCGCATCGTCGATCTCGAGACGGTTTCGGTGGACGACATCATGGTGCCCCGTAGCGAAATCGTTGGCATCGACATAGACAGTCCGATCGCCGACATCGTCACGCAGATTTCAACGAGCCAGCACACGCGCCTGCCGGTGTTCAAAGAGAACATCAACAACGTCATCGGCATGCTGCATCTGCGGCGTACGGTCCGCTTCATTCAGCAGGACACATTCTCGAAAGCAGACCTGCTGCAACTGACGCGAGAACCCTACTTCGTACCCAAGGGCACGCCCCTGCACACACAGTTGTTCAACTTCCAGAAGCAGAAGCGCCGCATCGCCCTCGTGGTGGACGAATACGGCGACATTCAGGGCATCGTGACGCTCGAAGACATCCTCGAGGAGATCGTCGGCGAGTTCACCACCGACTTTGCGGCGAACATGCCGGAGATCCACCCGCAGGACGACGAATCGTTTTTCATCGACGGCACGGCGTTGATCCGCGACGTCAATCGCGCGCTCGGCTGGCACCTGCCGACCGAGGGCCCGAGAACGTTGAACGGTCTCATTCTCGAGCACCTCGAGTTCATCCCCGAGACGAATCTCTGCATCAGAATCGGCGACTACCTGTTCGAAACGTTGCAGATCAAGGACAACATGGTCAGCAACGTGAAGATCCAGGTGCTCCGCGACTGATGGCCCTATCGGTCGGCCCTACCGATCAGCCCAGCGCCGGTTCATTGCAGAGACGATGGCCGTCAGAGACGCGGTGATCGTGTTGGCAGAAACGCCGATGCCGTAGATCCTGCCATCGGCGCCATCGTCGATCGCCAGCAGACAGATCGCTCGAGCATCTTTTCCCGTCGACATCGCGTGCTCGTGGTAGTCGATGATGTTCAAGGGTTCGTTGAGCACCTCGACGATACCGTTCACGAACGCTTCGATCGGGCCCGATCCTTCGCCGGAGATCGTGACGGTCTGCTCGGACGCAATCACCTTTGCCGTACAACGCTGTGCACCCGCCCGGCCGTGCAGAAGATCGTAGTCGACCAGTCGGTACGGTCCCGATTCCACCGCGTAGGTTTCGATGAGCGCCTGCAGAATCTCGTCGGGTTTCACCTCGCGGTCGAGCTGTTCCGTTAGCGATTGAACGATCTTGCTGAACTCCACCAGCATTTCGCGCGGCAGATTGATGCCGAAGAATTCTTCGAGAATGAAGCCGACGCCGCCCTTGCCCGACTGGCTGTTTACTCGAACCGTCTCCTTGTACGACGAACCGACGTCGGCCGGATCGATCGGCAGATATGGCACTTCCCAATGGTCGGCCTCGACCTGCGACATGCCTTTGCGGATCGCGTCCTGGTGCGAGCCTGAAAACGCGGTGAACACCAACTCGCCCGCGTACGGATGCCGCTCGTGCACGGGCAATTTGTTGATTGCCTCGACCGTTTCCTTGATCCGTCGCATTTCACGGAAATCGAGTTCCGGGTCCACGCCCTGCGAGAACATGTTCATCGCCATGGTGACCAGATCGCAGTTGCCGGTGCGTTCGCCGTTGCCGAACAGTGTGCCTTCCACACGTTGCGCACCGGCCATCAACGCCAGTTCCGTGGCCGCAATGCCGGTGCCGCGATCGTTGTGAGTATGCAGACTGACGACCACACTCTCGCGCGCCGGGAAGTTTCGGATGAACCACTCGATCTGATCGGCATAGATGTTCGGCGTCGCCATTTCGACGGTCGACGGCAGGTTGACGATCATCGGCCGTTCCGGCGTTGCGCCCCACTCTCTCGCAACCGCCGCGGAAATCTCCACCGCAAAATCGAGCTCGGTGCCGGTGAAGCTCTCCGGCGAATATTCGAACGTGATGTTCGCGTCATGCAGCGCCGACAACGCCTCTTTCACCATGCGCGTGCCTTGCACGGCGAGATCGATGATGCCCGCGCGATCCATACCGAATACGACACGCCGTTGCAGCGTCGACGTCGAGTTGTACAAATGAAAGATCACGTTGCGCGCGCCCTGGAGCGCCTCGACGGTGCGCGAGATCAATTCGGCGCGTGCCTGACACAACACCTGAATCGTCACGTGCGGCGGAACGCGATCCTCATCGATGATGCGACGGATGAAATCGAAGTCGGGTTGCGACGCAGCCGGAAATCCCACTTCGATTTCAGCGAAGCCGACTTCCAGCAGCAGGTCCCACATCTTCAGCTTTTCATCGACGTCCATCGGGTCGACCAGCGCCTGGTTGCCGTCGCGCAGATCGACGCTGCACCAACGCGGCGCCTGAGTGATGACCCGGTTCGGCCATTGCCGATCCTTCAAATCGATCGGGGCGAATGCGCGGTACTTGTGGTACGGCATCCGTCCCGGGGCATTTCCGGAACTGCCCGCCTTGTGTGAAGCCTGCTGTTCGCTCATGGCGAATCCTCGTTCGTGAATACGGTGAAGAAGGTCAGATAGGGTGGGCGTGAGCCCTGATCGAGGAGTAATAGCCGGCTAGGCCGGCAGTCGCAGCAGAGACAGAAGAGCGGCAGATCTCGAATCGACACAGTACACGTTGGAATGAAGATCACGTGCTAAGGGCCGACGAACTATAGCGTTCGACCTACGGATTGCCAAGTGCGGCGCGGCCTATTCGAGGCGCGGCGTGATTCCGGCGGCGGCTGCGCGCGCCTT
>JBGSNQ010000058.1:0-24582 GCA_041739525.1 Pseudomonadales bacterium | reverse complement strand
GGACGTTGAGATGGTGATGCCGGGCGACAAGGTGAACATGACGGTGACGTTGATCAACCCGATTGCGATGGACGAGGGTTTACGTTTCTCGTTCCGCGAGGGTGGTCGTACCGTCGGCGCCGGCGTCGTCGTCAAAATCATAAAATAAGACGCGCCGCTATCCCGGCTGCGCGGCTTAGTTCGGCCGTTAGCAGCCGGGATCTTCGGCCAATCGAAGCGAAAAAAGAAGAAACGCGGACCACGCACTGTTTGACAGGCGTAGGACCGCTCATTAGAATGCCGCCTCCTTTTTCCAGGGGCGGCTCTTTTTTCCCCTAAAACAAAGGGTTGGAGTCAACAAGACGTGCAGAACCAGCGGATCCGCATTCGATTGAAGGCCTTCGATCACCGTTTGATCGATGTGTCGACACAGGAAATCGTCGACACGGCGAAACGAACCGGTGCGCTCGTGCGTGGGCCGATTCCGCTGCCTACACGCAAAGAACGTTTCACCATTCTGGTGTCGCCGCACGTCAATAAAGACGCGCGGGACCAATACGAGATTCGCACCCACAAGCGGCTGCTCGACATCGTCGAGCCGACTGAAAAAACCGTGGATGCGCTGATGAAGCTCGATCTGGCTGCGGGAGTCGAGGTCCAGATCAGCTTGAAATAGAACTTCCTCGCGGCGCCTTAGGGGCGCGCGTCGGTCTCGATGGACGACCAGGACGAGGAGGTGCACCAGGGTCCCGACAGGGGATCACGGATTGGCAGTAACCGTTTGCGAGCTTTCGCTTAAGAGAGCTGGCAAACGGTTTCTACATGTGGCCGCGTCAAGCACGTTCGTTGCAACCGGTCGAACTGAAATGAGAGGGATGCCGTGGCCATTGGCTTGGTTGGCAGAAAAAGCGGGATGACCCGGATTTTCACGCCGGAAGGCGTGTCGATTCCGGTGACCGTAATCGAGGTGGATCCGAATCGGATCACCCAGGTGAAAACCGAAGAGCGCGACGGCTATACCGCCGTGCAGGTCACGACGGGTGCGCGTAAAGCGCAGCGCGTAACGAAGGCGATGGCGGGCCACTTTGCGAAGGCGGGTAGCCTCGCGGGTCGGGGTACCTGGGAGTTCCGGCTCGAGAGCGACGCCGCGGCCGCCGAACTGGCGCCGGGCGCGACGCTCGGGGTTGATCAGTTCGAAGCTGGCCAGAAGGTGGATATTTCCGGCGTCTCGAAGGGCAAGGGTTTCGCCGGCACGATCAAGCGCTGGAACTTCGCCGGACAGGACGCGACGCACGGGAACTCGGTGTCGCACCGCGTGCCGGGGTCGATTGGTCAGAATCAGTCGCCCGGTCGCGTGTTCAAGGGCAAGAAGATGTCGGGACACATGGGCAATCGCCAGGTGACCGAGCAGAACCTCGTCGTCGTTCGCGTCGATACGGAGCGCAGCCTGCTGCTGGTCCGTGGCGCGGTGCCGGGTTCGGCAGGCGCTGATGTGTACATCCGCCCGGCCGTAAAGGGCTGAGCGGCTCGCGGATGTTGGAGGAATAGTCGGTATGAATCTGAACTTGGCAGCACCCGGCGGCGGCAAGGTGGAAATCTCCGAAGCTGCGTTCGGGCGCGAGTTCAACGAGTCGCTCGTCCATCAGGTCGTGGTGGCGTATCTCAATGGCGCCCGTCAAGGCACGCGCAAGCAGTTGACTCGTGCGGAAGTGAGCGGCGGCGGCAAGAAGCCGTGGAAACAAAAGGGCAGCGGTCGTGCGCGTGCAGGTAGCAGCCGCAGCCCGTTGTGGCGCAGCGGCGGCATCATCTTCGCGGCGCGTCCGCAGGACCATTCGCAGAAGGTGAACCGCAAGATGTACCAGGGGGCTCTGCGCTGTATCGCCTCCGAACTGATCCGCCAAGACCGCCTGATTGCCATCGACACCTTCTCCGTCGATACCCCGAAAACCCAAGCCCTCCTCGCGAAACTCAAAGCCCTCGATCTCAGCAACGTGTTGATCGTCACCGAAGATGTCGACACCAACCTGTACTTGTCGGCGCGCAATCTGAAGAACGTCGACGTGTGTGATGTCGCTGCACTCGATCCGGTTGCACTGTTGAGCCACGAGCGAGTGTTGATCACCGTGCCGGCACTGAAACGCTTCGAAGAGGTGCTGGCATGACCACCGAACGCCATTACACGATCCTGCTCGCGCCGCATTTCTCCGAGAAAGTCGCGACGCTGACCGACAAGTCGAATCAGTACGCCTTCAAAGTGGCGCGCGATGCGACGAAGCCCCAGATCAAAGCGGCGGTCGAGTCGATCTTTTCCGTGAGCGTCGAAAACGTATCGACGCTGAACGTCCGGGGCAAAGAGAAGAAGACGCAGCGCGGTATGTCGCGCAAGAACCATTGGAAGAAAGCCTACGTGCGGCTCGCGCCCGGCCAGACCATCGATCTGACGGCGTCGGAATAAGGAACAGCGATGGCAGTAGTCAAAACAAAGCCCACTTCGCCCGGACGACGTTTCGTCGTCAAGGTCGTCAATCCGGAGCTGCACAAAGGCGAGCCGTATTGGCCGTTGGTCGAGAGCCAGAAGAAGAACGGCGGTCGCAACAACGCCGGTCGGATCACCACGCGTCACCAGGGCGGCGGTCACAAGCAGCATTACCGGTTGATCGACTTCAAGCGCGACAAAGACGGCATCCCAGCGACGGTCGAGCGTATCGAATACGACCCGAACCGTACCGCGAACATCGCGTTGCTGAAGTATCGCGACGGTGAGCGTCGTTACATCGTCGCGCCGCGTGGTGTCAGTGCCGGCGATCAGTTGATGTCGGGCTCGACGGCGCCGATTCGCGCAGGCAATGCGATGCAGTTGCGCAACGTGCCGCTCGGTAGTGTCGTTCACTGTGTCGAGTTGAAGGCCGGCAAAGGTGCGCAGATCGCGCGTAGTGCTGGCGGCTCAGCACAATTGGTTGCACGCGAAGGCGCGTATGCGACGTTGCGTTTGCGTTCCGGCGAAATGCGCCGCGTTTTGATCGAATGCCGCGCGACGCTGGGCGAAGTCGGCAACAGCGAACACAGCCTGCGCTCTTACGGCAAAGCCGGTGCGCGGCGTTGGCGCGGTATCCGCCCGACAGTGCGCGGCGTTGCGATGAACCCGGTCGACCACCCGCATGGTGGCGGCGAAGGCAAAACGTCTGCGGGTCGTCACCCGGTGTCGCCGTGGGGCACGAAGACCAAAGGTTACAAGACGCGCTCGAACAAGCGCACCGACGGCATGATCGTGCGCCGTCGCGGCAAGAAATAGGGCGGGAGAAGCCAAGTGCCAAGATCGTTGAGAAAAGGACCCTTCGTCGACCTCCACCTCGCGAAGAAAGTCGAGACGGTGATTGCCACGAACGACAAGCGCCCGATCAAGACGTGGTCGCGCCGGTCGATGATTCTGCCGGACATGGTTGGATTGACGATCGCGGTTCACAACGGGCGTCAGCACATTCCCGTTTACGTATCGGAAGAAATGGTCGGTCACAAGTTGGGCGAGTTTGCGCCGACCCGCACTTACCGCAGTCACGCGGGCGACAAGAAAGTGAAGCGCTGATGCTCGCAAGCGTCAGTCACGGAGCGAAATGATGGAAGCCACAGCAATTGCAAAACGTCTACGGCTCACCGCGCAGAAGGCGCGGCTCGTAGTCGACATGGTTCGCGGCAAGCCGGTTGCGCAGGCGCTCGACATTCTGAATTTCGCCAATCAGAAGGGTGCGGAGCTCGTGAAGAAGGTTCTCGAGTCGGCGATCGCGAACGCGGAGAACAACGAGGGCGCGGACGTCGACGAATTGCGCGTACACCGGATATTCGTCGATGAAGGCGTGACGATGAAGCGGATCATGCCGCGGGCAAAAGGTCGTGCGGATCGAATTTCGAAGCGCACCTGCCACATCACCGTCACTGTATCGGACACGGCCGCGTAAGCGCGCGGCGAAAGCGGAGCACACATGGGTCAGAAAGTTAATCCGACGGGAATGCGACTTGGCATCGTCAAGAGCCATACATCGGTTTGGTACGCAGATAAGAAGCAGTACTCGAAATACCTGCTGAACGATTTGCGTGTCCGCGAATTCCTGCGCGATCGACTCTCTCAAGCATCCATCAGTCGCATCGAGATCGAACGCCCGGCGCAAACCGCGCGCATTTCGATTCATACCGCGCGGCCCGGCATCGTCATCGGCAAGAAAGGCGAAGACGTCGAACGTCTGCGCCGCGAACTCGCCGCAATGATGGGCGTGCCGGTGCACGTGAACATCGAAGAGATCCGCAAGCCCGAGATCGATGCATTGCTGGTTGCACAGAACGTTGCGCAGCAGCTCGAACGCCGCGTGCAGTTCCGCCGTGCGATGCGCCGCGTGATTCAGAACGCGATGCGGCTCGGCGCGAAAGGCATAAAGGTGCGTGTTGCGGGTCGTCTCGGCGGTACCGAGATTGCGCGCTCTGAGGTTTATCACGAAGGTCGCGTGCCGTTGCATACGCTGCGCGCCGACATCGACTACGCAACGGCGGAAGCAAAAACCACGTATGGCGTACTCGGAATCAAGGTCTGGATTTTCAAAGGCGAAATTCTGGGCTCGGACGTAGAGGCACAGGCGACCGCGTAAGCGGCGTTTGATTAGGGAATCTATTCATGTTGCAACCCAAGCGAACGAAGTTCCGCAAGATGCACAAGGGCCGCAATCGCGGTCTTGCCGTGCGCGGAAGTACCGTCAGCTTCGGCGAGTACGGTTTGAAGGCGACCGGTCGCGGGCGCCTGACTGCACGTCAGCTGGAGGCCGGACGTCGCGCGATGACGCGCCACGTGAAGCGCGGCGGAAAAATCTGGATCCGCGTGTTCCCCGACAAGCCGATCACGAAGAAGCCTCTGGAAGTGCGCCAGGGTAAAGGTAAGGGCGCGGTCGAATACTGGGTTGCGCTGATCCAGCCCGGTCGCGTGTTGTACGAGATGGAAGGTGTAACCGAGGAGCTTGCCCGCGAAGCGTTCTCGTTGGCGGCGGCGAAGCTCCCGTTCAAGACCACGTTCGTCAAGCGTTCGGTGATGTGATGAAAGCGTCCGATATCAGACAGAAGACCCCCGCAGAACTCAAGACCGAGCTGCTGCGCCTGCGCAAAGAACAATTCAACGTTCGTATGCAGGGCGCGAGCGGCCAGTTGAACCAGCCGCATTTCTTCAAGGAACTGCGCCGCGACATCGCACGCGTGAAAACGGTGCTCAGGGAGAAGCGTGACAATGGCTGAAGTCGAGCAGAAGCGTGGCCGTGTCGTTACCGGTCGCGTCATCAGCAACAAGAGCAATCAGACGATCACGGTGCTGATCGAGCGTCGCGAACCTCACCCGGTTTACGGCAAGTACATCCGCCGCTCGACGAAAGTTCATGCACACGACGAAAAGAACGAGTGCAACGAAGGCGATCTGGTGACGGTGCGCGAATCGCGGCCGTATTCGAAAACGAAGTTCTGGGTGCTCGCGAGCATCGTCGAACGCGCTCCCGCGGCCGAGTAAGGGGTTTAGGGTAAGAAAATGATTCAGTCGGAATCGATGTTGGATGTGGCAGACAACAGCGGCGCGCGCCGGGTGATGTGCATCAAGGTGCTGGGCGGGTCGAAGCGTCGCTATGCCGGCATCGGCGACGTCATTAAGGTCACGATCAAGGAAGCGATTCCGCGCGGACGTGTGAAGAAAGGTCAGGTGATGAACGCGGTGGTCGTTCGCACCAAACACGGCATCCGTCGTCAGGACGGATCGTTGATCAAGTTCGATCAGAACGCGGCGGTGTTGCTGACCCCGCAGATGCAACCCGTTGGCACGCGAATCTTCGGACCGGTGACGCGCGAGCTGCGTACCGAGAGCTTCATGCGGATCATCTCGCTGGCGCCCGAAGTGCTTTGAGGATAGGACGATGAAGAAGATCAAAAGCAAAGACGAAGTGATCGTCATCACCGGGCGCGATAAAGGCCGTCGCGGTGAAGTGTTGTCGGTGCGGTCGGACGGACGTCTGGTCGTGTCCGGTGTGAACGTTGCGAAGAAGCACCAGCGCGGCAACCCGAACGCGGGACAGCCCGGCGGAATCGTCGACAAAGAGGTTCCGATCCAGGCATCGAACGTAGCGATATACAACAGCGAAACCGGCAAGGCCGATCGCGTGGGATTTCGGGTAGAGGACGGCAAGAAGGTCCGCTACTTCAAGTCGACGAAAAAGACGATAGACGCGTAACGAGACTTAAGATGGCAGATTTACACCGACACTACATCGAGAGCATCCGTCCAACGCTGATGGAGCAGTTCTCGTACACGAACATCATGGAAGTTCCACGGCTCGTGAAGATCACGCTGAACATGGGCGTGGGCGAAGCCGTGGGCGACAAGAAGATCATGGATAACGCGGTGAACGACATGATGTTGATCTCGGGTCAGAAGCCCGTGGTCAACAACGCGCGTAAGTCTGAAGCCGGCTTCAAGATTCGCGAAGGCTATCCGGTCGGCTGCAAGGTGACGTTGCGCGGCGCGCGCATGTTCGAGTTTCTCGAGCGGCTGGTCGGCATCGCGATTCCTCGTATGCGCGACTTTCGCGGTTTGAATCCGCGTGCGTTCGACGGGCGCGGCAATTTTTCGATGGGCGTGACCGAACAGATCATCTTCCCGGAAATCGACTACGACAAAATCGACGTGATTCGGGGCATGGATATTACGGTTACCACGACGGCACGGACCAATGCGGAAGGTCTCGCGCTGCTCAAAGCATTCAGTTTTCCGTTCCGCGAGGCGCATTGAGGCATGGCTAAGACATCAGTAGTCGAACGAGAAAAGCGGCGCTCGAAAATTCAGGCGAAGTTCGCCAACAAGCGCAAGGCTCTCAAATCGATCATCAACGATCGCAACGCGTCGGATGACGATCGTTGGGACGCGCAGGTCAAGCTGCAGAAGCAGCCGCGTGATGCGAGCCCGTTCCGTAAGCGTCGGCGTTGTTCGATCACCGGCCGGCCGCGCGGTGTGTATCGGAAGTTCGGTCTGGCGCGCACGAAGCTGCGCGAAGCAGCGATGCGTGGCGATGTGCCTGGCCTGGTGAAAGCGAGCTGGTGAGGAGTTTCAGAACATGACGATGCAGGATCCGGTTTCCGACATGCTGACGCGTATTCGCAACGCACAAGCGGTGCAGAACGCGAACGTGTCGATGCCGAGTTCGAAACTGAAAGTAGCCATCGCGCAAGTTCTGCGCGACGAAGGCTACGTCGGTCGCTTCAACGTTTCGGAAGGTCCGAAGCGCATGCTGACGATCGATCTGAAATATCACAAAGGTCAGCCGGTGATCGAAGTGATTGACCGCGTCAGCCGCCCGGGTCTGCGCATCTATCGCGACAAAGACGATCTGCCGACGATCCAGGGTGGACTCGGTATCGCCGTCATCAGCACCTGCAAAGGCCTGATGACGGATCGCGCCGCCCGCAAAGCGGGAATCGGCGGCGAAGTTCTGTGCACCGTATTTTGAGGTGAGCCCGGTTTTTGAGGTGAGAAATGTCTCGAGTAGGTAACTATCCGATCGACGTCCCGAAGGGAGTCGAAGTCACGCTGGATGCGACGAAGCTGAGCGTGAAGGGCTCCAAAGGCAGTCTGTCGGTGCCCGTCGACGAAGCGGTGGAAATCAAGCGCGAAGACGATCGCCTGCGTTTCACCGCCCGGCGCAGCGACCAGCATTCGCAGGCAATGGCCGGCACGTTGCGGGCGCACGTGAACAACATGCTGAAGGGTGTGTCGCAAGGGTTTTCGAAGAAGCTCGAACTGCAGGGCGTGGGCTATCGCGCGCAAGCGGCAAGTGGACGGCTCGATCTGCAACTCGGGTTCTCGCATCCGGTGCAGTACAAGCTGCCTGAGGGCATCAAGGCGGAAACGCCCAGCCAGACTGAAGTGATCGTCTCCGGCGTAGACAAGCAGTTGGTCGGCCAGGTCGCATCGGAAATCCGCGGCTTCCGTCCGCCGGAACCGTACAAAGGCAAAGGCGTCAGATACGCGAACGAGCGCGTCGTGCGCAAAGAAGCGAAGAAGAAGTAGGGACGGCAATGAACGAGAAGAAACAGGCCCGCATGCGCCGCGCGCGCAGCAGCCGGATGAAGATGCGCGAACTCGGTGCGACACGCCTGTCGGTGCATCGCACGCCGCGTCACATCTATGCGCAGATCATTGCGCCGGAAGGTACACGCGTGCTGGTAACCGCGTCGACGCTCGACGCTGATCTGCGCAAGGCCGGCCACACCGGCAACAAAGACGCTGCGGCCAAGGTCGGTGCGTTGATTGCCGAGCGCGCGAAAGCGGCCGGCATCACACGTGTGGCATTCGATCGCTCAGGTTTCAAATATCACGGTCGCGTGAAAGCGCTGGCCGACGCTGCCCGCGAGGGCGGCCTGGAATTTTAAAGGGTAAGCCATGGCGTATCAGCAGGATGTGAAGGAAGAAGGTCTGATCGAGAAGCTCGTTCAGGTCAATCGCGTCGCCAAGGTCGTCCAAGGCGGGCGGATTTTCGGCTTCACCGCACTGACCGTGGTCGGCGACGGCAAGGGTCGCGTCGGATTCGGCCGCGGTAAGGCGCGCGAAGTGCCTGTCGCGATTCAGAAGGCGATGCAGGCGGCACAACGCAACATGATCGAGGTCGAACTCGATCGCGGCACGATCTGGTATCCGATTACGCGGCGCCATGGCGCATCCAAGGTGTACATGCAACCGGCGTCGGAAGGTACGGGCGTCATCGCCGGGGGTGCGATGCGGGCATTGCTCGAGGCGGCCGGTGTCCACAACGTACTGGCGAAGTGCTATGGGTCGACCAATCCGGTCAACGTCGTGCGCGCCACGTTCGAAGCGCTGCGGCACATGAAGTCGCCGCATCAGGTGGCAGAGAAGCGCGGTTTGACGATGGAACAGATGCAGGCATAAGCCGCACGAATCAGAAGGTAGTGGTGAGATGAGCAGCAAAACGATTCGCGTCACGCAGACCAAGAGCGTTGCTCATCGTCTGCCGACACACAAAAAATGCGTTGCCGGATTGGGTCTGCGCCGCATCGGCCACACGGTTGAACTGCAAGACACGCCGTCGGTGCGCGGAATGATCGAAAAGGTTTACTACATGGTCCGCGTCGAGGGAGAGCAGTAATGCGATTGAACGAACTGTCCCCTGCAGCTGGCAGCAAACCGGTCAAGAAACGGGTGGGCCGTGGTATCGGCTCGGGTCTCGGTAAGACGTGCGGCCGCGGCCACAAAGGTCAAAAGGCGCGCAAGAGCGGCAATCCGAAGCCCGGTTTCGAGGGCGGTCAAATGCCGTTGCAGCGCCGTGTACCGAAGTTCGGTTTCCGGTCGCGCGTTGCATTGGTAACGGCTGAAGTTCGTCTCGGCGAACTCGCGAAAGTCGCAGACGGCGTCGTCGATCTCGATGCGCTCAAAGCGGCCAACCTGATCAACAAAGGGGCGAAGCGCGCCCGCATCATGTTGTCGGGATCAATCGACAGAGCCGTAACGGTCAAAGGCATCAAGCTGACTAAAGGCGCCCGCGCCGCTGTCGAAGCCGCCGGAGGCAAGGTAGAGGACTGATGGCCGCTCAGGGACAGAAACTGGCAGGCGTTCAGGCGGGGCTCACCGAGCTCCGCAACCGCTTGCTGTTCGTGTTTGGGGCGCTCGTCATTGCCCGGGTGGGGAGTCACATTCCTGTGCCCGGTATCAATCCGGAGCGCCTGCAACAACTGTTTCAACAGAATCAGGGCGGCGTGCTGGATCTTTTCAACATGTTCTCCGGCGGTGCATTGGAGCGGATGAGCATTCTTGCGCTCGGCGTCATGCCGTACATCACGTCCAGCATCATCATGAACCTGCTGACGATGATGCATCCGCCGCTGCAGCAGCTGCGCAAAGAAGGCGAGGCGGGCCGCCGCAAGATCACGCAATACACACGCTACGGCACGTTGCTGATTGCACTGATTCAGGGTTCGGCGCTTGCCGCGACGCTTGCAAACCAGGGTCTCGCTTTCACTACCGGCTTCGCATTTCACTTCGTCGCTATCACGACGGTGGTGACCGGTGCGCTGTTCATGATGTGGCTCGGTGAGCAGATCACCGAACGCGGCGTGGGCAATGGCATTTCATTGCTGATCTTCGCCAACATCGTGGCCGGATTTCCGGCGGCGATCGGTCGCTCGTTCGAAGCGGCACGGCAAGGCGACATCAACATCATCGCGTTGCTTGCCATCGGCGTGTTCGCCATCGTCGTTGTCGCCTTCGTGGTATTCATCGAACGAGGCCAGCGGCGCATCACCGTCAACTACGCGAAACGCCAACAGGGGCGGCGGGTCTATCAGGCGCAGTCGAGCCATCTGCCGTTGAAGGTCAACATGGCCGGCGTCATTCCGGCGATCTTCGCATCCAGCCTGCTGCTGGCGCCGTCGTCGCTGGCGCAGTGGTTCGGTCAAACCAAAGGCATGGAATGGCTGCAGGAAGTGTCGCTGGTGTTATCGCCCGGGCAGCCGCTGTACATCCTGATGTTTGCCGGCGGCATCGTGTTCTTCAGTTTCTTCTACACGGCGATCGTGTTCGATCCGAAGGACGTCGCCGAAAACCTGCAACGGCAGGGCGCCTACGTGCCGGGTATCCGGCCGGGTCAACACACGGCGAAGTACATCGACGACGTGATCACGCGTTTGACGGCCTTCGGCGCGCTGTATGTGACGCTCGTGTGTCTGTTGCCGGAATTCATGGTCGTGTTCTTCAACGTCACGTTCCAGCTCGGCGGTACCGCGCTCCTGATCGTAGTGGTTGTCGCGATGGACTTCATGGCGCAAGTACAAGCGCACCTGATGTCGAGCCAGTACGCGAAGCTGATGGAAAAGTCGAATCTGAAGAACTATGGGCGCGGTCGCCGATAAGCGCCGCCGGTACAACGAGGTAATCACGTGAAAGTCAGAGCATCGGTCAGGAAACTGTGCCGCAACTGCAAGATCGTACGACGCAAGCGCGTCGTTCGGGTGATCTGCACGGCCGAAGCGCGCCACAAGCAACGTCAAGGCTGAAGTGCGCTTGCGCGCCGGTATGAATCAAAGTGGTAGGTCAGTTGAATAGAGTCGGAGCACCCGCTAAACTTCGCGCCCTTTTTGCGCCGGGTTCGCGCGTGCCGGCTCCAGTTCGAGCAAGGTTTTACGGAGCTAATTGAATGGCGCGAATCGCCGGAATCAACGTCCCAGACAACAAACACGCGGTCATTTCGCTGACCTACATCTTCGGTATCGGCCGTACGACGGCGAAGAAGATCTGCGAAGCGGCCGGCGTCAATCCGAGCGCAAAGGTGCAGGACCTTTCCGAGGCCGATCTGGATGCGATCCGCGGCGAAATCGGCAAGATCACGGTCGAAGGCGATCTGCGGCGCGAGATTTCGATGAGCATCAAGCGGCTGATGGACCTCGGCTGCTATCGAGGTATCCGCCACCGCCGCGGTCTGCCGCTGCGAGGTCAACGTACGCGCACGAACGCCCGCACCCGCAAAGGTCCGCGGCGCCCGATCAGGAAGTAGAGAGTATTCATGGCTGAACAACCGGCACGAAAGAAAGCAAAACGCGTCGTCGTCGACGGCGTTGCGCACATCCAGGCGTCCTTCAACAACACGATGATCACGATCACCGATCGTCAGGGAAACGCGTTGTGCTGGGCCACTTCCGGTGCGACCGGCTTCCGCGGTTCGCGTAAGAGCACTCCGTTCGCTGCGCAGGTTGCGGCCGAGCGCGTAGCAAACGCGGCGCAGGAATACGGCATGAAAAGCGTCGACGTGTTCGTGAAGGGCCCGGGGCCCGGCCGTGAATCGGCGGTGCGTTCGCTGAACGCGTCGGGCCTGCGAATCAACAGCATTGCCGACGTGACGCCGATCCCGCACAACGGGTGTCGGCCGCCGAAGAAGCGACGCGTCTAGGAAGATCAGGAGAGCACGATGGCCCGTTATCTAGGCCCGAAACTGAAACTATCGCGCCGCGAAGGAACCGATCTGTTCCTTAAGAGCGGCGTGCGCCCGCTCGACTCGAAGTGCAAAGCGGAAACGGTTCCCGGACAGCACGGCGCGCGCCGCGCGCGGTTGTCGGACTACGCGGTACAGCTGCGCGAGAAGCAGAAGGTTCGCCGCCTCTACGGCGTGCTCGAACGCCAGTTCCGCAACTACTACCAGTCGGCGGAAGGTCAGAAGGGCGCTACCGGCGAAAACCTGCTGATGAAACTCGAGAGGCGCCTCGACAACGTCGTTTACCGGATGGGTTTCGGCAGCACGCGTGCCGAATCGCGCCAGCTGGTCACGCACAAGGCGATTCTGGTGAACGGCAAAGCCGTGAACATCCCGAGCTATCAGGTAGAACCGGAAGACATCATCGCCGTACGCGAAAAAGCGCGCGGCCAGCTACGAATCCAGGCAGCCCTCGAGCTGGCAGTACAACGCGGGTCCGTGGATTGGGTCGAAGTCGACGCGACGAAGATGCAGGGCACGTTCAAGCGCATGCCCGATCGCGCGGAGCTGCCCACCGAGATCAATGAAAATCTCATTGTCGAGTTGTACTCCAAGTAAACAGGCTTTCGAAGAGTTAAGCAGGAGATGGGATCAATGGCACAGTCGGTGAATGAATTCCTGACGCCCCGTCATATCGATGTACAAGAGCTCGGACCGACGCGCGCACGCGTGACGCTCGAGCCGCTCGAGCGCGGCTTCGGTCATACGTTGGGCAACACGTTGCGGCGCATTCTGCTGTCGTCGATGCCCGGCTGTGCGATCACGGAAGTGCAGATCGACAACGTTCTGCACGAGTACAGCGCAATGGAAGGTGTACAAGAGGATGTGATCGACATCCTGCTGAACCTGAAGGGTGTCAGCGTCGTATTGCACAATTCCGACGAAGCGGTCATCACGCTGTCGAAGAAGGACGGCGGCCCGGTCACGGCCGGCGACTTCACGCTCACGCAGGACGTGGAAATCGTCAATCCGGATCACCTGATCTGCACGTTGAACGAAAACGGCGCGATCAAGATGGAAGTCAAGATCAATCGTGGCCGCGGCTACGAGCCGGCGGAAAACCGCGAGGAAGTCGAAGAAGAAGAGTCGCGTGCGATTGGCGTGCTGCGCCTCGATGCAACGTTCAGCCCGATGCGTCGCGTGTCGTACACGGTCGAGAATGCGCGCGTCGAACAGCGCACGAACCTCGACAAGCTGATCCTCGATCTCGAAACGAACGGTACGATCGATCCGGAAGAAGCAATCCGTCGCGCCGCGACGATTCTGCAGCAGCAGCTCGCGGTGTTCGTCGATCTAGAAAGCGAAGGTGAGCCGGAAGCGGTAGAAAAGCACGACGAGATCGATCCGATTCTGATGCGTCCGGTCGACGACCTCGAACTGACGGTGCGTTCGGCGAACTGTCTGAAAGCCGAGAATATCTACTACATCGGCGATCTGATTCAGCGCACCGAAGTAGAACTGCTGAAGACGCCGAACCTCGGCAAGAAGTCGCTGACCGAAATCAAAGACGTGCTCGCCTCGCGCGGTCTGTCGCTCGGCATGCGTCTCGAAAACTGGCCGCCGTCTGGTCTGCGCGACGATAAAGTCGCCTGAGCCCAACGAGCGAAGCACGAAAATAGGAAGTCAGGTAAATGCGTCATCGTAAGAGTGGACGTCACTTCAACATGCCGGGCGCGCATCGCGATTCGATGCTGCGCAATCTGGCGATCTCGTTGTTCGAACACGAGCTCATCAAGACGACGTTGCCACGTGCGAAAGAACTGCGGCGCGTCGCCGAACCGATGATCACGATGGCGAAGGAAGACTCGGTGGCGAACCGCCGTTTGATCTTCAACCGCACCCGCAGCGATCGGGCCGTCGGCAAGCTGTTCAACGAGCTGGGTCCGCGTTACCAGGGCCGTCCCGGTGGATATACGCGCATCCTGAAGTGCGGTTATCGACACGGCGATAACGCGCCGATGGCGTATGTCGAACTGGTGGACCGTCCGGTGGTAGCGGAAGACGCTTCCGACGACGCGAAGGACGATTCACAGGATTAACGGCATCTAAGAAAAGAGCAGCAAGAGCCGGACATCGTCCGGCTTTTTGCTTTTGGCGCGGTAGTTTCGGCCATGCACGTTTTGGAGAAGGCAGATGACCAACAGTTTCATTCCGCCGCAGCGCACGTTGATGGGTCCCGGCCCTTCGGACGTGCATTCACGCGTGCTGGCGGCGATGGCACGGCCGACCATCGGGCACCTCGACCCTGAATTCGTCCGCATGATGGACGAAGTGAAGGCGATGCTTCAGAACGCATTCCGTACGAGTAACGCGATGACCATCCCGGTGTCGGCGCCGGGTTCAGCGGGCATGGAAACGTGCTTCGTGAACGTCATAGAACCGGGCGATAAGGTCGTCGTGTGCGTGAACGGTGTGTTCGGTGGACGTATGAAAGAGAACGTCCGTCGCATCGGCGGCGAAGCGATCCTGGTCGAGGACGCGTGGGGTGCGCCGGTCGACCCGAACAAACTCAGTGAGGCGCTCGCTAAGAACAAAGACGCCAAAATCGTCGCGTTCGTACACGCCGAAACGTCTACCGGTGCTCGGTCCGACGCGCAGACGCTATGCCGCATCGCGACTGACCACGGCTGCCTGTCGATCGTAGATGCCGTCACATCGGTTGCGGGCGTTCAGCTCGAAGTGGATGCGTGGGGCGCCGACGCCGTGTATTCGGGTACACAGAAGTGTCTGTCGTGCCCGCCAGGCATTTCGCCGGTGACGATGAGTGCGCGCGCGGTTGACGCGATTCGTAAACGCAACGCACCCGTGCAAAGCTGGTTTCTCGATCTCAATCTCGTGATGGCGTATTGGGGTGGCGAAGGTGCTCGCGTGTATCACCACACCGCGCCGGTCAACGCGTTGTATGGATTGCACGAATCGCTGGTGATGCTCGAAGAGGAAGGCATCGAGAACTCCTGGGCGCGCCATGCGCGTGAACATGCGGCGTTGCGCGCCGGTGTCGAAGCGATGGGGCTGCGTTTCTTCGTAGAAGAAGCGTCGCGACTGCCGCAACTGAACTCGATCGTGGTTCCGGATGGTGTTGCGGAAGCCGATGTACGTCGCGCGTTGTTGAACGAATTCGATCTCGAGATCGGTGCCGGCCTTGGCGCGTTGGCGGGTAAGGTGTGGCGCGTCGGCCTGATGGGGCAGAGCGCTTGCAGGCGCAACGTGTTGTACTTCCTGAGCGCAATGGAAGCGATCCTCGGCCGAAGCGGAGCCGTTGCGGCGGCTCGCGCGGCGGCATAGCGGAGCGCCCGCCCTTTCGCCTTCGCGGGGTCGTTGGCGCGCCGACCCCTTTACGGAACCATCCACGGATCTCTCCATGGAAAAGCGGATGCACGTTTTGCAACGTCTCCTCGCCGTCCCGGGACTACCGCCCCCGGTTGCGCGCAGTTTCCGCAGCGAACAGCTCACCGAGTGCACGCTGCCCGTTGCGCTGAGCCTGATCGAGGGTGGTTTTGCCGCGGTCGTTGCCGCAAAGACGTTCGACGTGGAGCCGTGGCTGCTTGCGGTGATCTCCGCATCGCCGATGTTCGGCAACCTGTCGAGCTTCGTGTGGAATCGTGTTGCCAGCGCGCGCTCGAAAGTACCGATGGTGGTCACGCTGCAAGGGCTCGTGCTCGCATGTGTGTTCGCCGTGGCATTGAGCCCGCGCTCTTCGGTGGGCGCGACGGTGCTCGTGTGCAGCGTCATCCTCGGTCGGCTATTGATCGCAGGCGTCATCACGGCGCGCAGCGTTACGTGGAGCCTGAACTACGGTCGTCACCTGCGTGCGCGCGTGACGAGTCGCCTGCAGGTGTTGTCGAGCTTCACCACGGTACTGACGACGAGCGTCGCTGGGTTGATTCTCGACGCGCACCCGGAAAACTACCGCTGGTTGTACGGCGTCGGTGCACTCGTCGGAACCATCGGTGTCTGGTCGTTCTCGCGCGTGACCGTGCAGGGCGAACTGCGCCACCGCGTGCTGGAACGACAGGGCGACAGTAGCGACGACGGACGCAACGGTTTCATTCAGATACTGCGCACCGACCGGAAATACGCACGGTATCAACTGCATCAGTTCACGTCCGGCGTGGCAGCGATGATGCTGGAACCGGCTCTGGTGTATCTCGTGTCGAAGCAGTTGGGCGCGAGCTACGTGGTGAGTATCGGCATCATCATGATCATTCCGTTCGCGATGAACCTGATCACGTTGCCGCTGTGGGGGCGCTATCTCGACAAAGTGCACGTCGCGGAGTTTCGCGCGCGCCAGAATGCGATGTGGGTGCTCGGCGTGTTGATCATGTTCTGGGGCGCCCTCACCGGGTCGTTGGTCTGGATCGCCGTAGGACGCCTCGTGAACGGCATCGTCAACGGCGGCGGCTCCCTTGCGTGGCAGCTCGGCCACAACGACTTTGCACCGCGCGATCAGCTGGCGGCCTACATGGGCATTCACGTCACGCTCACCGGCGTGCGCGGTGCTTTTGCGCCGTTCCTCGGAATGGCGCTCTATCTGGGCTGGAGCAGCGGTGCGGTTCTGCCCGCGATGCCAGGCCTGGGACCGTATCTGTTCATCGTCTCCGCGCTGTTGGGCGTGATGGCGTGGCGCGGCTTCAACACGCTGCGGCACGAAGTGCGAATGGACATACGGCAGTCGTAGGCAGGCTTAGAATGCCGATCATGCAAGCCGCGAAACCGCTGTTCTCGTACCGCAAGTACTGGGCGCACCGCTTTGGTACTGCGCCGTTTCTTCCGACCACGCGGGAAGAGATGGACGCGCTCGGCTGGGATTCGTGCGACATCGTCATTGTCACGGGTGACGCATACGTCGATCACCCGAGCTTCGGCATGGCGATCGTCGGACGGCTGCTCGAAGCACAGGGATTTCGCGTGGGCGTCATCGCGCAGCCTGATTGGCGAAGCGCCAACGACCTCGCGCGGCTTGGCCGGCCGAATCTGTTCTACGGCATCACCGCCGGCAACATGGACTCGATGGTGAACCGCTACACCGCCGACCGGCGCGTGAGAAGCGACGACGCGTACACGCCGGGCGGCAAAGCCGGCAGCCGACCCGATCGCAGCGTGATCGTGTATGCGCAACGCGCGCGCGAAGCGTTCAACGACGTGCCGATCGTCATCGGCGGCATCGAAGCGAGCTTGCGGCGGATCGCGCACTTCGACTATTGGTCGGAAAAGGTGCGCCGCTCGGTATTGCTGGATGCAAAGGCTGACATGCTGCTGTACGGCAATGCGGAGCGCGCCCTCGCGGAACTGGCGCATCGTCTCGCGGCCGGTGAACCGATCGATGCGATCGACGACGTGCGCGGCACGGCGTTCGTGCGCAGCGAAATGCCGGAGGGCTGGATCGAAGTCGACTCCACGCATCTGGATTCGCCCGGTCCCGTAGCGGCACATCCAGATCCGTACGCGATGACGCCCTCCGTGCCGGCCGCGGCGCGGCCGGACGAAGTCGTTGGCAACGACGCGCCGCAGATCGTGCGATTCGTGCGTGACGTACCGAGCACGAAACGTGACGTGAGCGTGATTCGCCTGCCTGCGTACGACGCGGTGCGCGACGACCCCGTGTTGTACGCGCACGCGTCTCGCATCCTCCATATGGAAGCAAACCCCGGCAATGCGCGACCGCTGGTGCAGCGACACGGTACGCAGGACGTGTGGCTGAACCCGCCGCCGATTCCGCTGACGATGAAAGAGTTCGATGCGGTCTACGAGTTGCCGTACGCGCGTGCACCGCATCCGGGATATGGCGATGCGAAGGTGCCGGCCTGGGAAATGATCCGGTTTTCGGTCGCGATTCAGCGCGGCTGCTTCGGCGGCTGCACGTTCTGTTCGATCACCGAGCACGAGGGTCGCATCATCCAGAGCCGCTCGGAAGCGTCGGTGCTGCGTGAAATAGAGACCATCCGCGACACCGTGGCCGGTTTCACCGGCGTGATCTCCGATCTTGGTGGACCGACCGCAAACATGTACCGGCTCGCGTGCAAGAGCCGCGAGATCGAGTCGGCGTGTCGCAGGCCGTCGTGTGTCTATCCTGGTGTGTGTCCGAATCTCGACACGAACCACACACCACTGATCGAACTCTATCGCAAGGCGCGCGCGTTGCCCGGCATCAAGAAAGTGCTTATCGCATCGGGCGTGCGCTACGACCTCGCGATCGAATCGCCGGAGTACGTGAAGGAACTGGCGCAGCATCACACCGGCGGCTATCTGAAGATTGCACCGGAGGCGATCGGCGAAGGTCCGCTGTCGAAAATGATGAAGCCCGGTGTCGGCACCTACTACAAATTCAAAGAGCTGTTCGACAAGTTCTCTAACGAGGCCGGTAAGGAGCAGTACCTGATTCCTTACTTCATTGCGGCGCATCCCGGTACCACCGATGAAGACATGCTCGAACTCGCGCTGTGGTTGAAGCAGAACGGCTACCGCGCCGATCAGGTGCAGGCGTTTCTGCCTGGACCGATGGCGACCGCCACCGCGATGTGGCACTCCGGCAAGAATCCGCTGCGTAAGGTCACACGCGATTCTGAAGAGGTGGTGGCGGTGAAAGGGCTCAAGCAGCGTCGTTTGCACAAAGCGTTCCTGCGCTACCACGATCCCAACAACTGGCCGCAGCTGCGCGAAGCGCTGCATCGGATGGGCCGCGCCGAGCTGATCGGCAACGGCAAGAAGCATCTCGTACCGCGCTTCCAACCGAAGGACACCGGCAACGGTGAAGGCAAACGCAAGCGGCCGTTCCGCACCCAGCACGTCCGCTGATCCCGGGCTCGACAACAGCCGTTGCGATACACCATCCTCGCCGAATCACCATTCGTGCGAAGAGGTCGAGCACCATGACAACGCAAACGATGCTTCCGGGCCGACTCGGTTCCCCGTCGATGAACCTGCGCGACGATCCACGCGCAGATCCGCGCATGCTCGCGGCAATGGCGTCGCTCGGTCTCGACGTCAGGGGCGAGCCGCCACCGATCGACGCGAGTGCACCGGTCGAGCACCTGCGAGAATTTGCTGCGCAGGCCGAAGCCGGGTTCGGAGATGCATTCGCGGCGCTGATCACGTCGCTGCCGCCGGTGAAGGGAGTGACGTCCACTACGGAGGTGATCCGGGGCGTGGACGGCAATTCGATCACGCTGTTCATTCACCGGCCCACCTCAGCAAAGGGGCCGTTGCCGGGCATGCTGCATCTTCATGGCGGCGGCATGGTCATCGGCGCTGCCGCGGACGCGCAGTATGTGCGGTGGCGAAACGAACTCGCGGCGGTCGGCATGGTGGCGGTGGGCGTCGAATTTCGGAACGGCGCCGGCAAGCTCGGCTCGTACCCGTTCCCTGCGGGATTGAACGATTGCAGCAGCGCGCTGCAGTGGGTTACCGACAACAAAGCGCGGCTCGGAATTTCGAAGCTGATCGTCTCCGGCGAATCAGGCGGCGGCAACCTGACGATTGCTACAACGCTGAAGGCAAAGCGGGACGGCCGCATCGCGCAGATCGACGGCGTATATGCTCAATGCCCTTACATCAGCGGCGCGTATGCGCAGAAACCGCGCGATCTGCTTTCGTTACACGAGAACGACGACTACTTCATCGGCTGCGGTCTGATGGCGATGTTGGCGAAGGTGTACGACCCGACCGGTGCGAACACGACTAATCCGCTCGCGTGGCCGCTTCATGCCAGTGCGGCCGAGTTGCGCGGGTTGCCGCCTCACGTCATTTCCGTGAATCAACTCGACCCGTTGCGCGACGAAGGATTGGCGTACTACCGCAAGCTGCTCGATGCCGGCGTGAGCGTCGTGAGCCGGACCGTGAACGGCACCTGCCACGCGGGCGACTGCATCTTCCGCGGCGCGATGCCGGAGGTTTACGCGGCGACGATTCGCGACATTAAGGGGTTTGCCGACTCGCTGAACTGAGACGGAGCGACACAACGAATCCGTCGATGGTCGCGTAAGATAGCCGCGATCGATCGAACGGACAGATATCGAATTGCGCGTACAACGACTCATTCCAACCGCGTTATTGCTGATGCTCCTCTGCGCCGGCGCGCTTGCCGCCGGCGTGGTGTGGCAGTCGCTCGCATCGACGTCCGTGGCCGCGACACCCGCGGACGCGACGGCGTCGACGCACAAGGAGCTGCGTTTGTCCTCTGCGCGTGGTCCGTTCGTGAGCTTCCGGCTGCAGGCCGATGGCACCATCAGGCTCGATAGAGTCGTCATCACGTACGCGCACGGTGGCAAGCAATCCGTGGATCTGAAGAAAAAGGTGCTGAAGCCCGGGGGCTTTACGCCGGAGATTCCCGTGACCGGGAAGGACCATGTGATCCGTAAGATCGATTTCTGGTACCGCGCACCGAAGTTCGCCAACGTGCGTTTGTACGCGCGCTGAGGCGGTCGTTAGCCGACCTGACTTTCGGCAAATGCCCAATGGTGTAATACAATCCGTATTACACTATACGGAGAACTCCACATGGGCACTCGTTCCGTGCGACTCGACGAAGAGACGGAGAAGGAACTTCGGCGCTTGACCAAGATGACCGGCCTCTCGGTCTCGGAGATCCTGAAGCGGGGGGTGCTCGCGTACGGAAATGTGGCTCGGCACGAATGGGCCGGCAGACCCTTCGATATCTACCAGGTATTGGACCTTGGTCCCGGCGGATACGCGCGGGCGCCTGCGAAGGATGCAAAAAGCACGATCGCGAGTGTCGTCGGGCACAAGCATCGAAAATGATCCTGGTAGACACCGGACCGTTGGTTGCGCTGTTCGACCCGGCGGATGGTTCTCACGCTCGGTGCGTGCGCGTGCTGCGGACGATCGACGATGTCTTGCGGACTACCGTGCCCGTGTTGACCGAGGCATTCGACCTGCTGTCGCCGGCCAGCATCGGTGCTCAGCGCCTGATGGACTTTGTCGAAGCGGGCGGCGTGAGCGTGCGCGATCTCGATGATCCGGCACTCAACCGCGCGTTCGAATTGATGGTTCAGTACGCCGATCATCCGATGGACCTGGCGGATGCATCGCTCGTCGTTGCGGCCGAACTCGATGTTGCAAAGACGGTGTTCACGATCGACCGACGCGACTTCGGCGCGTACCGCTACAAGCGTGGGCATCGGCACTACCGGTTCGAGTTGATCGGATGACTGGTGGGCGATGCTTCGATCCTGCTTACAACATCCCTTTCAGAAACTTCCCGGTATATGACTTCTTGTGTTTCGCGAGCTGCTCCGGCGTCCCTGTCGCAATGATCTCGCCGCCGCCACCACCGCCCTCGGGGCCGAGATCGATGATCCAGTCCGCGGTTTTGATCACGTCGAGGTTGTGTTCGATGACGACGATCGTGTTGCCGTCGTCGCGCAGTCGATGCAGCACTTCGAGCAGCTGCTTGATGTCGTGAAAGTGCAGTCCCGTGGTGGGCTCGTCGAGGATGTAGAGCGTCTGCCCCGTGTCGCGTTTACCGAGCTCGCGCGACAACTTCACGCGTTGCGCTTCGCCCCCCGATAGCGTGGTCGCGCTCTGTCCGAGCCGGATGTACGAGAGACCGACATCGACGAGCGTTTGCAATCTGCGCGCGAGCATCGGCACGGCATCGAAGAACGCGCGTGCTTCCTCGATCGTCATATCCAGCACTTCGCTGATGTTCTTGTCCTTGTAACGGACGTCTAGTGTCTCGCGGTTGTAGCGTTTGCTCTTGCACACGTCGCACGGCACGTAGATGTCTGGAAGGAAGTGCATCTCCACTTTGATCAGGCCGTCGCCCTGGCATGCTTCGCAACGGCCGCCTTTCACGTTGAAGCTGAAGCGGCCGGCCTGATAACCGCGGCTGCGCGCTTCCTGCGTTTGTGCGAACAACTCGCGGATCGGCGTGAACAAACCGGTGTACGTCGCGGGATTCGAACGCGGCGTGCGACCAATGGGGCTCTGGTCGATGTCCACGACCTTGTCCACCAGATTGAGTCCGTCGATGCCGTCGTGCACCGCCGCGGTTGGCGTCGTCGCCTTGTTCAGCATGCGCGCCGCCACGGGCATCAACGTGTGGTTGATCAAGGTGGATTTGCCGGAACCGGACACGCCGGTAACGCATGTGAACAAGCCGAACGGAATCTCGACGGTGAGATTCTTCAGGTTGTTGCCCCGCGCGCCGCGCACGCGAATGACTTTTGCGGGATCCATCACGCGACGCGTCTTCGGCACTTCGATCTTCTGCTTGCCCGACAGATACTGCCCGGTGATCGAGCGCTTCGACTTCACGATGTCCGACAGCTTGCCCTGGGCAACGACTTCACCGCCGTGCACACCGGCGCCAGGCCCGATGTCGATGATGTGATCGGCGCGGCGTATCGCTTCTTCGTCGTGCTCCACCACGATCACCGTATTGCCGAGATCGCGCAGGTGCACGAGTGTGCGCAACAGGCGCGCGTTGTCGCGCTGATGCAGGCCGATCGACGGCTCGTCGAGGATGTACATCACGCCGACGAGACCTGCGCCGATCTGGCTGGCGAGCCGGATGCGCTGCGCTTCGCCACCCGACAATGTGTCTGCGCTGCGATTCAGCGTGAGGTAGTTCAAGCCGACGTCGTTGAGGAACTGCAACCGCGCGCAGATCTCCTTGAGGATTTTTGCGGCGATCTCACCGCGCCGACCCTCGAGCTCGAGGGAGGAGAAATAGCCGAATGCACTTTCCACGGAGCGATCGGTCAGATCGGGCAGTGTAGTTTCGCCAATGAATACGTTGCGTGATTCTTCCTTCAGCCGCGTGCCGCTGCACGCCGGACACTCGCGTACCGTCAGGTAGCGAGCGAGGTTCTCGCGCACCATTGTGGAATCGGTTTCACGATAGCGCCGCTCCATGTTCGGTACGACGCCTTCGAATCGGTGCCTGCGTTGAATTACGTCGCCGCGATCGTTCGCGTAGCTGAAGTCGATCCGTTCCTGGCCGCTGCCGTTCAGGATGGCGTCGCGCTGCTTCTTCTTCAGAGTGCCGAACGGCGCTTCGACGTCGAACTCATAGTGCTTCGCGAGCGACGCGAGCATGTGGAAGTAGTAGACGTTGCGCCGGTCCCAGCCGCGAATCGCGCCTTCTGCCAATGAAAGGTCGGGATCGGCCACCACCAGATCGGCGTCGAAGAACTGCTTAACGCCCAATCCGTCACACGCGGGGCACGCACCAGCCGGATTGTTGAACGAGAACATGCGCGGTTCGAGTTCGTTGATGCTGTAGCCGCAATGCGGGCAGGCGAACCGTGCGGAGAAGACCATGTCGTTCGCCTTCTCGTCGTCGATGAACGACACCTTTGCGACTCCATCGGCGAGCGAAATGGCGGTTTCGAACGATTCGGCGAGCCGCTGCTGTGCGTCGTCTCGCACGCGCAGCCGATCGATGACAGCCTCGATCGTGTGCTTCTTCTTCTTGTCGAGGTTCGGCGGATGATCGAGGTCCGTTACGATGCCGTCGACCCGCGCCCGAATGAAACCGTTGGCGACCAGCTCCCGGAAGACGTGCTGGTGTTCGCCTTTGCGATCGGAGACCACGGGTGCCAGTACCATGATGCGTGCGTCGCCCGGCAACGCGAGTACCTGATCCACCATCTGGCTCACGGTTTGCGCCGCGAGCGGTTGCCCGTGATTCGGACAGCGTGGTTCGCCGACGCGCGCGAACAGCAAGCGCAGGTAATCGTAGATTTCCGTAATCGTGCCAACGGTGGAACGGGGGTTGTGCGATGTCGACTTCTGTTCGATCGAGATCGCGGGCGAGAGTCCTTCGATGTGGTCGATGTCGGGCTTTTCCATCATCGACAGGAATTGCCGCGCGTACGCAGACAACGACTCGACGTAGCGACGTTGGCCTTCTGCGTACAACGTATCGAAGGCAAGCGACGACTTGCCCGACCCGGACAAACCGGTGACCACTACGAGCTGATCTCGCGGGATCGTCAGGTCGAAGTTCTTCAGATTGTGGGTGCGCGCCCCACGCAGCGTGATCTCGTCCACTGACCCTTCCGCGGCGAAAACGAGAAAAAATACGCGCTACATTCCCGCGCCGCAAGGCGACACCTGCTCACTACTGACAGCGGCGCGCGCCGTGTGTCTTCGACGAAGCGATACGCTAGACTGCCGCGTCTCACGTCCATCGGCGAAAACACGAGAACTGACATGGCGCGCGGCATCAACAAAGTCATCCTGATCGGCAATCTGGGGCGCGACCCGGAAACGCGATACACACAAGGTGGTTCGGCCGTTACGAACCTCCGGGTCGCTACGGCCGAGTCGTGGAAAGATCGACAAACGGGCGAGCAACAGGAGCGTACCGAGTGGCACTCGGTCGTGTGCTTCGCGCGTCTCGGCGAAATCGCCGGCGAATACCTGCGTAAGGGCAGCAAGGTCTATATCGAAGGCCGGTTGCAGACGCGCAAATGGCAGGACAAAGACGGCAACGACCGTTACTCGACCGAAATCGTCGCCAACGAGATGCAGATGCTCGACAGTCGTGGCGGCGGCGAGCCGGGCGAGGCGCCGCCGATGCGGCAGGGCGGCA
>JBGSNQ010000057.1:0-15476 GCA_041739525.1 Pseudomonadales bacterium | reverse complement strand
GCCTTGATCTCTCCCTTACCCCACGTCTCCGCACACACCTTCGTCAACGCCGCCGTCAACGTGGTCTTCCCATGGTCAACGTGACCTATCGTCCCCACATTCACGTGCGGCTTGTTTCGCTCAAATTTCGCTTTCGACATTTCTTTCGCTCCCTCTAAACCAAAAACTACGCGCTCTTGACGATCCCCTCAGCGATTCCGTCAGGGACGATCTGATACCTTGAAAACTCCATCGCAAACGTTGCTCTGCCCTTCGTTGCAGATCTGACGTTCGTCGAATACCCGAACATTTCCGCCATCGGAACTTCTGCCCGGACGATCTTGCCGGCCGGGCTCTGGTCGATGCTCTCGATCGTTCCGCGGCGTCGATTCAAGTCGCCGATCACATCGCCCAAATGATCTTCGGGCGTCACCACCTCGACCTTCATGATCGGCTCGAGAAGCGCGGGCCTTGCCTTCGACACGCCCGCCTTCAACGCCATCGCTCCGGCAATTCTGAAAGCCGCCTCGGACGAATCCACCGCATGGAACGATCCATCGAACAACGTGACGCGGACGTTGATCAGCGGATGGCCCGCAAGCACACCGCTGAGCATCTGTTGCCTGACGCCCTCGGCTATCGCCGGGATGTACTCGCGCGGCACCCGACCATCGGTGATTCCGTTGACGAATTCGTCGGTTCGCCCCTCATACGAGTCGTTCAGTGGTTCGACGCGCAACCATACATGGCCGAACTGCCCTCTGCCACCCGATTGGCGCGCGAACCTGCCTTCGATTTCGACGCGTTCGCGCACCGTTTCGCGATACGCCACGCGCGGCCTACCGACGTTCGCATCGACTCCGAACTCGCGCCGCATACGGTCGATGATGATCTCGAGGTGCAGCTCGCCCATACCTTCAATGATCGTTTGACCGGTTTCATCGTCGATGTGCACGCGAAAGGACGGGTCTTCCTGCGCGAGCTTCCCGAGCGCGATGCTCATGTTCTCGCGCTCCTGCGCCGACCTCGCTTCGACTGCAACCGAGATTACCGGCTCCGGAAACTCCATACGCTCGAGCGAAATGATGTGGTTCGCATCGCACAAGGTGTCGCCGGTAGTGACGTCGTGCAAGCCGATTGCCGCGGCAATGTCGCCGGCGCGCACTTCCGTGATCTCGTTACGATCGTTGGAGTGCATCTGCACCATCCGGCCAATACGCTCGTCCTTCTGCTTAGCCGGATTGAATACGGTATCGCCGCAACAGAGCACTCCCGAATAGACCCGGAAGAACGTGAGCGTGCCCACCGCCGGATCGTTTGCAACCTTGAACGCGAGAGCAGCGAAGGGCGCGTCGTCACGCGACTCGAGCCGCCCCAGCGTCACGCCGTCTGCGAGTACACCTTCGATCGGCCGAACCTCGGTGGGCGCCGGAAGGTAGTCGACGATTGCGTCGAGCATCGCCTGCACGCCTTTGTTTCTAAAGGCGGAACCGCACAACGCCGGAACGATTTCATTCTCGATCGTGCGACGGCGCAGCCCGCTTCTGATTTCTGCGTACGTGAGCTCGACGCCTCCGAGATACTTCTCGGTCAGCTCATCGCTGGCTTCGGCAGCGGCGGCGACGAGGCGTTCGCGCAACGATTCGCACTGCACACGCAAATCGATCGGTACTTCCTTCGTATCGAAGGTGAGGCCCAGATCCGCGTCGTTCCAGTAGATTGCCTGCATGGTGATCAGATCTACGACGCCTTCGAAGCGCTCTTCTTTGCCGATCGGCAACTGGATCGGAATCGCCACGGCGCCGAGACGCTCGTGAATTTCATCGACGACCCGCAGGAACTCGGCGCCCGGGCGGTCCATCTTGTTGACGAACACGATGCGCGGCACTGCGTACCTGTTGGCTTGACGCCAGACCGTCTCGGATTGCGGTTCGACACCCGACGTAGCGCAGAACACGACGCACGCGCCATCGAGCACGCGTAGGCTGCGCTCGACTTCGATCGTGAAGTCGACGTGCCCGGGTGTGTCGATGATGTTGATGCGATGTTCTGCGAACTGATCATTCATGCCGCTCCAGAAACAGGTGGTGCAGGCCGAGGTGATGGTGATGCCTCGTTCCTGCTCCTGTTCCATCCAATCCATGACCGCCGCGCCGTCGTGCACCTCACCCAGCTTGTGCGACACACCGGTGTAGAAGAGCACCCGCTCCGTGGTCGTCGTTTTCCCCGCATCCACGTGCGCAACGATGCCGATGTTGCGATAGCGTGAAATGGGCGTCGTGCGAGGCATTTCCCTCTCCGTCGACCACCGTCAGCTCGACATCCATGAGCTCAGAATCGGTAGTGCGCGAACGCCTTGTTGGCTTCCGCCATGCGATGCGTGTCTTCGCGTTTCTTCACCGCACCGCCGCGACCTTCAGCGGCGTCGAAAATCTCACCGGCCAGACGGGCCGACATCGATTTTTCGCCGCGACCACGCGCGTTGTCGACGAGCCAGCGCATCGCCAGCGCCTGACGGCGAGACGGACGAACTTCGACCGGTACCTGATACGTTGCGCCGCCGACTCGACGCGACTTCACTTCGATGTAGGGTGCGATGGCTTCGAGTGCTTTTTCAAAGACCTCGACCGGATCGGATTTACCGCGCTCGCGAATGCGATCGAGGGCGCCATACACGATGCCTTCAGCGACGGCCTTCTTGCCGCTGATCATCACGTGGTTGATGAATTTGGCGAGTATCTGGTTGCCGTACATGGGGTCCGGCAGAATCGTGCGCTTAGCAGCGACGCGACGTCTTGGCATGGTGTTGCTCCTCTATTCAGGGTGGTCCGGCACGTAAGGCCGGCCTTACTGGAGACGATGTGCGGCTTTAGCCGCTCGTCAGATTACTTCGGGCGTTTCGCTCCGTACTTCGACCGTCCTTGGCGACGGTCAGTGACGCCGGAGGTATCCAGCGTTCCGCGAACTGTGTGGTATCGAACTCCGGGCAGATCTTTGACGCGACCACCGCGGATCAAGACAACCGAGTGTTCCTGCAGGTTGTGGCCCTCGCCGCCGATGTACGAAGCGACTTCGTAGCCGTTCGTCAGCCTTACGCGACAGACCTTTCGAAGCGCCGAGTTCGGCTTCTTCGGCGTGGTGGTGTAAACGCGTGTGCAGACGCCGCGTTTCTGCGGCGAGCCTTGCAATGCCGGCACCTGGTTCTTTTCGACCTTGAGCTTGCGCGGCTTGCGCACGAGTTGGCTGATCGTCGCCATCAAACATCTTCCTCTAGATGAAAACCGGGGGCTCTTCGTAGGCCCCCGGCGAAAGGTGCGCGATTCTAATCGCTCCCGGTATACCTCGCAAGCCGAAGCGCCACGACTTCATGCCGTGACGCCCTTCTTCCAATTAGACCGTTGCGATCGTCAGCTACCGCTGCTGCTGAGCGCTTCGGACAATGCTGCTTCGATCTCGTCTGCCGTGGCGCCTTGTTCCTTCGCCAAACGGGCCGCCAGCTCCTGCTCGCGCTTCCGCTTGCGTTCGCTGTGGTACGCAAGACCGGTGCCTGCCGGAATCAGCCGTCCTACGACGACGTTTTCCTTCAGACCGCGCAGGAAGTCGCGCTTGCCGGTAACGGCCGCCTCGGTCAGCACCCGCGTCGTTTCCTGGAACGAAGCTGCGGACAGGAACGATTCCGTCGCAAGCGACGCCTTGGTGATACCGAGCAACTGACGCTCGAACTGCACGGGATCTTTCGATTCCGCCTTGAGCCGCTCGTTCTCTTCGACCACCGCGACGTATTCCAACTGCTCACCGCGGATGAACGACGACTCGCCCGGATCGGTGATCTCTACTTTGCGCAGCATCTGCCGCACGATCACTTCGATGTGCTTGTCGTTGATCGTCACACCCTGCAGTCGATAGACCTCCTGAATCTCGTTGATGATGTAGCGAGCGAGCTCGTTGACACCTTTGAGACGCAGAATGTCGTGCGGGGATGCGGCTCCGTCGGATACGACTTCACCACGCTCCACCGATTCGCCTTCGAACACGCCGATGTTGCGCCACTTCGGAATCAACGTTTCGTACGGGTCGCCATCGGCCGGTGTAATCACCAGACGACGCTTGCCCTTCGTTTCCTTCCCGAAGCTGATCGTGCCGGAGGCCTCGGCGAGAATCGCCGGCTCTTTCGGTTTGCGCGCTTCGAACAGGTCCGCCACACGCGGCAGACCGCCGGTGATGTCGCGGGTTTTCGAACCTTCCTGCGGAATCCGCGCGATGACATCGCCCACGCCGATCTTCTCGCCGTCTTCGAGCGATAAAATTGCATCGGCCGGCAACAGGTAGTGCGCCGGTACATCGGTACCCGCCAGGAACACTTCCTTGCCTTTGCCATCGACGAGGCTGATCGCCGGACGCAGATCTTTACCTGCGCTGGGACGATCTTTCGCATCGAGCACCAGAATGTTGGTGAGGCCGGTCAACTCGTCCGTCTGACGGTTGATCGACAGACCTTCTTCCATGTCCTGGAAGACGACCTTACCTGCCACTTCCGTGATGATCGGGTGCGTGTGCGGATCCCATTGCGCAATCATCTGGCCGGCATCGACGTGCTCGTTCTCGCTGACCGAGATCACCGCACCGTACGGCAGTTTGTAGCGTTCGCGCTCGCGACCTTGCTGGTCGGCAATCGCAATTTCACCGGACCGCGATACTGCGACCAGTTCGCCCGATTCCCGCTGTACCGTCTTCAGGTTGTGCAATCGGACCGAGCCGCCATGCTTCACCTGAATGTTGTCGATTGCAGTGGCCCGCGATGCTGCACCGCCGATGTGGAACGTCCGCATCGTGAGCTGCGTACCCGGTTCACCGATCGATTGAGCTGCAATAACGCCGACCGATTCGCCGACGTTGACCAGATGGCCACGCGCCAGATCGCGACCGTAGCAGGTGGAGCAGACGCCATGTCGCGTGTCGCACGTAATTGGAGAGCGCACGACCAGTTCGTCGACGCCGAGCGTCTCGAGCTGTTCTACCCACGCTTCGTCCAGCATCGTGCCGGCCGTCATGAGCAGCGTCTTGCCGTCGGGAGCATGCACGTCGTTCGCCACGACGCGACCCAACACGCGAGCCGCCAACGGTTCTACAACGTCGCCGCCTTCGATCAACGCGCTGATGTGCAGACCTTTGCGCGTACCGCAATCGACGTCCGTTACCACCAGATCCTGAGCAACGTCGACGAGACGTCGGGTCAAGTAACCGGAGTTCGCCGTCTTCAACGCGGTATCTGCGAGACCTTTGCGCGCACCGTGCGTCGAGATGAAGTACTCGTTCACGGTGAGACCTTCGCGGAAGTTCGCGATGATCGGCGTTTCGATGATGCTTCCGTCGGGGCGCGTCATCAGACCGCGCATACCGGCCAGCTGGCGGATCTGAGCCGGAGAACCTCGCGCGCCAGAGTCGGCGTAGATATACACCGAGTTGAACGACGCCTGGTCTTCGTCCTTGCCGTCGCGGTTGGAGACTTTCTCTTTCGAGATGCCATCCATCATCGAACGCGCAACCAGATCGTTCGCTCGCGACCAGATGTCTACCACCTTGTTGTACTTCTCGCCTTGAGTGACGAGACCCGACGCGTACTGCGACTCGATCTCTTTCACTTCGGCTTCGGCGTCGCCGATGATCTTCGCCTTCGCTTGAGGAATGACGAAGTCTTCGACACCGATAGATGCGCCTGACGCCGTCGACTGCGCAAAACCGGTGTACATCAGCTGGTCGGCGAAGATTACCGTCTCTTTCAGACCAACGTTGCGATAGCAGGCGTTAATCAGACCGGAGATGGATTTCTTGTCCATCGGCTTGTTGATCAAGCCGAACGGCAACTGCTTCGGCACGATCTCGTACAGCAGCGCACGGCCGACGGTGGTCTCGACGAGGGATCGCTCTTCGTGAACGTTGCCATTTTCGTCAGCAACGTGCTCGACGATGCGCACTTTGACGCGCGCATGCAGCGACGCCGTGCCGGTGCGATATGCACGCAGCGCTTCAGCGGCATCTGCGAACGTCATGCCTTCGCCTTTTGCATTCACGCGATCGCGCGTCATGTAGTAGAGGCCGAGCACGACGTCTTGCGACGGCACGATGATCGGCTCGCCGGATGCCGGCGACAGAATGTTGTTGGTCGACATCATCAGCGCGCGCGATTCGAGCTGCGCTTCGAGCGTCAACGGCACGTGCACGGCCATCTGGTCGCCGTCGAAGTCGGCGTTATACGCGGCGCAGACCAACGGGTGCAGCTGGATTGCTTTCCCTTCGATCAACGTCGGTTCGAACGCCTGAATGCCTAGACGGTGCAGCGTCGGGGCACGGTTCAGAAGCACGGGGTGTTCGCGAATGACTTCCGCCAGGATGTCCCAGACTTCCGCCGTTTCGCGTTCGACCATCTTCTTGGCGGCTTTGATCGTGGTAGCTAGGCCACGCGATTCGAGCTTGCCGAAGATGAAAGGCTTGAACAGTTCGAGCGCCATCTTCTTCGGCAGACCGCACTGGTGCAGCTTCAGCGTCGGACCCACTACGATCACGGAGCGACCGGAGTAGTCCACCCGCTTGCCGAGCAGGTTCTGACGGAAGCGACCTTGCTTGCCTTTGATCATGTCGGCGAGCGATTTCAGCGGACGCTTGTTCGAGCCGGTGATCGCACGACCGCGACGACCGTTGTCGAGCAATGCATCTACCGCTTCCTGCAGCATCCGCTTCTCGTTGCGCACGATGATGTCGGGCGCATTGAGATCGAGCAGACGCTTCAACCGGTTGTTGCGGTTGATTACGCGGCGATACAGATCGTTCAGATCGGACGTTGCGAAACGACCGCCGTCGAGCGGTACCAGCGGGCGCAGATCCGGCGGCAGCACCGGCAACACGGTCATGATCATCCACTCGGGGTTGTTGCCCGAGTTGACGAACGCTTCCATGAGCTTCAAGCGCTTCGACAGCTTCTTGATCTTCGTTTCGGAGTTCGTCGCCGGAATCTCTTCCCGCAGCCGCGCGATTTCTTCGTTGATGTCCTGCGCTTTCAGCAACGCCTGGATTGCTTCGGCGCCCATCTTCGCAACGAATTCATCGCCGTACTCCTCGAGCTTCGAGTAGTACTCCTCGTCGGTGAGCAACTGACCGACGTCGAGGTCGGTCATACCCGAATCGACGACGACGTACGATTCGAAATACAACACGCGCTCGATGTCGCGCAGCGTCATGTCGAGCAACAACCCGATACGCGACGGCAATGACTTCAGGAACCAGATGTGTGCAACCGGGCTCGCGAGTTCGATGTGGCCCATACGATCGCGGCGCACTTTCGTCAGCGTGACTTCGACACCGCACTTCTCGCAGATCACACCGCGATGCTTGAGGCGCTTGTACTTGCCGCACAGACACTCGTAGTCCTTCACCGGCCCGAAAATACGGGCACAGAACAGACCATCGCGCTCAGGCTTGAACGTGCGGTAGTTGATCGTCTCCGGCTTCTTCACTTCACCGAACGACCACGATCGAATCATGTCGGGCGATGCGAGACCGATGCGCAACGAGTCGAATTCGTCGACAGTTCCTTGAGATTTGAGAAGATTCAATAAGTCTTTCAATGTCTCTCTCCGTTTAGTGGATTCCGACTCACTCGCTCTCGAGTTCCATGTCGATCCCGAGGGACCGAACTTCCTTCAGCAGCACGTTGAACGATTCGGGCATGCCCGGATCCATGCGGAAGTCGCCATCGACGATGTTCTTGTACATCTTCGTTCTACCGGTGACGTCGTCCGATTTGACCGTGAGCATTTCCTGCAACGTGTATGCCGCGCCGTAGGCCTCGAGCGCCCACACTTCCATCTCTCCGAAACGCTGGCCGCCGAACTGCGCTTTACCACCAAGCGGCTGCTGCGTGACGAGACTGTACGAACCGGTCGAACGCGCGTGCATCTTGTCGTCGACCAGGTGGTTCAGCTTCATCATGTACATGTAGCCGATGGTGACCGGACGATCGAATTGATCACCCGTACGGCCATCCCACAGCGTGGCCTGGCCCGCCGTCGGCAGATCGGCCAGCGCGAGCATCTTCTTGATTTCGTCTTCGCGCGCGCCGTCGAACACCTGCGTGGCCATCGGCACACCGCCGATGAGGTTGCGCGCAAGCTCCATGATTTCGTCGTCGGTAAACGACTTCAGATCTTCCTGACGACCACCGCTGCTGTTGTAAACCTCATCGAGGAACTTGCGGATTTCAGCCGCTTTCTTCTGCTCTTCGATCATGCGATTGATCTTCTCGCCGAGACCTTTCGCCGCCCAACCCAGGTGAGTTTCCAGCACCTGACCCACGTTCATACGTGACGGAACGCCGAGGGGGTTCAACACGATGTCTACCGGCTCGCCGCGCGAATCGAACGGCATGTCTTCAACCGGCATGATCACCGAGATCACCCCTTTGTTGCCGTGTCGGCCGGCCATCTTGTCGCCCGGTTGAATGCGGCGCTTGATCGCAAGGTAGACCTTCACGATCTTCAGCACGCCCGGCGCGAGATCATCGCCGCTTTCGAGCTTCGACTTCTTGTCGGCGTAACGCGCATCGAGCTTCTCGCGGCGCGCTTTCAGTTGTGCCTCGGCCTTCTCGAGTTGCTCGTTCAGCACGTCTTCCGACATGCGGATGCGGAACCAGTCGTCGCCGCGCGTCAGCTTGTCGAGATACTCCGCGGTGATCGTGCCGCCCTTCGTCATCTCGGGAGCGCTGGCTGCCTTCTTGTTGAGCAGTGCCTGACGTAGACGCTGATATGTCGCGAGTTCCACGATGCGGTACTCGTCGTCGAGGTCTTTGCGGATCTGCGCGAGTTGCGAACGTTCAATGTCCTTCGCGCGCTGGTCTTTCTCGACGCCGTCGCGCGTGAAGACCTGCACGTCGATGACCGTGCCCTTCATGCTGGTACCGACGCGCAGCGAGGTGTCCTTCACGTCGGATGCTTTCTCGCCGAAGATCGCGCGTAACAGTTTTTCTTCTGGCGTCAGTTGGGTTTCGCCTTTCGGCGTGACTTTGCCTACCAGAATGTCGCCCGACTTCACTTCCGCACCGATGTAAACGATACCGGACTCGTCAAGCTTCGCGAGTGCCGACTCGCCGACGTTCGGGATGTCGCAGGTGATCTCTTCGGGTCCGAGCCGCGTATCCCGCGCGATACAGGTGAGTTCCTGAATATGGATGCTGGTGAAACGCTCTTCCTGAACGACGCGTTCCGAGACCAGGATCGAGTCTTCGAAGTTGTAGCCGTTCCAAGGCATGAACGCGATGCGCATGTTCTGGCCCAGAGCGAGTTCACCCATGTCGATCGACGGACCGTCGGCAAGAATGTCGCCGCGCGCGATCACATCACCTTTCTTCACCAGCGGACGCTGGTTGATGCAGGTGTTCTGGTTTGAACGCGTGAACTTCGTCAGGTTGTAGATATCGACACCGGCTTCGCCCGCGTCCGTTTCGCGATCGGCAACGCGCACGACGATGCGCGCCGCATCGACGCTGTCGATCACACCGCCGCGCAGCGCGATTACGCAAACGCCCGAATCGCGCGCAACGTGCCGTTCCATACCGGTGCCCACGAGCGGCTTCTCGGTGCGGATGGTCGGAACGCCTTGACGCTGCATGTTCGAACCCATCAACGCGCGGTTCGCGTCGTCGTGTTCGAGGAACGGAATCAGCGCCGCTGCGACTGAGACGACTTGTTTGGGAGAAACGTCCATGTAGTTGACGTTTTCCGGCGTCGACTTCTCAAACTCGTTCTGGTGCCGCACGTCGACAAGATCGCCGACGAACTGACCTTTCGAATCGAGTTTCGAACTCGCTTGCGCGATGACGTACTCGGCTTCGTCGATGGCCGACAGATACTCGATATCGTTCGTGACCTTGCCGGCCGTGACTTTCCGGTACGGCGTTTCGAGGAAGCCGTATTCGTTCGTTCGCGCGTAGGTGGCGAGACTATTGATCAAGCCGATGTTCGGACCTTCAGGCGTTTCGATCGGGCACACGCGGCCGTAGTGCGTGGGATGCACATCGCGTACTTCGAAACCGGCGCGCTCACGCGTCAGACCACCCGGTCCAAGCGCCGAAACGCGACGCTTGTGCGTCACTTCCGACAGCGGGTTGTTCTGGTCCATGAACTGCGACAGCTGGCTGGAGCCGAAGAATTCCTTGATCGCGGCAGCCACGGGCTTCGCGTTGATCATGTCTTGCGGCATCAAGCCTTCGCTTTCTGCGAGCGACAGTCGTTCTTTCACGGCGCGCTCTACGCGGATCAGACCGACGCGGAACTGGTTCTCCGCCATCTCGCCGACCGAACGCACCCGGCGGTTGCCGAGGTGATCGATGTCGTCGACGGTGCCTTTGCCGTTGCGGATCTCGATCAGCGTGCGCAGCACGTCGATGATGTCCTGCGCGTTCAGCACGCCCGAGCCGAGAATTTCTTCGCGACCGAGACGACGGTTGAACTTCATGCGGCCGACGGCCGACAGATCGTAACGTTCCGGCGTGAAGAACAGATTGTTGAACAGGTTCTCCGCCGCTTCCTTCGTCGGCGGCTCTCCCGGACGCATCATCCGATATATTTCCACCAACGCTTCCAGCCGGTTGCGCGTCGCGTCTATGCGCAACGTGTCAGAGACATACGGACCGCAGTCGAGTTCGTTCGTGTAAATCGTTTCGATCGTCGATACACCGGCCTCGAGCAGCTTGCTCAACACTTCGTCGGTGATGATCGCGTTACACGGAATCAGGATCTCGCCGGTGTCCTGATTGACGATGTCGCGCGCGATCACGCGATCGAGTAGATATTCGCGCGGCACGTCGAGGCGGCGCAGGCCGGATTTCTCGAGCAGGCGCACGTGGCGTGCCGTGATTCGACGACCGACTTCGACGATGGTGTCGCCTTTCTTGTCCTTGATTTCGAACGACGCAACGTCACCGCGCATACGCTCGGGGATGAGATCGATCGAGAAGCCGTCCTTCTTCACATGAAACTGGTTCGTCTCGAAGAACATCTCGAGCATTTGTTCAGATGTGAAATCGAGCGCGCGCAGCAGAATCGTCGCCGGCAGTTTGCGGCGTCGGTCGATACGAACGAACACGCAGTCCTTCGGATCGAATTCGAAATCGAGCCAGGAACCGCGGTAGGGAATCACGCGGCCGTTGTATAGCAACTTTCCTGACGAGTGCGTTTTGCCGCGGTCGTGGTCGTAGAACACGCCGGGCGAACGGTGCAGCTGCGAAACGACTACGCGCTCAGTGCCGTTGATGACGAACGTACCGTTCTCGGTCATGAGCGGAATTTCGCCCATGTACACTTCCTGCTCTTTTACGTCCTTCACCGCTTTCGATGCGGACTCACGGTCGTAAATGATCAGGCGCACGCGCACACGCAGCGGCGCCGCGTAAGTGATGCCGCGCGACACGCATTCCTTTACGTCGAATACAGGGTCGCCCAGGCGATAGTCGACATACTCGAGCGCCGCATTGCCCGAATAGCTGACGATCGGAAATACCGAACGGAATGCCGCATGCAGACCTGCGTCCTGCCGCTCCTCTACACTTCCGTTCAGCTGCAGGAATCGGTTGTAGGAGTCGATCTGGATCGAGAGCAGATACGGAATCTCCATGATTTCCGGCAGCTTGCCGAAATCCTTTCGGATCCGCTTTTTCTCAGTGAAGCTGTACGCCATTCGAATCTCCCGGTTGCTCAACTTTTGCGTCTAACTGCCTTTCGCCCAACTGCGTATCAAACTGTGCCCAAACGACAAAAGGCCGGTACGACGCGACCATTCGGTCGCGTCGCCAGCCATTCGATCGAGCGCGTCGCCAGATCGAAACTCAAGTAGGTTACTTGAGCTCGACAGTGGCGCCGGCTTCCACCAGCTGCTTCTTGATCTCTTCAGCCTCTGCTTTGCTAACGCCATCCTTAACCGATGAAGGCGCGCCGTCGACCAGGTCTTTGGCTTCTTTCAAACCGAGACCCGTGATAGTACGAACTGCCTTGATCACGTTTACTTTCTTTTCGCCGACCGTCGCGAGAATCACGTTGAACTCGGTCTTCTCCTCTACCGCGGGCGCTGCAGCACCGCCCGCTGCCGCCGGTGCTGCCGCTACGGCCGCTGCCGCCGTTACACCGAACTTCTCTTCCATTGCCTGAACGAGCTCGACGACCTGCATGACGCTCATGTCGGCGATCGCGTTCAAAATATCGTCTTTGGACAAAGCCATCTCGAAATCTCCTGACTATCTCTTCGAATCTGCTCTTCGAATCTGGGTTGCTTGGATGAACAATAAGGTACCGATCTACGCCGCTGCTTCTTTCTGATCGCGGACCGCCGCCAACGTGCGCACCAGTTTTCCTGGTATTTCGTTGAGCGTACGAGCCAGCTTCGCGATGGGTGCCTGCATCACCGCCATCAGAAGCGACAAGGCCTCGTCACGGGTCGGCAACGTTGCGACGCGATCGAGTTGATCTGCGCCCAACAACACTCCACCAATCGACAACGCTTTGACTTCGAGCTTCTCGAACGTCTTAGCGTATTCCTTCATCAGACGCGCAGCAGCGCCAGGATCTTCCTGGGAGAACGCGACGAGAGTAGGACCGACGAGCGCCGACTTCAGGCACTCGTGTTCCGTTCCCTCGACCGCGCGCTTCGCCAACGTATTGCGGATGACGCGCAAGTAAACGCCCGATGCCCGCGCCTTAGTGCGCATCTCGGTCATTTGCGTGACGGTCAATCCACGATAGTCGGCCAATACGGCGGACAACGCTTTCCCAGCGACTTCGTTCACCTCGGCAACGATCTCTTGCTTGTGCTCGAGTTTCAGTGCCATCGATGCTCTCCTGGATGACGCCGGTTTCCCGGCCTACCTTCTTTCTATTGATCTGCCCGTTAGGGCGGACCGGTTGCACGGCGAGATCCAGATCTCGTTCAAGACTCACCGCCTGCGTGGGCTCTTTCGACTTAAGCCGACACCGGAGAACCGGCGCCGACACCCACGGTCTTTGACGGACCGCGATGTCTTACGACATCACGGCGCCCTCAAAACTGTTCAGCCCTCCAACGAGGCCTGATCGATGGCCACACCGGGTCCCATGGTCGTCGACAGCGTGATCTTCTTCAGATACACGCCCTTCGCCGACGCCGGCTTGGCCTTTTTCAAATCCGTCAGCAGCGCTTCGAGGTTTTCTTTGATCTCTTTCGGACCGAAGCCCACCTTGCCGACGCTACCGTGAATGATTCCGGCCTTGTCGGCGCGGAATTGAACCTGACCCGACTTCGCGTTTCTTACCGCGGTTTCGACATCGGGCGTCACCGTTCCGGTCTTCGGATTGGGCATCAAACCGCGCGGGCCGAGCACCTTGCCGAGCTGACCAACGATGCGCATCGCATCCGGCGTTGCGATCACGACGTCGAAGTTCAACTCGCCGCCCTTGATCTGCTCTGCAAGATCTTCGAAACCTACGAGGTCTGCGCCGGCTGCCTTCGCCTTATCGGCATTGGCGCCTTGCGCGAACACCGCAACGCGCGTGACCTTACCCGTGCCGTGCGGCAGCGTCGTTGCGCCTCGCACCGCTTGGTCCGACTTGCGCGGATCAACGCCGAGATTGATTGCAACGTCGATCGACTCTTTGAATTTCGTCGTTGCCACTTCGTTCAGCAGCTTCACTGCATCGTCGACCGAGTAACTCTTCTCGCGGTCGATCTTCGCCGCGATGGCCTTCATGCGCTTCGATAGTTTGGCCATGTCAGAGCCCCTCCACGTCGATACCAGCGCTTCGCGCGCTGCCGGCGATAGTGCGCACCGCCGCCTCTAAATCGGCGGCAGTCAGGTCAGGTGTTTTCAGCTTTGCGATCTCTTCGACCTGCGCGCGCGTCACTTTGCCGACCTTCGTGGTATTTGGAACCGCGCTGCCTTTCTCGATCCCCGCTGCCTTTCGCAGCAACACGGCTGCCGGCGGCGTCTTCTTGATAAAGGTGAAGCTGCGATCGCTGTACACGGTGATCACGACTGGAATCGGCATGCCGACTTCCATGCCCTGCGTGTCGGCATTGAACGACTTGCAGAACTCCATGATGTTCACGCCGTGCTGGCCGAGCGCCGGACCAACCGGCGGACTCGGATTCGCCTTACCCGCCGGCACCTGTAGCCGGATGTAGGCCTGGACTTTCTTTGCCATCTATCTCTCCTTGTATGGGTTCAAGCGTGCGTCGACATCGCGAATCGCACTCCCCTGACCGCACCGTTGCGCGGCCTTCTTTTCGTCACCCGTCGCGCTCAGCGCGACAACTCAACCTTTCTCGACTTGCGCGAAATCGAGTTCCACCGGTGTCGAGCGCCCGAAGATTGTTACGCCCACAACCAAACGGCTCTTCTCGTAGTTGACGCTCTCGACCACACCGTTGAAATCGTTGAACGGACCATCGGTGACGCGCACCAATTCGCCCGGTTCGTAGATCGTCTTCGGCGTTGCTTTGTCGCCACCAGACTCCACACGTTCGAGGATCGCCTTCGCTTCGTTTTCCGTCAGCGGGGCCGGCCGGTCCGCCTTGCCTCCGATGAACCCCATCACGCGCGGGGTTTCTTTGACCAGATGCCACGTCTCGTCGTTCAACTCCATTTCGACCAGGACATAGCCCGGGAAGAACTTGCGCTCGCTGCGACGCTTTTGCCCAGCGCGCATCTCGACCACTTCTTCCGTTGGCACCAATACCTGGCCGAAGTACTCCTCGAGCTTCGACAAACCAATCCGTTCCTTCAGCGCCCGGGCGACGTTCTTTTCGAAGCCCGAATAGGCGTGCACTACGTACCAACGTTTCGCCATCGCGCTACCCGATCACAATAGAAACGATCCAGCTCAACAACGAGTCGAGCCCCCAGAGAATCATCGAGAACACCAATACCAACACAACCACGATGAACGTCGTCTGAGTTGTTTCCTGTCGAGTCGGCCAAACCACTCGCCGAATCTCGACGCGCGACTCCTTGATCAGTGCCAACAGCGCCCTGCCCTGGTTCGTTTGAAACGACAGCAGCGTGGCAGCTGCAGCTAGTGCCAGCAGCGCGAGCACCCGATAAAGCAACGATTGGTCCTGGTAGTACCAGTTACCAAACACACCGCCGGCCACGATCACCGCGACAACGATCCACTTGAACCAATCGGTAGCTGACTGGCCTGTCTCGGTACTTGTAGTCACTAACTTAAGATCCTTCGAACGCCATGATGGCAGGCCAGGAGGGAATCGAACCCCCAACCTGCGGTTTTGGAGACCGCTGCTCTACCAATTGAGCTACTGACCTAAAGCTTCATTACTCAATGATTTTGACGACGACGCCGGCGCCGACGGTACGACCACCCTCGCGGAACGAGAAACGTAAACCCTCGTCCATCGCAATCGGGTTGATCAACGTCACCGTCATGTTCACCTTGTCGCCCGGCATCACCATCTCAACGTCC
>JBGSNQ010000051.1:0-4968 GCA_041739525.1 Pseudomonadales bacterium | reverse complement strand
ATCAGCGGCGTGTGCAGCAGCCGCGACACGCGACCGATGACGCCGAGCCCGACAAAGGTGGCCAGCACCAGTACCGTCAGCGAACCCCAGTTCGCTTCCGACGCAGGATCCATCGTCGTCGACGCCGTCGCGGCGGTCGATAACGCACATGCGGCGGCTGCGCCCCCCAATACGACAATCAGGGACACGGATACTCGAACCATGATTTGAACGTCCTCCGGTTTTGCGCGCTGCGGGCGCGTCTATGCGTTCTGGAATTGCAGAATTCTGGGGAGACTAACAGACTCGCCGGGGTTGACTCACCTGTAGATCGCCAGAAGATCGCAACCAGATCGTAAGGCCAACCCTCACAACCCCGTTCAGTCGCGCGTTTTCTTCGTCGGTGTTTCCTTTCGCCACACTTCTGCGGAGACGTCCTCCAACAGGGTGCCCGCGGCAGCCGCGTCGGCGACGATCTGTGCATCGGTGCACTCGAGCACGACGCTTGCCGGCCAATCCGCATCGTAGTGCGCGGCCGCCGCGACGCGCCGCATCGCAGTCGCCTTGCCGCTGCCGAGCAACATCAAAATCGCCGCGGCCGAGTGCGACACGATCGTCGCGGGACCGACGCTGACGCCGAAGCGCGGTACCTCCGACAACGCGCGAAACTGCGGAAACGTGCCGAGGTTGTCGGTTCGCGTGGCGTCGCTGAGTTCGACGATGCGCGTGCGTTCGCGCAACGCGCAGCCTTGCGGGTTGAACGCGACGTGTCCGTCGCTGGCGCCCGATGCAAGCAGAAACACGTCGATGCCGCCGAGTCGCGCGATCAGCGCTTCGTAGTCGAGCGGCGCGTTCGGATCGGGTACGTGCACATTGGCTGTAGGAATTCGTAACGCATCCGGCAAACCGGCGTTGATCAACTGGCGTATCTCGGCGTCGCCGAAGCGATAGCAGCTGTAGTGAGCGTCGGGTGAACACAACGCCCAACGTTCGCCGCGCGCCTCGATGTACTCGTCCATCATCACGATGTGCAGCGTGCTGAAATCAATGTGGCGTTCCGCTGCGGCGTGCGCAATTGCTCGATACGTCGTGCGCAGCGAACGGCCGCCTGGGCAACCCAGCGTCATGATCCCTCGCGCAGCACGTGCGCGCTCAAGTCGCACGATCGTTTCGGCGGCCGCGAACTTACCCGCTGAATCTGCGTCTTCGAATACGGTAAGCGGGATCGAGTTCGCGGTTTGCAACGACGAATTTCTCCAGAGGTGAGAGTGCGGCGCGAATCATAGCGTGCTCCCTCCCGCGCGAAACGTTTACATTACGGTATGAGTCTCATCGCTTGTCACGAATGCGACGCGTTGCAGCGTGTACCCGATGTTCCGGACGGTGCGGTGTGCTGCCATCGCTGCGGCGCGGAACTACACCGGCTCGGACGTTACGACATCAGCCGTGCGCTGGCGCTCGCGGTTGCGGCTGCCATCCTCTTCGTGATTGCCAACGTATATCCGATGGTGGTGCTCGAGGTGCAAGGCTCGCGCATTACCACGACGTTGATGCATGCGGTGCACGAACTGTGGCGCGAAGACGTACAACTCGTCGCGGCGCTCGTGTTCGTTACCGTTGTCGTGGTGCCCGCAACGCAGATCATCGCGATGTTGTACGTGCTGCTGCCGATACAGTTCGGCGCGGTTCCACCCTTCGTCGAATTTCCGCTGCGTCTTTTCCAGGTAGCAAAGCCATGGGGCATGGTCGAGGTGTTCATCCTCGGCATTCTCGTGTCGCTCGTTAAGCTCGCACACATGGCGCATGTCATCACCGGCGTCGCGTTGTGGGCGTTTGCCGCGCTGGTGCTGGTATTCGCCGCGTTGGGAAGTGCGTTCGATCCGGTGCGGCTGTGGTCGCGCATCGAGCAGCACGCTTGAACGCAGCGCAAGCGGGATACGTGGGGTGTCATGCCTGCGGTCTGTTGTGTCGGATGGGAGATCCGCTGCGTCCCGCGCACTGCCCGCGTTGCGCCGCGACGTTGCACGTACGCAAGCCCAATAGTCTGTCGCGCACATGGGCGCTGCTGATCGCCGCCTACATTCTGTACATCCCGGCAAACGTGCTGCCGATCATGAAGACCAGCACGCTGCTGACTTCGCAGGACGACACCATCATGAGCGGCGTGATCTTTCTGTGGACGAGCGGCTCGTGGCCGCTGGCGCTGCTGGTGTTCTTTGCCAGCGTCACGGTGCCGCTGCTGAAGTTGGTTGCGATGACGCTGCTGGCTGCGTCGGTGCAAATGCGTTCGAAGTGGCAACCGATGCAGCGGTTGCGCCTTTACCGGCTCGTCGAGTTCGTCGGACGCTGGTCGATGATGGACATTTATGTCGTCACCATCCTGGTCGCACTGGTGCAATTGCAGAACCTCGCCTCGATCCAGCCCGGCCCGGGCGCTGTCGCATTCGGCATGGTGGTGGTGCTGACGATGTCGGCCGCAATGACATTCGATCCCCGCTCCATCTGGGATTCGTTGGGAGACAACAGTGGTCGATGAGATACCCGATGCCGTGGTCGAGCCGCCGCGGCGGCGCATTCAGCTCGTCTGGATCATTCCGATCGTTGCCGCCATAGCCGGGGCCTACATCGCGATCACGACGATTCTCGCGCAAGGCCCAACCGCAACGATTTCGTTCCGCACCGCCGAGGGGCTCGAAGCGGGCAAGACCAAGATTCGCTACAAGGATGTGGAGATCGGTTTGATCACCCACGTTGCGCTGGAACGCGACGCGAGCGGCGTGGTCGCCGAAGCGCAGTTTGCGAAGGAAGCGGCGGGCCTGCTGGTGGACGACACACGCTTCTGGGTCGTCAAGCCGCGCGTTTCTTCGAGCAGCGTCACGGGGCTGGGAACGTTGTTCTCGGGTTCGTATCTCGGCGTCGAGGTCGGCAAGTCGAACAATGCGCGCCGCAGGTTCGTCGGCCTCGAGGTGCCACCCATCGTGACGGCCGACGTCCCCGGCACCCGGTTCGGCCTGCGCAGCGAAGAGATCGGTTCGCTCGGTATCGGTTCGCCCCTTTATTACCGACGCATCGAAGTCGGGCAGGTGGTGTCGTTCGCGCTCGACCCCGACGGCCGGGGCGTCACGCTGCAGGTGTTCGTGAACGCACCTTACGATCAGTACGTCACGGCCAATACGCGGTTCTGGCATGCCAGTGGCGTGGACATCACGCTGGATGCGACCGGGGTGAAAGTCGACACGGCGTCGCTTGCTTCGATCATCGCCGGCGGCATTGCGTTTCAGGCGCCGCCCGATCTGCTGCCGGCGGAACCGGCGCCGGCGGAGACCACGTTCAATCTGGTCAGCGATCGCGCTACTGCGATGCGACATACCGATACCGAAGTGCTGACGATGCAACTCTATTTCACGGAGTCGCTGCGCGGATTGTTGCCCGGCGCGCCGATCGACTTCCACGGCATTACGATTGGTGAGGTGAAATCGGTCGATCTGGAGTTCGACTCTGAGACCGAACGCTTCCGCTTCCCGGTCGTCATCGATCTCTATCCGGACCGGCTGCGTTCGAAGGTGCGTGGTGGAGCCATGCTCGGCCCACCGACCGAAACCGAAGAGCACGCGCGCCTCGACGCGCTCGTGGCTCAAGGTCTGCGCGCACAATTGCGCACCGGCAATCTGCTCACCGGGCAACTGTACATCGCGCTCGATTTCTTTCCGCAGGCTGCGAAGGCAAAACTCGATTGGGACCAGTCGCCGCCGCAGTTGCCCACCACACAAGGCACGTTCGGCGAACTGCAGGCGATGGTGGGCGGGCTGACGAAAAAACTCGACTCGATTCCGATCGATCGCATTTCGAAGGAGTTGGAAGGCACGCTGGCGGATGCACGCGCGCTGCTCAAACGGCTTGATGCCGACGTCGCACCGGCGGCAAAAGACGTGATGGGTGACGCGAGCAGGACGCTGCAGGCGGCGCAAGCAACGCTTGCAAGCGATGCACCGCTGCAATCCGACCTGCGCCAGACGCTGCAGGAGTTGACCCGCGCCACGGCATCGATGCGCGACCTGCTCGACTATCTGCAGCGCCATCCGGAAGCGTTCATTCGCGGCAAGCAAGAGGAATCGAAGAAATGAAGGCGTCGAGATTCGCCGGCGGCGGAGCAGTTCTGTTAGTAGCGCTGATCGTCGGCTGCGCGACGTCTCCACCGGCGCAGTTCTTCACGTTGACGCCCGCGGCATCCGACGACGGCGAATCGCTGGTGTCGTCGCCCTTCGCGCGTTCCATTGCGGTAGGGCCGGTAAGCGTGCCGGAGGCGGTGAATCGGCCTCAGTTCGTCGTGCGCGAAGGGTCGAACCGTGTGGTCGTGCTCGAACTGCAGCGCTGGGCCGCGCCGTTGCGAGACGGCATTGCGGAATCGGTGGCCGGTTATCTGAGCCGCGCGCTCGGCGGCGCGCGTGTCACGCCGATGACGCAAAGCGCCGCGAATACCGCGCAGTTGGACGTGGCGCTCGACGTGCAACGCTTCGACATGGTCGTTGGCGAAGAAGCGGTGCTCGAAGTGGTGTGGACGATCAAGACGCGCAACGGCAGTGCGGCGCCGATCACCGGCCGCAGCGGGGCGCGCGAATCTGCGCAAACATCGGGCGATGAATACGCCGCGCTCGTGGCAGCACAAGTGCGGGCGTTGGCTACCGTCAGCAGAGAGATCGCTCAACGACTGGTTCAGTCCGCGACGGACTGATCGCTGGCTGAAATGCCAGATTGAATCGGGCAGCAATGATGGCGTAGGTTACCGGTGCGTCGCGGGTGCGGCGGATCAAACAAAAAAAGAAGCGGGATAAGGAGGGGGACATGTCTTTGACAAAGCGTAGTGCCGCGGAATTCATCGGCACATTCTGGCTGGTGTTGGGGGGTTGCGGCAGTGCAGTGCTGGCCGCTGCGTTTCCGCAGGTGGGTATCGGTCTGCTCGGTGTTTCGCTTGCGTTCGGCCTGACGGTG
>JBGSNQ010000050.1:0-45997 GCA_041739525.1 Pseudomonadales bacterium | reverse complement strand
ATCAGCGGCGTGTGCAGCAGCCGCGACACGCGACCGATGACGCCGAGCCCGACAAAGGTGGCCAGCACCAGTACCGTCAGCGAACCCCAGTTCGCTTCCGACGCAGGATCCATCGTCGTCGACGCCGTCGCGGCGGTCGATGTCAAACATGAACAAAGCAGTGCCCAACAGATCGCTAAAGGGGCAGGCAATGCCACGTGGTTCGGCTTGCTAGGAACATCGTCTTCGAGCTGGACAGTGATGTTCCGCGGAGGTCTCGCTACGTGTCGCTGCCCAGCGGCCCACGCAGGTTCGTTGATAGCGCCGCAGTCTTTCGGTTCATCCACCAGATCGTGCCGCTCAAAACTGTAGCGAACGCCACCCAGACCGCGTATGGGACGAAGAGCCAGGCCGCGAGCGAGCTGATCGTCGCAGCCGTCGCGATGAAACCGCAGATCGCTATCAGAATGGCGCCGCTGTCGATCATCGCGGCCAGCAGACGATGGCGGCCGAAGAACAGCCACGACCAGGCCGCATTGAAGCACAGCTGGGCAATCCAGAAGCCCAGCGCGGTCGACCAGGTGCTTCCGCTTTCGCGCCAGACGAGGTAGCCGGAGTATGCGATCGCGACGTAGAGGATCCCCCATACTGGAGCGAAAACGACGTCTGGTGGATTCCAACGTGGCTTCCTCAAACGCCGATAGAAGGCGTCCGGTTTGAATCGGCTGCCGCTGAAAGCCGCTGCGGCCACGAGAGCGACGAACGCGGCAAGAGACATGAAAGCGACTCCAAGGAATAGTGCTCGACAAATTCATCATAAGGCTGCTTTTCGGCGGTGATGGTAGGGTCGATCCCAACAGCGTGTAGGGGTATGGCTACGCCTTTGGAATGTGAGTGCAGCCGCGCATCAATGCATCAAACGAAATGAGGATTTCAGAACCCGGTTGTGCATCGACTATTGCAACGAGCGGATGTAGACAACCACGTTCGCAATCGCTTGATCATTCGCGAGCATTGCCGCCATGGGTTTCATCTGCGCACCGTACGTGTCCTTTGGATTGCTGCCGCGGATGCCACTCTTGAAGTTCTGCAACTCGCGCACCAGATACCAGTCGTTTTGATCTGCCAGACGCGGCGCATTCAACTGCGCATTCCCTTCGCCTTTGCTCCCGTGGCAGGCCGCGCATGTTGCATACAGTTGCTTACCGACTCCCGCATCACCGGTAACTGTTGCTGGAGGAATCGGCGCGGTAAGCGTACCGATGTAAGCAACAACGTTATCGACCGCAGCGTCGTTCGGCAGTGTCATCGCCATCGGACGCATCTGCGCACCATAGACGTCGCCCGACGCTGTACCGCGTACACCGTCCTTGAATGCCAGAATCTGCCGTTTCAGATACCAGGCATATTGGCCCGCGGTTCGCGGCGCGTTCAACTGCTGACTACCACCCGCTTGCGGCCCGTGGCAGGTCGCGCATACCGAATAGGCCGCCTTGCCAGCTACGACGTCCGCAGCGTTCGCGAGCTGGCTGGCCGACAACATCATCAAGCCCGCCAGTACCCTGATCATCGATCGCATACGCTTTCCCGATTCATTGTCTTCTCACCGCTGCATTCACCGCGTCGCGCACTATTCGTGGGGCTCAGAATCGGATGGTGTTGTAGTTTTCGAGTTGTTCTCTTACGAACTGCTTCTGTGACACCAACGCGTCGACAAGGTCTTTCGCTTGAGCAAGTCACCTACTGTCGTTCGCATGCCATTCTGCCGTGTACTGCCGGTGTTCGAGTTTGTCACCGGCCACGGCTGACGACACATCAAAGATTCTTATACCGCTGATAAATTCATTCGATCGAACCGCTCTTTGTCCGCCGATCCACGTCGTGCGTTTCGCCATACAATTTGCGGCGGAGGGTGCCAGACATGGGGAAACGCATGCGAACAGTGAACGAAATACTGCAGGAGAAGGGCCGCGCGGTGTGGTGGATAGATCCGCTCGAATCCGTCTTCACAGCCGCCAAGATGATGAGTGATCGCAAGGTGGGCGCGCTGCTCGTTCAGATCGATGGGTACATCGTAGGCATCGTCTCCGAACGAGACTACGTTACGAAAGTCATCCTCGATCACAAGGCTTCGCAGAAGACACGCGTGTCGGAAATCATGACCCGTAACGTCATTACCGTGAATCGTGCGGATACTGCCGAGCATTGCATCGACCTGATGAAGGAACATCACTTCCGACACCTACCCGTGGTCGAGGACGGCAAGGCCATCGGAATACTCTCGCTGCGCGACTTGTTTCTGGACGTCATCGAAGCGCGCATCACGACCTGAACTCGGTTTTGAGAGATGATCTGTCGCACAGGCGGCCGGAAACGGCGAGCCGCACGACAGCATCCGAATCAATGACCGAGTCGCAGCATTCGCTACTCAACGACGGCGGCCACTTCGCCGACCGTCTGCGCAGTTATACACAGGCACTGCATGAGCAGGCCGAGCGCTCCGGATTCGTGGCCATGCTGCTTCGTGGTACGGCAACGCGCCGCCGTTATGCACTGTTTCTTGCCAGCCTTTGGCCGGCATATGACGCGCTCGAGAAGGGGCTAACAGCCCACGCGTCAGCGCCTGGAATGGCAACGCTCGCCGACGCATCGGTCTATCGAGCCCATTCACTCGACTCGGACCTTCGAGCGTTGCTCGGTTCCGAATGGCGCACGCTGCTGCCGCTGCTGCCAACGGCCGCCGAGTATGCGAGGCGGATCGAAGCATGCTCGGAGAAGCGCGCAGAGTTGCTTATCGCTCACGCCTATGTGCGGTATCTCGGCGATCTGTCCGGCGGCAGAGTGCTTAAGAAAGTCCTGATTCGAACTCTGCAGCTCAACGAAGAATCGTTGAGCTTCTACGATTTCGACGGTACCGATATCGATGCCTTGCGAACCCGATATCGCGCCGCAATCGATTGGTCCGCCGGTTTCGTCAACGACGCGGACGGCATTCTGAACGAGGCGGCTAGCGCCTTTGGATTCAACATCGACCTATCGCTAGCAGTCGCGAGCGCGGTGATCGACTAAGCTGCTCAATCGCGGCCGCCTGGGGTCTTGTTCGCATGTCGAATGAGGTGCTCGAGCAACTCGGCGGTACGCGTCACGGAAGAACGGACACTCTCGAGCATGTCCGACATGCGCGCCATATCGACGCCGTCAGTTATTTCGAGCGCCGCAAGCTGTGCGTTGTCCACGATCGAGGACAACAAGCGTCGATAGACCAGGTCTGTTGCCGAATCGAGGCGCTTCGTCATCATCTGATGGCGTTCCAAGATGCCTTCCTGAAACCGGCTGCGCGCAGCATCCGCCGCCTTGCGCCCCGTCAGGTCAGTGAACAGCAGTACGAAGCCCAGCACTCCCTGCGCCGCATTCACCGGATCGGCCCTTATCAGGAACGGTTGCTTGTGTCCCGAGTGCGTCGGAATCTCTACCTCACCACGCCAGGCAACCCTGTCGTTCAGCAGCCCCAGCAGGTTCTCTCGTACCGTATCGGGGTTCGAAAATACCGTCATCAGATCTTCGATCCACCGGGGCTTGCTCGAACCAACGGGAAGCAACGAATCGAAGGCCTCGTTCATCAGCAGAATCTCGCCCGCTTTGTCCATGATGATTACGGGCTGATCCGAAATGCGCACGAGCCGGCTGACTTGATCGACCTGGTTGCGCGCGATCAACATGCTGACGGATCTGAACTGGTGCACGACGTCGGCCACGGACTCACCGATCAAACGTGCCGCCGCAAGATCGGCGTGACTCCATTGCTCCGAAGTGCCTTCCACGAGCTGGTGCCACTGCGCGAACGAGCGGCGCGGCGACAAGTCTCGAGGATCATCCCCGACCGTGACCGGCTTGAAGGGATTGCCACCCCACGTCACGGTGCGGATCTGTTCGCTGCGAAACCACAGCAGGTATTCTCCGCCGGCTTTCGACACCGGCGTAGCAAGCAGCCCACTCGCGAGCGACTTGAGCGACTCGAAACGGGGTTCGTCGCGTCCGAGCGATGCCGTGGCGACGACTCCGCCATTGGGTTTTGCGTCCAGCCAGCGCCCGATATCGCGTAACTCCGCGGTATCCGGGACGTCGCCCGTGGTCAGCACCTGCCCCTCGAACAACAGCGCCGCACCGGTCGCCTCGACCGGCTGCAGAATGGACTGCGAGCTGTCGAACAACGCCGCCTTCCAGTCGCCGTCGCGCGAAATCGCTTCGACCATCCGCTGCTCGAGGCGGCGAACCGACAACTCCGCTTGCGCCTGCTCGAAACTCTCGAGCGCTGCGATCCGTGTGGCGATGATCTCGGCGAGCAGTTCGCATACCGCGCGCGCCTCGTAGTGAATCTGCCGCGGCGCGTAGTGGTGACAGGACACCAGCCCCCACAGACGACCGCCGACGACGAGCGAAGCGACCAGCGTGGCTCCCACACCCATGTTCTTCAGATACTGGATGTGAATGGGCGACATGCTGCGCAGGAAACACAGCGACATGTCGAGTTCCGCGCCGTTCAACGGCGAGCGCGCCGGCAGCACCGGTACCGGCGTGTAGTCGACGTCGACCAGCACGCGAACGCGATTGCGAACGTAAAGGCGTCGGGCGATCTGCGGGATATCCGACGCCGGATACCGGTTGCCGAGAAACGCTTCGAGTTCCGGCTCGCGCCGCTCGGAGAACACTTCACCGTGACCGTCGTCGTCAAATCGATAGACCATCACCCGATCGTAGCCGGTCAGCTGTTTGAACACGCGCGCGGTCTCGTCGCACAGCGAGCGCAGCGAGGCCGCGCGAAGAATGGTCTCGAGCGCTTCGCCGACATGTTTCGACAGATCGACCTTCGGGCCCGCACGCTCGAGTTCGATGATCAGCGAGTCGTGAGAAGGTCGATGAACCAAACCGTCGTACTCTGCGCGACCGCGACCAAGGTGACAGCGCACCGCTACGGGAATGGCGTCCAACGGGCTCTGCAGATGCGGCTTCAGCCGCGCAGACAGATCGCCGTCGAGTCGATCGAGCGGGTATTCCAGAACGTCGCCGTCGAGGCGCAGAAAATCCCGCGCATTCGTGCTCGCTTGCACGACCACCAGGTCGCGTTCTCGAACGACCAGCAGCGCGCCGTGCGGTTGAATGGAGCCCGCGAGATGGATCTGCTCGCGTTCGCAGTTCGTGAGGTCGGCTTGTCCGAAGCCGGGCGCGGTATGTCCCTCGCCCGCTGCCAATTCAACCGCCCCCGGTTGCGGAGCGGTTTTCGTTTTGCGCCGCAGCCAGGCCTTCCGCATCGAGTCCGTAGCGCTTCAGCTTCGCGTACAGACTTTGCCGGCTCAGTCCGAGCAGCACCGCCGCTGCCGTGCGGTTTCCGTTCGTCAGCTCCAACGCGGACTCGACGTAGTGGCGTTCGACAAGACCGACTGTGCCGCGAACGAGCTGGCGCAGTGAACTGCGCCCGATTTGTTCCGTTAGCGCGCCTAGTACGGCGGAGAGCTTGTCGCCGTCCTTTGGCGCCGCAAGGCGTCGGCCGACGTCGCGAATCGACAACCCGAAGTGGTCGGGGTCGGAGTCTGAGTTGCCAACCGCCGAAATCTCCACCTCGGTGTCGGTACCCAGTTCGCCGTGGATGGTCGTCGCAAACAGCCTGACGACGCCGTGACGGCGCACGTTCGCAAGCAACACGGCCACATCGGCACCGGGTCTGCCGAGCCAGCGCGCAAGGCGCTCGCCGACCACCGATCCTTCGCTGCCCATCTGGACCAGATCAAGAAACGACCGGTTCGCGGAGGTAACGCGACCGTCGGCATCCAAGACTGCAAAACCGTCGGCGCCCCGCGATACGAGATCATCGACTGAAACTGAGTCGTGACGATTGGAGTCCGGCAGCGGAACGACCGGCGCCAGCTGCAACAGAAACAGCAGGCCGGTTTCCGACGTCATCACCGATGCACGAACTAACGACGCAGCCCGGTCGCGACCGAGGTGCAACAGCATTCCGGGCGCCTTGCCCTGCTCGCGCACGCGGATCAGCAGCGTCTGAAAGGCTTCCTGGTCCTCGTGCGCGACTTCGGCACCGAAGTTTCTGCCGACAACGCCCTGCACCCGTTGCGCATCGAGCCCTAACGCGCGCAGCGACGCGGGATTCGCTTCGACGACACGCTGGTCGGTCGCATCGATCAACACCAGTGCTTCGTTCGACGCATGCAGCACCGAGCGGTAACGCGTTTCGACCTGACGCAACTTCCAGTAGTCGCGCTCCATCGCCTGCTGCGCAGACACCAGCCGCGACTGCAGTTCGGCCACTGCGTGCAGGCTCTTACCGACGGCCATGAGACGGGAGTCGCCCACGCGTACCATGGTGTATTCCATCAGTATTTCGGAGCCGCTCGGGAAACACTGATTCAACTGGCGGAACGCCGAGACGCCTTTGGCGCGGGCGTCTTCCACCATGCGCCGCACTTTGTCTCCGCCGACGTCACTAACGGTTTCGCCCCAAGGGCGTCCGATCCAGGCGTCCGTGCCGGATTCCGAGATAGCACTTCCGAGAGTGACTTCCCGGATGATGCCGTCCGGAGTCAAAAGCAAAGTGACATCGGGACGTGTCAGGCTGACTTCATTCATAACTGCTCGTTCGGTGAACAAAGGGCCGCGTCAATGACGCGGGCCTGGGCATTGTAGCACTGTCAACCAGACTGGACGCACAACTGTGTCGAATCTACTCAAACGGAGTTGGCCACCTTTACGCCCGTGCGCGCCCACCCCCTGCGCGTCGACGACCAGTCAACGTTCATAGGCTTGTTTCCGGCGCTCCATCAGCCGCCAGATCATCGGCGTGAAAATCAGCTGCATCGCGAGATCCATCTTTCCGCCCGGACATACGATGGTGTTCGCACGTGACATGAACGAGCCGTTCAACATCGACAAGAGATAGGCGAAGTCGATGCCGCGCGGATTGGCGAAGCGGATCACCAGCATCGACTCGTCGGCGTTCGGAATGTGGCGCGACACGAACGGATTCGACGTATCCACCACGGGCACGCGCTGAAAATTCACATGCGTGCGTGAGAACTGCGGGCAGATATGGCCCACGTAGTCGGGCATCCGCCGCAGGATCGTGTCGGTGACCGCCTCAGTGGAGTAACCGCGTGATTGCTTGTCGCGGTGCAGCTTCTGGATCCACTCCAGATTGATGACCGGTACCACGCCGATTAGCAGATCGACGTGTTGCGCGGCGTCGACTTCATCCGTCACTACCGCGCCGTGCAGGCCCTCATAGAACAACACATCGGTGCCGTCTTCGATGTCTTCCCACGCCGTGAAGGTGCCCGGCGGCTGCCCGAACGGCGCCGCCTCGGCATCGTTGTGCAGATACTTGCGACGGCGGCCGTGGCCGCTCTTTCCGTACTCTTTGAACAGCGCTTCGAGTTCCGCGAACAGGTTTGCTTCGGGGCCGAAGTGACTGAAGCTGTCGTGGCCGCGCTCCAGCGCATCGGCCAGTCGACGCGCCATTTCGGCACGATCGTAGCGATGGAAGCTGTCGCCTTCGACGAACGCCGCTCTGACGCCTTCGCGGCGAAAGATCTGTTCGAACGTGACGCTGACCGACGTGGTGCCCGCGCCGGAACTGCCGGTGATGGCGATGATCGGATGCTTGACCGACATGGTGACTCTCCAACGGATGACTTCAGGCGCGTTCGCGGAACAGCCCGCGCGCACCGAACAGCGGCGCGTCGTAGTCGCGCAGGTTGTGATCGCGGTGATATCGCTCGATGCGGTCCACTTCGTCGCTCGATCCGAAGATGAGACCGACGCGCTCGTGCAGTTCCTTCGGCACGACATCGAGCAGCCGTTCGCGGCCGGTGCTGGCGCGGCCGCCGGCCTGTTCGATCAGGAACGAGATCGGGCTCGCCTCGTACAACAAGCGGAGCTTGCTCGGCGTCTTCGGATCGCGCGTGCCGCGCGGATACAGGAATACGCCGCCGCGCATGAGCACCCGGTGCGCCTCGGCCACCAGCGACGCAACCCAGCGCATGTTGAAGTCGCGGCCGCGCGGACCGACCTTACCTGCCAGACACTCGTCGACGTAGCGCTTGACCGCCGGTTCCCAGAACCGGCTGTTCGACATGTTGATTGCAAACTCGCCGGTCACCGCCGGCACGGCGATGCCCGGATGCGTAAGGATGAACTCGCCGAGTTCCGGGTCCAGCGTGAAACCGTGCGTGCCGTTGCCTACCGAGATCACCAACATCGTCGAGGGGCCGTAGATCGCGTAGCCCGCGAATACCTGCTCCGAGCCGCACTGCAGGAAATCCGCGACGGTTGCGTGCTGGCCCGGGTTCGGCGTGCGCTGAATCGAGAAGATGCTGCCCACGGATACGTTGACGTCGATGTTCGACGACCCGTCCAACGGATCGAACAGCAGCAGGTATTTGCCGCGTGGATAACGTTCGGGGATCGCGATGGGCGCTTCGATCTCCTCCGATGCCATCCCCGCCAGCACGCCGCACCACTCGCCAGCGCGTGTAAAGATATCGTTGGAAACGACGTCGAGCTTCTTCTGCACCTCGCCTTGCACATTGACGGTGCCGTGGTCGCCCAGGACACCGGCGAGCGATCCATGCGCGACGCGACGCGAGATCTTCTTGCAGGCCAGCGCAATGCCGAGGATCAGTGAGTTCAGATCGCCGCTTGCTTCGGGGTGATTGCGACGCTCCTCAATGAGGTACTGCGCCAGCGTCGTTCGTTCGGCGAACATGTTCGGCCCCTCATCTCTCATCAACGCACCCGACACATTGCGTCATGCTCCTGCATTGGAATCGTCCGCCGCGAAGACGCGGCTCGCGATAATGTCCTGCGACTCAATTGTCGCGAGCATTTCACGCGATAGTGCCGTGGAGCGGCCCTCGAACAGCCGGTTCGCCTGACGCAATCGTGCCCGATCGAGCGCGTTGCGGATCGATCGCGCATTTGCAAAACGCGGTTGGGCGCGCCTGCGCTCGATGTATTTGCGTAACGCCTCTGAAGCGGCGTCGCTCAATCGATACTGCATCTTGTTGAGCATGAGCAACGCGATGGCGAACAGTTCGTCGGCGTCGTAGTCAGGAAAGTCGATGTGGTGCGCAACCCGCGACGCCATGCCGGGATTCGACGAAAAAAAACTGTCCATGCGTTCTTTGTAGCCGGCAAAAATCACGACCAGGTCGCCGCGCTGGTTCTCCATCATCTGCAGCAGGATCTCAATCGCTTCCTGCCCGTAGTCGCGTTCGTTCTCGGGACGGTACAGGTAATACGCCTCGTCGATGAACAACACGCCACCCATCGCACGCTTCAGCACTTCCTTCGTCTTGGGCGCCGTGTGACCGATGTACTGGCCGACGAGATCATCGCGCGTCACCGCAACCAGATGGCCTTTGCGCACGTAGCCAAGACCGTGAAGGATCGCCGCCATTCGCATTGCAACGGTGGTCTTGCCGGTGCCGGGATTGCCGGTGAAGCTCATGTGCAGCGGCGGAGGATCGGCCTGAAAGCCGACGGCGCGGCGGAGCCTCTCGACCAGCAGCAGCGCGGCGATCTCGCGAACGCGCGTCTTCACCGGCGCGAGGCCGACCAGTTCCCGGTCTAACAGTTCAAGGCTGTCGCGCACGCTGGACTCGCGATACAGCGACTCGAGGTCCAGAGGCCCGTCTGATGTGGCATCCGGCGCCGCGCCGGGATTCAAGCGGCGTTCCCCTGTCTTGCGCCCGCGATGTGCTCGCGAACGTAACGCTCCGCCATCGTCTCGAGCGCCGTTGGGACGATCTTCGCCGCGTGGCCGGCGCAACCGAACTGTTCGAACCGTTGTTTGCACAACGCCTTCGCCGCCAGCATCGCTTCCTTGAGCGGCTTGCGCGGATCGAAGTCATCCGGGTTTCTCACCAGGTAGCGCCGCATCGCGCCCGACATCGCGAGGCGAATGTCGGTGTCAATGTTCACTTTGCGAACCCCGTTGCGGATGCCCTCCTGAATCTCTTCGACGGGCACGCCGTAGGTTTCTTTGATCCGTCCACCGTATTCACGAATCACATCGAGCCATTCCTGCGGAACCGACGACGAACCATGCATCACGAGGTGCGTGTTGGGCAGGCGCGCGTGAATTTCCTTGATGCGGCCGATCGCCAAGATGTCACCGGTGGGTTTGCGCGAGAACTTGTACGCGCCATGCGATGTGCCGATTGCGATGGCGAGGGCGTCGACGCCGGTGTTGTTCACGAAGTCGACCGCCTGATCCGGATCGGACAACAACTGGTCGTGGCCGAGCGCGCCTTCGGCGCCGGAGCCGTCTTCGTCGCCGGCCATACCCGATTCGAGCGAACCGAGACAACCGAGTTCGCCCTCTACCGATACGCCCACCGCGTGCGCCATCTCGACGACGCGCTTCGTGACCGCGACGTTGTAGTCGTACGAGGCCGGCGTCTTCATGTCTTCAAGCAGAGAGCCATCCATCATCACGCTGGTGAATCCGGAGCGGATCGATTTCTGGCAGACGCTCGGACTGGCGCCGTGATCCTGATGCAGCGCGACGGGAATGTGCGGATAGTGTTCCGCTGCCGCGAGCACCATATGGCGCAGGAACGGCTCGCCCGCGTACTTACGCGCGCCCGCCGACCCTTGCAGAATCACCGGGCTGCCAGCTTCGTCGGCCGCCTGCATGATCGCCTGAATCTGTTCGAGATTATTGACGTTGAACGCAGGTATGCCGTAGCCGTATTCGGCGGCGTGATCGAGTAACTGACGCATGGATACGAGTGCCACCGCGATCTCCTCGCTACTCGCCGTTGTAGCGTTCGCCTTCAGGGCGATCGACCGCGTATGAATGGATCGTGTAGCGCATGCTGCGTCCGTCGGTCTCCTGACGATCCAATCTGAATCCCGGTTCGTGCTTCGGTCGATTGACGATGAACGACATCGCCGGGCTCTCCACGCCACGCGTGGAGTTGAATGCCATCACACGGACGTAGTGATCCGGGAACGCCCGGCGACAATCGTTGATCTCCTGCAGAATGCCGGCGGCATCTTTGAGATCGAACATCGGCATGCCATACATTTCCCAGTAGGTGTTGCGCGGATGCGGATCGTCTGTGTACTCGACGCTGACGGCCCACTCATGGCGCAAGGCGTACTCGAGCTGCGCGGTGATCTGCGCATCGGTGAGGTCCGGCAGGAACGAGAACTGTCCCTGCGTGATTCGATTGCCGGTATTCGTCATCATCGTTTCGCCTCCTAACGCATCATCAAGGGCGCGTTACGCACTCGCGGTCGCGGTCGGAATGAAATCGGACGTGTCGGTCGACTCGTAGTTGAACGTCACGTCTTTCCAGGTATCGAGCGCGGCGCGCAACGGGCTGCACCACTTCGCAGCCTCATCGAGAATCTGCGGCCCTTCGCGCAGATAGTCGCGACCCTCGTTGCGCGCAAGGATCATGGCCTCGAGCGCAACCCGATTTGCGGTGGCCCCCGCTTGTATTCCCATCGGATGGCCGATGGTGCCGCCGCCGAACTGCAGCACGACGTCTTCACCGAGATAGTGCAGCAGCTGGTGCATCTGGCCGGCGTGGATACCGCCCGACGCCACCGGCATCACCTTGTTCAACGACGCCCAGTCCTGATCGAAGAACAAGCCGTGCTCGAGGTTCTTCTCCGTACGCGGCTGCCTGAGCGTGTCGTAGAAGCCGGCGATCATCAGCGGATCGCCTTCGAGCTTTCCAACGACCGTTCCGGCGTGAATGTGGTCGACGCCCGCCATCCGCATCCACTTGCAGATCACCCGGAAGTTCATGCCGTGGTTTTTCTGCCGCGAGTAAGTCGAGTTGCCGGCGCGATGCAGGTGCAGAATCACATCGTTTTTGCGCGCCCACTTCGCCATCGACTGGATCGCGGTGTAGCCGATCACGAGGTCGATCATCACGATGGCCGAACCGAGCGACTTGGCGAACTCGGCGCGCTCATACATGTCTTCCATCGTGCCGGCGGTGACGTTCAGGTAATGCCCCTTAACCTCACCGGTGGCAGCTGATGCTTTGTTGACCGCCTCCATGCAGTACAGGTATCGGTCGCGCCAGTGCATGAATGGCTGCGAGTTGATGTTCTCGTCGTCCTTCACGAAGTCGAGGCCGCCCTTCAAGGCCTCGTACACCACCCTGCCGTAGTTGCGCCCGGAAAGGCCGAGCTTTGGCTTCGTGGTTGCGCCGAGCAACGGCCGTCCGAATTTATCGAGGCGCTCGCGTTCGACGACGATTCCCGTGGCGGGACCCTGGAACGTTTTCAGATAGGCCACCGGGATGCGCATGTCTTCGAGGCGCAACGCCTTGACCGCCTTGAAGCCGAATACATTGCCGATAATCGAGGCCGTCAGATTCGCGATAGAACCCGGCTCGAACAGGTCGAGGTCGTACGCGATATAGGCGAAGTACTGTTGCTCGGTGGCAGTGCCCGCGCCGGTATTCGGCACGGGTTCGACGCTGAACGCCTTCGCGCGATAGAGGTCGCACGCGGTCAGGCGATCGGTCCAGACTACAGTCCACGTTGCCGTCGACGATTCGCCAGCGACTGCCGCGGCAGCCTCGTCCGCGTCGACGCCCGCTTGCGGCGTGATGCGAAACATCGCCACCACGTCGGTGACCTTCGGTTCGTAGTCCGGCTGCCAGTAGCCCATCTGCTTGTACGGAATAACGCCGGAACGATACCGCTCGGCTGCACTGCGTGTTGCGCTGACCCCACTCGAATCGTTCATGAGCACACTCGCGAATTCTAGTTGCGAGATCACTGTACCGTCGGTCTCTTCATAAGCTAAAGTCAGATTCTCTATCGCGTGATATCAATAGCCCTTATATGTCAGGACTTCACAACGCGACGCTTCGACAACTGCAGATCTTCTCGTCGGCGGCGCGGCATCAGAGTTTTTCGCGCGCATCGGCGGAACTGCATCTCTCGCAACCCGCGGTGTCGATGCAGATGCGGCAGCTCGAAGCGAACGCCGGCGTATCGCTGTTCGAGCGCGTCGGCCGGCGCGTTTCGCTGACGTCGGCCGGCCACGAGTTGCTCGCGTACACGCAACGCATCCTCGGCGCGATTCAGGACGCCGAAGACACCTTTGCAACGATCAAGGCGGTCGACAGCGGCAAGCTCACGATCGCGGTCGTCAGCACCGCGAAGTACTTCGCGCCTAAGCTGCTTGCGCAGTTTCAGCAACAACATCCGAACGTCGAACTGCGGCTCGACGTTAACAACCGCGAAGCGGTCGTCGGGCAACTCGCCGCCAACGAGATCGATCTGGCGATCATGGGCACGCCGCCACGCTCGGTAGCCACTGATGCGTCGCCGTTCGCGGCTCACCCGCTGGTAGTGATTGCGGCGCCGGACCACCCACTCGCAGACCGCAAACGAATTCCGTTGAAGGAACTCGAAGGCGAGACGTTTCTCGTCCGCGAGCAGGGATCCGGCACGCGATCTGCAATGGAACTCCACTTCAGGAAACACAAGCTGCGGATCAAGCTCGGCATGGAGACCAGCAGCAACGAGACCATCAAACAGGCGGTGATGGCCGGAATGGGGCTGGCGTTCATTTCTTTGCACACGCTCGGCGTGGAACTCGCCACCCATCAGCTGGCGACGCTGCGATTGCAGACGCTGCCGGTCATGCGTCAATGGAATCTCGTTCATCGGCGTGAAAAGCGTCTATCGCCCGCCGCCGCGGCGTTCAAGGCATTCATGCTCGCGACGGGTCCGGCGTTCCTCGAGCAGTGGAGCGAATCGGTCGCCGGTGTCGATACGCGAGGTCACAAACGTGCAGGATCCCCGCGGCCGTGAGACACACGGCCATCAAGCCCCACGGTGCACCTGTTAGCGCCAGGCGCAGCGCCAGCAGCAAGCAAATTCCCGGTGCCAATGCCGACAGGAGAGCCAAAGGCGCAATGCCGTGTCCTGTAAGCATACGATGCACGCTCAGCAGTATGGTCTCCGCAACCATCACGAGGCCAATCAGATCGACGATGTGGCCGTTCGAAAATAACTCCGCCATCACAATGTCACCTTCGGTGTGTGATGGTTATTGACCGAACGGGAGAGTCATTCGCACGATTGCACTCAGCGACGCGCCGTATAACAGCAGGAGCATTGCGATTGCGCTGATCAACGCACACGCCGCCTTCTGCGACACTCGGCTTCGAGAAGCTGGCTGACCCTTCGCGTACTCAGGCCCTTGCGCGCCCGTATGTTCGCTGCGCGCACTCATGGTGGAACCAGGCCCCCGAGGTGCAGCAGGTTCTTCAAGAAGATCCGTATATGCGCGACCGGCTTCGCGCGAACGAGCCTCTTGTTCATGTATGCCTGCCAGGTCAGCTTCTGCACATCGGGATCACCGCAGATGCTAACGAAACGTTCACGCCGCGAGTCGCTTGCGTACCAGTAGCGTTGCATCATCCCGAGAATCCAGAACACGCGCCCGTGCGCGCTCATGAATCTGCTGCGGGCACGCCCCAGTGCCTTGGTTTTGCCGGTGGCGCAGAACTCGTCCACTGCTTCCGCGGCAAGGCGTCCGCCGACCATCGCGTAATAGATGCCTTCTCCCGAGGCCGGAGCCACTACGCCGGCGGCATCGCCGGCGAGCACGGTATTGTGGCCGTCGTCCCACCTATCCCAAGGTCGCAGCGGGATCGGTGCCCCCTCTCGACGCACCACCTCCGCGGACTCGAGCCCCGCGGCCTCGCGTAGTGCACGCACTGCCTCGCGCAGCGGAAAACCGCGCCGCGCGGTGCCGACTCCAACACTGGTGGTGTCGCCGTGCGGAAATACCCAACCATAAAAGTCGGGCGACAGAGTTCCCTGGTAATAGACCTGACAGCGCGAGCCGTCGAAGTTGGCTGACTGAACCAACGGCGAACGAACGATCTCGTGATAGGCCGCGACATAGCGCATCCGGTTGGTGCCCGGCACTATGCGACACGCCTCGTCATAAGCTGTGAACACCGGCCGGGATCGCAGGCTCGACATTACGTGACTCGCGATAGCCGAATGCGCTCCATCGGCACCAATCACCGACCGCGTATTCACTGTCACGAGGTCTGCGTCGGATCGTTCACCGCGCCGATATTCGATGATCGAGGTACCGTTTTCGGCGCGACGCATGCTGGCGAACGTACCGACTTCGAAAGTGGCACCGGCGGCGACGGCGCGATCGCGAAGCCAGGCATCGAACGGACCGCGATCGACCATGCCCACAAAGCCGCCTTCGATCGGCATGTCGACGCGCCGGTCGGTGGGCGACACGATTCGAGCGCTCGTCACGCGGGCCACCAGCAACGATTCCGGAATGGCGAACTCTTCGATGAGCTGCGGCGGAATGGCGCCGCCACACGGCTTGATCCGCCGCGATCCGTCCAACAGCAGTACTGAGCGGCCCCGGCGCGCGAGTTCCGTCGCCGCCGTGGCACCCGCGGGACCTCCCCCCACTACGACCGTGTCATACACTCGCATCATGCTTCGTCACCCCCTGCATTCGGCGTCATCGCGAACCGCTGCAACACCGGTGCTCGCACTGCGCGATCTGCGCGTTTCACGTAGTCGATATTCGATGCCAGTGCACCGGCGACAAGAAACAACAGCCCTTCTCCGGCGAACACCGCCGCATATGCGGCACCGGCCGAATCGATCAGCGCGCGCGTAACATCGATAGCGACGGTACCGAGGAAGCCACCGAGACCAAACGCAACAGCCTGCGCCGCGCCCCACACGCCCATGCGCACACCTTCGCGTTGCGGGCGCCCGACGCCAGCCAGCGCCATCATCGAACCGATTGCAGCGACTGCGAACGCACCGTTCGAAACGCCGAGCGCAAACACCCCGGCGGCAAGCGGCCACAGCGGTGCGTGAAAGGCGCCTAGCGCGAGCAGCAGCAAGGACATCGCGGATGCGACACAACCGCCGATCGCCCAAAGGCGCATCGATCCCCATCGCCCCGCGATCGTTGCGCTGCCTGCGACACCCACCAGAACCATGCCGAGCAACACGCCGGCGTTCTGCATTCCCGACAGTTGCGTCGATTGACCCGGCGTGTATCCGAACAGCGTGCCGGCAAACGGTTCGAGAATCAGATCCTGAGCGCTGTACGCGAGCATCGAGACGAATACGAACACGGTGAACTGCCGTGCCCGCGGCTCGGACCAGACATCGCGCAGCGCGTCACGAAACGGCACCCTTGCCGCCGCGACATCGTTCGAGATGGCCGCGCGCCCCTCTCCTTCGACGTTGTACACGGCCGCTAACGTCAGGATGAATGCAGCACACGCCACCGTCGCCACGACGGTCACCAGGCGTTCCGGCGAGAACGGGTCGAGAAAGTGACCTGCAGTGCCTGCGGTCACCACGAAGCCGGCAATCATCATCACCCACACGATCGTTGCCGCCGCGGCGCGGCGCTGCTCGCCGACTCGACGCGCCAGCAATGCAAGCAGCGAGGTGCCCGCTGCGCCCACCCCGACACCGATGAATCCAAACGCGGCAAACGCGAGCGCTATGCCGGCATAGACGTTTGTCGCCATCCAGGCAGTGGCAACCGCCGCGCCGATTCCGCCGAGCGCGAGTGTCGCCATGCCGCCGACGATCCACGGTGTGGAACGGCCGCCGACATCGGATCCGTAACCGAATCGCGGCCGCGCGAGTTGTATCGCGTAGTGCAGGCCAACGAGCAGACCCGGCAGCATCGCGGGCAGCGCGTACTCCACGACCATGACGCGGTTCATCGTGGACGTTGTCAGCACGACGATCGATCCGAGTGCAGTCTGCACGAGCCCGAGACGGAAGATGGAGAACCAGCCGAATGGGTACGCCGCGTTCATGCGTTGACGATCGGTTGCAACGCGAAGGCACACGCGAGCATTCCAAATACGTACAACGTCGTGCCGGTTGCGTTGTACCAGGGTGCATTCGCCTTCGGATCGCGCAACAGGCGAACCATCAGCAACAGCTGCGCGGCCAACAGTGCACCGACCATCACTGCATAGAGCGGTCGACCCCACGCGAGCAATGCGCAAATGACGACGACCTGCGGAGCCGCCATCACGACGCACGCCGTGCGCGCCGCATTGTCGACACCGAGACGCACCGGCAACGAACCGATGCCCATGCGCCGGTCGCCTTCCACCGACTTGAAATCGTTCAACGTCATGATCCCGTGCGCACCGACGCTGTACATCAACGCCACGAAGGGTATGCGCCAATCGGAAAGCGTCGCCGCCATCACTGCGGCGCCCGTGATCCACGGCAACCCCTCGTAGGAAAGCGCGACGGCCGTGTTGCCCCACCAGCCGTTACGTTTCAGCCGCAACGGCGGTGCACTGTAGGCCCAGGCGAGTGCCAGACCCACGACGGCGGCGCCCAACACCCAGGGACCGAGCGTGGCGGCGACCGCCAGCGAAACCACCGTCCAGGCAATACCTATATATAGGCCCCACCGACCCCCGACCCGCCCGGATGGAATCGGCCGATTCGGCTCGTTCAGCGCATCGACATGGCGGTCGTACCAATCGTTGACGGCCTGACTGGTTCCGCACACGAGCGGCCCGACCAGCGCAAATCCGGCCACGATCACAGGCCAGCGCGTTCCGGCGGGTAAGCCGGACGACACCACGCCACAACCGAACGCCCACATCGGCGCGAACCAGGTGATCGGCTTCAGTAACTCGACGACGGCGGTCGCAGGTGGAACGGTCATGCTGTAAACCTACAGTTGACATATTTGAACGTCAACAAAAATTTACACACCAACCGTCAAGCGAGCGGTACACGCTCAACTGCGTCTCGAATCAGGCGTTCGGTGTGGCGCCGTATTCGTGAAAACCGTATCGCCGCAACTTCACGTAGAGGCTCTGGCGACTCAATCCCAGTAACTCGGCCGCTGATGCGCGGTTGTGCCCGGCGAGTTCGAGCGCTGCCTCTATACACAGCTTCTCGATCAGATCCGTGGACTCCCTAACGAGCTCCTTAAGGGGCACGCGACCGACCAGCTCCATCAATTGCTCGACTGTTCGCGAGGTGGAGCGCTTCTCCGTCGGGGTGGACGACAGGCGGCGGCCGATATCTCGCACGATGAAGCCAAACGTGGTCACCTCGCCGTCGATCGCAATCGCCGATACCTCGACATCGATCGAAACGCCCTGCTCGCTGCTCAACGAGGTAGCGAACAGCCGAATCGATCGGTGCCGCCGCAGATTCGCGATCAATACATCGAAGTCCACCGCGCCGCGACGCCCCAACCACTGGCCGAGCAACACGCCGCGCGCGAGGTCCTCGGTGTTGATCTGCGCCATGTCGAGGAATGCCGCGTTGGCCGTCAGTACATGACCCTCTGAATCGGTGACGACAACCCCGTCGGGGGCGCTCTCCACGACCTTCAACAGGCGCGCGCGTGTTTCCGGGAGCACGGCAACCGCCGCGGTCGCGTCCACACTCGACACTCGCACCAGGAACAACAAATCGTCGCCTTGCCGCAGCGGCGCTATGCCAAGCTCGAATCGGCCGCTGGCGCGCGCAACGTGCACGTCGATCTTCTCCGAACGACCCGACTCGCGCAGCCGCGCAAGAAGAATCCGCGCGCTGGAATCGCTCGCCGCATCCAACCCCAGCGGGAATGTCCCTCCCACCACGCTTTGGCCATGGTCGCTCAATAGTTCGTTTGCGATCGGATTTGCTTCGTCGATACGTCCGCTTGCCGCATCGACGACGAGCACCGCCTCGGATGCCATCTGAAACAGCATTCGGTAACGGGTCTCCACCTGGCGCAATCGCCAGTAGTCGCGCTCCAGCGACTGCTGCGCGCTGATGAGACGCTGCTGCAGGTCGGCGAGCGGCAGGAGATTGCGACCCACGGCGACGACGCGCCGGTCGGCACCGATGCGCAGCGCGCAGTACTGCACCAACACCGTCGCCGCGCCGTCGGCAGACGGATGATTGATCTGACGCCAGCGGGTGGTTTCGTGGGTAGCCGCCTCGCGCAACAGCGCTTCGACCTTCGACCGGCTGTCGGGCGCTACCGTCTCAGCCCAGGGTCGACCGAGCCAGTCTTGTTGTACCGCCGCGGCCAGTTCCTCGCTGCCGAACGCGAGGTCCACAACGACTCCGTCCGGATCCAGCAGCAGGGCAACGTCCGAAGCAGCGGAAATGAGCTTCGCAGCCGCTTCCGCGTCCAGGCCAGCCTCGGCAATGTACCGCTTCACGAAAGAACATATCCTCCGTCGTTAGCCCCCCCGGCTCCATTCAGTCCCCCTGGCGTAGTCTGCTGACGACCTCCCTCGCCCGCGCCGGCGCCTCGCGACCGCTTGACGTGCCGCAGTCGGCGCCGAGCTGCAACACGAGATCAGGCTGCTGCACAAGCATTCGACCGACGACGATGACACCCAATGCGCGATTGCGCGCACTGCTGCGAAGTGCGCGTATCGTACTTGTCAGCTTCGGAATCGACACGTCTCTGTCGAGCGAGAAGCACACGAGGTCGAACGATTCGTTGCGCACCGATCTGAACGGATCCGGTCCGTTCGTCAGCGGCCCTCCCCAGACGTCCCAGCCGGCGCGCCAGAAAAACTCGGCGACCATCGAAAGGTCGAAGGCCTCGCGTTGACTGCTGGCGGGTGCAAAAAATACCCGATCGTCCGCGGGCTCCTGACGCGCTTCGGCCTGGAACGCGACGCTGAAGTCGCGCAGCAACTGCTTCAGGTGACAGAGACCCAATGTCACTTCAGTGAAGTCACATCTGTCGTCCTGCCACAGTTCGCCGAGGTAATCCGCCACAGGTGTCAGGAGGTCTACGTACAACGATTCCAGTGAGGCGCCTTCCGAGCGTTGTTTGCGTTCGAGGTAACCACGCGCAGCAGCTACATCGCTACCCAGCACGAGATCTGCGAGCGCCTTAACGCTGTCGTCAGCAGTCGATGTGCCAATGCGGATGGGCGCATCGACCCGGCAAAACACTGGAATTCCGGTACGTTGCCGTCGCGCCAGACGCGGCGCAATTTCCCTTTCGATCACCTCGGCCAGACTGCCGAGACCCTTCATCACCGCTGCGGATCGCCTCGATCGTCGTCCGCCTTTGGTAGCGACGACCCGCACATCCGCCGCAACCGAGATTTCCCCTTCCCAGACATCGCCCACGGCGATTTCTTGCGTCGCCTCTGTCATTTGGCTCCCCCTCAAATGGCAAGCAAAGCTTACACCCACACTTGTCCAGATTTCCTCCAATCGGCTCGATTAAATGCTTCTGCGCGGCATTGTCAATATTAATTGACGTCTTGATTAGTTGACACATCAATCCGCAGGGAACTAGATTGCAACGGCGGGCAACTGGATTTGGGGGGACATCGGGTGCGTCGCAGTGACCGTCGACATCGCCCAGCGAGGCCGCTCTACACCGTCGAGCAGCGCCGCCGTCGCGACCTGTCGCCGTGGACGTTCGTGCAGGGTGTGCTCGCGCCGATCCAGTTCCTCGTTTTCATCGTCAGCCTCACCCTGGTGCTTCGCTTTCTCGTAACGGGTGAGGGTCTGGCCGCGGCCACCGCGTCCGTCGTGGTCAAGACGCTGGTGCTCTACTCGATCATGGTGACTGGCGCGATCTGGGAGAAAGCGGTGTTCGACCGCTACCTGTTCGCACCGGCATTCTTCTGGGAAGACGCGGTGAGCATGCTGGTCATCGCCCTGCACACCGCCTATCTCATTGCGCTGATCGAAAACGTCTTACCGCCCGGCGAGCAGATGCTGCTTGCCCTCGCCGCCTATGCGGCCTACGTGCTCAACGCCGGCCAATTCCTGCTGAAATTCCGTAGCGCCCGACTCGAAGCACCCGTCGGCGCCAACGACTCGGGGGTGCTCGCCTGATGTCGTCGATCGCGCTAATGCAGATTCCGTGCACACCTACCGAACGGGATCGGCCGGTGCTGCGCGAACGCGGTCAGCGCGAGGTGTTCTGCGGACTGACCAGCATCGTCTGGCTACATCGGAAGATTCAGGATGCATTCTTTCTGGTCGTCGGGTCCCGTACCTGTGCGCATCTGATTCAGTCCGCCGCCGGCGTGATGATTTTTGCTGAGCCGCGCTTCGCGACCGCGATTCTCGACGATCGCGATCTGTCCGGAATGGCCGATTGCAACGACGAACTCGAGCGCGTCGTCGCCGAACTGCTCGTGCGGCGACCCGATGTCCGCACGCTGTTCCTTGTCGGCTCCTGTCCGTCCGAAGTGATCAAACTCGATCTCGCCAAGGCCGCGGAACGTTTGTCGCGAGCGCACCAGGGTCGCGTACGGATACTCAGCTACTCCGGCAGCGGCATCGAAACCACTTTTACGCAGGGCGAAGACAACTGCCTGAAGGCGCTTGTGGAATCGCAGGCCACCTCGCGCGATGCAAGGAAATCACTGCTCGTGGTCGGGACACTGGCCGACGTCGTCGAAGACCAGTTCGCGCGTCTGTTCGACGAACTCGGCATCGGTCCGGTCGCGTTCCTTCCGTCCAGACACTCGGGTGGGTTCCCACCCATCGGCCCGCAGACACAATTTCTGCTTGCCCAACCCTTCCTAGGCGAAACGGCGCGCGCGCTCCTCGCGCGCGGTTCAACACACTTGTTGGCGCCTTTTCCCCTGGGCGTGGAAGGCACGCTCGGATGGTTCGCCGCCGCAGCTAAGGCCTGGCACATTCCCGACGCGCACTTCGCAGCCGTTACGGCTGCACCGGCCGCACGCGCTGCAGCGGGCATCGCTCGCCAACGTGAACGCCTTTGCGGAAAACGCATCAGCTTCCTGCCCGATTCGCAGCTCGAAATTCCGATCGCGCGTTTCCTCGCACGCGAATGCGGCGTCGAACTCGTCGAAGTAGGCACGCCGTATCTCGACCGTCAGATCCTCGGCGATGAAATCGGCCGCCTGCCGGCAAGCGCACGTTTGTCGGAGGGCCAGCACCTGGAACGCCAGCTCGATCGCGTGCGCGCCGACCGTCCCGACCTGACCGTGTGCGGCCTCGGCCTTGCGAATCCGCTGGAAGCCGAAGGTCTGCGTACAAAGTGGTCCATCGAACTGGTCTTTTCACCGATCCACGGCTTCGAACAGGCGGGTGATCTCGCCGAATTGTTCGCTCGGCCGTTGGATCGCTCACGTCGGCTGGGGGTGTAGCGATGCGCCTCACCGTGTGGACATACGAAGGCCCTACACACGTCGGCGCGATGCGCATCGCAACGTCGATGAAGGACGTGCACTACGTGCTCCACGCACCACAAGGCGATACCTACGCGGACCTGCTCTTCACGATGATCGAGCGCCGCCAGACCCGCCCTCCGGTTACGTACACGACATTCCAGGCGCGCGACCTCGGCGGCGACACTGCCGATCTCGTCAAACGCACGCTGCACGACGCCTACGAGCGGTTCAAGCCGAGCCTGCTGCTGGTCGGTGAATCGTGTACGGCGGAACTTATTCAGGATCAGCCCGGCAGTCTCGCCATGGGCATGCACCTGCAGGTGCCGGTCGTGCCGCTCGAACTGCCCGCGTACTCGCGCAAGGAGAACTGGGGCGCGAGCGAAACGTTCTATCACATCGTCCGCGCCATCCTGCTGCCGGTGGCGCCGAGATCTGCTACCGAATCCGAAGCGAGTTCGCGACGGCCGCGCGCGAACATCCTCGGACCGTCCGCGCTCGGATTCCGCTGTCGCGACGACGTCATCGAGATCACGCGTCTGCTCGCCTCCATCGATGTCGACGTGAACGTGGTTGCGCCGGAAGGCGCTTCGCCCGCCGACATCGCGCGAATTCCCGAGGCCGATTTCAACATCTGCCTGTATCCCGAAATCGCGCAAACGGCCTGCGACTGGCTACAGCGCACCTTCGGGCAACCGTCAGTGAAGACCGTGCCGATCGGCGTGGGCGCGACACGCGACTTCATCGCGGAGGTCGGCCGCGTCGCGGGCATCGATGTTCAGGATGCGCTGGAATCCGAGCAATCGCGTTTGCCGTGGTATTCCCGATCGGTCGATTCGACCTATCTCACCGGAAAACGCGTGTTTGTCTTCGGCGACGCCACACACGTCGTTGCCGCAACACACATCGCTGCCAGGGAACTCGGATTCACCGTCGTTGGCGTGGGGACTTACAGCCGCGAGTTCGGTCGCGAGGTACGCGACGTCGCCAAACTGTACGGCGTCGATGCACTCATCACCGACGACTATCTCGATGTCGAAGCGCGCGTCGCAGAACTGGCACCGGAGCTGGTGCTCGGCACGCAGATGGAACGTCACATCGCGAAACGTCTTGGCATTCCGTGCGCGGTCATTTCTGCGCCCTGTCACGTTCAGGACTTCCCGGCGCGCTTCTCACCGCAGATGGGCTTCGAAGGTGCCAACGTGATTTTCGACACGTGGGTGCATCCGCTGATGATGGGGCTCGAAGAACATCTGCTCTCAATGTTCCGCGGCGATTTCGAATTTGCCGACGGCGCCGCGCCGTCGCACCTCGGCCGCTCCGACCCCGATCTCGAGGACGACCCTTCGCGAACCGCCGAATCAGCTCGGACGCTGGCCTGGACGACGGATGCGGAGCAGGAACTGAAAAAGATCCCGTTTTTCGTACGCGGCAAGGCCCGCCGCAATACCGAGTCGTTCGCGCGCGAGCGCGGCGTTGCCACCATCACGGTCGAGGCTCTGTACGATGCGAAAGCCCACTTCGGCCGCTGAAGCAACGACGCCGCTGCGCGTCGTCATCGTGACGCTGGACAGCCATCTGGCCTGCGCCACCGAGCGCGCCCGTCAGCGACTCAGACACGACCTCCCCGGCCTCAGCCTCAACCTGCACGCCGCCGCAGAATGGGGCGACGATCCCGACGCGCTCGAACGCTGCCGGGCTGATATCGCACAGGCCGACATCGTGTTCGCGAACATGCTGTTCATGGAAGACCACATCAAACCGGTACTCGACTCGCTTGCCGCCCGACGCAATGACTGCGACGCGATGATCGGCTGCATGTCGGCCACCGAGGTCGTCAAGTTGACGCGCATGGGCGGCTTCAGCATGGACGGCACGCAGAAGAGCCCGCTCGCGTTCCTGAAGAAGCTGCGTGGTAAGTCACCGCAGCCGGGCGCGGACGCGAGCGCGGGCGCGAAGCAGATGGCGACGCTGCGCCGGCTGCCGCAGATCCTGCGTTTCATTCCAGGCACCGCGCAGGACGTGCGCGCCTACTTCCTCACTCTGCAGTACTGGCTCGCTGGCTCCGAAGAGAACGTCGTCAATCTCGTGCGTTTTCTCGTCGACCGATATGCCGACGGCCCGCGTCGGCACCTGCGCGGCACGCTGAAGACTGCGCTACCAACCGAGTATCCCGACGTTGGTCTATACCACCCCCGCATCAAGGGCCGCATCACCGACCGCATCGAGAAGCTGCCGACACGGCGCGGTGGCGGCAGAGTCGGCCTGTTAGTGATGCGCTCCTATGTGCTGGCAGGCAACACTCAGCATTACGACAGCGTCATCGAAGCGATGGAGGCCAAAGGCCTCGACGTTGTGCCTGCGTTCGCGAGCGGCCTCGACGCACGCCCCGCCATAGAGGCGTTCTTCCTCGATCGCAATCGCCCGATCGTAGATGCTGTCGTCTCCCTCTCCGGTTTTTCACTGGTGGGCGGCCCCGCGTACAACGACGCAAAAGCCGCCGAGGAACTGCTGGCGCGGCTCGATGTCCCGTACATCGCTGCGCACGCTGTCGAGTTTCAGAGCCTCGATCAGTGGCGCTCGGGTGATCGCGGCCTGCTCCCGCTCGAGGCGACGATGATGGTCGCAATCCCCGAGATCGACGGCGCCACCGGTCCCATCGTGTTCGGCGGGCGAGCGGCCAACGGCGCGGCGAAGGGTCGCGACATGCAGGCGGATGCGGAGCGCGCACAGATGCTCGCTTCGCGCGTCGACCGACTCGTAACGTTGCGGCGCAGTGCGCATGCGCAACGCAAGATCGCGATCGTCTTGTTCAACTTTCCCCCGAACGCCGGCAGCACCGGCACGGCTGCGTATCTTTCGGTGTTTGCGTCACTGCACCAAACCCTTCAAGCGCTTGCAGCAGACGGCTACCGCGTAGACGTTCCGGCATCGGTGGATGCCCTGCGTGAGCGCGTTCTGTTCGGCAATGCCGCCACGTACGGCGCCCCGGCGAATGTCCATGCTCGCATCCCCTCCGACGAGCACATTCGCCGGGAGCGCTGGCTCTCGGAAATCGAGGCCAGCTGGGGTCCCGCACCGGGGAGACAGCAAAGCGACGGTGCGTCGCTGTTCGTGCTGGGAGCGCAATTCGGCAATGTGCTGGTCGGCATCCAGCCCTCGTTCGGCTACGAAGGTGATCCGATGCGCTTGCTGTTCGAGCGCGGCTTCGCACCCACGCACGCGTTCTCGGCCTTCTATCGCTTCATTCGCGAGGACTTTCAGGCCAACGCCGTTCTGCATTTCGGCACGCACGGGGCACTCGAGTTCATGCCTGGCAAACAGGTAGGGATGTCCGCAACGTGCTGGCCCGATCGGTTGATCCGCGATCTACCCAACTTCTATCTGTACGCCGCCAACAATCCGTCCGAGGGGACCATTGCAAAGCGTCGCGCCGCGGCAACCCTCATCAGCTATCTCACACCCCCGGTGACGCACGCGGGGCTGTACCGTGGCCTTGCCGACCTGAGGGCCTCCATCGAACGATGGCGGGTATTGGACCCCGGCGACGTCGAATACGGTCACCTGGTGCCGCTGCTTCAGGCGCAGGCCGCCGAACTGGAGCTGTGCCCGGCCACGCCGCCCTGGGGCGCCGCGGCAGAAGCCAGGATCGCAAGTCTCGGTGCATCGCTGACTGAATTGGAACAGACGCTGATTCCCCACGGCCTTCACGTCATCGGCCAGCCACCGTCGATCGAAGAGCGCATCGACCTTCTGACCGCGATCGGAGATGCGCGGGGGCTGGCGGCGGCGCGCGACGTTATCGAACTGTTGGCCCATGGCGCAACACCCGAAGCCGCATTGAAGGCGAGTGGATCTCCGCTGACACCGTCTGCGCTCGAGGCGTTCGAAGAGCTCTCCAGGACTGCGTTGCTGCTGTCGCAAGACCACGAAATTCCCGCGCTGCTGCACGCACTCGACGCCGGATTCGTGCGGCCTACATCGGGTGGCGACCTGCTGCGCACGCCGTCGATCCTGCCGACAGGCCGCAATGTGCACGGCTTCGATCCGTTCCGGCTACCGAGTTCGTTCGCAATCGAGGATGGCGCGCGTCAGGCAGAGCGGTTGCTCGTGAAGCACATGGAAGCCGGCGAGCCGTTGCCGGAGTCGATCGCGCTGGTCCTGTGGGGTACGGACAATCTGAAAACCGAAGGCGGCCCGATCGCACAAGCGCTTGCATTGATCGGGGCACGCCCACGTTTCGACAGCTATGGCCGCCTTTGCGGCGCCGAACTGATTCCGCTCGCTACGCTCGGCCGACCACGCGTCGATGTGGTGGTGACGCTGTCCGGGATCTTCCGTGACCTGCTGCCGCTGCAGACGAAACTGCTCGCTGAAGCAAGCTACCTCGCTGCGTGCGCCGACGAACCGGTCGAGCGCAACTACGTGCGCAAACACGCCCTCGAGTACCAGCACAAACACGGCGGCGATCTCGAAACGGCGGCATTGCGCGTCTTCAGCAACGCCGACGGCGCCTATGGTTCCAACGTCAACCAACTGATCGACAGCAGCTGCTGGCAGGACGAAGACGAACTCGCCGAGGTGTACACGCGGCGCAAGGGTTATGCCTATGGCCGCTCCGGCACAACGGTGCACAACCCGGTGCTGTTCAACAGCGTGCTCGCCACCGTGCAGCTCGCCTACCAGAACCTCGACTCGGTGGAAATCGGCGTGACCACGGTGGACCACTACTTCGACACGCTCGGAGGAATCAGTCGCGCCATCGCGCGCGCCAAGGGCGACACGGTGCCGGTGTACATCGGCGACCAGACCCGCGGAGACGGAACGGTTCGTACGCTCGAAGACCAGGTCGCGATCGAGACGAGAACCCGCATGCTGAATCCGAAGTGGTACGAAGAAATGCTCAGACACGGCTACGAAGGGGTGCATCAGATCGAAGCACACATTACGAATACCATGGGTTGGTCGGCCACTACCGGGCAGGTCGCACCTTGGGTTTACCAGCAACTCACTCAGACGTTCGTCCTCGACGACGAGATGCGCAACCGCCTCGCCGCACTCAACCCGATGGCATCCATGAAGGTCGCCAACAGACTCCTGGAGGCGCACCGGCGCAGCTACTGGTCACCCGACGAATCGATGCTGGAAGCGCTACGGCGTGCCGGTGAATCGCTCGAAGACCAGCTCGAAGGCGTCACCGAAGGAGTTGCCGCATGAACGCGATCCCGGTGAAGCACATCAACCCCCGCGCCGATGGCGAAGGCAGCGTGCAGGTGGCGCTCGATCCGACGCTGAAAATCGAGGGCGCGTTGGTGCTTGCCGTCTACGGCAAAGGTGGCATCGGCAAAAGCACTACCTCGTCGAATCTGTCGGTCGCGTTTTCCAAGCTCGGCAAGCGTGTGCTGCAGATCGGCTGCGATCCGAAACACGATTCGACGTTCACGCTGACGAAACAGCTCGTACCGACCGTCATCGACGTACTCGAGTCTGTCGACTTCCACGCCGAAGAGTTGCGCGCTAAGGACTTCGTTTACGAGGGATACAACGGCGTGATGTGTGTGGAAGCCGGCGGACCACCCGCCGGAACGGGTTGCGGCGGCTACGTCGTTGGACAGACGGTGAAGCTCCTGAAGGAGCATCACCTGCTCGAAGACACCGACGTCGTGATCTTCGACGTCCTCGGCGACGTCGTATGCGGCGGGTTCGCGGCGCCGTTGCAGCACGCCGATCGCGCGCTCGTGGTCGCCGCGAACGACTTCGATTCGATCTTTGCGATGAACCGCATCGTGGCGGCCATCCAGGCCAAGTCGAAGAACTATGCGGTACGGATGGGCGGCGTCATCGCGAATCGCAGCGCGGGCACCGATCAGATCGATGGTTTCAACACCGCGGTCGGGTTGAAACGCGTCGCACACTTTCCGGATCTCGACGTAATCCGCAAGAGCCGTCTCAAGAAATGCACGCTGTTCGAAATGGAGCCGACGGACGAACTGCTGGCGGTGCAGGCGGAGTACATGCGTCTGGCCGCAAACCTGCTCGCGGGCGTGGAACCCATGGTGGCGGCACCGATGAAAGATCGCGACCTGTTCGACTTTCTGGGGTTCGACTGATGGCCGAAATTTACCTACCGGATTCATATCGGGCACGGCGCGGCGAAATAGCCCACTATTTCGATCGCACGGCCGCTGCGGCCTGGTCGCGCCTGACCTCGGACGCACCGCTGGGCCGTATCCGTGCAACGGTACGCGCGGGCCGCGAGCGAATGCGCGGCACATTGCTCGAATGGTTGCCAACAGATCTGCGCGGCCGCCGGATACTGGACGCGGGCTGCGGAACGGGCGCGCTTGCCGTGGAAGCGGCGCGACGTGGGGCTTCCGTCGTGGCACTCGACCTGTCGCCCACGTTGATTTCCCTCGCCCGCGAACGAATGCCGCAGAACCTCGGTAGCGGCGAGATCGAATTTCGTGCGGGCGACATGCGCGACACGAGCCTGGGACGCTTCGATCACATCGTTGCGATGGACTCGCTGATTCACTATCGGGTTCGCGACTCGATCGAGTTGTTGGCGACGTTGGCCAGCCAGTGCGAACGTTCCATGGTGTTCACGTTCGTCCCGAAAACCGCCACATTGGCGGCCATGCATGCGATCGGCCGATTGTTCCCGCGCGGCGATCGTGCACCCGATGTCGCGCCCGTCACGGAAGCGACGCTACGGCGTGCGGTCGCGTCGGAAGTCGCGTTGACATCGTGGCGTGCCGGGCGAACCGAACGGATCGCCAGCGGCTTCTACACCTCACAAGCAATGGAACTCGTAACGCGATGAAGCGCGCAGCACGCGACGTTGTGATACAGAGCTGGGTCAGGCTGAGTCCGAAATTCCTGCCGTTTGCCGATGCAGCCACCGTCGAATTGCCGATCGGCAGACTGCTGCGCCTGTCGCTGTTTCAGATCTCCGTGGGCATGGCTCTGGTGCTGATGAACGGAACGCTCAATCGCGTGATGATCGTCGAACTCGGAGTGCCAGCCTCCCTCGTTGCGCTGATGATTTCACTGCCGCTGGTGTTCGCGCCCTTTCGCGCGCTCATCTGCTTCAAGTCGGATACGCATCGGTCGGTGCTCGGCTGGAAGCGCGTGCCGTATGTGTGGATGGGGACGATGTTGCAGTTCGGCGGCCTCGCGATCATGCCGTTTGCGCTGCTCGTGCTCTCCGGCGACGCGGGTGCACCCATCTTCATCGGTACGCTCGGCGCCGCGCTTGCGTTCCTGCTCACTGGCGCGGGGCTGCACATTGCGCAGACCGCCGGGCTGGCGCTCGCCACCGACCTCGCTCCCGAACATGCGCGGCCGCGTGTGGTGGCGATGCTCTACGTGATGCTGCTCGTTGGTATGGTGCTCAGCGGGCTCGTCTTCAGCGAATTGCTGGACAACTTCAGCGAGATCCGCCTGATACAGGTGATTCAGGGCGCCGGCCTGTTGACGATGGTGCTGAACGTCGTCGCCTTGTGGAAGCAGGAGGCGCGCAATCCATCGCGCACTTCGTTCGACAAGGTGCATCCTCCCTTCATTGGCGCGTGGGAAAACTTCACGCGCACACGCAACGCGAAGCGACTGCTCGTCGCGGTCGGCCTCGGCACTGCAGCCTTCAGCATGCAGGACATTCTGCTCGAACCGTACGGCGGCGAAGTGCTCGGACTACCGGTGAGCGCAACGACACTGCTCACGGCCATGACGGCATCCGGAACGCTGGTAGCGCTCGGCATCGCCGCGCGCCTTCTGGGCCGCGGCGCGGATCCGTGCCGGCTCGCCGGATACGGGGCGCTCGTCGGCGTGTTTGCCTTCGCGGCGGTGATCTTCGCAGCGCCGCTGAAATCGGTATGGCTGTTTCGCATCGGTACAACGCTGATCGGCTTCGGCACGGGACTCTTCTCGGTGGGCACACTGACATCGGCAATGAGTCTGGCGCGCGGCGAGTACGGTGGCCTCGCGCTCGGTGCCTGGGGCGCTGTTCAAGCGTGCGCAGGCGGCCTGGCGATCGCCGCGGGCGGTGCATTGCGCGACGGTGTATCGGCGCTCGCCAGCGCTGGCTCGTTAGGGCCGGCGCTCGACGATCCGGCGATCGGCTACAGCTTCGTGTACCACATCGAAATCGCCCTGCTGTTCACGACGCTCGTCGCCATCGGTCCGCTCGTGCGGACCTCACGCGAACCCCATCCACGATCCACAACCTCGTTCGGCCTTGCCGAGTTCCCCGGCTAGATGCTCATGGAGACCTCCACAATGATTGGCGCACTGACAGATTCCATCGACGTTGCTCAAGTCGTTCTGTACTTCTTCTGGATCTTCTTCACCGGCCTTGTCTTCTATCTGCGGCGGGAAGACAAGCGCGAGGGATACCCGATGGAAACCGATCGGGGCAACGCGCAGATCGTTGGTTTCCCCAAACCGCCGAGCCCGAAAACGTTCCTGCTCGCGCACGGCGGGGGTACCCGCAGCGCACCTCACGCAGAGGCGCGCGAATCGGTCGCCGCGGTTCCCACCGGACCATGGCCCGGCTCACCGCTCGAGCCCACCGGCGATCCGATGCTCGACGGTGTTGGCCCGGCGGCATACCAGCAGCGCGCGCAAAGGCCTGACCTGACCGTTGAGGGGCATCCCAAACTCGCGCCGCTGCGCGTTGCCACCGACTTCAGCGTGGAAGCGCGCGACCCGGATCCGCGCGGCATGCCCGTACTCGGCGCAGATAATCAGGTCGGCGGAACGGTCACCGACGTGTGGGTGGACCGCAGCGAGCCGCAGATCCGCTATCTCGAACTCGAAGTGAACGGCGCCAACGGCCCACGCAACGTCTTGCTGCCGATCAACTACGCACGCATCGACCGAACGCGGCGCAACGTCAAAGTCGTATCGATCCTCTCGAAGCACTTCGCGAACGTTCCGGGGCTCGACAACCCTGACGTCGTCACCGCGCGAGAAGAAGACCGGATCACCGCGTACTACGCCGGCGGCCAGCTGTATGCGGAACCCTCTCGAATGGGACCCTTGGTATGAAAAGCAAGGGTATGAACAAGCTCGACCTCGGCGAATACGAATACGAGCCGATACCCGGGTTGCCGCAAAGGCTGCCGCAGGACGAACGGATCCTGTGGCAGGGCGCGCCCAATTGGCAAACGTTGTCGCGCCAGGCATTCCATGTCCGGAAGCTCGCGGTGTACTTCGCGGCACTCCTCGTCTGGCGAGTCACCACTACCCTACTCGACGGCGAGACATTGACGATCGCGGGCCTGTCCGCCCTGTGGGTGATCGTGCTCGCGACGATTTCGATCGGGCTGCTCACCGGCGTGTCGTGGTTGATTGCGCGCACCACGGTTTACACGATCACTGATCGTCGCGTGGTCATGCGCTTCGGCGTTGCGTTGCCGATGACGTTCAACGTGCCCTTCGCCACGCTCCAGGGCGCGGCGCTACGGCGCTACTCCAACGGTTGCGGCGACATTCCGCTGGCGCTGGCGGGAAGAGATCGCATCGCCTATCCCGTACTGTGGCCGCACGCGCGCCCGTGGCAGTTCACGAATCCACAACCGATGTTGCGCGCGATCGAAGACGCAGATCGAGTTGCCGGGATCCTCGCCCACGCGTTCGGCACGCCAGCAAATGCCTCGTCCACCGTGTTCGAAGCCGCGCGCCAACCCGCGCGACCCACGGTTACGAAGGTCCGCGTTCCTTCACAACTCGTAACGACCTGAACACCTCGGAGCAGTCATGAGCGAACCAATGGACCGGCCTCAGATTCCGCGCGGCGTGCTGATCGGCGCAGCCACGCTGATCGTGATCAGCCTGCTGCTCGCATTCGGCACGCGCGTGAGCGGCGTCGGCGTCACGCGGCTCGCGTCAGTCGACGCCGTCGCAACGCGCATGCTGCGCTTCGAGGATCGCAGCGACGGAGCAGTGGCGGTGTGGGACGCCAAGCAGAACGAAGTCATCGAAGTACTGGCGCCGGGCACGAACGGATTCGTACGCGGGGTGATGCGCGGCCTTGCTCGCGACCGGAAACTGCTGGGCGTCGGCCACGATGCCGCGTTCAAGTTGATCCGTTGGGCCGATGGCAGAATGTCGCTCGAGGACCCTACCACCGGACGCACGATCGCGCTGGAGGCATTCGGCGCGGATAACTCGAGAGTTTTCGCCGAGTTCTTCGGTGATCAGCCGAACCGTAACGCGCTGGTCGTCAGCTCAGTACATTGAAGCAATCTACCGGAGGTAGCATGAACGCGGCAGTTTCGAGCCCTCTCGAAAGAACAGCACCGAACGAAGCGACGCAGCGCGCGCAAGCCGACGCGATGCTCACGCCCCGCTTCTATACAACCGATTTCGACGCGATGGACCGCATCGACGTGAGTCTCGTACGCCGCGAATGGGACGAGCTGATGGCTGAACTCGCGCGTGACGAGAACCGCGACCACTTCGAAAAGACGCCGGACTTCTTTGCGGAAGTGCAGGAGTTGCCCGACGCATTGAAGGAAGAGTTCCTCGACTTTCTCATCAGCTCGGTCACCGCCGAATTCTCGGGGTGTGTGCTGTATTCCGATATCAAGAAGCGCGCAGCCAATCCGGATATCCGCGACCTGATGGGCTACATGGCGCGCGACGAAGCGCGCCACGCCGGTTTCATCAACCAGTCATTGAAGGGGTTCGGCATCGGCGTCGACCTCGCCTTTCTGAAGAAAGCGAAGAAGTACACGTACTTCCGGCCGAAGTTCATCTTCTACGCGACGTATCTGTCCGAAAAAATCGGCTACGCGCGCTATATCACGATCTTCCGGCAGCTCGAACGCAACCCCGGCAACCGCTTTCACCCGATCTTCCGCTGGTTCGAGCGCTGGTGTAACGACGAGTTCCGCCACGGCGAGGCCTTCGCGCTGTTGATGCGCGCAGATCCTTCCCTGCTGCGCGGCGTGAACCGCCTTTGGATTCGCTTCTTCCTGCTCGCGGTATTCGCGACGATGTACGTGCGTGATCACGCGCGGCCGGAACTGCATCTTGCGATGGGCTTCGATCCATCGGAATACGACTTCAAAGTCTTTGAGATCACGTCCGAGATCTCGAAGCAGGTGTTCCCGTTCACGCTCGATCTCGAAAATCCGAAATTCCGCGCCGGCCTCGAACGACTCTTGGCGCTCTCACGCGCCAACACCGCCGCAATGGCGCGCGGGGGAATCGTCGGGCACTTACTGCAGGCGAGTGTTGCCGTTCGCGCGGCCGTCGCCTTTGTTTCGTTGTATCTGTTGCCGACACGAGAGCACGCCATCCCGGCGCGCGTGCGGATGGCACCGGCCTGGTAGCCAGGGAGTAACGCAGGAATGTCACAGTTTGCCTGGCCGGTGTTTTATGCGCTGTTCATCTGGTGGTTCAGCACCGGGCTGATTCTGTTCCTCGATCGCCGCTCACCGAGTTCGTTGAACCGCAGTATGTTCGGAGCCACTGCCGTTCTCGCTGTTGCGGTCTACGGTCTGTTCGAAAGCCGCGACGATACGTCGTCGACCGGGGCGTACGTCGCCTTCACATGCGCGTTGTTGACCTGGGCGTGGATCGAAATGAGTTACTTCATGGGCTGGATTACCGGCCCACGCAAGGAACCGTGTCCGCCCGGCTGCACCGGCTGGCGCAGATTCAAACTGGCCGTTCAGGTCAGCCTGCACCACGAGCTCGTCGTGATCTGCGCCGGCATCTGCATCTGGGCAGGCCTATCGGACGCGCCGAACCAGGTCGGCACATGGACATTCTTCGTGCTGTGGTTCATGCGCTGGAGCGCCAAACTGAACCTGTTCCTCGGCGCGCCGAATCTGAATTCGGAGTTTCTGCCGGACCACCTGCGATTTCTCGAAAGCTACATGTCGAAGAAACCGATCAACATCCTGTTCCCGGTATCAGTGACCTGCGCCACGATTGTCGTGCTGCTGCTGCTCGTCGCCGCCGCGGAGCCAGGTGCGACTCTGTTCGAAACCACCGGACTCGTGCTGGTAGCCACCCTGCTCGGCCTTGCGATTCTCGAACACTGGTTCCTGGTTGTGCCGCTTCCCGACGCATCGTTGTGGCGCTGGGCGGTACGTTCGACGGATCAACCTCGGGAGGGCCGCGCATGAGCGAAATCGCTATCGGCATCAGTGGCCTCGCGACTTATCTACCACGCTATCGCGTGAAGCTCGAAGACTGGTGCAACTGGTACGGCGACAGCTGGGAGAAGGTGTCGGCCGTCGTCGGTGCAAGCTTCCGGATGCGCGGACGCGACGAAAACGTCTACACAATGGCTGCGACCGCCGTCGTGCGCCTCATCGCCGCATACGACATCGACCCCCAGCGCATCGGAATGCTCGCGCTCGGCACCGAATCGTCCACCGACAACTCTGCCGGGGCGGTGATCGTCAAAGGTATGGTGAACGACTGGCTCATTGCGCGTGGTCAACCGCGGTTATCGCGACGATGCGAGATACCCGAGTTCAAGCACGCCTGCCTCGGCGGCGTTTATGCGATGAAGGCAGCGGCGCGTTATCTCGCAACCGACGGCCGCGAGCGTCAGGCGATCGTCGTCTGCTCCGATAGCGCCGAGTACGAACGCGGCACTTCGGGCGAACCGACGCAGGGCGCGGGTGCTGTTGCCGTGTTGATGGAGCGCAACCCCGCGTGCCTCGAACTCGACCTGAACGTGAGTGGCAGCAGCAGCGATTACCGCGGACCCGATTTCCGCAAGCCGTTCTCGCGCCTGATCCGCCGCGGCTTGAAGCCCAACGGCCAACCTAGAGACTTCCCGGTATTCAACGGCAAGTATTCGACTACGTGTTATGTCGATGAGGTGCTGCTCGCCGCCGACGATCTGTTCACCAAGCTCGATTGTTCGCCGGCCGCCTTCATCGATCGTCAGCGCGCGGTGTTCCTGCACCGCCCGTATCACCGCATGGCGGAGACCGGACTCGTGATGATGCATCTGCTAGCGCTTGCGCGAGGAGATACAGACGAGCGACGCGAACTCGACGGCTACGCGCACGACGCCGGAATCGAGCCGCAGGCATTCGTCGATGAAATTACGGCAACCCCTGACGTTTTCGAACTGGTGCGCGAGGGTAATCTGTCGACCGAACTAAGGCCTTTGTCGTCCGAGATGGCGCGCGTATTCCGCAAATCGGCGGCGTACCCGCGCGTTACGGAGAAGCTGCGGCTCGGCGCCGAAGAGATGCGTCACGTCGGCAATCTGTACACGGCTTCGCTACACGCCTGGATGGCCGCCGGACTGGAAGCCGCCCTCGCGTCCGAAAGCGACATGGCCGGCGCCGAAATGCTGGCGATCGGCTACGGCAGCGGCGACGCGGCCGAAGCGTTGTCGATGCGGGTGGCGCCGCGATGGCGCGAAGCGGCGCAGCGCATCGGTTTCTGCGCCGCGCTCGACGACGCAATCGATCTCGACCAGGCGGGCTACGAGTGTCTCCACGATGAAGGCAGATCGGAGTCCCATGCTCCGTCGCAACGGGGCGCGTTCGTCATCGATCGTGTCGGTAACGGTCGCGAGGGCTTTGACGATCTCGACATCGAGTACTACCGCTACGCCGAAGCCTGACGCGCGTTTCGGACTACCCTGAAGTAGCTCTCATAAGGCGCGCATATGAAGCGCATGTGAAAAGGCCGCTGCGAACAGCGGCCTTTTGTGTTTCAAGCGTCACTCGTCAGGTCGAAGGGGCGGGAGGCGCCGGCATTGCGGCCGGGCCCGGCGTAGCCGCCGCCGGCGTCGGACGCGCTCCGACCAACTCCGGATAGTCCTTCAACATGCTGACGCCGTTCAGCGGTTTATTGAGGCCTTGATGACACGTGGCGCAGTTCGCTTTGAGTACATCGCCACCCGGCCCCTTGTTCGCAGCCGGCAGGATTGGCGCCAACGGTTCTATGTAGTGGGTGTTGATGTCGCGCACGGTCCGGATCGCGTGCCACGCGGTGACGCGCGCGGCACTACTCGAATCCCACGCCGCGAACGAACGCGAGTTGTGGCAATACGTGCAGTTCACGCCGAGCGCGTCGGACACGTGCATCATCAATCCATAGGTCGCCTCGGTTGCCTGGATGGTCGGTCCCGTACCCCCCTTTCTCGGCAGCGCCTCGCTTGAAACGACGCGAACTTGCGCACCGTCTCCAAGAAGCGGGGCAAACGGGTCGTAAGGCAGCGACGTGTAGCCAACCACCGCGGACGCAAGATTCTGGCCGTTGCGATGCGCCGCGAAACCGCCCGCCTGCGGCGGACCCGGATCGATCGACCACACGTTTTGCGGAATCGGATGTCCGCGGTGACAGGTGTAGCACGTGACGCCGGTAGTACCGACATGCGCCGCGACATCACCCTGATTGCTGTTGATGTGTTGCGTCATCTGCAGCATCCGCCGAGCCACGACCTTCGTGTAGACCGAATCAGATGCCAGATCGGTAGGCACATGACAGTAGTTGCAGCCCTGTTCGGGCGAGACCCAACTGGTCATCGAAACCATCAGACGAGTGAACTCTGCCGCGCTCAGATGGCCGAGTACCGGCACGTTCTGAAAGACCTCGGACGCGCGCGGCCCGTCGGCGGACGCCAAAGGTGGCGCATCCGGAACGACATTCGCAGCCAGCACGCGATCGCGTGTCGCAGGGTTCACTACCTGCTCCATCCCCAGTCCGCGATAGCCAATCTGCGTGGTAGCCGGCGGTGGCGCTTCGCAGGCCGCAAGCAGCAGAACGAAACTAATCCCAAGCACGCCCGACAAGGTGCGGTTTTTCATGGTAGAGCACCTTGCGCGGGATCGGTGACGGGTGGAAACACGATGGGATACGACGGCGCGAGTCCGTGCTTCACTCCCCAGAGGTACCAGTTGTCGACCACGGTGCCGGTCAACAGAATTCCGATACCGCCAACTAGCGGACACAACACGGCGAACCACCACGCCCACCGGTGGATCGACTCCATCGTTGCGTTGAAGCCCATCGTCCAACGCCAGAACAGTGCCGCGCGTTCGGCTGCAGTACCGCGGTCCACCACTTGCTCGAGTTCGCGGTCGCCGCCAAAGCGACTCACCGCGAGAATCGTCGCGCCGTGCATTGCGAACAGCAGTGCCGATCCATAGAGGAATGCGATCGACAGCATGTGGAACGGGTTGTAGAAGAGATTGCCGTATCGGATCGAGAACGCCGCGGTCCAGTCGAGGTGCGGGAAGATCCCGAACGGCACCGCCTCGCTCCAGCTCCCCATCAGCAGCGGCCGGATGAACCCGAGCACCAGGTACAACCAGATCGCGGACGCGAACGCCCACGCGACGTGTGTGCCCAGGCCAAGCGCGATAGCGCGGCGATACATGCGCACCCACCACAGCAGAATCGCGGTCGTCAGGAAGAAACCCGCCATCAACCACCAGCCGCCTTCATTCAGCGGCGGAATGCTGATGCCGTACTTCGGCGACGGCGGCTCGAGCGCGAGCCACGGCAACTGGCGGAGGAACTGGATCCAGTCCCAGTTCACCGACGCCAGCATGTTCAGGCCGATGATCTCGATCGCGATGAAGCCGCAGAGCAGCGATGCGAGCCCGGTGAAGCCCAGATAGAACGGGCCGACCTGTGCGTCTCCGAGTTTCCCCAGCCAATAGGCATAGAACGGTTTCCCCTGTCGCGTGTATACGCCACCCTCCGGCAGCGCAACGCCGGCGTATGCGGGCCCGCGCACCTGCACACTCGTGAAGATGTTCTGATATTCCGCCATCGCTACTCCCCCTTAGTCGAACCGTCAGCTAGCGCCAGATCGGAAGGTCGAGCCACCAGTTCCACCACTCCGGCCATCCACGGGTCCAGAACGGACCGCTGATGATGATGCACACGGCGCTGAAGAAGACCGCCGCGAGTGCCAGGAACAGACCGAGCCGGTGGATGCCGAGCGCGCCAATCGAATAACCAATCGTGTCTCTGAAAAAGGTGTTCTCGTGTTCGGCCGTTTTGACGGGCTCACCCTTCTGCGGATTCGTCGCCGACAGAATCAGTGAGCCGTGCAGCGCCAGCGCGAACGTCGTCGTGAAGAAGAACGACACGGCGATCATGTGCGCCGGGTTGTAGTGAAAGTGCAGATACTGATAGCCGGTGTTCGACACCCAATCGAGGTGGCTCATGATTCCGTACGGGAAACCATGCCCCCACGCACCCATTAGAAACGGCCGGATGACCACCAGCGACACATACGCGAAGATCGCCATGCTGAAGGCAATCGGCACGTGATAGCCGATGCCGAGCTTGCGGCAGATCTCGAACTCGCGCAGTGCCCAGGACCCGAACGCCCCAACCGCACACATCGTTATGAGTTGCCAGAGGCCTCCCTCTGCCAGCGGCGCCAACCCCAGCCCGTACTTCAGATCGGGCGGTGCGATGTTGATCTGCCACAGATTCCACGTCGGGCCGAGCGCAGCGCCCCACACGATCAGCGCCGTACCGACGAATGCAAAGAAGATCGTCGTTACGCCGAAGAAGCCGACGAAGAACGGCCCCACCCAGAAGTCGAACAGATCTCCGCCGATCAGCGTGCCCCCACGCACGCGGTACTTTCTCTCGAAGCTCAGCATGGCCATTGTCGGATCCTCGATTCGTACTATTCGCGGCTGCCCCCCGGAACGAACGGGGACGGGCCGCAGGCGCCCGACCGCGTTCGCTGCCGAAGGCGAGCGACGCTACTGCTTTTGCTGTGTCGTCGCGGCCTGGGCCAGCACCGTCGTCGACGTTTCCGTCGACACCTGAGCTACCTTCGGAGCGTGAGCTCCATCCAACCAATTGAACCGGTTCGTACTGAGCAGGATGAAGTGAATCACCAAGGCCAGTGCGAACAGGAACGTCACGAGCGCGATCAAGACTCTTCGTGGATCGAATAGAAGCCAGATACGCCACATGTTCCTACCTCCCTACGCCAGATTCGAAATGACTGAACTCGCGAACGAATTCACTTGGTCGATCATCGAATAGCCATCCGGACCCGGCAGCCAGGGACGCCACTGCCATGCGAGGAAGTGCGCAATGATTGCAATCACGGTAAATGCAATGAAACTGGTAATGAAAATCCCGTGAAACTCTTGCGCTTCCTCAGCCGACAGCCCTGACAAAGAGCCAATCTTGCTGTCATTCATAGGTCTATCCTCTGCCTAACGTTGCTACTCAACTGTCTCCAACAACGACCAAGGGCGTCGTTTGCCGCCACCACGCAAACAACACGTGGCGGATCACAAGCGTCGGAGCTTGCGATCCGTTCGCCCTGCGGCCCGGGCGAATCCCCAGGATCGAACCGCTCACGCGGCACGCCCCTCTGTCGACGCGGCGCGGACGACGCGCTCGCGTGTAATCGTTAGTTCACCGGCATCGCGCGCGGCGCGCTCCGCGGCATCGCGCAGCCGCTTGGCCGCGGAAATTCGAATGAGCACCGGTTGCGACTCGACGATCGTGTCGAGTTCTTCGCGGGCACCATCGTCCCAGGCCAGTTCGCGGTGCAGGCGCGCCGGCGTTGCGTCGATTTTGTCGAGGTCGGTCGCGAGCGGAATGATGTTGAACAACGCATCGAACAGCGCGTTGCAGACTTCCTGCACCAGGTACGTCGCACCCGAATAACCCATGAACGGCGTGCCTGTATGGCGGCGGATCAACGCGCCGGGATACGACGCCGGTATGTAAATCGCTCGCGAACCGATCTCGGCGAGGTACATGCGTTCGTTGTAGCTGCCGAACATCACCAACGGCGTTTGTTCGTGTACCGCCTTCCGCACCGCGTCGTTGTCGGGCTTCACGCCTGCTCGGCGCGAAAACGAAAACGTACATGGCAAACCCATTTCCACTTCGAGGAAGTTGCGCACGCCGCGCGCGTAGGTTTCGTTCGCAACGATCGCGAAGCTCGCGGTGCCGAAGAAATCCTGCGTGACCGAGCGCCACAGATCCCACAGCGGTTTGATCGTGGTGTGTTTTTCACGCTCGATGAACGGTTCCGGATCGAGCCCCAACAGTTCGCCGAGCGAGCGCAGGAATTTCGTAGTGCTGTGCAGCCCGATCGGCGCCTGCAGATACGGACGATCGAGCGTTTCGCAGAGCAGCCGGCCGAATTCGCGATACATGCACACGTTGACGTCGGCATCCACCAAACGCGCGACATCGGCGAGGTGGCTGCCGAGCGGAAACACCATGTTCACTTCCGCGCCGATGCCTTCGACGAGCCGGCGGATCTCGGCGAGATCGGAAGCCGTGTTGAAATAGCCGTAGATCGGGCCGATCAGGTTCACCAGCGGCTTGTCGCCGTCTTTGCGGGGTTTGCGCTTCGGCACCTTGCCGCCCTTCGCGCCATATTCCGTCCACAGCCACGTCATCGCGCGGTTCGCGCTTTGCCATTGATCTTCGTCGATCGTGCGCGGCAGGAAGCGATGGATGTTCGAACCTTCCGGGGTGACGCCGCCGCCGATCATCTCTGCAATCGACCCCGTGACGACGACGCTCGGCAGATCCGGGTCGAGCGTTTTGTGCGCGCGGCGCATCGCCGCTTCAGTGCCGTGCTGCCCGAGTTCTTCCTCGGCAAGGCCAGTCACGACGATCGGCAAGTCATGCGGCGGCAGTCCGTCGGTGTAGTGCAGCACCGAGGTGACAGGCAGATTTTCGCAGCCGACCGGGCCGTCGATGATCACCTGCAACCCCTTGATCGCGGTGAAGACGTACACCGATCCCCAGTAGCCGCCGGCGCGATCGTGATCGAGCACCAGCATCAGCCCATCTCTCCGATCGGATCGTGTTTTACCGTCTTCGCTTTCTGGCGCTTGTACCGTTCGCGGAATTCCGGCCGGTCTACCGGGACGTTCTCCCAGACTCCAGCGGCGTGGCCGGTGCCGACGCCCGCGAAGAAATCCCGCATCTCATCGAATCGGCCTTTGTTTCCGAGGGCGGCGTTGATCACCTGCGAGATCGAGCCGGCCCCTGCCGGTCCCATTAAGGGGCGTGCCGAGATGAGGTTCGTGAAGTACAACGCGGGGATGCCCATCTCTTTCGATGCCTGTACCACCGGCGTGGTGCCGATCGCGAGGTCGGGCTGGAATTCGTGCAGTGCCGCGAGGTCCTGTTCCAGTGAAGCGCGGTATTGGACGTGAACGCCATGCGCTTCGAGATACTCGCGGTCGGGCTCCGAAAAGCGCGTGCGTGGACATGCGGTTCCCACATAAACAACGTCGGCGCCGCATTCGATCAGCAGACGCGCGACGAGCAGTTCGGAACCTTCGTAGCCCGATAACGAAACACGGCCTTCGATGCGCGACTTCGACAGCGCACCCTGTATCGCAGGCAGGAATCGCGCCTTTGCGGCATCGATTCTGGAAGACGCGACATTGCACGTTCTGCCGATCGATTCGAGCCACGCCGCCGTGCCGTCGAGCCCCACCGGCGCGGAACCGACGATCGGCCGCCCCGCCGCTTCGAACTCACGGAACGACGCCGTGTAGAAGGGGTGCATCGCGGCGACCGCTGCACAATCCAGCGCGGCGTACAGCTCACGCCATTCTCGCGTCGGCACCACCGGACCTGCGGCCAGCCCTAACGGTTCCAGTAAGGCGCCGATGATGACCGGATCGGCGGGAAACAACTCGCCGACGAGCGTGATGGTCGGGCGATCCTGAGGAGCGGTCCGTGGCCGTTGTACCGGCCCCTGCTCGGCTTCAAGCCGCGCGTACTTGAGCATCGCGCCGGCGAGCACGTCTTTTGCTTCCGCGTGCGTCGGTACACCGAAGCCCGGCACTTCGATGCCGATGATCCGCACGCCATTGATCACCTTCGGCAGCAACTCGAGCGGTACGCCGGACGCGGTCGGGACGCACAGGTTGGTGACGACGACAGCGTCGTACAGTTCAGGATCCGCCAGCTTGAACACGGCTTCGCGGATATCTTCGAACAACTTTCCGGTGACGAGCGTTTCCGAATTGAACGGCACGTAACCGACCGTGCGGCGCGCACCGTAGAAATGCGACGTGAATGTCAGCCCGTAAACGCAACACGCCGAGCCCGACAACACTGTGGCGGTGCGGCGCATGCGCAATCCGACGCGCAGCGAACCGAAGGCCGGACACATGCTCTGGGGCTGATCGTGGGGTCCCGTGGGGTAGTCCGCCGCGTAACGCTCGAGTATTTCGCGCTTGCCTGCGGCTGATGCAGCAGCCTGCAGTTCGGCTTTGCCGGCATGACAACCGAGTCCGTCGCGCGTCTGCGGCGCCACTGCGTCGACTTGTACCACCGGTATGTTCATGTCGTGCGCCTCACCGCATGCGTTAGACGGCGTCGTAGATCACTTCGAGCGATTTGGTTTCGACGATGGTCTTGCCGCACAGGTCTTCCACCGTGGCGGGTTCGAGTACGTAGTTGCGACCAGTGTCCTGGCTCTTGAAGAGACCGAGCAGTCCGTCGGACGTCAGTGGTTCCGGGCGCACCGGTGGCGCCACTGCGACTTGCTCCGCAAGCGCTTCGAAGAGCGGCCCCCAGCGCGTGCCGGGGCTGCCGATGATCTGGTAGTTCGCGCTCTTGCGCCGGATATCGTCGTCCGCCGGGATCGAACCGAGCACCGGAATCTTCACCGCGTCCGCGAATGCGAGCGCCTCACCGGAACCGTCATCCTTGTTGATCACCATGCCGGCGACGCCGACGTTGCCGCCGAGTTTGCGGAAGTACTCCACTGCCGAGCAGACGTTGTTCGCAACGTAGAGAGACTGAAGATCGTTAGAACCAACGACGATGACCTTCTGGCACATGTCGCGCGCGATCGGCAGACCAAAGCCGCCGCAGACGACGTCGCCGAGAAAATCGAGCAGCACGTAGTCGAAGCCCCACTCGTGGAAGCCGAGTTTCTCCAGCAGCTCGAAACCGTGAATGATGCCGCGGCCGCCGCAGCCGCGACCCACTTCCGGGCCGCCGAGTTCCATCGCGAACACGCCGTCGCGTTTGAAACAGACATCCCCGATTGCAACCTGTTCGCCAGCGAGGCGTTTCTTGGACGACGTTTCGATGATGGTCGGGCACGCCCGCCCGCCGAACAGCAACGACGTCGTGTCGCTTTTCGGATCGCAACCGATCAGCAGCACCTTCTTGCCCTGCTGCGCCATCATGTAAGAGAGGTTTGCGAGCGTAAAACTCTTGCCGATGCCGCCCTTGCCGTAGATCGCAATGATCTGCGTTTCTTTGGTAGGCGCTGCGGTCGGCACCGGATCGGGTTCGATAGCGGCTTCGGCGCGCAACTCTTCGGTCATCGTCACCGGAATGCGGATCGCCTGAGCGGCAGTGGCCGTATTCATCAACAGGATCTCCAATCGAGGACCATCTTGAGACAGGTCGGATCGCCGAATGCGGTGCGATACGCATCGGCTGCGTGCACCGCGTCTTCGCGATGCGTGATGAGACCATCCAGCGACAGCGCACCGGAATCGACTAACGACTTCACCGAGGCGAGGTCCGCCGGTTGCCATTCCGCGGCCACGCGAATCTTTGCTTCGCGCATGAACGCCGGCGGGAACGTGAAGGTCAGCGGATCGCTGTAGAAGCCGGCGAGCACGATTTCGCCGCCCGGCGCCAACCGGCTAATCAACACATCGAGCAGCGACGCGTCGCCGCTCACATCGCAGATGACCCGATAGTTGCGCCGGGTGTCGTTTGCAGGATCGGCGATCTGATAATTAACGGCACCACTGAGGCGCGAGGCGTTCTGCTCCCAGACCGTCGGCGGTTCTCCGCCCGCAGCAACGACCAGGCGCGCAAGCAGCCTGCCCAATACACCATGCCCGACGATGAGGTCGGGCAACGCGGCCGGGTTCGCCGCAATCGCGTGATGGGCGGTTGCCGCGAGCGCGAGCAGCACGCTGCGTTCGCCAAGCGTCTCCTCGACCCGAATTGCGCGCGCGCCGGGTACGACGAGCTGCGATGCGGCACCACCGAACAGTCCGCGCACGTCTTTGAAACCGCGCGAGCCCGGCACGAACACGCACTCGCCCGGCTCGTAACCGCTGTTGGCGCCAACCGACCTGATCCGGCCCACCGATTCATAGCCCGGCACCAGCGGATAGCCCATGCCAGGGAACGGCGGCATTCGCCCCGACCACAACAATCGCTCGGTGCCCGTGCTGATCCCGCTCCACTGCACATCGACGACGACGTCGTCATCACCGGGGGACACGAGCTCGACCTGACTCAGGCTCAGCCTTTCCGGGGCGTCGAATACCACCGCGAGAGCGCGATCCTCTGCGCGTGCGTCGTTCGAAAAGGAAGGTGACTGGGCCGCGTTCATAGAGTGTCAGTCTATGCTGACTACCTCATGTGTCAATACTAGTTAACACATTACGCTGTCCTGCCGGATTGACAGCGACTGCGACCCTCACTTCGAGCTCGCGGCGGGCGTGGCAACGAGGACGCGCACCAGATTCGACATTCGCGTCGGCACACGGCGTACCGAGTCGAATCCCGCGGCGGTCAACAGGCGAGTGAGTTCTTGCGGCGTACGTGGTCGTCCGCTTCGCATCGCGAGCAGGTAAAAACCGAAGTAGGCATCGGCAATACGCTCGCCACCCCGCGTGCCGGACATCGGTTCTGCCAACATGAGCGCGCCGTGCGGCGGCAGTGCACCGCACACCGAACGAAACAGCGAGACCAATGCGGCATCGTCGTGGTCGTGCGCGACACGGATCAGCGTGATCACGTCGGCGCCGCGGGGCAGTTCGTCCTTTGCGAAATCACCGCCGACCGCGCGGGCGTCGATCCCCTCCTTTGCGAACCGCGCACGCGCCCGCTCCGCCACGGCCGGTAGATCGAACACCGCAACATCGAGATGCGGCCAGCGTCGCGCGACCGCGGCGGCGAAGTGCCCGTCGCCACCACCGACGTCGAGTAATCGCCGGTGCGGTGCCAGCGAGTACGCGGCCAACACGTCGTCGACGATCAACGACTGCGACTGCGCCATCAGCGTGCTGTAGGGGTGGATCGCGGCATCGGGCAGCGATGCGCGTTCGCGCTCGGCATACGGCCAATAGTGGGCAAGCGACGTATCGCCCTGCCTGCGCAACAACGCGACCGGATCTGCGAGATCGCGGTACAGCAGGCTGTGATGTTCGACCATCGCGGCTACGCCCGGGTTGGCAAGCAGCGCGCTGCCCAGCACACCGAGGCTGAATCCGTCGCCTCCGCGCTGTGTCACCAGCTCGAGCGATACTGCCGCGCGCAGCAATCGTCGCGCGTCTTCAAGCGAAATCGACATCGCATCGGCAAGCACACTTGCACTACGCGGCCCGTCGGAAAGCAACTCGAACAAATGCAGGCGAATACAAGCCAGCAGAATCTGCGAATACACGAATCCCGCGCACAGATCGAACAGACGATTTGCACGGCGCCGCGCGATCGGCCGCGTCAGTGGAAAACGAATGGCAAAACGCAGGAATTGAGACTTTCCGAGAAGCTGATCGCGGTATGCGATCCACCAGGACCGGGACAACAGCGAGGCGGTCACCGGCGCCCCTCAAGCCACTCGTCGGGAGAGTTCCTTGGGAAGCAGTTGTTTCGATTCCGAAGCGATGAGATCACGCAGCATCGCGCTGCCGCGACAACTCGGAATCGAGTCGATCGCCGCGGCGACGAGTTCTTTGAGACGGCCGACGGCGCATGCCACACCGAGTTCCCGCACCGCGCTGGGCCTGCCCAGTGCAAGGTCGCGGCCGGTCGGTTTGCCGAGATCCGCGGCGCAACCCGCCACGTCGCGCAGGTCG
>JBGSNQ010000028.1:0-8986 GCA_041739525.1 Pseudomonadales bacterium | reverse complement strand
CGGCGGCCGCGATCAGGTCGGCGGTTTCCTGCGACGTCAGCTGACGGTGCACGATGCCGGCAATCGTCGCGAGCACGTCACCACGCCGCGCACCGCCACCGGTCGGCATCATCACCGCTTCGTCCCAACCGAGCATCGCTTGCGCGTGCCCGAGATCACCGATCTCGCGAAAGCGTTGTTCGAGCAGCGCGTAGCTCAGTGCGTTGCTTCCTTTATGCATGGTTGCCGTCACGCACGCAGGCGATCCACCGCTTTGATCGCCGCACGCGCGATGCGCGGCATACGCACGTCGCCCATTGGCGACCCGGCACCGCTGTTCACCGTCAATGCAACGGCGAGACGCCGCGACGGGTCGCAAAATGCGCCGCTGCCGCCGAATCCGTAGTGACCGAATGCCGAGGGCGCCGATGCGCCGAGACTGAACGCGCGGTGATAGCCCATGCGCCAGTGCATCGGCAGGAACACCACCTTGTCACGCTTCTTGCTTTGTACTTTCGCCATTTCCCGCACGCGCGCTTCGGACATCAGCCGCACGCCGTCGATCATGCCGCCGTTGGCGATCATCGCGTACATGCGCGCGAGCGCACGCGCGGTGAACTGACCGTTCGCAGCGGGAATGATCGCCTGCACGGTTGCCTCTGCGTTCCAATCGAAGGGCTCGTTCAGCGCCATTGCCGAGCGAAACTCGGAAAATTCGATACCGATCTTCGCAAACGCGCGCTCCACCCATTCCCGCACCGAATCGCTCCAACCGGCGGTCTCCTTCATCGGTGCCATGATTCCGTCGCGAGTGATCAACTTCGCGCGCCGATACATTTCGTTGTGCGGCATGCCGACGAACATCCCGTCGAGTCCCAACGGATCCACCAGTTCTTCCTGCAATACCCGCTGCAACGGCTTACCTGCCATCGCTTCGATGAGGCCGCCGATCAGCCAGCCATACGTCAGAGCGTGATAGCCGTGGTGCGCGCCGGGTTCGTGTACCGGCCGCGCAGCGGCGACCAGCGCTTTCATGTGGTCCCAGTCGAGAATCTCGTTCGCGTGCGTGATCATCTCGTCGATGCGATACAAACCGGCTTCGTGACACAGCGCCTGCCGGATCGTGATGCTTCCTTTGCCGTTGGCCGCGAACTCCGGCCAGTGTTTCGCGATCGGATCGTCGTACGCCGCCAACCCCTGATCGACCAGGATGTGTACGAGAGTGGACATCACGCCTTTGGTCGTAGAGAACGACGGCGCGGTCGTATCTTCCAGCCACGGATTGCCCTCGCGATCGCGCGTGCCGCCCCACACGTCGACCACCTTGCGCTCGCCGTGATAGACGCACACAGCCGAACCGCCAGCCGAATTGCTAGGAATCTGCCGAATGAGCAACGCGGCAACTTCGGCGTAGTCGGGATGTACGGAACCATCGAGCATCGATGTCCAACCATCGAAATCAGGCGCGCATTCTAACGCGGATCGCGCATCGCGGTGGGCGACGAGCGGCGCGCCGGGCTAGAATGACGTCGCAAATCCAAGGAAAGAAATGCCGATCGATTGGAGCGAGTACCAGGCCACCGGAATATGGGACGAACTCGTCACCGATCGCGGACGGCCCCGCGCAGGCGCAACCAATCTCTGTCGCATGCTGTCGCGGCTGTCCGATGACGAACTGGCCGCACGCAAGACCGCGGCCGAAGTCGCGATCCGCACGATGGGCATCACGTTCACGGTCTACACGGGCGAAGGCAGCGGTTCGATCGACCGCGAGTGGCCCTTCGACATCATTCCGCGGATGGTCGTGAAGAGTGAATGGGACGTCATCGCCAAGGGTCTCAGGCAGCGCGTGAACGCGCTGAACCGATTCATCGACGATGTGTACCACGAGCAGCGGATCCTCGACGACAACGTGGTGCCGCGCGAACTGATCGTCAAGTCGAAGGACTTCCGCCCGGAATGTATGGGCGTCAGCCCCGCGCACGGCGTGTGGTCGCACGTGTGCGGCACCGATTTAGTGCGCGACGCGGACGGTACCGTTTACGTTCTGGAAGACAACCTGCGCGTGCCGTCCGGCGTGTCGTACATGCTCGAGAACCGCGAGGTGATGAAGCGTGTGTTCCCCGAGTTGTTCGAGGACTATCGGATCCTGCCCATCGACGACTACGCCGATCAGCTATTGCGGACGCTGCGCTCGTTGTCGCCGCGCAAAGTCAAAAGCCCCGAGGTGGTGGTGCTGACGCCCGGCATCTACAACTCGGCGTATTTCGAACACGCGTACCTGGCGCAAGCGATGGCGTGCGAGCTGGTGGAGGGGCCGGACCTGGTCGTCGGCAAGGACGATTGCGTCTACATGCGCACCATCGAAGGGCTGATTCGCGTCGACGTCATCTATCGTCGCATCGACGATTTATTCCTCGATCCGAAGCTGTTCCGCGCCGACTCGATGATCGGCGTGCCTGGTCTCATGCGCGCATGGCGCGCGGGCAACGTCGCGCTGGCGAATGCACCGGGCTGCGGAGTCGCCGACGACAAAGTCATCTACACATACGTGCCGGAGATCATCCGCTACTACACTGGCGAAGATCCGATTCTGCCGAACGTGCCCTCTTACCGCTGCGTCGACAAAGACTCACGCGACTACGTGATCGAGCACATCGACAAGATGGTGGTGAAACCTGCCAACGAATCGGGCGGCTACGGAATGTTGATCGGTCCGAAATCGACCAAGGCAGAACGCGAGAAATTCGTCCGGCAGATTCTCGCGAACCCGCGCAACTATATGGCGCAGCCGATGCTGATCCTCTCGTCCGCACCGACTCTGGTAAACAACCGCGCTGAGCCGCGTCATCTGGACCTGCGGCCGTTCATCCTTTCGGGTGCCGCAACGTACGTGACCACCGGCGGATTGACACGCGTGGCCATGCGCAAAGGATCGACCGTGGTCAATTCCTCTCAAGGCGGCGGCAGTAAAGACACCTGGATTGTCGACGTCGAATGAAGCAACACACGCTGTCCAAAACGGCAGAGCGGATCTACTGGCTGGGTCGATACCTCGAACGCGCCGAAAGTACCGCACGGCTCATCAACGTCAACGGTAACCTGTTGATCGATCTGCCGCGGCGCATTCCGCTTGCGTGGACGTCGCTGATCGACATCATGGGCACGCGTGCGCACTTCAACCAGCTGTACGACACACCTGACGAGCGCAACGTGGTGCGCTACTTGACCGTTGACCAGAACAACGGCGGTTCTCTGCTGGTGTCGCTGTCGATGGCGCGCGAAAACGCGCGCACCATCCGCGAAATCATGCCGCGCGTCGCGTTCGAGTACATCAACGACCTGTATCTGTATGCGAAGGATCGCGCCACCGGCACGCTGTCGCGCAGCCGCACCAGCGAATTGATGGACGGCGTAATGCGCCGGGTGCAGCACATCGCGGGATTCCTTTCGGGCACGATGGTGCACGGCGATACGTGGAGTTTTCTTCGCATCGGCGAATTTCTCGAACGCGCGGACATGACCACGCGGATCATCGACGTACGCTCTGTCGACATGCTCGAGCAGACCGACGGCCTTGAGCCTTACAGCCAGTTGCAGTGGCGTTCCGTGCTGCGCTCGCTGCACGCGTTGCAGGCTTATCAACTTGCGGTGCAGGAGCCGATTCAGCAACCACTGGTGCAGCAATTTCTCTTCAAGAACGAGAATCTGCCGCGCTCGCTCGCCTATTGCACCAGCCGGATCCGCTCTTCGCTGCGGTCGTTGCCGCGCAATCAGAAGCCGCTTACAGCCATCAACCGCGTCATTCGTTTTCTCGAGTCGGTCGAAGTGTCGACGCTGAAAGGCGCGCAACTACACGCGTTCATCGACGACTGTCAGCTTCGACTCGCGCAGCTCGACCGCGAGATCGACCGCACTTACTTTCACGCCCGCCTGCGCGTCGCGCAGGAGCAAACCCAAACTCAATCCCAATCCCCATCCCAATCCCCATCGTAGTTGTCGCAAACGTAGTTGGCCGCGCCTTCACACCGGTCTATCCTCTAGCGCTTCCGAAGCGAAGAGCCGTGCCATGCGCTACGTGATCGAGTTTCTGATCCCTGCAATGATCGTGATCGTGGTGGCCGTGGTGTTGCTGCGCAATCGCACGAACACACCGGCGCCGGCCAGTGCTTCACAGGCGAAGGAAGACACCAGCTCGCTTTCCACCGGCACGTTCCTCGCCATTCTGATCATCGGCGCGACGTTCACCGTGGCGCTGATCTACGCACTAAACAGCGGATCGTGACCCGGCTACGCCGGAATCCGTTCCCGAACGAATGCACCGATTCGCCTGACGGCATCAATCGATTCCGGCAAATGCGGCACCATCTGCCATACGTGCGGCGCGCCCTCCTCGATTTCGAGTCGCACCGGCACTCCGGCGGCACGCGCCTTGTCGGCGACGCGCGTCGAATCATCAAGCAGAATTTCGCGGGTGCCGACCTGGATCAGCAGCGGCGGCAGCCCTTTGTAGTTGCCGTGCAACGGCGCCGCGAGCGGATTGCGTACCGCGCTCGCAGCGTATGTCCTGCCCGTGTCGCGCAAGGCTGCCGCGTCGATCATCGGGTCGTCGGCGCCGCCCGGTTGCGCGGATGCGCCGGTGCCCTCGAGATCAGTCCAAGGCGAGAGACACACAGCGCACGCCGGCAATGCGTCACCCGCATCGCGCAGCGCGAGTAACGTCGCGAGCGTCAACCCGCCACCGGCCGAATCTCCGGCAATCGCGATCGAACCCGCGGCGATTCCCTGCTTGCGCAACCAACGATAGGCCGCAGTCGCATCTTCTACCGCTGCCGGGAACGGATGTTCGGGCGCCAATCGATATTCGAGCACCAGCACTCGAGCCGCGGCCTCGCGCGCAATCCGCGAAGCCAGTTCGCGATGCGTGCGGCGCGAACCCATGACATAGCCGCCACCGTGCAGATACAGCACTACTCGACCGTTGGCGCTGTTCGGCATCGCCACCCATTCCGCGTCCAGATCGCCGACGCGCGTTTCGTTGATGGTGACTTTGTCCGGCAACTGGGAACCGCCTGCCATCGCCTCCATACCGGCGCGCTGTTCTTCGATCGTACCGACGCCAAACACCGGTCCGCCGGCCATCATCTCGATCATCTGCGTCAGTTCTTTGCTCGGCATCGTGTTCCCCGTTTGAAGCTGCTTTTCTGCGGCGAGCATCGTAGTGACTCGAGCGGATCGTTGGCAACGACAGTCGGCGTTGCGGCGCCTGCTTCAGGAGTCTTTAGGGAACGGCTTCAGCCGTTTCAGCACGCGATCCGGATCGGCCTGCGGCGTGTTCTTCATCGCGCGATCGACCATCTTGTCGTACTTCGGATCGAGCCGCGCGACTTTACTGGCGCTCGACAACCGTACCGACGCGTGTGACACGATGCGCGTGGCACTGGATGCGCCGCAGTGCGCGCATGCGACCGTAGCGGGACGCTCCGCAATCGAACACCAATGGGAAGTGACTTCTCCGCAATCCGCGCAGCGGAATTCGTAGACGGCCAAGATCTCAGGCGGCGAGCCGCGCCCCGGTGTCGAGGAACGACTGCAACGTCAGATGATAACGCTCGAACTTCAGCGTTTTGAGCGGATCTGCCCCCTTCACGATTCCGTTGGGCGTATCGACGTCGAGGCTGACGAGCGACGGAGCAGTGCCGGCTTTGCGGCCGGCGAGGTACGACCTCCACGCATCGCCGCTCAGTTCCAGGTAGAAATCCGCATCGCGTAGTGCGTCGAGTTCGATGGCGGCCACCGCGGCGCATTCGAACGCTTCGAAATCGACCAGAAACGCTGTGTCACCGGCCTTGATGCCCACGCGCACATCGCACGTGCCGAGACGACGGAAGTCCCGGTCGCCGTTCACCGCGTCGCGCACCTTCTGCAGCAGATCGAGAGTCAACGCGCTCGACATCGGCATTACTCCGCGAATTCGGTGGCAACGCGCGCCGACGCGTCGAAGAAATACTGCATCGACTGGTTGTAACGGAAGAACAGGTCTTCGCGGTACTGGTCGCCGTGCATCGAATGCGACAATCCCTCGGGGCGACCGAGGTCGAGCGTGTTGAGCGTATGGTGCAGGTCGGCGCGGCCGTTCTGCGCGATGTTCTGGATCATGTCCTTCCAGTCAGCGTACGACATCTCGAGGATGTAGTCGGCCGCCGCAAGGTCGCTGTCCTGCACCTTCGCCGCGGCACTGCATTCGGCACCTTCGAACGTGATGAGAAACGACTGGCCGGCGACCTTCAGGCCCATCAACGCGTTACAGGCACCACCACCACCGCCCTGATACGACTCGTCGGCATTGAATACCGCACGCACCGCGTCAAACCATTGTACTGAGGGGAATACCGCCATGTTCTACGACGCCTTCAGGTATGCAGACAGTTCTTCGGGAAACAGCGTGCGCCGCTCCACGCCCAACCACTTCAGTGTGGCGAGATAACGCGTGATGTAGTCCGCCATCATCCGCTGGAAAATCACCGCGCCCGCTTCGGCGCCGCTGATGCCATTGCCGAACACGATGGTCAACGCCTCGCGCAGCACGACGTCTTTCAGTTCGCGCACAAGCACGCGTTCGCCGATGAAACACAGTTGCTGCAGGATCAGGTTCTGATCGTCCTGATGGTTCACCGCGTAGCGGATGTGATCGATGGCATACGTCAGGTGCCGCGCCTTGTCTTCGATGCAATGCGCGAAGATCTTCCGTTCGGCTTCGTTGTGCGCGTGGCGGTGCAGATAGCGGTACATCGTCTGCGTGAAGAGACCACGCATGATGAACAGGTACAGTACGGCTTCGGTCCAGCCGCCGCGGCTTTCGAGAATCATCCGGTTCACTTCACCAGGACCTTCGAGGCCGAGACCACCGCCGTTGCACAGTGCGCGCTTGCGGAACACTTCCATGTGGCGCGCGCCGTCGAAGCTCACCGTCGCCAGGAACTGTTTCACCTCGTGATAGCCATACGCCATCTGCGACTGCCAGTGCGTCACGCTCTCGACGTCGGCGTTGGCGTATTGCGAAAGCTCTGTGCACACCTGACAGATAGCCCGTTCGACGTCGTCCGGTAGCGGCTTCACCGTTTCCCACGGGATGCTGACCGCCGGCGCCCAGCGGCGTTGGATCGCTTCTTCGTACATGTCTGCGGCGGTGTCCGCCCACAGATCGACTTTGTCGCGAATCGCATAGCCGAGCGGCGGAACGCCGCGCCGCGACATCGCACCGCGCGGCGCGCGGGTCTGATCGGTCCACACCGGCGGTACTTCACCGTAAATGCCGACGTTCAGATCACCCAGTCGCAAACCGTGTTTGCCGGGCTTGACGCGCGTCCCCCACTGATGGCTCTTGCCCATCCATTTGAGATTCGGTGGCGGGGGTTGCGGCGACGCAGATTGCGGTGCCGCAGATTGCGGTGGGGACTTGTCGTCGGTCTTGTCGGTCATCGAAGGTCCCCAATGGCTTTATACGAGAGGCGTTATACGGCGGCGTGGTCGTCGAAGGTCTGGATCAGGTGCGAACGGCCGTTGTCGAAACGGTCGCCGAATCCGGTGGAACGCACGCGCTTGATGTATTCCTGAACCTGACGCTTGCGGATGGCGATGAGTTTGCGCACGCCCTCGTCGTATTTGTCTTTGCCGCCCCCCAACAGAATCGCCAGCGCTTCGCTGGAGTCGGTCTGCGTGCCGGCGGGATTCTGCGAGCCGGCGAGAATCTGCCGCTCCGCTTCGTCGAGATAACACTGAATCTCTTCGCGGCGCTGCGGTGCCGTTTCGGACATGTAGCGCATGTGCATGACGCCGAACGCGACGTGGCGCGCTTCGTCCTGTGCACAGAGGCGATACATCGCCTTCTCGGCCTCGTTGTACGCCATCAGTTCGCCCATGCGGAACATCGTGAGCACGGCGCCTTCGCCTGAAATGTGCAACCGCGACGACATTTCGGTGAAGTCGCGCGCGAGGTCGATGCTGCCGACCACACCTGCGGTGCCGCCCGAGGTCTGCATCAGACCGCCGCCATTGGCGAGCGCGCGTTTGCGGAACACGTCCATATGGCGCGACTCGTCCATCACCTGCGCGAGCAGACACTGCCGCGGTTCGAAGAAATCGGGTGTGGTGCTCGCGATCCAGCGCGCCGGAACATCGCCGGCTACGAACTCGACTTCGGTGAAGAACGTGGCGAGCTGACACTCTGCCTCTTCGATGTCGTCAGGCAGCGGCTTGATGGTGTGCCACGGCACGTCGGTGGCGGAACTCCACTGACGTTGCAGCGCTTCCTCATAAAGGAACGAGGCGTTGTCGAGCCAGATCTCGCTCTTCGACATCACTGCGTAACCGCCGATGCGATACGAGTTCGGTCGTGCGCCGGCGCCGCGCGGACGGCCGGTCTGATTGTCGCTGCGTTCTTCAGGTTCGCCGTAGCTGCCGATCTGGATGTCGGCGAGCGTCAAGCCTTGTTTGCCCGGAACGGCGCGGATACCCCACTCGCCCTGACGGTCCATCCAGCCGAGGTCGAGCGGACTCGACGGTTGCAGTGCTTCCGCTTCGCTCATGTCAACTCCTGACCGTTTTGAGGGCTTCGGGCCACTATATTGTGTCCGCCCGCGATCGCAATGACGCATTTCGAAAAAGTATTGTGCGCTTGAGTCAACAATACATCGCTTCGCGCCGCGTTCATGGGGTCACCGTATAGCCCCGACCGCTCATGCATCCCGAGTAGGCCTGCTTCGAAGCAGCCTCGGCAGACTGCGCCGCCGTCGCAGATTGTTGTTCCGCCTGCTGCTCCTGCGCCTTCGCCTGCTGCCGCCGCGATTGGCGCTGCTTCGACGCGCCGACCACCGCGCCTGCAGCGGCCGCGTCCTTCGCCTGGTTCTGCCGGTACTCCTGCTGCACTTCGCTGTCGGCGTTGTCGCAGATTTCGTTTCGGTTGCAACGCGACTGCGCGGCGACCGCTCCAGCCGCTGCGCCCGTC
>JBGSNQ010000026.1:0-6122 GCA_041739525.1 Pseudomonadales bacterium | reverse complement strand
GCTGTCGGCATGGCGTGGCCGGCATGCGGATCGGGAGCGGCAGGCATGGTGTGCCCCGCATGGGGGTCGGCAGCGGGCGAAGCGGTTTGAGCCAGGACGACGTCCGGAACCAGCGCCAGTGCCACGATCGTCCCGATGATGGTTCGGATCATGCCGGTTCCTCGTCGTGGCGTACCGTGACGACGCGGAACATCCCGGCGTGCATGTGGAGCATCATGTGGCAGTGGAAGGCCCAATCCCCCAGCCCATCGGCGGTCAGGTCGAACGACACCTTGCCGCCCGGCAGCACGTTGACCGTGTGCTTGACCGGCCGGTTGCCCTTCTCACCCATCACCACTTCGAAAAAATGGCCATGAAGATGGATCGGGTGGGGCATCATCGTGTCGTTGATCAGGTTGACGCGAACGCGCTCGTTATGGCGGAATGCCAGCGGCTCGGCACCTTCGCTGAACTTTACCCCGTCGAACGACCACATGTAGCGTTCCATGTTGGCGGTGAGATGGATGTCGATCTCGCGCGACGGGTCGCGCTGGTCGGGATTGGGGTCGAGCGAGCGAAGCTGGCTGTAGGTCAGCACGCGGTGCGGCTCGTTCTCGAGGCCGGTCGGACGTTCGGCGGTGCGATCCATCGGCATCGACGACAGCATGGCCACCCCCGGCCCCATCTTGACCTGCGGTGCCACCGACGGATCGAGCATCTTCATCGATCCCATGTCGTGGCTCATGCCCGGCATGTTGCTGTGGTCCATCCCGGCCATGGCACCGCCACTCATGTCCATGTCGCCCATGCCCATGTCCTTCATGGTCAGTAGCGGGCGCTTCCGCAGGGGCGGCACATCCGCAACCATGCCCATTCGCGGTGCCAGCGTTGCCCGCACCAGGCCAGACCGGTCGATGCCTTCAGCAATGAAGCCATAGGCGCGATCTTCGGTCGGCTGCACGATGACGTCGTACGTCTCGGCAACACCGATCTGGAATTCGTCGGTCTCAACCGGTTGCACCGCGTTGCCGTCAGCCGCCACTACCGTCATCGGCAGGCCCGGAATCCGCACGTTGAAATTGGTCATCGCCGACGCGTTGATGATGCGCAGCCGCACCTTTTCCCCCGGTACGAACAGCCCGGTCCAGTTCTCAACTGGCCCATGGCCGTTGACGAGATAGGTGTAGATCGCCCCCGTCGCGTCGGAGATGTCGGTGGGGTCCATGCGCATCTGGCCCCACATCCGTCGTTCGGCGGCCGGTTGGTCCTTGCCGGCGATCAGGCCGGCCAGCGTCTGCTTCTGGAAATTGAAATTGCCGCCGTTCTGCTTCAGCCGCGTGTAGATCTTGTGCGGGTGCATGAAGCTCCAGTCGCTGAGCACCAAAACATGCTCGCGGTCGGACGCGACCGGGTCGGCCCCGGCCGGATCGATAACGATCGACCCGAAATGCCCCATCGCCTCCTGCAGGCCCGAATGGCTGTGGTACCAATATGTCCCCGACTGGCGGATCGGGAACTGGTAGACGAAGGTTTCACCGGGCTTGATGCCGGGAAAGCTGATCCCAGGCACGCCGTCATACTGGAACGGCAGCAACAGCCCGTGCCAATGGATCGAGGTGTCCTCCGCGAGCGTATTGGTCACCGACAGGCGGACATTTTGGCCTTCTTTCAGCCTTATGAGCGGCCCAGGTACGGTGCCGTTGATGGCAATGGCATGGCCCGACCGGCCTCCAACATTGTGCATCGCGTGGCCGATGCTGAGCTTGATGTCTTCGCCAGACAAAACGTCGCTGCCGCTCGCAAGGCCGCCCGTGCCACTGCGCGCCCAAGCCGGCATGGCCATCGCACCTGTGACAAGCGAGGCGGCCCGCAAAAAGTCGCGGCGAGAGGTCGGCAATATCATGTCTGTCCCTGGAAAGTCATCGAAGCGCAGCAAGGCTCGAATTGAGATACGCACGGTTTTGAATCGCCCCTCAAGGTTCGCCTACGGCTATATCGCCTTCCCAATCTAAGGCGTCAGCGCCTTGCGGGCTCGATAGATCCGGACTTCGACGGCCTTTTCGCTGATGCCGAGTACCGCCGCGGCTTCTGCCTGCGAAAGTCCGTTTACCGCGGTCAGGATGAGAGGCTCCTTCAGGTTCGCCGGAAGCGATGCAATTGCTTTGGTCACGCGCGCCAGCGCGCGGGCATCATCGATCGCTGCTTCGCCCGTAACCGCCGTGTCGACAATCTCACTTGCCGCGTCGAGGGGCAGCGCAAACCGAAACAGGCGCCGCACCGCGCGCCGGCGTCCCCAATCACGACACTTGTTGAGCGCGATCCGATTGATCCAGTGGCGAAACGGCCGGCTGCCGTCGTAACGTCCAACTGACGCGAAGGCAGCGACGAACGTCTCCTGGACGACGTCGAGGGCCTCGTCCGGGTCACCGACATGACCACGGACGAGGCGGAACACCGGGTCGCGGTATCGGCGAATTAGCTCGCCATATGCCGACTGGTGGCCAGCCAGGGCGAGTGCCGTGAGCTCGCCGTCGGTGCAGTCGGCGAGTGGCGTCGGCACCGTCGGGGTGTCCTCGCGCGTCACTCCACCGGGGCTGTCAGTGCCTTGACTGCCGCCTCGTCGAACTTGCGCGCCTGGTCCGGTCGCAGGACGCTGCGCAGTCGGAAGACATGCTGGAGCGTCTCCTTCTGGAGCTCGCCCATCACGTGGTGAGACCGGTCAACCGCTGCTTGCACGCCCGGGCCATAGCCATGTTCCGCCATAATCGCTGCGGCCAGGCGAGCGTTGTCCGATCGCATCTCCTGTTCAAGGATACGCTTCCTGTCCGCAAACTGCTGTTCGAGCACCTCGATCTGCGCCCGCTGCGCAGCGTCGAGCTCAAGCTTGTCGTGCAGGATGGCGTGAAGCTCGGTCTCAGGCGGAGACAGCCGTGTTACCAATTCGCGGCCGACAAACACGCCGCCGAGCGCTGCGACGAATGCTACCAGCGCGACAATCGCGAACCGCCTGAAACTATTCATCCGATATTCGCAAGCAGTGTCGAGGGCGCAAGATTGGCTCCCGCTGCAAATGACGAGGTTTGCGCCGCCTCAGCCGAACCGCCGGGCAAGATCGCGGCACCAATGCCGATCCCCAACGCGAGAACCGCGGCAAGGCTAAGCGCCGGTCCGGTCGTCAATGCCGAAGCGCTTCGTTCGGCATCGATGCGCATCAGCACATCGCTCTCAAGCGACGCCAACCTTGTCGGCACCGGCAGGGTGCGTAGCTGTTGCAACGCCCGGTCAAGGTCGTCCATGAAAGGTTCCTTCTCAAATCCAACCGATATTACGCACGCGCCTCCCCTACCCCTCAACAAGATTCCTTGAGGGGCATAGTGACGGGCTGCGTATATCTCCCCAGTCCACCGAGGAGCTATCAATGACGTTCAATTTTCGTGCCGTGTTCGCTGCTGCCATGATTGCTGCGATCGGCACCGGCACAGCCGCCCTTGGGCATACCAAGCTCGTGTCATCGACCCCGGCCGCCAATGCCACCGTCGACAAGCCGGGCAAGATCGTCCTGGTTTTCAACGAAAAGCTGATGGCCAAGTTTGCCGGCGCCGAACTGACAATGACCGGCATGCCCGGCATGGCCGACCATCAGCCGATGAAGATGACCGGCTTCACAACGGCGCTGGGTTCCGATGGTAAGACGCTGACGCTGCTGATGAAGCGGGCCCTGCCCAGCGGCACCTACGAGCTCAAATGGTTTGCCGCTGGCGCCGACGCCCACCGTATGGAAGGCAGCTTTCCCTTCACCGTGAAATAGCATGCTCGCGATCGCCATCAGGTTTGCGCTCTATGCCAATCTGATGGTGCTGTTCGGGTGGCCGCTGTTCGCGCTGTACGGAACAAGGGACAGCACGGACGGCCCGACAGCACGCCAGGTGCTTTCGTTCACCTTGCTCGCGGCAATGGTTTCAGTCGCGGGCATGCTTGCGATGACGGCGTCGATGTCCGGGGTTGCGATTATCGACGTCGATCGCGGCTCGATCGCTGCAATGGTGTTCGAAACCCCAATGGGGGTGGCGTGGCAGGTACGAATGGCGGCGTTGGCAGCAATCGCTGTGCTGGCCTTCATGCGAAATCCCGTTGCCAGAGCAGCACAAGTCGCTTTTGCCGCCGCCGCGTTGGCGTCGCTGGCCTGGACGGGGCATGGCGCCGCCGGCGAGGCGACGAAGGGGTTGGTTCAACTCGTCGCCGACATTGTCCACCTTCTTGCCGCGGGGGCTTGGATCGGCGCGCTCTTGGCGTTGGGCTTGATGGTGACGCGCAATGCATCGCGGCTGACATCAATCAACTTCATTTCAATGCATGGCGCGCTCGACGGCTTTTCGAAAGCTGGGACGATTTTCGTCGCGCTGCTGATTATCACTGGTTCGGTCAACACCTGGATCCTCGTGGGTCCTGCTGGTATCGGTCTGATCGGCAGTGACCATTACGTCCAGCTTCTTGCACTAAAACTGGCGCTATTTGCGGCCATGCTGGGGCTGGCGGCAATAAATCGCTTCAGACTTACCCCAGCGCTCTCACGCGATCTGGACGCTGGAGTTATGCCGCTGGAAGCGCTTGCGGCGCTACGCCGCTCGATCGCTATCGAAGGCGGACTTGCGGCTGCGGTGCTGGCAATCGTTGCGTGGCTGGGAACACTGGTGCCGCCAGCATCGTTGTAGACTGTGTGCCTGACCCGTTTTGGTCTGAGGGCTGATCGCACCGCTTGCGTATCACCTGTTAGCAGACACACGGAAAGGTGCTCTCATGCATAAATATCTGACGCTCGCAGCCTTACTCGTCGCGATGCCTGTTGCTGCCCAAACGCCTCCACCCGTTGATCACAGCAAGATGCAGGGCATGAACCACGACAACATGGCCGGTATGAAGCATGACGCGCCGGCCAAGCCGGGAGAACCCGTGGCGCCGATGGACCATAGCAAAATGCAGGGCATGGACCACGGCAAGATGGGCGCAATGGGCGATATGATGAAGAATACGCCCGCCAACCCCTACGCCGAGGTCGGCATGGATATGCATCACAAGATGATGGTCGTCGGCGCCGACGCATCTGAAACCTGGATCCGCCAGATGATCGAACATCATCGCGGTGCGATCGCCATGTCGAAGATCGCCGTGGCGCAGGCCTCCGAGAAGGACGTCCGCACCATGGCGCAGAAGGTCGTCACGATGCAGGAAAAGGAAGTCGCAGGCTTCCAGTCGTGGCTGAAGCGAAACGGCAAGAAGGCGCAGTAATGGCGATGGCACATCGGGCTCGTACATATGGGTCCGATGCAGCCAAAGCTGACTGCATGAGGGCAGCGACGCTTAGAGGAACGACGAAAGCAGCCGGCGATTTACTCGACGTTCCCGGCGAGTTCCTCGATGATCGGACAGTCGGGTCGATCGTCGCCGCTGCACGTTGCAACAAGGTGCTCGAGCGAACGCCGCATCGCATGCAACGCCCTTTCGCGCTCCCGCAGATCGGTTATTCTGGCCATAGCCAGCGCTTTGACGTCGGCGCTTGCACGCGTCTTGTCGCTCCAGAGCGCCAGCAGCTCGCCAATCTGATCGATCGGAAAGCCAAGGTCGCGGGCCCGGGCGATGAATCGCAATCGATGCACATCATTGGTCGAGTAATCCCGGTACTCCGAATCCGTTCGCAGCGCCTTTGGCGTCAGCCCGATCTTTTCATAGTGGCGCACCATCCGCGCGCTGAGACCCGCCGCGGCCGCTGCCTCGCCGATGTTCATGAGATACCTCTTGACCTTGACACGATGTCAACCCCGACATTGCGCCTCGACGCTTGAATTACAAGGACGCAGGCCATGGCCGATCACCAGCACACGCTCTCCATCGAACCCGATGCCAAGTCCCATGCAGGCAGCGGCAGTGACAATGGGAATGCCCCCGGAACAACTGTGAAAGACCCGGTCTGCGGCATGTCTGTCGACCCGCATACCGCCGCGCACCGCGCCGACCATGACGGTCATCCCTACTATTTTTGCTCCGCCGGCTGCCGGACGAAGTTCGTCGCCGACCCGGCCAAATATCTGACCCCTGCGGAATTGCAGTCGCACGAGCCGGTGGCTGAAGGCACGATCTACACCTGC
>JBGSNQ010000002.1:0-63823 GCA_041739525.1 Pseudomonadales bacterium | reverse complement strand
GCAACACGATGCACCGGAACTACTCCCGAAACTGCCGCCTCGACCACCGCCGCATCTTTGCCGAGCGTTACAACGTGGCGTACGTACTTCGATACGGGTTCGCGCAACGGCGTAAGGTCTGCGTTCTTTGCATCGCCACCTGCAATCAGCACGATGTGGCGCCGCGTATCGCCCAGACCTTCCAGCGCCGCGACACAGGCGCCGAGATTGGTCGCCTTCGAATCGTTGATGTACGTGACGCCGTCGACGACAGCGACCGTTTGTGATCGGTGTTCGAGCCCCTTGAAATCGCGCAACGTGGGCAACCAGGAAGCGGGGTCGCTGCCGGCCGCTTTCGCCAGCGCCATCGCCACGAGCGCGTTGAACTCGTTGTGCTTGCCGCGAATGCCGAGCGACTCTACGTCGAGATATCGTTCACCGAACGAGGCGAGATATCGCCCGCCGCTGTATTCGACAATGCCCCAACCGTCTCGCGAAGGGGCGTCGAGACCGACCGATACCAGCCTTCCGACGGCTTCCTTCGGCGTGGTCAGCGGGTCCGCACGGTTGTAAACGGCTACGTCACATCCCTGGAAGATGCGCTGCTTGCTGGCGGCATAACTGGCCAAATCGGGATATCGGTCCAAATGGTCCGGCGTGACATTCAAATTGGCCGCAATCGTGAATCGTCCGGCGTTCAGCCGTTCGAGCTGAAAACTCGACAGTTCTAGAACGTACGCATCGCGATCAGGACCGAGTAGATCGAGAGCAGGCTCTCCGAGATTGCCTCCCACCCCGACGTCGAGTCCGGACGCGCGCAGCAGCTCGCCCGTCAACGCTGTGACCGTGCTCTTGCCGTTGGTGCCCGTAATGGCCACCACCGGCGCCGTGGCGTGCTCCGCGAACAACTCAATGTCGCTCACCAACGGGATTCCCCGCTCGCGTGCGGCCTTCAACAGGCAATGGGATGTCGGCAATCCCGGGCTCACGATGATGCGATCGGCGGCGAACGGAGCGGCGTCGGTCGCGCCCAGGATCATCTCGACCTTCGGAAAATGGGTACGCGTCTGCTCCGCAAAGGGCGGCGCGCTGCGCGTGTCGACCACAGTCAACCTGTCGGTCGAATTCAGAAAACGCACGCAGGAATATCCGGTGATGCCGAGGCCGAAGATGGCGGTATGTCGGCGCAGGGCGTTCAACTGCGCGTCCCCGACTGTGCTGCGAATATCTCCTGCACGACTTGCAAATCACTAAACGGATGACGGACGCCGGCAATCTCCTGATAAGGCTCGTGACCTTTTCCGGCGACCACGACGACATCGCCTTGCGCGGCAGATTCAATCGCGTCACGGATCGCGGCGCCGCGATCCAATTCGACCTCTACCGCGACGCGGGCTTGAAAACCCGACGTTATCTCCGCCGCGATCACTGCAGGATCTTCCGAACGCGGGTTATCGCTCGTAACGAACACATGATCGGCACCCGCTTCGGCGGCCCGCGCCATCAACGGACGCTTGCCGCGATCGCGATCGCCGCCGCATCCGAATACACAAACGATACGACCAGCGACGTGGCGCTTCACACTGGACAGCACCTTCGTCAGCGCATCGGGGGTGTGTGCAAAATCGATGACCACCAACGGCTGTCCTGGCGATCGTACGAACTGCATGCGCCCCGGCGGCGCCGTGAGTTGTGCGGTCGCGCCCATCACGTCGTCAATCGATGCGCCGGCCAGACATGCCGCTCCTGTCGCTGCGGCGAAGTTCGCCACGTTGAACTCGCCGAACAAAGGTAGATGAAACTCACGGCGCCCCCATGGAGTCGTCAGCGCCCCGGCAACGCCCGTGTCGCTGAACGTCAGATCGGACCACGCGAGGTCTGCGTCGGGCGTACTGCCAAAACGCAGGAGGTTCATTGCGGCACTGCGGTCACGATAGATGATGCGACCTTGCGGGTCGTCCCAGTTGACTACGCCGCCTTGCAGCGTCGGCCAATCGAACAGGCGCCGCTTCGCGGCCGCGTATCGCTCCATGGTTCCGTGATAGTCGAGGTGGTCGCGCGTCAGGTTCGTAAAGACAGCCACGTCATAGACCACATCGGCAACGCGGTCCTGATCGAGTGCATGCGAACTCGTTTCCATCGCGACCCATTCGGCACCGGCCGAAACAAGGTCGGCGAGACGTCGCTGAACGGTTACTGCGTCCTCTGTCGTGAGGTCGGCCTGGCAGTGTTTCCCACCGAAGCTCCATCCGAGCGTGCCGCCGAATCCCGCGGGTTTGCCTGCAGCGGAAAGCAGCGTTGCGGTGAATTGCGTAACGGATGTTTTGCCATTGGTGCCGGTGACGCCGATGCAGCCGAGCGTGCGGCTCGGATGATCGAAGAATCGCGCTGCAATTCGGCCAGCCGCGTGACGCGTATCGCGCGTTTTCACTACGAGAACGGGTGCCCGGACGTCTCGCTCCGCGAGTACTGCGACCGCGCCCTCCGTTACCGCAGCATCCACGAAGTCGTGACCATCGTGAGCGGCGCCGCGCGTAGCGATGAACAGATCGCCGGCGCGAACGCGTCGTGAGTCCGTTGCTATTCCGGTGATCCAGACGTCGCGATCCGCGGCGATGGACACATCGGCAACGTCCTCGCGCAGACACTCGCTCAAGCGTTTGCGTCGCGTCGCGGATGCGGAACTCACGACGCCACCTCTTCGGGCTCGACGTTCAGCACGCGCAGCGCGCGCGCTACTACGCGAGCGAATACCGGCCCCGCAACGTCACCGCCGCCGATCTTGTCGCCCTGCGGTTCGTCGATGACTACGATCACGACGACCCGAGGATCTTTGGCCGGTGCTAATCCGGCGAAGAACGCGATGTGTCGATCTTCGTCGTAACCGTTCGGGCCAACCTTGCGAGCGGTCCCTGTCTTACCCGCGATCTCGTAGCCGAGTACGCGCGCCTTCGGTGCCGTGCCATGAATCGAGTCGACACCTTTCATCATCTGAACGATCGTGCTGACCGTTTCGGTATCGAACTCACGCTGACCCGTTGGCGCTGTGTCGCGGCGCAGGATCGAGACCGGCAACCGCACTCCGCTATTCGCCAGCATCAAATAAGCCTGTGCGAGCTGCAACGGCGTCACCGTCAGCCCGTAGCCATAGGCGAGCGTCGTGCGGACGATCGGATTCTTCAGTTGCGAGTCGGATAGCTTCCCAATGACTTCACCAGGAAGACCACAATTGGTCATTTCGGAGAGGCCGGCACGAACAAACGCGTCGAATACCATTCGATCGTCCAGCGCGAGCGCGATCTTGGCGATTCCAACCTGGCTCGATCGCGCGAGCACGTCGCCAAGCGACAAGCGGCCTCGATTCACCGGGTCCTGTACAAGAAGTCGGCCGACATGCATGTAGCCCGGTGTGGTGTCGACGATGGAACGTTCGTCGAAGCGACCCGATTCGAGTGCCGCCAACACGGTCAACGGCTTTACGGTGGAGCCCGGTTCAAACAAATCTGTAATGGCGCGATTGCGGCGCGCATCGGGCGCCACTCTGGTCAATTCGTTGGGGTTGAACGAAGGGTTGTTCACTAGCGCGAGAATTTCACCGGTGTGCGCGTCGAGCATAACCACCGATCCGGACTTCGCGTGGTGCTCCTCGATTGCCGACTTGAGTTCGCGGTATGCGAAGAACTGCAGGCGAAGGTCGAGGCTCAGCGCGAGGTCTTTTCCAAACCGAGGCGCAGTAACGTACTCGACGTCTTTGATCGATTCTCTGCTGGCATTGCGCAGCACGCGTTTGCGTCCCTGCACGCTCTTCAACGCGTCATCGAACGCAAGCTCTGCACCTTCCTGGCCCTGATCGTCGACGTTCGTGATACCGACCACGTGAGCCACGGTCTCACCTGCGGGGTAATAGCGCCGATACTCGCGCTCGAAATGCACACCGTCGAGATGGAGCTTTGTGACTTGCTCTACTTCGTCCGGCGAAATTCTCCGCTTCACGAACATGAACTCGCGTTGCGCGTACCGCTCGAGTTTGCTCGAGAGCTCGCGTGGATCGACGCCCACTGCGCGTGCGAGATTCGAGATCTCGGTGGGCGTGCGGGATTTCTCGGTAGGGTCGATCCATACCGACTCCACAGGCGTGCTCACCGCAAGCGGTTCGCCGTTCCTGTCGAAGATGATGCCGCGATTCGCAGCCAACGTTTCGTACCGCAAAGAACGCGCGTCGCCCTGCTCCTGCAGAAATGTCCGCTCGGTAACGTTGAGGTAAGCCATCCGGCCGGACAGGCCGAGCGACATCAGAATGAATATCCCAACGACCGTGAAATGGCGCCAGCGACTCACGGCGATACTCGTTCGACGGTTTCGGGGAAACGCATCGCCAGCTGTCGCTCGGCTGCCTGATCGACGTTTTGATACGACGAGAGCGTCCCGCGCTCGATCAAAAGCCGACTGTACTGGGCGAGCAATTCATCTTGTCGGTTCTGATTCTTTGCAAGCGCGACGAACAGTCCTCGAACGTCTTGTGCAACTGCGGCGACGCACACTCCGGACGCGGCGATGCCGATGTATATCGCGCACGCAGCGGCGAGCCATTGCCAACTCGGTCGAGCGGGAACTGCAGCGCGTCGGCGCGTCATGCCACCTTCTCCAGCACACGCAGCAACGCGCTTCGGGCACGCGGATTCGCCGCAACTTCTGCCGCATCAGCGCGTTGCGCTCGCACGACGAGACGCGCCGACGTTGCAGTGCGGCCAGTAATCGGCAAACGCCGTGGTAGCGCTTCGCCTTCGGTCCATCGACGGAAGGCATGCTTTACGATCCGGTCCTCGAGACTGTGGAACGTCAACACCGCAATGCGACCGTCCTTGCGTATCAGTTCGAAAGCCGCGTCGAGGGCCAGGCGAACTTCTTCGAGTTCCTCGTTGATGTGAATTCGAATCGCCTGAAACACCCGCGTTGCCGCGTGCTTGTGCGGGTCGGGGCGCGGCTGCGCCTGTGCGACCAGCGCGGCCAGGTCAGCGGTGCGTTCGATCGGTGCTTCGGCACGTCGGTCGACTATTGCTCGTGCGATGCGGCGCGCATGACGCTCCTCGCCAAACTCACGAAACACCGTGGCCAATTCGTCCTCACTCGCGCTGTTTATCCAGTGTGAGGCGGATACGCCGCTGGTTGGATCCATGCGCATGTCGAGCGGACCATCGCCGCGAAAGCTCATGCCGCGTTCGGGATCATCGAGTTGTGGTGACGAGACTCCAAGGTCCATCAACACCCCAACGACATTGTTGAGTTCGACATCATTTGCGAAACGTCGCATGTCGCTCATGCGGCCGTGCCGCACTTGAACCCTCGCGTCCTCGTTGGCAAGCGAGTTCGCTGCGACGATCGCCGTCGGATCGCGGTCAATCGCGAGAATTCGCCCTTCCGGCGACAAACGCTCGAGTAGCGCACGCGTATGACCGCCACGACCGAACGTCGCATCCACATAGTTGCCGTCGGGGTCGATGCACAACGCATCGATCACAGCGCCCACTAGGATCGGTCGATGTGTATTCACAGCGTTTAGACCGACAAGCCGGTAAACGCGTCACCGTCATCGACGGCGTCATCGGAGCGTTCTACCAGCCAGTGGTCGAGCCGGGACCGCCACAGCTCGTCGCCCCATATCTCGATCTTGTTGCCCTGGCCTAAGAGCACGAGTTTTTTGGAGAGACTCGCGAACTCGCGCAGCATCGGCGGCAGCAACACGCGACCGCTGCTGTCGATCTCCAGGTCAGTGGCATGCCCGATCAGCAACCGCTGCAGCCTTCGCGCCTCTCGATTCATGTTCGAGAGCGCCTCGAGTTTCGCCTGTACGGTTTCCCACGCGGCCAGTGGATACAGGAGGAGACAGCGTTCGCGCGAATCAATAGTGACCACTAACTTTCCGTCAGCATCCCGTGCCAAGGTCTCCCGATATCGCGCGGGTAGGGCCATGCGGCCCTTGGCATCGAGGTTGACGCTGTTGATTCCCCGGAACATGCACCTTCAACCGTTTGGGCGGCACCGAAAGCACGACCCTGCCACTCGAAGCAACCGAGTCGGCACTGTGTGCCTCAAAACCCCACAATTACCCACAAATTCCCAGTGCTCGACACTATAGATCCGGGCAAAGCAGTGTCAACACGAGTGCGCAGTCGCATTGCACAACGAGTTGTAAACAACTCAGAGGAGCGGCGCATATGAGACCGTTAAGGGATACGTTCCAAAGGGAAAACGATAGAAGCTCGAAGTTACATTAACTTAGAGACTATTTTGGAACTTGAGTAGCAGCATTAAGTCGGAAAGGAAATAACGAGTCGGCCGATAAGCCGGGTTCTGTCGTGGGCAGTCATTCATCTGCGATGTTCGTCGCCGAACACCTGTAGCGGCCTACCCGGATCCGGTGCGGACAACACCATAGGATCCCTATTTGGCCTTGCTCCGGGTGGGGTTTACCTAGCCACACCGTGTTGCCACGTTGTGCGGTGCGCTCTTACCGCACCGTTTCACCCTTACCGCCCATTAACCGAAGTCGATGGGGTTGGCGGTCTACTCTCTGCTGCACTTTCCGTGGGTTCGCACCCCCCAGGTGTTACCTGGCACCCTGTCCTGCGGAGCCCGGACTTTCCTCCACGCACGCCTGGAGCCATGCGCAGCGACCGCCTGGCCGACTCGCGGGGCCAGCATAGCAGCGGGTTATCGGTCGCGTTGGTATTTCACGGCGTACTCGTACAGTTCACTCCGCGGTCGGTGAGTGAATTTCGCAGCGATGCGTGCTGCCTGTGCGGGCGAGAGTTCATCGCACAACGCATCCATCAGCGAAACTACGTCGGCGTCCTGAAGGCTGGCTTCCTCCGAAGAGGGAGCGAGTACACAGACGAATTCGCCATGTTCGAAGAACTCACCGTCATCGAGTCGCACTAACAGTTCCGCCACGCCGCCGTGCTCGATGCGCTCGTGCAACTTCGTTAGCTCCTTCGCGAGCAGGATTTGACGCGCACCATCTACGATCTCCACGACATCGGCCAGCGTGTCGCGCAGCCTTCTCGCTGCCTCGAAGAAAACCACTGCTACTGACGACGCCGCTAGCTCGCGCAGGCGTTTGCGGCGCGCGGCAGGACGTGATGGTAAAAACCCCTCGAAGAGGAATCGTTCGATTGGCAACGGCGATGCGGAAAGCACCGCTGTCACCGAGCTCGGCCCAGGAATCGGTACAACGCGAACGCCCTCACCTCTTACACGTCTTACTAACTCGAATCCGGGATCGGAGATGAGCGGCGTGCCTGCATCCGATATCAGCGCGACATCGTTGCCTCGTTGGAGAAGGTCGAGCAGTTGTTCCGATCGGCCATCCTCATTGTGATCGTGTAGCGACAACAAACGCTCGGGCCTCGCGCCGATGTGCGCTAACAGCACCCCACTTCGTCTGGTATCCTCAGCAGCCACTATCGCAACGGATTTGAGGACATTGACGGCTCGTAGTGTGATGTCGTCGAGGTTTCCAATCGGTGTAGCGACGACAAATAACGTTCCGATCGATCGATGTTCTGACATGACGAATTCCACAGCACGTTTCTTGGCCTTCGGCCTTCTGCTCATTCTGACCACAGGGGCATGCGGGGTCACGCAAACGTCGGATCAGTCGCGTACGGTTGCTTCTACGAGTTCGCGCGACGACGACCCACAAAGGCTGCTTCGAAAGTCCCAGCGATCTGCGCCTGATGAGGCAGCACGTATGCGGCTGAATGCCGCCGAATCGTTTCGCACATCGGGAGATGCGCAGCAGGCTCGAGCTACGTTGCAAAGCGTCGATCCGACGCGGCTCGACGCATTGAACCAATTCACCTACTACAACATGAGTGCGCTGCTTGCGATCGACGCGCACGACTATCCCGCTGCCAGACAGGCGCTGAAGCTGGCCATTCCCACCGATGCAACCTCCCGCAACGCACTGGCGTTGACCGTTGCCGATCTTGCGGAAGCCGAGCAGCGCTTCGAGGACGCCGCGGCCAGCCTGATGGGCTACACATTTTCGTTGCGCGATGGCGACGACAAACAGTTCACCATCATCGTCGAGCGCACCTGGTCCAACGTGAACCGCGCGCCTGCAGATCGCATCAGCGCGTTGGCTGCGCAAAAGCAGAACACGACCGCCGGCGCATGGTGGCAACTGGCCGACGTACTGCAGCGCAGCTTCGATCTCGATGCAGAGCGCGTTGCGATCAGCGACTGGCGCCGCACTCATCGGGACCATCCCGCATCGCGCTGGCCCCCTAGTACGCTAACGGCGATAGAGAGTGGCGTGTCCGCGCCGACACAGATTGCGCTTCTCCTTCCGCTATCGGGGCCACTTACGAATGCGGGTCAGGCCATACGGGACGGTTTCATCGCTGCGTTCTATCACGCAGCATCCCTGGCTAGAGTTCGTGTCTACGACACGAATGGCGCCTCGATCGGTGCCGTCTACGAGCAGGCCAGCACCGACGGCGCGCAGCTGGTCGTCGGGCCGCTCGACAAGCAGAGCGTCGTCGACATCAACCTGCTGCCTTACCGTCGTGTGCCGGTGTTGGCGCTCAACTATCTGCCACAGGGCGTTGCCGCCGGTGCCGGATTGTTTCAGTTCGGACTCGCGATCGAAGACGAAGCGCATGCGATCGCGCGGCGTGTCTTCGAGGACGGCTTCCCACGCGTAGCCATCGTTCAGTCCGATCTCGACTGGTCCGCGCGCGCCACTGAATCGTTCCGCACCCAGTTCATCAAGCTCGGCGGAACCATTGTGACGGTAGGCACGATTCAAGACGCGCGTGCCGTCACCGAAGTCGTCGGCAACGCGCTGCTCGTAGGCGCCAGTACCGAACGTATGGAAGCGCTTTCGAAGACGCTCGGTTCCAAGCCTGAGTTTACGGCGCGGCGGCGTTCGGACCTCGACGCACTCATTGCGCTGACAGACCCCGGTCAAGCACGCGCGCTCAATTCAGCGATGGCCTTCCACTTCGCGGCCGATGTACCGATCTATGCCACGTCGCAAGTCACCACGAATGCCTCGTCGAACGATCTGGGTGATCTAAACGGGTTTCGCATCACCGAGCCGCCGTGGCAGGTGTATCCGAGTCCGATCCGCATCAATGTCGAATCGGCGTTCGCGAATTCCCGAACCTCACTGTCGCCCCTCTACGCGCTTGGCGTCGACGCATTCCGGTTGAGCGATCGGGCCGATCTACTCATCCCGAATTCGCCGGGGCGGCTTCTGGGTGAAACTGGGCAACTGCAGGTCAGCGGCGCCGGCGTAGTGGCGCGCGAACCGGCCTGGGCGATAGTTCAACATGGCGCGCTGGTGGCCATGCCTATCGTGGCACAGTGAAGTCACCGCGGCCGAATGGGGTCGCCGCGCAGAGCGCGCCGCAGAGAACTACCTGATTCGGCGCGGCTTGCGCGCCCTCGAACGTAACTACCGCGTGCGCACCGGTGAGATCGATCTGGTAATGACGCACCACGACGAGTTGGTATTCGTCGAGGTACGTTTCAGAAGTCGCACCGATTTCGGCGACGGCGCCGACTCAGTGACCTACCGGAAACAGCAACGGCTGATCAGCGCAGCGCGACACTACCTGCAACACCGCGGCGACGAACGACCTTGCCGGTTTGACGTGGTATCCGTCTGCAGGACACACTACTGTCTGCGCTTTGAATGGATGCGAAACGCATTTACCCCTTGAATCATTTCATTCGCTCGGGCCTCTGGGCCATCTTCATCGCACTCGCGCTGAGCGGTTGCGCGACGACCGGGATAGAAGATCCGGGCTCTCGCAGCCCACCGAAGGTCTGGCAGGACCAGATGCTCGAGTACGACGCGGCAAAGGAGATCAAAGCCTCCGACCCCGGCTTCGAATCTGCGCATATCGTCATCGTCAGCTTCAACGGTCTGGTGCTGCTCGCCGGCGAAGTAGGAACCGAAGAGCTGAAGACAAAGGCCGGCGAAGTCGTGAATACCTTCAAGGCCGTTCGCAGCGTCCATAACGAACTCGTGGTCAGCGGCCCGATCTCAATGGTGGCGCGCAGCAACGATTCATGGCTGACAACGAAAGTAAAAACGAAGCTGGTCGCTCATGGCGCCATCGACTCGAACCGCATCAACGTCACCACCGAAAACGGTGTCGTCTATCTGATGGGATATGTCACCAGAGAGCAGGCCGGATACGCGGTAGACGTCACGCAAACGGTCGATGGCGTAACCAAGATCGTGAAGGTTTTCGAATACACCGACTGACGGCTCAGCCCGGCCTCACTTGATGACGCGCAAGTGACTCACGGGTGGTGTCGGTTCCGGAGGCGTCGCGTCCCCACCCGCCGATTCTGCTTCGAAGGCCATCCCCTGACCCGATTCTTTCGCGTAAACCGCGAGAACCGCACCAACGGGCGCGCTCACGTGGAATGCACTGCCGCCGAAGCGGCCGTCGAATTCCAATCGTTCGTTGGTGATGCTCAGATTTCGAATCGCGGTCGGCGAAACGTTCAGCACGATCTTCCCGTTCTCCGCGTGCCCAGGCGGAACCTTCGTGTCGGGACTCGTCGTGTTGACGATTACGTACGGTGTCAGGTTGTTGTCGAGGATCCACTCGTGCATCGCCCGCAACAAGTACGGCCGATGCGAGGTCATTCGCGCATTTCCAGTTCGGCCTCCGTCAGGCTCTCGCGGAATGACGGGCGCTCGAACATCGACTGCATGTATTTCTGCATGGCCTTCGTGGAGCGTTCGGGCAACTTGATGTCGAGTACTTTCAATCGCCAAAGGATCGGCGTTACGCAGCAGTCGACCAGCGTGAATTCGTCGCTCATGAAGAAAGGCTTCTCGGCGAACACTGGCGCGACGCTGATGATGCTCTCGCGCAACTCGGTGCGCGCTCGCGTAAGTACCGTCTCGCGGCCTTTACCGAGCATCAACAAGTCGACTCGATGGCTCCAGTCCTTCTCGATGCGATGGACCAGCAAGCGGCTCTGCGCGCGTGCAACGGGATACACGGGCAACAACGGCGGATGAGGAAAACGCTCGTCGAGGTACTCCATGATCACCGCTGATTCGTAGAGCACGAGATCGCGGTCGAGTAACGTCGGCACGCTGTTGTACGGATTTATTTCCGCGAGATCTTCCGGCTTGTTGTCCGGATCGACGTCAACGATGTCGACCGTAACGCCCTTCTCCGCCAGCACCATCCGCACGCGATGACTGTAGTGGTCGCGCGGGTCGGAAAAGAAAGTCATCGAAGATCGTCTGGTCACAACGCTCATTGCAGCGCCTCATTAACAGTTTTGTTGGAACGGCCCGCGGAACGTCCGTCCATTGATAGCGGGGATCCGCAGTCCGAGCGGATCCGATGGTCAGTGGACTTCCTTGTTGTACTCGCGGCCCAACAACGCCGTGAACACATAGAGCACCACCAGGAACAGTAAAACGTAGAGGCCGAGGCGCTCTCGTTCGCTTCGTGCAGGCTCTGCCACGTAGTAGAGGAAGTTGACGATGTCGTATACGGCCTGGTCGAACTCTTGCGCGGTCAACGTACCGGTACCCTCGACCGCGTCGATGTAACCGCACTTCTCTTCGGTGATCTTCAACCCGGGAACCAGCGGGTCACGCTGTTCACCACCATTCTCGGCCAGCTTCGGATCCTGGTGACACGTCAGTACCGGCGTTCCTTGCAACTCCAGGAACGGATCGGGCATCGCGACGTTCGGGAAGACTTTGTTGTTCACACCGAAGGGACGCGCCTCGTCGATGTAGAAGGCCTTGAGATAGTTGTATACCCATTCGCCGCCACGCAGCTTAGCTACCAACGTTAGATCCGGCGGCGCCGCACCGAACCACGCCTGCGCCCTTTCGGGAGGAAGCGCGTTGGTCATGAGCGCCCCGATCTTCTGTCCGGTGAACACTAGGTTCGCCATGACGAGGTCGTGCGGAATCTCGAGATCGTCTGCGGTTCGCTCATATCGCTGGAACTTCAGCGAATGACAGCCCATGCAGTAGTTCACGTACAGGCGTAAGCCACGCTGCTGCGACGGCTTGTCTTGCAGGTTCGGGTGGAATGGCTGCATCTTCCAATCGGATGCACCCTCATTTGCGCAAGCAAAGGCCGGGACGAGGATCAGCGCCAACAACCAGGTCGATCGCTTCATCGCGTCGTCACCCGATCCGGTGCCGGCTTGGTCTTCTCGACGCGTGTGTACCACGGCATCAGAACGAAGTAGGCGAAGTAGAGCACCGTGCAGATCTGCGCCAGCAGCGTGGCGTATTTCGACGGTGGGATCGTGCCGAGATATCCCAGGATGAAGAAGCTGACGATGAAAATACCCAGCATGACTTTGGATATCATGCCCTTGTAGCGAATCGACTTGACCGGGCTGCGGTCGAGCCACGGCAACACCGCGGGTACCACGATTGCCCCTGCCATCACGACGAAACCCCAGAACTTCGCATCGAGACCGACCAGCGGATACGTTGCTGCACGCAACATCGCGTAGAACGGCGTGTAGTACCACACCGGAGCAATGTGCGCAGGCGTCTTCAACGGGTTCGCCTCTTCGAAGTTCGGCTTCTCGATGAAGTATCCGCCCATCTCAGGCAGATAGAACACGATCGCGCAGAACACGATCAGGAACAGCACGATGCCCGGCAGGTCGTGGCCAATCGTGTAGTAGGGGTGGAACGGAATGCCGTCGAGAGGAACGCCGTCCGCATTCTTGTGCTTCTTGATTTCGACGCCGTCTGGATTGTTGGAGCCCACGTGGTGAAGCGCGACGATGTGCACGAACACCAACATCACCAACACCAGCGGCAACGCAACCACGTGCAACGCGAAGAAGCGGTTCAACGTCACTTCGGAAATCAAAAAGTCGCCGCGAATCCACTGCTCCAGATCGGCTCCGATCACGGGAATGGCGCCGAACAGCGAAACGATCACCTGCGCGGCCCACCAGGACATGTTGCCCCACGGCAGAAGATAGCCGAAGAATCCTTCCGCCATCATCGCAACGAAGATTGCCATGCCAATCAGCCACAGCAGTTCGCGCGGTTCGCGATAAGACCCGTACATCAGTCCACGGAACATGTGCAGATAAACGACCACGAAGAACGCCGACGCGCCCGTCGTGTGCAGATAGCGCAGCAACCAGCCGAACTCGACGTCGCGCATGATGTACTCAACCGACGCGAACGCACCGTCGCCGCTCGGCACGTAACTCATCGTCAACCAGATGCCGGTGACGAGCTGAAGCACCAGCACGACAGTAGCTAACACGCCGAAGTAGTACCAGAAGTTGAAGTTCTTCGGCGCGTAGTACTTCGACATGTGGTATTCGAACGTCTCGGTCGCAGGGAACCTGCGATCGACCCACGACATGAACGACGTCCACATGGCCGGGAAACGCGAAGGCGATGGCGACTGCTGCATCAGGCGTGCTCCTCGTCGACTCCAATGGTGACGACCTTGTCGCTAACGAATGTGTAAGGCGGCACTGGAAGGTTCGAAGGAGCCGGGACACCTTTGGCAACCCGCCCTGCCAAATCGAACATCGAGCCGTGGCAGGGGCAGAAGAACCCGCCTTCCCAGTTCGCATCGAAAGGCTCGGGAGTGACTAAGGGGAAGTACTTAGGCGAACAACCGAGGTGCGTACACAGGCCGATGTAGACACCAATCTCGGGACGACGCGAACGCCATTCGTTCCTCGCGTACTCCGGTTGCTGATCGCGCTCGGATGCGGGGTCTGCGCGGCTCGCGTCGAGCTTCGAGAGTGTCGCGAGTGCTTCGGGCGTTCTATACAGGATGAACACCGGTTGGCCGCGCCACGCAGGAATCGGGCCGAGCATTTCGCCAGGATTTAAGCGGGAAAAATCGACGGTTACCGGTGCGCCAAGGGCACGCGCTTTGGCGCTTGGATTCCAGGATTTGACGAACGGAACGGCTGCACCGACCACACCGAGACCACCGACCACCGACGTGGCACCAATCAGAAAGTAGCGACGCTGCTTATTGAACCCGTCACCACTCATCGCCACGCTCCATTTGCCAACCTCACGACCGCGCGAAATTCTATCACACCCTCCGGCCGCTCTGAGCGATGCTGCCACACTTCTGAGACCATTTTTCCTAAGGGGCGAGTCAGCACGATGCCGGCTCGGCGATCTCGTCGAGCAACCAGAAGTATCCCGGAGAAATTATCGCTTCGAGTATTGCGGACGCTTGCGCGCTTTTCGCAGTCCGACTTTCTTGCGCTCGACTTCGCGCGCATCACGGGTAAGAAAACCCGCGCGGCGCAACGGTTGACGCAACGTCTCGTCGTACTGCACCAACGCTCTCGCAATGCCGTGTCGAATGGCGCCGGCCTGACCCGAACCACCGCCACCTTTGACAGTCACGTATACGTTGAATCGATCGGCCGCTTCGACCACCTGGAGCGGCTGACGCACGACCATGCGTGCCGTCTCGCGTCCGAAGTACTGATCGAGTGAACGCTCGTTGACCTTGATCTCGCCGTTCCCCGAGGTCACGAACACGCGCGCAGTCGAAGTCTTGCGTCGGCCCGTTCCGTAGTTCTGTTTGACTGCCATGAATTAGATTTCCAACGTCTGCGGCTGTTGAGCAGCATGAGGGTGACTGGGACCTGCATACACTTTGAGCTTTCGGAACATCGCGCGGCCGAGCGGATTGTGCGGCAGCATTCCGCGCACTGCGGTCTCGATGACGCGCTCCGGATGTTCGGCCTGCATACGCTCGAACGTCACGCCCTTGATACCACCGGGGTAACCGGTGTGGCGGTAATAAATCTTGTCCGTCAGCTTGCGACCGCTGACGCGCACCTTGTCGGCATTGACGACGATGACGAAGTCGCCGGTATCGACATTCGGCGTGTACTCCGCTTTGTGCTTGCCGCGCAGCCGATGCGCGATTTCAGTCGCCAGTCGTCCGAGCGTACGGTCCGCAGCGTCCACAACGAGCCAGTCGTGGCGAACATCCTGCGCGCGAATACTCAAAGTTTTCATATAGATACGCTTCGAACGGGGAAATTTGGAGCGCGAATGTTAGCCGAGCGACTTGTCTTTTACAACAAAACCACCGCGTTCATGCACGGTGTGTCCTCGACAAGTAGTCATGCGAACGCATTTCGAGCAGCCGGCTCTGCGTACGCTCGAATTCGAACGCCAGACGCTCGCCCCGATAGAGCGTCTCGACCGGCGCCGCGGCGGAGACGATCAGCTTCACGTTGTGATCGTAGAACTCGTCCACCAGGCTGATGAAGCGGCGCGCCTGGTCCTCGATTCGCGTCGTGAAGATCGGGACGTCACTGACCAGCACGGCGTGATATATGCGCGCCAGTTCGATGTAGTCGTTCTGACTACGCGGACCGTTACACAGCGCATCGAAATCGAACCATGCGACGTCGTCTGCAGTGCGCCGACAGCGTATCGGCCGTCCCTCGATTTCGAGATCGACGTTGCTCTCTACGTTTGCATGATCGGGCGCGAGCGTCGCGAATCGCTCCGCGAGCAGCTCCTCAGCGCGCCGATCGAGCGGCTCGTGATACGTCTCGGCCTGCTCGAGCAGGCGCAAGCGATAGTCGATGCCACCGTCGAGATTCATCACCTCGGTGTTGCGTTCGATCAATTCGATCGCCGGTAGGAAGCGGCGCCGCTGCAATCCGTTCTCGTACAACGCATGCGGGGGAATGTTCGAGGTTGCGACGAGCGTGACGCCTTCGTCGAATAGATGCGCAAACAGTTCGCCAAGGATCATCGCGTCGCCGATGTCCGAAACGAAAAACTCGTCGAAACACAGCACGCGTGCTTCGCCTGCCAGACCTTCAGCGACCAGGCGCAACGGATCGGGCTGCCCTGCAAATCGCTTTAGGTCGCGATGGACACGGTGCATGAACCGATGAAAGTGCGTGCGCATCTTCTCCGGAAACGGCAGGCACTCGAAAAACAGATCCATCAGGAAGGTCTTGCCGCGACCGACGCCTCCCCACATGTACAGACCTTTGATTGCGTCTCTTCGATCACCGACCAGACGCGCTTTCAACCGCCGCACCAGAGAGCCTTCGTCGTCTCGCGCGGCTATCAGCCTACGACTCAGGTCGTCGAGTCTGAGCACCCCCTTACGCTGAGCGGCGTCGTCGATGAATCCGGGCAACGAGAGACAGGCGTTGTAGCGCTCGACCGGAGTCATTGACCATCGCACCGCAAGTAAGGGCACCGCAAAAAAACTGCACTGTACTAATCCGACGGCCGAAAACAATCGCCTGCGTTGCGCGACGGCTCAGCTCAACAAGCGCTGTTAGACTGTGATTCTTCACGACCACCTCACCCCGGACCACGAACCACCATGGCGTACGCCGTTCGATATCTGATGCTCGCCGCGTTGGTCGGCGGCGCGCTCGGTCTCGCGGTGGTCACCGTGCTGCGCACCTTCGATCCAATGTCCAGAGGATTGGCGGACGCCGTCGCAGCAGCAGAACCGTCCGTCGTGAACATCTATTCGAAGAAAGCCGTGCACACGCGATTGCATCCGATCTGCGAACTGCCCCGCTATCGTGAGCTTTGCGATGCCGCCAACGAGCCGGACCGCCGCCCACAAAACTCGTTGGGGTCGGGTGTGATCGTTCGCAGCGATGGCTACATTCTCACCAACGCGCACGTCATCGCCGATGCGGACGAGATCCTCGTTTCATTTTCCGACGAACAGAAGACGTCGGCACAACTGATCGGTAAGGATCCTGAGACGGACCTCGCCGTAATCCGCGCCGACGCGACCGGTCTGCGACCCATCCAGATGGGGTCGTCGGATACCGCGCGTGTAGGCGATATCGTGCTCGCCATCGGAAATCCGTTCGGCATCGGTCAGACCGTCTCGATGGGCATCGTCAGCGCAAAGGGTCGTTACGGACTCAGCGGTGTGTACGACGACTTCATCCAGACGGACGCGGCGATCAATCCAGGCAACTCCGGAGGCGCGCTTATCGATTCGAAGGGGCGGCTGCTCGGCATCAACTCGCTCTTCTACAGCCAGACCGGGGGATCGCAGGGGCTCGGCTTCGCCGTTCCGGTCGAACTCGCGCTGTCGGTGCTCGAAGAGATCATTGCGGACGGTCGCGTCATTCGCGGTTGGCTCGGCATCGACATCGACCCGGTTCCCCCTCCCGACAACGGAGGTCTCGTGATTGCCAAGGTCGTACCCGACGGACCGGCAGAGAAAGTGGGCGTGAAGACCGGAGACATCATTGTTGCAATCAATGATCAGCCGGCGGCCGTACCGCGGGTCGTCTCGAAACAGATCAGCGCAGCCGATCCCGGCAGTGATGTGAAGCTGCGGCTACAGCGCGACGGAGCACCGTTGGAAGTGCACGTAACCGCGGGCGTGCGTCCGCCGCCCGCGCCATAGACTACTAAAGGTACGGCAATCAGCCGTTGTGATCGATTCCGCGGATTCGCGCCCGTGCGGAAAGCGCGTGCGCCGTGAGTCCTTCGCCCATCGCCAGCGTCGATGCAACGCGTCCGAGCGCTTCTGCGCCTTCTGCTGAACATCGAATCACCGACGAGCGCTTCTGAAAGTCGTACACGCCGAGTGGCGAGGCGAATCGAGCCGTGCCGAACGTCGGCAACACATGACTCGGCCCTGCCACGTAATCGCCAAGCGCTTCGCTGGTAGATGCTCCAACGAAAATCGCGCCCGCGTGCCGGATCGACGGCAACAGCGCGTCGGGATCTGCAACTGCGAGTTCCAGATGCTCCGGCGCAATGCGATTCGCAATTGCGACCGATTCGTCGAGACCACGTGTGAGAATCAACGCACCGCGCTGCCGCAGCGATCGCGCGATCGTGTCGCGGCGAGGCATGCTCGGCAGCAGCCGTTGCATCGACCTGCACACTGCTTCGAGATGCTCGGCGTTCGGTGTCAGCAATATTGCTTGCGCCGCCGCGTCGTGTTCGGCCTGTGAGAACAGATCGAGCGCGAGCCAGTCGGCACTCGCGGAGCCGTCCGAGATCACGAGAATTTCGCTGGGCCCCGCAATCACGTCGATTCCAACAGGGCCGAATACGAGTCGCTTCGCCGCCGCGACGAAGGCACCGCCCGGTCCAACGATCTTGTCGACGCGTGGAATCGTCCGCGTCCCGAATGCGAGGGCCGCAATCGCTTGCGCCCCGCCGACACAGAACACACGACTGACACCCGCGATGTGCATCGCCGCAAGTACCAGCGGATTACGCACACCGTCCGGAGTCGGCACGGTCACGACGATCTCCTTCACGCCGGCGACCGCCGCGGGAATCGCCGTCATCAATACGGTCGACGGATACGCAGCCTGCCCACCGGGTACATAGATGCCGACGCGATCGATTGGCGTCACTCGATTCCCGAGTCGATTGCCGAATTCGTCGGTGATTTCGAAGCTGTCCTGACGTTGGGCTTCGTGAAACAGCCTGATTCGCCGCGCCGCCTCTTGCAGAGCAACGCGTTCCGATTCGGGTAGCTCGCGCGCGCAAGCCGCCAGCTCGTCGCGATCGACTTCGAGTTCGGCGACGCTCGCGCTAGTCAACCGATCGAACCTTTGCGTGTACTCGAGCAGCGCGGCGTCGCCACGTTCGCGAACCGCGGTCACGATGTCACACGCGGCACGTGAAACTGCGTCGTCTTCCGACACGTCCCATGCGGTGAGTTCCGCCAACGCGGCATCGAAGTCCGCATCGCTGCTCGACAGTCTGCGGACGATGTCAGCCACGATTAGACTTCCGCGAATCAACCACGGCTTCCAGGCGATTCAAGAGCGACTCGATTTCGTCGAAGCGCATCTTCAGCGACGCGCGATTCACGATGACTCGCGCGCTGACCTTTGCAATCACGTCGCGCGCTTCGAGTCCGTTGGCCACCAACGTATTGCCGGTTTCGACGATGTCGACGATGCAATCGGCCAAACCCATCAGGGGCGCGATCTCCATCGCACCGGACAGCCCGATGATCTCCACCTGGTGCCCTTGTTCCGCGAAATACTGTTTGGCGATGTTCACGAATTTGGTCGCGACCCGAAGCGGACCCGTGCCGAGCGACGTACCGACCGGCACAGCCGTCATGATGCGGCACTCGGCGATCTTCAGATCCAGGCGTTCGTAAAACCCCGAACCACCATACTCGAGCAGCGTGTCCTTTCCGGTAATGCCGATATCCGCTGCGCCGTATTCAACATACGCCGGCACGTCGTCGCCGCGAACGACCACGAGCCGTTCTTTGGTACGCGTCTCGAAGACCAGCTTGCGACTACCTTTGATCGGCTCCACGGGCTCAACTCCCGCCTCGGCCAACATCGACAGGCATTCGCTGAGAATACGATCGCCGCGGTTCAATGCGATCGTTAGCGGCTTCCTGTTCGAAGGTTGCTTCATGCGCTGCCCTCAGCGGCCGGACAGGCGTTGCACGCGTGCGCCCAGCTGAGTGAGTTTCTCCTCGATGCACTCGTAGCCGCGGTCGATGTGATAGATCCGGTCGACCAGCGTCTGACCTTCCGCGACGAGCCCCGCCACGACCAGGCTGAACGACGCGCGCAGATCCGTAGCCATGACCGGCGCACCTTTCAGCCGTTCGACACCCGTAATGATTGCAGTGGTGTTGCCGTCCAACGCAATTTTGGCGCCGAGACGATTGATCTCGGGCACGTGCATGAAGCGGTTCTCGAAAATCGTCTCCGTTACGCGACTGGTGCCGTCGGCGATCGCGTTCATGGCGAGAAATTGCGCCTGCATGTCGGTGGGAAAGGCAGGATACGGCGCAGTGCGGATGTCGACTGCACGCGGCCGCGCACCTTTCATGTCGAGTTCCAGCCAGTCTTTACCGTGACTCAGCGTCGCACCGGCCTCTTCGAGCTTGATCAACACCGACTCGAGTGTATCGGGACGGGTGTCTTTCAAACGCACTCGTCCACCGGTCGCCGCCGCCGCGATCAGATACGTTCCGGTTTCTACACGATCGGGCATCACGCGATGCTGACAGCCGTGCAATTCGTCGACGCCTTCGATCACGATCGTCGCAGTGCCTTGCCCCTCGATTCGCGCGCCCATTGCGATGAGGCATTCCGCGAGATCGACGATCTCGGGTTCGCGTGCGGCGTTTTCCAGTATTGTGGTGCCGCGCGCGAGCGTAGCGGCCATCATCAGATTTTCGGTGCCACCGACGGTGGTGATGTCCATCAGGATATGGGTTCCCGACAGACGCCCGTTCGCATTCGCGATGACGTAGCCGTCTTCGACGCGAATCTCGGCACCCATCGCGCTCAGGCCCTTGAGATGCTGATCCACCGGTCTCGCGCCGATTGCACAGCCGCCGGGCAAAGAAACTTCCGCCCGACCGTGCCGGGCGAGCAGCGGCCCCAACACGGTGAATGAGGCGCGCATGGTCTTCACGAGATCGTACGGCGCTCGATAGCTGTTCAACGATTTGCTGCTGACGGCAACGTTGAGCTTTTCGTCGATCATCACCTCGACGCCGAGGCTGCCGAGCAGCTCTATCATCGTGGTCACGTCATGCAGGTGCGGCACGTTGGCGATCACGACGGGTTCGTCTGACAGCAACGTCGCAGCGAGAATCGGTAGCGCCGAATTTTTCGCACCCGACATGCGCAGTTCGCCCCGCAAAGCGTGGCCGCCTTCGATCAGCAGCTTGTCCACTATTCCGCCTCGGGGCGTTCGGCCGGCGTGTAGGCGTGGATGGTCACGGCGTGCAACGCGCCATTGCGAATCAGTTCAGCGATTGCCGCATAGACGAGTTGTTGCTTCTTGACACGACTCACGCCTTCGAACGCGGGGCTGATCACGACCACTTCCATACGGCTGGCGTCGCCACGGGCAGTCACTTCACTCGGAACAATCGCTTGCGCCACAAGTGTTTTCACTTCGTCGGCAATCACGACGGCGCTCCCGCTCGCGCCATTGGTAATACGTCGTCGAGACCGCAGAACTCGATCAGATTGGATACCAAGGGCGGAACGTCTACGTAATGCACCTGAGCGCCGGCGGCGCGTGCACGGCGCATCCACACGAGCATCAGGCTGACGAGAACGCTATTGCCATTCGTCACGCCGCCCAACGACACCTCCACGGTGCGCGGTTTGGCGGATGGTTCGTTCGACGCTTCGATTTCCGCGAACGCGTCATCGAGCAGCGCGCGCGCTTCCTTTCCATTGGTCAACGTCGGCGAGCCGGAGATTCGATGGTGCAGCAGATCGGTGGAGGTCACTTCGACCATCACTCTACTCCGCTGGCGCTCTCCGGGGTCCCCTGCGTGGCCGGATCGATGTTCGCGATGGTCTCACCCCAGCCGTTGATCACGGCGTCGAGACTTCCTTTGTTTTCCGGCGCATTCATCGCGCTAGCGAATTGATTGCGATACGTGAGACCGATGTTGATGCCGTTGATGATGATGTTGTACATGCGCCACGATCCATCGTCACCGAGCCGCATCGAATAGATGACCGGATAGACCTTGCCCTCCTTGGAGCGCACTTCCATCTTCACGCTGTCGCGGTCGGGTTGCTTCGACGGGTGTTCCGCCGGCAAGACCACGATGCTCTCGTCGCCGAAATCGAGCAGCGCTTTGCCGTACGTGCGGATCAGTCCGGATTTGAATGTCGTTTCGAACTGGTCACGCTGCGCGGGTGTTGCGCGTTTGTAGTACACCGCCATCACGCCGCGCGAGAACGTATCGAAGTCGATGGTCGGATCCAGCACCTTTTCCACCGATGCGTAGAACCGTTGCGGGTCTTTGTCGAAGTAGCCTTTACCTTCCTTGATGACGACGATCAGCATATCCGCTGTTTGGCTGATCAGTGCCCGAGGGTCCGCGGCGGCCGCGACGACCGCCGACAACAGTACCGAGCCGCAAAACAGATACAGCCTACGCATTACTTCGAACCCATCTTGGAAATGAATGTATCGATGAGGCCTTCCAACCCGATCGCCCCTTGCGTGTTCGTGATGGTGTCGCCGTTGTGAAGCACCTGCTCCTCGCCACCGGGAATCAGGCTGATATAGCGCCCACCGAGGAAACCCTCCGTCTGGATGCGCGCACCCGTGTCGACCGGCAGATTTGCAACATCCTGGCTGACCTGCATCGTCACCAACGCTTCCGCGGTTTCGCTGTCGACGCCGATCTTCGCGACGCGGCCTATCGTAACGCCCGCGAGACTGACCTTGGATCTCACGCGCAGCCCCGCGACGTCATTGAATTTCGCATTCAGCAGGTAGCTGCCGGACGTATCGCCCACGCCGACGCCGCTGACGCGAAATGCCAGAAACACGAGACACAGAATCCCCGCCAGAACAAAGGCGCCGACACTGATCTCAATCGTGCGCATACGAATCAATTGAAGTCTCCGTACATGACCAACGTGAGAAGGAAATCGAGCGCCAGAACGGCAACCGACGAATACACCACGGTCTTCGTCGTCGCAACGCTGATACCTTCCGCAGTCGGCGTCGAATCATACCCTTGAAACACGGCGATCCAACTGATGACGACACCGAAAACACCCGCCTTCACCATACCTTTGCCGATGTCTTCCCAGCGCTGCACGCCGTCCTGCATGCCGCCCCAGAAGCCGCCAGCATCTACGCCGAGCCAATCGACCCCGACGATCGCAGAACCGCCGATCGCCACCGCGTTGAAGATGGCGGTCAGCAGCGGCATACAGATCATGCCCGCCCACAATCGCGGCGCGATGATTCGATGCAGCGGATCGACGCCCATCATCTCCATCGCCGACAGCTGATCGGTCGCCTTCATCAGGCCGATTTCGGCGGTTACCGCGGATCCGGCGCGACCGGCAAACAACAATCCGGTCACGACAGGACCGAGTTCGCGCAACAACACGAGGGCAACACCGAGACCCACGGATTCTTCCGCCCCGACGCGAGCCAGTTGCGTGTAACCCTGCAGCGCGAGCACCGCGCCGATCGAAAAGGCCGACAGCACGATGATGATCAGCGACAGCACACCGATCTGATAGACCTGTTTGAGCAGCAACGTCATGTCGCCGCGACGCGGCAATCCGGCCATCGAACGGAACCACACCGCCGAGGCGCGCCCCAATGCCCCGATCCAATCGAGCGCCCACTGGCCCAACAATCGCAGGTACCGCAACATCACGCGTCACCCATGACATCGTCGAGGAACGTGTCCGCAGGGTAGTGGAACGGCACCGGACCGTCAGGCGAGCCGAGCATGAACTGTCGCACCATTGTCGACGGATGATCGCGCAGTTCCTTGGGGCTACCTTCACCGATCACACGACCATCTGAAATGATGTACATCTGATCAGCGATGCTCGCCGTCTCGTGAATGTCGTGTGATACAACCAGACTCGTCATCGCCAGCGATTCGTTCAAGCCGCGGATCAGCGACACCAGCACTCCCATCGCGATCGGATCCTGGCCCGTGAACGGTTCGTCGTACATGATGAACTTGGGATCGAGCGCGATCGTTCGCGCCAACGCAACACGCCGCGACATTCCGCCGGACAGCTGTGACGGCATCAAATCCCGCGCGCCGCGCAATCCGACCGCATTGAGCTTCATCAGAACGAGGTCACGAATCATTTCATCTGGAAGGTTGGTGTGGGCGCGCAACGGAAAGGCGACGTTTTCAAATACCGAAATATCAGTAAACAACGCCGACGACTGGAACAGCATGCCCATGTTTCTGCGAAGCTCAAACAGTTCATCGCGCGACAGCTTCGGAACGTCGTGCCCGTCGACGATCACCCGGCCGCTGTCCGGGCGAATCTGTCCCCCTATGATCTGTAGGAGCGTCGTCTTACCGGTTCCGCTCGGCCCCATCAAGGCGGTGATGCTGCCGCGGGGAACCACCAGATCGAGACCGTCGAATATGATCCGGTCACCGCGAACGAATCGCAGGCCTTCTATTTCAATCAGATTGTCGGTCACTTGATGGGTTGCCCAGCAACTCAAACGGTTCGGCGCGCGAACTATACCATCGCTCACGCTCATCGCCGCGTAAGGCACCCGGGCCAACCGCGCGGAGGGGCGCGCCTTGCAATGACTGGGCATTCCCCATCTAATCGGTCGCCCTTGACCGCGGCTCGCAGCGCGGTCCCATACTGGCACCAAGTCCTCCAACGCGTGGTCCTGCGCAATGAAATATCCCCAGCCGATACTCGATAAAGCTCGGCAAGTGCGGCTGCTGATTCTCGACGTCGACGGTGTGCTCAGCGATGGTCGCCTGTACTACTCGGAGAGCGGCGAGGAATCGAAGGCATTTTCGACGCAGGACGGCGCCGCGATCAAAATGCTGAGCGAGACCGGCATGGTGGTTGCAATCATCACCGGACGTCAATCGAAGATCGTCGCGCGGCGGGCTGCCGAGCTCGGCGTACAACACGTGTATCAAGGCGCGTCCGACAAAGCGCGCGCACTGGAAGGACTCATCCTCGGTACTGGCATCGATCGTCCGCTGATCGCACACGTAGGCGACGACCTGCCCGACCTGCCGCTCTTCAACCGCGTCGGCATGACGTTCAGCGTGCCCGGCGCGCACCCAGAGGTGATGGAACGTGCCGATTACGTCACTCGCGCGCCCGCCGGGTTCGGCGCGGTGCGAGAGATCTGCCACCTGTTGATGGTTGCCCAGGAAACATGGGCCGCTGCGCTGGGTCGCTTCGACACATGACCCGCTTCGACCTATGAATCGTGTAAGAGCATGAACCGCTGGTCGTGGCTGCTGGTCATCTTCGGGTGTCTCGCGTTGCTGCTGTCACTGGGCGACTGGAAGCACATCGAAGTGTCTCCAAACGAACGGCCGGTATCGGCCGGCGAGCCCGACCTCTTCATGGAGAAAGCCGCGATCACCCAGTACGGCGACGACGGCACGGTGCGCTATCGGCTGTTGTCCAGCGAGGTTCGTCACTATGAAGAGGATCGGATCACGCGGCTGGTGGCGCCAACGATGACGCTCTATCGCGCCCCTCAGCCGCCTTGGTTTGCGCGCTCCAAGGAAGGCCTCGTGCACGATACCGATACGATCGACGGAAAGCGGGACGAGGTGATTCTGTTGCGGGACGACGTCCACCTCGAGCAACAAGAGCCGAATCGCATCGAAATCTCGACGCCGACTCTATACGTTTACCCCGATCGCGAATTCGCCGAGACGGACCAACCTGTTATCATCGACACCACATCCGGACGCACGCACGCAGTCGGAATGTCCGGTGATCTCAACACCAGTCTCCTCAAGCTGTCGTCGAGCGCCTCCGAGAGGGTTCATACCATCGTTATGCCAGGTCAGTTCAAACGTGCCACGACGAAGCGCAATCCATAGCCTCGCTCTAAGGCTAACCGCCTTGGTGCTGGGCGTCGCGGCAGGCAATGCAGTTGCGTTGCCCGAAGATGCAGAGCAACCGATCCACATCCACTCCGATTCCGCCGAACTCGACCAGAACCGGAGTGTCGCGATCTATCACGGTTCGGTGCGGATGGAACAAGGCACGATGACGGTGACCGGCAACAAGATGACGGTCGAACTGCAGGACCAGCTCGTGGTTCGCATCACCGCAGAAGGCGATCGCGCGCACTATCAACAGCAGGTCAAGGCGGACGAGTCGATCGTGTTCGCCGACGCGAAGAAGATCGTCTACTTCACGCAGGAAGAACGCGTCGAACTGACCGGCAACGCATATCTGACACAGGACAAGAACGAGTTCACCGGCGAAATGATCAAGTACAACGTGCGCGAAGGCAAAGTGGATGCACAGGCAAGCGGTCAAGGCAAAGTACAGATGATCCTGCAGCCCGCAGCACTCAAGAAGCAGCAGAATCCCGCCCAAAAGCCCGCAGCGCAGCCGACGCAGCAACCCAGTCCGCCGCCACCCAGTCCATAGTGTCGCAGCTCGTCGCCCAACATCTCGCAAAACGCTACGGACAACGCACGGCCGTTGCCGATATCAGTCTCTCGGTTGCGCGCGGCGAGATCATCGGCCTACTCGGCCCGAACGGCGCCGGCAAGACGACCAGCTTCTACATGATCGTGGGATTGATTAAGGCCGATGACGGCGTCATCGAATTGGACGGCGTTCCGATTACAGGCAAGCCAATGCACGAACGCGCGCGCCTGGGTGTGGGTTATCTGCCGCAGGAAGCAAGCGTGTTCCGCAAGTTGAGCGTCGCCGACAACATCATGGCGATCCTCGAGTTGAAGCGCGATTTGTCGAAGGCCGATCGCCGCGGTCGCCTCGAACAGTTGCTCGACGAATTCCACCTGCAAGGCGTTCGCACGCAGATAGGCGAACGATTGTCCGGCGGCGAGCGACGTCGCGTCGAAATCGCGCGCGCGCTTGCAAGCGAACCGAAATTCATTCTGCTCGACGAGCCATTCGCCGGCGTCGACCCGATTTCCGTCGGTGAGATCAAAGCGATGATTCGTGACCTCGCACAACGCAACATCGGTGTTCTGATCACCGATCACAACGTTCGAGAAACGCTCGACATCTGCGACCGTGCCTACATCGTAAATGAGGGGCACATCATTGCGGACGGCAACACCGAGGCCATACTATCGAACGAAAAGGTCAGAAACGTTTATCTGGGCGCGCAATTCCGACTGTGAGCTGCCGCGCCTGACCACTCTGTATGAAGCAGTCGCTCTCCCTCAAGCTCGGTCAGCAACTGACGATGACGCCGCAGTTGCAGCAGGCGATCCGTCTGCTGCAGTTGTCGACTCTCGACCTGCGCCTGGAGATTCAGCAGGCTGTCGAAACGAACCCGATGCTCGAACTCGTCGAAGACGATGACGACAACGCGGCCGCCGAAGCATCTAGCGGCGAAGAAGAGATACCAAGTCTTGCATCGGATGATGAGTTCCGCGAGTTGGCCGGCGACGGCGACAGTCTCGCCGAACAGATGCCGGAAGAGTTACCCGTAGACAGTTCGTGGGACGACGTCTTCCAACCGACGACTCCGACCCAAACGGGTGCAGACGACGACTTCGATGGAGCCGAGCGAAATACCACCGAAGAGTCGCTGCAGGATCACCTCTTGTGGCAACTGAACCTGACGCCGATGTCGCAACGCGACCTCGCGATCGCGCGCGCGATCATCGACGGTATCGACAACGACGGCATGTTGATTGCGACGCTCGAGGAGATCCTGTCCGGATTTCCCGCCGAATACGAAGTCGAAGAGGACGAAGTCGTTGCTGTACTCAAACGTGTCCAGCAATTCGACCCGCCCGGAGTGGCTGCGCGCGATCTGCGCGAGTGTTTGCTCATTCAACTGAATCAGCTTCCCGACGATACCGATTGGGTGCAGGAAGCGCGCGCGCTCGTCGCGGATCATCTCGACCTTCTCGCGGCTCACGACCTGCCGGCGCTGGTGCGAAAAACGCGCCTCGAAGAAGACGAGATTCACGCGGTCATACACCTGATCCGATCGCTGAATCCGCGGCCCGGAACCGCGATCGATGGCGGCGACACCGAATACGTGGTACCGGACGTGCTCGTGCGTCGCGAACGCGAAAAGTGGCTCGTCGAGTTGAATCCAGAAACGGCGCCGCGAGTTCGCATCAACGCGCAGTACGCCAACATGGTGCGTCGCGCCGACTCCGGCGACACCAACACCTACCTGCGCGACAACCTGCAGGAAGCGCGCTGGTTCCTGAAAAGCCTGATCAGCCGGAACGAGACGTTGCTGAAGGTGGCTACCAAGATCGTCGAACACCAGCGGGGGTTCCTGGAGTACGGCGAGGAGGCCATGAAGCCCCTCGTGTTGCACGACATCGCCGAAGCTGTGTCGATGCACGAATCGACGATTTCCCGCGTAACAACGCGCAAATACATGCACACGCCGCGCGGTATCTTCGAGCTGAAGTACTTCTTCTCGAGCCACGTCGGCACCAGCACCGGAGGCGAAGTTTCGAGTACCGCGATTCGCGCGCTTATCAAAAAACTGACCGCCGAAGAGAACCCTCGAAAGCCGTTGAGCGATAGCAAGATCACGGCGATACTCAAGACTCAGAAGATCAACGTAGCGCGGCGTACGGTTGCCAAATATCGCGAGCTACTGTCGATTCCCCCGTCGAACGAACGCAAGCGACTCGTTTGAACACGTGTCGTGTTTCAAATACGACGCGAGTTCCGTTCCTGCAGCACCCCGCTGCTGTTCCGTCCCACCAGGAGAACGCCCATGCAGTTGAGCATTACCGGGCATCACATCGATGTCACTGAAGCATTGCACAGGTACGTCACACAGAAGTTCGTGAGGCTGGAACGCCACTACGACCACATCACCAACGTACATGCCGTCTTATCCGTCGAGAAGCTGATCCACAAGGCGGAAGCGACCGTGCACACGAGCGGTGCCGAACTGTTCGCCGACTCGACATCCGAAGACATGTACGCCGCGATAGACGCTCTGGTCGACAAGCTCGACCGCCAGATCGTCAAGCACAAAGAGAAGACCCGCACGAACAATCACCGCGGCAACACCTGAGCCGTTGGAGCGATGCGGGTTGAAACGCCATGAAGCTGGTCATCATCAGCGGCCGCTCCGGATCGGGTAAGAGCACCGCGCTGAACGTACTGGAAGACGCGGGCTTCAACTGCATCGACAACTTTCCGGTAGGGCTGTTGCCAGCCATGGTCCACACGGCGTTGCGCGACCCGCAACAACACAGCCAGCGTATGGCAGTGAGTATCGACGCGCGCAACTCGGCGGCGGATCTGCGGCGCTTCCCGGAAATTCTGCTGTCGCTCGACCGGATGGATCTCGACTGCGAAGTGATTTATCTCGATGCGCTCGGACCCACGCTGGTAAAACGGTTCAGCGAGACGCGGCGTCGACATCCGCTGACGAACGAAACGACCGATCTGCGTCAGGCGATCGAGGCCGAACACGAATTGCTGGCAAGCATTGCCGACCTCGCTGATCTGGTGATCGATACGACTCATCTCGCGACGCCCGCACTCATCGACCTGATCAGCGCGCGAATTGCGTCGAAAACGACGTCTGGCCTGTCGCTATTGTTTCGCTCGTTCGGTTTCAAGTTCGGCATTCCGGTCGACGGCGATCTCGTCTTCGACATCCGCTGTTTGCCCAACCCTCACTATGTACCGGAGCTACGACGCCTCACCGGAAAAGACGAAGCGGTGCGGGAGTTTCTCGAGGCCGATGTCGATGTACTGGCGATGTACAACGACATCCGACGCTACCTCGAAACCTGGCTACCGAAGTTCGAACAGAACAACCGCATCTACATGACGGTGGCGATCGGCTGCACCGGCGGGCAACATCGTTCCGTATACATGGCCGAGAAGCTCGGTAGCCATTTTCGCCACGCCATCCCGAACGTGCTCGTTCGGCACCGCGAACTCGAACAGCGCATTTGAAGAACCGCACCTGAAAGACCACAACTGAAATGCAGGAACGCCGGGTAACCATCGTCAACAAATTGGGGCTGCACGCGCGTGCGGCCAGCAAGTTCGTCAATCTCGCAAAGCGTTTCGCGAGCAAGATCGAGATCGTCAATCCCGCGAAGACAGTCGACGGCAAGAGCATCATGAGCATCATGCTGCTCGCGGCGTCGCAGGGAACCGAAATCGGTCTGCGGATCGAAGGCGAAGACGAACAGGATGCGATGCAGGCGATCACCGCCCTCATCGCCGACCGTTTCGGCGAAGGCGAATAGCCCTGGGCTCAGCCCGCTACGGTCATGCCCTCGATGAGCAACGAACCGGTCACCACGTTGCCGCGACGATCGGGGTCGTCGCCGAGCCCCACGAGCGCACCGTACATGTCGGCGAGTTGGCCGGCGATGGTGATCTCGTCGACCGGATGCACGATCTCGCCGTTTGAAATCCAGAATCCCGCGGCGCCGCGCGAATAGTCGCCGGTGACGATGTTCACACCCTGCCCGATCAGTTCGGTAACCAGCAGGCCTTCTTTGATTCCTTTGACCAGTTCGGCAAACGGCTGCCGCGGACCCTCCACCCACACATTGTGGACGCCGCCGGAGTTCCCCGTCGTCGTCATGCCTAGCCGCTGCGCCGAGTAATGTCCCAGCACGTATGAGGCTACCGAACCTCGATCGATGAATGCCTTCTCGAACGTCGCCACGCCGTCGCCGTCGAATGCCGCGCTACCGGGACCGCGGGGCAACAGTGGCCGCTCGACCACGGAGAACGGCGTCGGCAAGAGCTTGCGGCCCAGCGAATCCGTTAGGAAGGATGCCTTTCGATACAAAGACCCGCCGCTCAGCGCACCTATGAGATGGCCGATGAGACCGCCGGCGATTTCCGCAGCGAACAGCACCGGATAGCGCCCTGTCTTGATCGGTCGCGCACCGAGGCGCGCCACTGCACGGCGCGCCGCTTCGGTGCCCACACTCGCCGCATCGGCCAGATCGTCGATCGATCTGCCGGTGCTGTAGTAGTAGTCACGCTCCATGCCATTGCCGTCGTCGGAGATGACGCCGCAGCCGATGCTGTGGCGCGTGGCAATGTGGCTGCCGACGAACCCGTTGCTGTTTCCGTACACGCGACAGACACGCTGTGTGCCCACGGAGGCGCCGTCGGAGTTCTTGATACGCCTGTCGTGGCCGCGTGCGGCCGATTCCGCCTCCTGGGCCATCGCCTCGGCAACCGCCACCGATGTGGTCCACGGATGGTCGAGATCGAGATTCGGAAAGACCCGCGTCATGAGAGATTTGTCGGCGAGGCCATGGCAGGGATCTTCTTCCGTGAAACGCGCGATGTTGCAAGCCGCCTGCACCGTGGCAGCAACCGCCGCAGGCGTAGAATCCGACGTGCTGGCCGAGCCTTTGCGCTTTCCGAAATAGACGGTGATGCCGAAGCCGCGATCGCGATTGAACTCCACGGTCTCGAGCTCGCCTAGACGAACTGCAACCGAGAGTCCGGCGTCTTCACTCGCCGACACTTCCGCGGCATCGGCGCCGTTCTTACGGGCACGTTCGAGAATGTCGGCTACGAGCGTTTTCAGATCGTGCTCGTGATCCGTAGCGGCAACGAGATTCACCGTGTCGTCCATAGCAACCTCTCTGGTGTGATACCTTGCCGCCGATGAGCGAAGAGGAATCGAGTAAGTCCGCGCGCAAACGTGACGCGCAGCGTTTGAAGGAGCTCGGCCAGCAACTGGCAGAGCTCAACGACGAACAACGCGCCGCACTGCCACTGCCGGAAACGTTGGCGAACGCGATCGCCGACTACCGACGGATCACCTCGCATGAAGCGAAGCGGCGCCAGGGCCAACTGATAGGCCGTCTGATGCGCGGCGTCGAAGTCGCGGAGATCGAACACGCGCTCGACGGGCTCTCGCGCAAGAACGCAGAGACGCGCTACGCCCATCACGAGATAGAGCGCTGGCGTGACCGCCTGATCGCCGACGACGCAGCGGTGACCGACTACATCTGCGTCTATCCGACCACCGACCGCGCGCAACTCCGCGCATTGATCAGGGCCGCGCGCAAACAGTCCGACGACCCCACCGCGTTCAGGGCGCTGTTCCGCCATCTGCGCGAAAACGCTGCGTTTCACGCGACGATCGATCACGCAGCAGATCCGGACGACGCTTCCGTTCCGCCGACGGTCACCTGATCGATTCGCAACGTCGGCTGGCCAACGCCCACCGGAACCGACTGGCCGTCCTTTCCACACACGCCAACGCCTTCGTCGAGCGCGAGGTCGTTTCCGACCATCGACACGCGCGTCATGATCTCGGGGCCGTTACCGATCAACGTGGCACCCTTCACCGGCCGCGTGACCTTTCCATCCTCGATCAGGTACGCCTCGGTGGCCGAGAAGACAAACTTGCCCGACGTGATGTCGACCGAACCGCCGCCGAAATTCACTGCGTACAAGCCACGCGATACGCTCGCGATGATCTCTTCTGGTTCGTGCGTTCCCGCGAGCATGAACGTGTTGGTCATGCGCGGCATCGGAGTGTGCGCATACGACTGGCGGCGGCCGTTGCCCGTGGGCGCCGCGTTCATCAGCTTCGCGTTGTGCCGGTCCTGCAGGTAACCCTTCAACACCCCGTTCTCGATGAGCACGGTGCGCTGCGTGGGCGTACCTTCGTCGTCCACCGACAACGAGCCGCGTCGGTTCGGCAAGGTACCGTCGTCAACGACCGTGCAAAGGGGCGACGCAACCTGCTCGCCGATGCGGCCGCTGAACGCCGAAGTACCTTTGCGATTGAAATCGCCTTCCAGTCCGTGGCCGACTGCTTCATGCAACAACACACCGGGCCAACCCGGGCCGAGCACGACCATCATCGGTCCGGCGGGCGCGGGAATCGCATCGAGGCTGACGAGTCCGGTGCGCACTGCTTCGTCGACGAACGCGGCGGCTCGGCCGTCTGCCATGAACCAGCTGAGATCGCGGCGCCCGCCGCCGCCCGAAAAGCCCCGTTCGCGGCGGCCGTTCTGCTCCACGATCACGCTCACGTCGAGGCGCACCAGCGGACGAATGTCGGCGGACATCGTACCGTCCGTCGCAACCACCAGATGAGTCTCGAAATTCGCTGCGAGTCGGATCGTGACTTCTTTGACGCGCGGGTCGATGCGTCGTGCACGCGCATCGAGTTCCCGCAGCAATGCGATCTTCGCATTCTCGTCGAGCGACGCGATCGGATCGATCGGTTCGTAGCGACGCTCGGTCGGCGTTGGCGTCCACACACGATGCTCGCCTGACCCGCCGCTGCGAACGATGCTTCGCGCCGCCACCGCGGCTTCTTCGAGCGCCGGCAAAACGATGTCGTCGGAATAGGCGAAACCGGTGCGTTCGCCGCTGATCGCACGGACGCCTACGCCGCGATCGGCACTGAACGCGCCCTCCTTGATGATGCCGTCTTCCATCACCCACGCTTCGCTGCGCACCGATTGAAAGAACAGTTCGCCGGTATCGATCGCACGGCCGGCCAACTGGCCGAGCAGCCGTTCGACATCGGTCGAGCGCAACTCCGCCGCATCCCACAGCTGACGTTGCGCCACCTCGATCAGATCGTTCATGCGTCTTTGTCCTTCGGTTGCGTCGCAGCGGGTGTCGTATCGGTAGTTCTATCGCGAGCGGTACCGCTTGCCGTACCGTCGGTCGTATCGCTGGTGGCGCCATGCGTGTTCGGTGCCGGCACTGAATCTGGACCTGGAACTGGAACATCCGGCGGAGTCTCTGCCTGCTCCGTCATCGCCTTCGAGAACACCTGCTCGAAATTCACTTCGGGATTCTGCAGGGTCCCGCTCACTTTGTATTTCGCGCTGGAGAGATTGTCGATCTGATTGCGAAACAGCCGTTCGCCTACGAGCACCGCGCCGGCGGCAATAGGATTGACGAAACCGAGATAAGCCGCATACCACGGCAAGCTGGAACTCACCGGCAACGTCACGACCATCTCGTTGTCGAGCGTGCCAGTCAACAGATTCACGGTGCCGTTGATGCGGAAATCACCGCCGGTGCCGTCGATCACCATCGGTTCGACGAAGTTGATGACGCCACGATCGGCCATAACCGTAGCGGTGAGTTGGTCGAAACTGATCCCCTTCCCAAATACGTCGGAGAAGTCGAGCGTCATGCGCTTCGCAATGGCGGCGAAATTCAGCAGGCTGAAGATGCGCACTGCACCGGATCCTTCGCCGAGATCGACGAAGCGGCCTTTCTCCGCTTTCAATGCGACTTTGCCCTCGAGTTTGGCCAACGAGAAGTTCAGCGGCGAACCCGGCCAGTTGACGTCGGCCTCGACGCCTACGGTGGTCGTCTCCAGGCTCGGTGCGTAGTTCCATTGCGGCAGCACCGTCGCCAGATCGCCAGCGTGCAGCTGGCCCTTGAAGTGAGTGCGACCTGCATCGCCGCCGGTCCATATCGTCGGCCCATCGGCCTGGATGTGCAGGCCCTTTACGTCTGCCACCAGATTCTCGATGGCTACGCCTCCGTCGGACCTGCGAACGTTGAAGTGCCAGGTTCCGTAGTTCTCTTCTCCGAGCGAGATGCTCTGCACCACTACGTCGAGGTCGATGATTCCCCGCGGATCGACGTTCGCCAGCGGATCACCGCCTGCGCCCGGCTTTCCGGCCGGCAGCTTCAGGTAGTGCAAGTCGATGGCGGGCGGCGAACCGGCCGGCCACTCCATCGAACCCTCGATGTCGGGCGCCGTGACCGAGATCTGCAACTTTCCGGCGCGATTCCAGACGTCGGCGACGATGTTGTCGAACCCCACGTTCTGAAATGCCACGTGCCCGATCTTGAACGCGTTCATACCCCACGGGAAACTCGGGTAGAACCCCGCTTCCTCACCCCTCAATCGATCTGTCAGATCGAGCGACGCGATCTCGCCTTCGATGGTGACGACGTCTTCGTCACCGCGCTCGGGCTCCGCTCCCACGCCGATGCCGATGCTGCCGGACCGCACGCCGCCTTCGGCGATGCGAAGCCAGCCTTGCGCCACTCCACCAAGCTGGAAATCGAGCCTGTCGTGATCGTTGGCAAACAACATCGTCAGCGTCGAGGGTCGCGACTCCGCTGCTTCCTTTCCGAGCGGCGCCGGTAAACCGAGGGTTACACCGCTCAGATCCGATTGCAGCGCCAACACCGAAGGTTCGTTCGATCCCGGTCTGATCCGGTATTCGCCGACGAAGTCGAACTCTCCGTCCGCTAAACCGGGATTCGGAAAGCCGCGCCAATCGGCAAGTTCCTTCGCACCAACGCGTCCGTCGAATGCAACGCGTATGACGCCATCCACCGAAGTCACCGCGAAACGCGCCGGCCGATCGAACATTTTGCCAGTGATCGACTCGCCTTCGATCTCGTTCGGATAGCGATAGCGCACTTCGCCGTGCAGGCCACCGAGTTTCACCTTCATGTCGGTCAGCCCCGCCGTGAACTCCTTCAGGTCGAGCTTCAGATCGACGGAAGCCTCCGTGTTGCCCGAAATCGGTATACGCATCTGCGCCGCATAGTCGAACGGCCCCGCGAACGTCCACTCCGCTTTCACGAACGACAGCCACGATGTGAGCGGCGATTGATCGATGAGATGACGCAGCGCTACACCGTCTCCACTGCCCTTCCCGTCGAAGTCGACGTACTCGACAGACAGCGGCAAAAACACCTCGGCGTTCGTCACGTTGATGCCGACCAGATCACCTGCGTCGAATCGCCCGAACGTGCCGAGGGCGGTGTACTCGATCTGTCCTGCAACGCCGGTCGCCGGCGGCCAGTCGGGATGGAATCGCACGGTGCCGTCGCGCATTTCCACGCGGAGTTCCGCCTGACGCATCGGCAGTCCTTCGATCGTGCGCAGGTGACCGTGGTAGACGAGATCGACCGTATCCACCCGCCCCGCCACGATCGCCTGATCGAGACCGTCGCGCAGCGACTGTGGTAACTCGCGCGGTACGAATGCGAGGCCGTCGCGGCCGTCGATGTCGTTGATCCGAAGCGCCATCAACAGGCGCTGCTCCAGTTCGTCGCTCGGACGTCCGAATGTGAACTGACCATGGATGGTCGAGTCACCGAACGTGCCTGCAAAATCATGACCCTGCACCGCCAGGTAGCCGGGCACGAACCAGATCAACACACTGCCTTCGAGGTGCTGAAACTCGGTCGGGTGTTCGTAGAAATCGAGAAACCCCAGGCCCACCTGATCGCCGTTCAAGGCGATCTCTACGCTGCGCTCAGTGCCGGCCACTTTGGCCGATGCATTGCGAACAAGCGGCACACCTTTCCAGTTCTCCAGCGCAATCGCCGACACATTCGCTTCGTAGTCGAGCGCGCGATCGTCGAAGTCGTAGCGGAGCTTCGCACCGTCGATCCGGCCACGGGGATCGAGACCGCCGAGCCACGTTTCCACACCGTGCACACCCGCGGCCGCGTCGCGCACGATGCCGACCATCGGAGCGGCGTCGAACGCGGGGAAGGCCGCCTCCAGACGGGTCCAACCCGCCAAACCCCGCTGCGCCGTCATAACGGTTTTATCGAGGCGCACGCTGCCATGCGCACCGAACACCGCGAGTTCATCGACGGCCAGGTTCCAGTTGCGCCCCAGCCGGCCCGTCGATCCACGCATCGACACATCGACCGCTTCGAGCTTTCCGGTAGGCAACACCAGGTCGCGCGCGGCCATCGCGAGTCGGCCAGCGCTATCGCGGCCTGAGAACGACCACTGCCCGTGCAGCCGTTCGAGCGTCGCACCAAGCCCACCTACCGCGACACCAAACGCCGGCGCGATGACGAACTGATCGGCATCGATCGCGAGTTCACCGCTCGTCGGCCTGCCCAACCACGCATCCGACAGGTTGTACGCCAGCCTGATCTCGCCGCTGCCGCCGCTCTCCACGGACAGCACGATCTCGCCCGAGTGACGCAACCCCGCATTCGCGATGCTGCCGCGCGCATGGACCTCGCCGATCGGCTCGCCAAACGGCTCCAACAATTCCGCTTGGCCGCCGGATTCGCCGGCCTCGAAACGAACCCGGACGTCAGGAAACTGAATTCCGTCGCTATAACGCAGCAAGTCGCCGAGCGCAGGCGCTCCAGCGTTGCCGCCACCGGCACCGCCGAGCGACCAACGGCCGTTCCGATCTCGCCGCGGCATCAACTGGATCTGTTCGGCCGACAGATGCCGAACGATCAGCGTGCTGTGCAGCGCGCTTTCGAGCACGTCCATTTCCACGGTGACATTGCTTGCATGGCCACCGCGGAACTGAAGCTGAGCGAGATGGACCACCGGATTCAACAAATGCCAGCGCGCGGTAAGGCCGGTGATCTCCACGCCGCTCTGCGCAAGATAGGTGTTCAGACGGGGTTCGAACTGAGGTAACCACGCGACCAGCACTCGTCCGGTCGCCGTCACAACGGCGAGCAGCACCGTCAGGGCGATCAGCAGCAGCGATAGAGGACGCAGCACGGCGCGCAAAAGATTGACCCACACTCTCAACGTAAGAACTTCGACCGCTACCTGGGAGCTTGATTCAAGCTCCCGGCAGAGTGCAGGTCAGCGGGTCACGCCTTGTACCAGTACCAGGTCGAACTGCTCGGGACCGTAGCTCGGCTCTACCTGGAAACGGATCGTCCGTCCGATCTGCTCAGCCACGCATGCTACGTTATCCCGTTCCTCGTCGAGTAATCGATCGACCACGCTTTGCGACGCCTGAACCAGCATGTCGCTCGTGGTCGTTGCACCATTCGTGGCGCCAGGCGGGGATTGCACCTCGACTGGGTGCTGACGGGCGTTGCGTAGCATGGCGCGGAAAATCTCGAGGCAGACCGATTCGGCCGACTTGACGACGCCGTGTCCACCGCATGTAGGACAACTCTCACACACCTGCTGCCGCAAACTCTCGCGCGTGCGTTTCCGGCTGATCTGCACCAGGCCGAGTTCGGAGATTCCGGAGATACGGATCCTGGCAGGGTCGGATTCGCACGCCTTTTCCAGGGTGCGCAGCACCTGGCGGCGGTGCTCCTCGTCTTCCATGTCGATGAAATCGACCACGATGATGCCGCCGAGATTACGAAGGCGCAGTTGCCGCGGAAGAATGGCTGCCGCCTCGAGATTCGTGCGGAACACCGTGTCTTCGAGGTTGCGGGCGCCGACATAAGCACCCGTGTTCACGTCGATGGTGGTCATCGCTTCGGTTTGCTCGATCACCAGATGCCCGCCGGAGCGCAACGCAACCCGGCTCTGTAGCGCCCGTTCGATCTCGTCTTCGACGCCGTAGCGGTCGAACAGCGCCACAGGGTCGTCGTAAAACTGAACCCGGGCGACGTGCTCCGGTATGAACTCGGCAACGAAGTCGCGCACGCGGTCGTACGTGCATCGTTCGTCGATCTTCACCGCCTTGAGATCGGGGCCGGCGAAATCGCGGATCACGCGGGTGTGCAGAGGCAGTTCCTGATACACGACACCGGACGCGTTCTGGTTGCGCTGCCGTTCGTCGACGCGTTGCCACACGCGTTCGAGCACGCGCACGTCGGCTTCGATCATCGCTTCGGATACGCCCTCTGCCGCAGTACGAATGATGAAACCGCGCGAAGCGTCGCAACCGAGCGCGGCGCGAGCTGTTTCGGTCGCGATTCGCAGGCGTTCGCGTTCGACCGGGTCTTCGATGCGCTGTGATATTCCGACGTGGGCATTGAGCGGCATCAGCACGAGATAGCGGCTGGCGAGCGCGATGTTGGTCGTCAGCCGCGCGCCCTTGGTCGCAATCGGATCCTTCGCCACTTGCACCAGCAACGATTGACCCTCGTGCACGAGGTCGCGGATGTCCTTCTGTACCGGGTCCGGTTCGGCAACGCTGATGCGCGGCGCGTCGATGTCCCGCGCATGCAGAAATCCGGGACGGCCCAAGCCGATGTTGACGAATGCCGCCTGCATGCCGGGCAGGATTCGTTCGACCTTTCCTTTATAGATGTTGCCGGTGAGGCTGTAGGGACCCGAACGCTGCAGATGAACTTCGGCCAGCGCGTGGTTCTGGATGAGCGCCACGCGGGTTTCGAACCCGCTGACATTGATGAGCAGCTCTTCTTCCATCGGCGACCTCACGCATCTCGATACTGCCAGGTGTCCACGCCGAAGGCTTGGAGCAACGCTTCCGTTTCAGCGAGCGGCAGCCCGACGATTCCGCTGTAGCTGCCCTCGATGCGCTTCGCGAATATACCCCCAATACCTTGGATCCCATAACCCCCGGCTTTGTCGCACGGCTCTCCGCTCGCCCAATATCGTTCTGCTTCTGCGCTCGTGATTTCCCTGAAAGTCACGCGAGAACGCGATATGCGGGCTTCGTGACGATCGCCGCGGACAACCGCAATGGCCGTCAGCACCTGGTGGGTGCGCCCAGACAGCAACGACAACATCTGCAGCCCCTCAACGCGGTCGGCGGGCTTGCCAAGCAGCACATCATCGATCATCACCGCCGTGTCGGCGCCGAGCACGGGCAGTGTCTCGCCGCGCGCCGCAGTTGCCGCCTTCAACAAAGCGAGACGTCGCACCATGTCCTCGACCGACTCGTCAGGCAGCCGCGTCTCGTCGATGTGGGGCGCTTTCACCGTGAATGCAACACCGAGCTGCGTCAGCAATGCGGCGCGCCGCGGTGACGTTGATGCGAGAACGAGTTGTGCCAGCCGGGTTCCCATCGGTCACTCGACGGAGAATTGATATCGAATGCGCCGCAGTACCATTGCCACCAACGGCCATGCAACGGTGCTTGCCGCCGCGGGGACGAACACCCAGAACGACAACGTCCCGTCGCGGCTGACCCATTGCGCGCACATGCGGATGAACTCTGTGCCGAGCACCAGCAGAAACACCACGACACCCTGCTGTGCGACCGAGTACATGCGGAATCGCTCGTAGAACGACCACGTGACATACGTCAGCGCCGCCAGACAAAAGCCGTTCACGCCAAGCGGATCTGCATAGAGGACGTCGACGAGCAGCCCGGTGATCCAGGCCGAGATCATCCCGAATCGATGCGGAAGCGCCATCACCCAATAGAAGACGACCAGCACCAGCCACGACGGCCGCAACCAACCAACCCATGCCGGCGTACCGGCCGGGAGGTGCACCACAGCCAGCAGCATCGCGATCACGATCGTCAGGAGGATCACCCAACCGCCTCGCGTCGGATTCACTTCGGTTCCTCGGGCACAGGATCCGCAGGTGCAGGGTCAGCGTCTTTGGGCTGTTCGGTTTTGGCGTCGTACACCAACAACACATGCCGGCTGCGGTCGAGAGCAGCGGACGGTTTTGCGGTGACTTGCGCGTAGGTCATCGTCGGCTCGACTACCACGGCGGTCACCTCACCTACCGGATAGCCGCGCGGAAAATGTCCCCCGAGCCCGGAACTCACCAGGAGGTCGCCGACGCGAATGTCGGCGGTAACCGGCACATATTCGAGCTCAAGACGGTCGGTGCGTCCGGTGCCGGCGGCGATGCTGCGGAAATCGTTGCGATTGACCTGCACCGGAACGGCGTGCGCAGCATCGATGACCAGCATCACCCGGCTCGAGAACTGCGCCACCTCGACCACCTGGCCGAACAGTCCTTCCGCATCGATCACCGCTTGCCCGATGAACACGCCATCCGCCGCGCCTTTGTCGATTTCGACCTGATACGTGTTGGGGCTCGGAATCACACCGATCAATTCGGCGACGAGCACTTCGGCTCCGAGGCGTTGGCGACTGCCGAGCAACTGTCGCAGGCGCGCGTTCTCTTCGCGCAGTGCGACGAACTGTTGAGCCATCGTCGACAGTTCGAGATTGCGTTGCTCGAGCTGCGTGTTCTCGGCCATCAACGATTCGCGCGTCGACAAAGTCGCGCGGGCTTCGCGGCTGACGTGGTAAGGACTCTCGGCGATGACGTAGATCGGGCTGATGATCGTTGCGAGCACCGATCGCATCGGCTGCAGCAAACGGGAATTCACGTCGATCGTCATCAGCAGCGCGGAAACGATCGCGAGCGCCAACAGCAGATAGCCGGCGCCGGAATCACGCAGGAATAGCGCCTTGATGAGACCCTCAGACCAGCTGGAACGGCAGCATCATAGCAGCGCTGCGAGTGGTGTCGTGCCTTGGGGACACGACACTAGTCGGTCGACAACAGGTCCGCGTTGCCGGACTTATCCATCAATTCGAGCGCTTTACCGCCGCCGCGCGCAACGCACGTGAGCGGGTCTTCGGCGATCACCACGGGGAGGCCTGTTTCTTCTGCCAGCAGGATGTCGATGTCTCGAAGCAATGCACCACCACCCGTCAGCACGAGACCGGTCTCGGCGATGTCGGATGCGAGTTCGGGCGGCGTCTGCTCGAGTGCGCTCTTCACTGCCTGAACGATCATCGACAACGGTTCCTGCAACGCTTCGAGGATCTCGTTGCTGTTCAGCGTGAAGCTCCGCGGCACGCCTTCGGCGAGGTTGCGACCGCGCACGTCGATCTCGCGAATGTCCTTCTGAGGATACGCGCAGCCGATTTCCTGCTTGATGCGTTCGGCAGTGGCTTCGCCGATCAGGCTGCCCTGCGTCCTGCGCACGTAGGCCACGATCGCTTCGTCGAAACGGTCGCCGCCGACGCGCACGGTGTCCGAATACACCACACCGTTCAGCGAGATGATTGCAATCTCAGTGGTGCCGCCACCGATGTCGACCACCATCGTGCCAATCGCTTCGTGAACGGGCAGACCAGCGCCGATCGCCGCGGCCATCGGCTCTTCGATCAACCTGACGTCGCGCGCACCGGCCGACAATGCCGACTCGCGAATCGCACGCCGCTCGACCTCGGTCGATTTGCATGGCACGCACACGAGTACGCGCGGGCTCGGTCGCATCCACGCATTCTCGTGCACTTTCCCGATGAAGTACTTCAGCATCTTCTCGGTGACCAGGAAATCGGCAATGACGCCATCCTTCAACGGCCGTATCGCAGTGATGTTTCCGGGCGTCCTGCCAAGCATCCGTTTGGCATCGAGGCCCACCGCTGCAACGCTCTTCTGATTGTTCTGATGGCGGATCGCGACAACCGACGGTTCGTTGAGGACGATGCCTTCATCACGCACGTAGATGAGCGTGTTGGCTGTTCCGAGATCTATCGCAAGATCCCGCGAGAACAGCCCGCGTATGTACTTGAGCATCTAAATGGGAGTCTTCTGGGAGGTGAATGGAGTAGCGCATAAAACTGTAGCAACCGCAGGGATTTTGGGCAAGGAACGAATGTGCTACGGTGCGCGTTTTACGTGCATTCTCATGACAATCCACGAGCGCGACATCGACAAGCTCTGCATTTTGGCGCGCTTGGCACTCGGTGATGAAGAACGTCGAGATGCACGTGACGATCTCACGCGCATCATCGCGATGATCGACTCGCTCGCTGCCGTGCCCACCGACTCCATCGAGCCGCTCTCCCATCCACTCGACGCAACGCAACGTCTGAGACCCGATGAAGTGACAGAGCGAATCAATCGCGATGCGTTCCAACGCATTGCTCCGGCGGTGCAAGACGGCTTGTATCTGGTACCTCGCGTCATCGAGTGATGAACCCTTTTTCGACCCTCACAGACCTGGCCGATGGACTCAGGAATCGGCAGTTCTCAAGCGTTGAGCTGACGCGCTTCTATCTCGACCGGATCGAACGTCTCGACGTCGAGTACAACAGCTTCATTACGGTTGCTCGCGAGCGTGCGCATGCTCAAGCGGCGGCCGCAGATGCGAAACTGCGCACAAAAGCCGCCACACCGCTGACCGGTCTTCCCATTGCCCACAAAGACATCTTCTGCACGGCGGGCGTTCGCACGAGCTGCGGTTCGAAGATGCTCGACACGTTCATTGCACCTTACGACGCCACCGCAGTGGCGCGGCTCGATGCCGCCGGCGCCGTAACGCTCGGCAAGACCAACATGGACGAGTTCGCGATGGGCTCATCGTGCGAGACGAGCTACTACGGACCGGTTCGCAATCCGTGGGATCCAACACGCGTACCTGGAGGATCATCTGGCGGCTCCGCCGCGGCACTCGCCGCGGGTCTCACGCCGGCGGCAACCGGGACGGATACCGGCGGATCGATCCGTCAACCGGCTGCCTTCAGCGGCGTCTGTGGGTTGAAGCCGACGTATGGCTGCGTATCGCGCTTCGGCATGGTCGCGTTCGCATCGAGTCTCGATCAGGGCGGGCCGATGGCCCGCAGCGTTGCCGACATCGCGTTGCTGCTCGATGCGATGGCGGCGTTCGACACGAGAGATTCGACGAGTGCGCAGACAGGGCACGACGGCAAAGCGGCAGCAGCCGCAGTTGCGCCTAGTCGCAAGTTGCGAATCGGCTTACCCAAAGAGTATCTGCAGATGCTCACCGACCCGGCGCTGGCGCGCGTTTTCGACGATGCCCGCCGCCAATTCGAGTCGTTGGGCCACACGCTGGTGGAAGTGTCTTTACCGCATACCGCGGCCGCGGTCGCAACCTACTATGTCGTCGCGTCCGCAGAGGCATCGACGAACCTTTCGCGCTTCGACGGCGTGCGCTACGGGCATCGTTGCGAAGCACCCGTCGATCTAACGGACTTGTACCAACGCTCGCGAAGCGAAGGATTCGGCCGTGAAGTGAAACGGCGGATCCTGACCGGCACCTATGCCTTGTCGGTCGGTTATTTCGATGCGTACTACCTGAAAGCGCAACGCGTGCGTCGGTTGATCCGCGACGACTTCGTCAACGCATTCGCATCGGTCGATGCCTTGCTGACGCCGACCACGCCGAGCACAGCATTTCCGATCGGCCAGATCAGCGATCCGGTCGAGATGTATCAGCAGGATGTATTCACTGTTCCGGCCAGCCTGGCCGGCGTTCCAGCGCTCGCATTGCCGAGCGGATTTCACGATGGTCTGCCGGTCGGCATGCAATTGATCGGGCCGCACTTCAGCGAGAGTCGCCTGATCGGGCTCGGCGCGGATTTTCAGCGCGCGACCGATTGGCATTCGCGTACGCCACCGGCCATCGGGTAGGTCTGCAATGCAGTGGGAAACGGTCATCGGTCTCGAAGTACACGTGCAGCTCGCAACGCGCTCGAAGATTTTCTCCGGTGCCAGCACTGAATTCGGAGCAGCACCGAACACGCAGGCGAGCGCTGTAGACATCGCGTTGCCGGGTACGTTGCCGGTGTTGAACGAGGCCGCCGTCCGAATGGCGGTGACGTTCGGCGTGGCAATCGACGCGCACATAAGCACTCGCTGCATCTTCGATCGAAAGAACTACTTCTATCCCGACCTGCCGAAAGGCTATCAGATCAGCCAATTCGAGAGCCCGATCGTCGGCGCCGGCCATGTCGAGCTTCGTCTCGATGACGGCACCACGCGCACGATCCGCATCACGCGCGCACACCTCGAAGAAGATGCCGGCAAGTCGCTGCACGAAGATTTCGCAGGCATGACGGGTATCGATTTGAACCGCGCCGGCATGCCGCTGCTCGAAATCGTCTCGGAACCCGACATGCGCAGCGCGAAGGAAGCGGCTGCGTACTTCCGTCAGATGCATACGCTCGTGCGTTACATCGGCATCTGCGACGGCAACCTCAACGAGGGTTCCATGCGCTGCGACGCGAACGTTTCAGTGCGGCCGGCCGGAACGAACGAACTGGGCGTGCGCACCGAGATCAAGAACCTGAACTCGTTTCGCTTTCTCGAACGCGCGATCGATCACGAAGTGGCGCGCCAGATCGAAGTTATCGAGAGCGGCGGGCAGGTGCGTCGCGAAACGCGCCTGTACGATCCTGACCGCGACGAGACGCGCACGATGCGCAGCAAAGAGCTGTCTGACGACTATCGCTACTTTCCGGAACCCGATCTGCTGCCGGTGGTCATCGACGAAGCGTTCATTGCCGAGGTGCGCGGCTCGCTGCCGGAACTTCCGCATCAGAAGCGCCAGCGCTACATGAACGATCTCGCGCTTTCCGACTACGACGCCTCGCGCCTTACTGACGACCCGAGTGTGGCGCGATTCTTCGAGTCGGTGCTGATGGTCTCGGGTGAAGCAAAGGCGGCAGCGAACTGGATACTGGGTGACTGGTCGGCGACGCTGAACAGACACGAACTTCATCCAGACAAGAGCGCGGTGACGCCGGAGCAACTCGGCGCACTTATCGCGCGCGTGCGTGCCGGGACAATCACCGGCAAGGTCGCCAAGTCGCTGTTCGACACGCTTTGGAAGGCGGCCGATCCAGCACGCAACGTCGACGACCTGATAAAGGAGCAGGGGCTCGAGCAGGTCTCCGATTCTGGTGAACTCGCCGCGGTCATTCGCACGATCGTCGACGCAAACCCCGAACAGGTTGCGCAATTCCGCGCCGGTAAAGAGAAGGTGCTCGGTTTCTTCGTCGGTCAGATCATGAAAGCGACGCAGGGGCGCGCAAATCCTCAACAGGTCAATTCGCTGCTACGCGACGCGCTCTCCTCCGATTGACGCCGCCCTCGTTAAACGTGCGGGTGCGCACAGTCGCGCCGTCGATCGATTTATGGATATAGCGAAAGCGCCTGACCGACCACTTCGAATCCGTAGTCGCTGACATTAGAATGGCAGCCCTTTTAGCGACTCACGCGCCATGGCCGGCTATCAGATCACGCACCTCAAGCAGCTCGAGAGCGAGAGTATCCGCATCATTCGCGAGGTAGCCGCCGAGTTCGAGAAACCGGTGATGCTGTACTCGATCGGCAAAGACTCGACGGTGCTTTTGCACCTTGCACGCAAAGCGTTCTTCCCGGGACGCGTGCCGTTTCCGCTGCTGCATGTCGATACGACGTGGAAATTCCGCGAGATGATCGCGTTCCGCGACCGCGTCGCGAAAGAAAATGAGCTCGATCTGATCGTGTACACAAACCAGGAAGGTGTACGGAACAACGTCACGCCGTTCACCTACGGTTCAAAGAAATACACCGACATCATGAAGACTCAAGCGCTGCTGCAAGCGCTCGACCATTACAAATTCGACGCCGCGTTCGGCGGCGCGCGGCGCGATGAAGAAAAGTCGCGCGCCAAGGAGCGTGTGTATTCGGTACGCGACTCGAACCACCGTTGGGACCCGAAGAATCAGCGACCGGAGCTGTGGAGCCTCTATAACGGCAACGTGAATCGCGGCGAAGAAGTGCGCGTGTTCCCCCTGTCGAACTGGACCGAGCTCGACGTCTGGCAATACATCTATCTCGAGAAGCTCGAAATTGTGCCGCTGTATTTCGCGGCCTCGCGCCCCGTTGTAGAGCGCGACGGCACCTTGATCATGCTCGACGACGATCGTATGCCGTTGCGCGACGGCGAAGTGCCGCAGCAGCGCATGGTCCGCTTCCGCACGCTCGGTTGTTATCCGCTATCCGGCGCAATCGAGTCGGAAGCGGCGACGCTGCCCGAGATCATTCAGGAAATGCTGCTGACGAAGCACTCTGAACGCCAGGGTCGTTTGATCGACTACGACGGCGCCGCGTCCATGGAGCAGAAGAAGCGCGAAGGATATTTTTAGTGCCGCGCCCCGAGGGTTTCTGTGCATTTTGCGCGTCGCGCTGGCGTGGTAAGCGCCACGCCAAGCGACGACAACGAAGATCCAACGGCCGCACAGTCGCGCCCTTCGGGAACTCGCCAGGCGCGCCGGGACTGCGTTGCAGCTCGTCGCCATATTCTCGATATGGCTCCTCACTGCGCCTGGCCCCGACGCGCCTGGCGAATTCAAAATACACAGAAACCCTCGGGGCACGACACTAGTGAGTCACCAATCCGACCTCATCGCGCAAGACATCCTCGCCTATCTCGAGCAACACGAACGCAAAGAGATTCTCCGTTTCCTGACGTGCGGTAGCGTCGACGACGGGAAGAGCACGTTGATCGGCAGGCTGCTGCACGATTCGAAGATGATCTACGAGGATCAGCTCGAAGCGGTGCGCTCGAAGAAGCCCGGCGACGACGGCGAATTCGATCTCGCACTGCTCACCGACGGATTGCAGGCCGAGCGCGAGCAAGGCATCACGATCGACGTTGCCTACCGCTACTTCTCGACGACGAAACGCAAGTTCATCATCGCCGACACGCCCGGGCACGAGCAGTACACGCGCAACATGGCTACGGGTGCTTCGGGCTGCGACGTTGCGGTGATTCTGATCGACGCCCGCCAAGGCGTGCTGACACAGACGCGCCGACACACATTCATCGCGGCGCTGCTCGGGATCCGTCACGTCATCGTCGCGGTCAACAAGATGGACCTGGTCGACTTCGACGAGACCGTGTTCGATCGAATCCGCAGCGAGTACATCGCGTTCACGGCGAATCTCGGCATCGACGATCTACAGTTCATTCCCATCTCCGCTTTGCGCGGCGACAACGTCGTCGAAAAATCCGACGAGATGCCGTGGTATCAGGGCAGCACCTTGATGTACCTGTTGGAGAACGTGCAGATCGCCTCGGACCGCAACTTCGAGGACTTTCGCTTCGCGGTTCAGCGCGTCAGCCGTCCCGATTCGTCGTTCCGCGGTTACAGCGGCACGGTGCAGAGCGGCATCATCCGTCCGGGCGATCAGATCGCGGTGTTGCCTTCAGGAAAAACCTCTACCGTGGCGCGTATCGTCACCATGGATGGAGATCTCGAGGAGGCGTTCCCGCCACTCGCGGTCACGCTTACGCTTACGAGCGAAGTCGACATCAGCCGCGGCGACATGCTCGTTAAACCCGGCAACCTGCCGTTCGTCGAAGACCGCTTCGACGCGCAGCTGGTGTGGATGTCGGAAGATCCCCTCGTTCCCGGCAAGCAGTACATCATCAAACACGGCACGAAGCAGTTGTACGGACGCGTCTCGGCAATTCGCCATCGCGTCGACATCAACACGCTGGAACAAGTGCCTGCCGAAACGTTCGCGTTGAACGAAATCGGCCGCTGCGAATTCACGCTGTCGGAGCCGGTGGCGTTCGACGCATACGACGACAACCGCGAAACCGGTGCATTCATCGTCATCGACCGCATCAACAACCGCACCATCGGCGCTGGCATGATCTGTCCGCCGAGCGGCGATACGGCGAAAGATCACTGGAACGAGTTGCCGCACGGCCAGTTCCTCAGCGAACGTCTATCGCCGGTGACCGCCGCCGAGCGCGAGCAGCGACTAGGCCAACGCGCCGTCACCGTATTGCTCACGGGACTTTCGAAAGCCGGCAAAACAGTCATCGCAAACGCAATCGAACGGCGTCTGTTCGACATGGGTCGGCTCGCGACTGTGCTCGACGGTCAGGACTTCCGGCGCGGCATGAGCCGCGACCTCGGATTTACCGCCTCCGACCGCTCGGAGAACATGCGTCGCGCCGCGGAAGTGGCGAAATTGATCAACGACGCCGGCGTGATCTGTCTCACCGCCTTCGTGGTTCCGCATGAACAGGTGCGCGCACGCGCACGTGACGTGATTGGCGGGGGTCGCTTCCTGGAGATCTACCTGACAGCACCGCTCAGCGTGCTGAAGAGCCGCGACAAGGAAGGCATGTACGCGGCCGCCGAACGCGGCGAACTGCCAAGCTTCCCCGGGGTCACCAGCGAGTTCGAAGAACCGGTTGCTGCAGACCTGACCTTGAACACGGCGGAGCTCAGCGTCGACGCCTGTGCCGATCGCGTGATCGACCTGCTGCGGCTTCGAGGCGTCACTCGCTAACAGGCCGTTGAAGAAGGCCCGTTAGTCCGGTGAATGGGTCGACCGGCATTTTTCGAACAACCTTCTGGGGATTTTCATTTGAACGGAGACACCATGACCATCCAGACCGATGTCGTCATCGTCGGTGCCGGGCCCTGCGGGCTCTTTCAGATCTTCGAACTGGGTCTGCTCGGCTTGAAAGCGCACATCGTCGATGCGTTGCCAAAACCGGGCGGCCAGTGCACCGAGCTGTACCCGGACAAGCCGATCTACGACATTCCTGCGATACCGGTCTGCGACGCGCAAGAGCTGGTGACGCGTCTGATGAAACAGATCGAGCCGTTTGGAGCCACCTTCCATCTCGACCAGCAAGTGTCCGAGGTACAGAAGCACGAAGACGGTACGTTCACCGTATCGACCAGCGCCGATACGCAGATCCGCTGCAAAGCGGTCGTCGTGGCCGGCGGTGTCGGATCGTTTCAACCGATGCCGTTGCGCGTGGATGGTGTGGATGACCTGGTCGATCGACAGGTCTTCTACCGCGTGAAGGATCCCAGCCGTTACCACGGCAAAGACCTGGTCGTGCTCGGCGGCGGCGACTCGGCGTTCGACTGGGTTCTCGAACTCGCACCGCACGCGAAGTCGATGACGCTGATCCATCGCAGCGACAAGTTCCGCGCCGCACCGGCGTCGGTTGCGAAGATGGAACAGCTCGTTGCGACGGGAAAGATGAAGTTTGCGGTCGGCAACGTCGTCCGCTTCGAACGCGACGGCGCGACGTTGAAGCAGATCGAAGTGCGCGCTCCGGATGAGTCGTTGTCGCTTCTACCGCTCGATCATCTGCTGGTGTTTTTTGGCTTGTCGCCAAAGCTCGGCCCCATCGCCGAGTGGGGCCTCGATCTCGAGAAGAACCAGATCAGCACCGACACGGAGAAGTTCGAAAGCAACGTGCCGGGCATCTACGCCGTCGGCGACATCGCCACCTACCCCGGCAAGAAGAAGCTGATTCTGTGCGGCTTCCACGAAGCGGCGCTTGCCGCGTTCGCGATCAAAGCGCGCATCGAGCCGGACAAGAAGGTGCACCTGCAATACACGACAACCAGCCCGATCATGCATCAGCGTTTGGGCGTGAAGGAGTAAACGACGCCGTCAGGCGGTTGCAGCTGCAACTCTCGTGCGCATGGCGAAACGCGCGAGCGCTGCAGCGGTAACGATCAGCATCGGTGCCGTCGACCAGAGCACCGCGTTCCACCCCCAGCTGTGTATCAGCGTGCCGGCCAGCAGCGAACCTGCGGCCGATACGCCGAACACGCTGAATTCGTTCACCGCCTGCGCCTTGAAGCGTTCGACGTTGCGATAACTGCTCACCAGGAGCGCGGTGCCGCCGACGAACAGAAGGTTCCAGCCGATACCCACCAGCACGAGCGCCCACCAGTAGTGCGCTACCGCGTGACCGGATAGACCGATGCCCACCGCCGCCAGCATTGCAAGCAGACCACACGCCAGAATCCGTATCACACCGACACGCGCGATCAGCACACCGGCAAACAACGACGGCACGTACATCGCGAGCACGTGACTTTGGATCACCCCCGCCGTGTCGCTCATCGATAACCCGTCGTGAACGTGCATGCTGAGGGGCGTCGCCGTCATGATCAGGTTCATCACGCCGTAACCGACCACACTCGCGAGCATCGCAACGAGAAACGACGGTTGCATCACCACCTCACGCAACGGCCGTTCCGCCGTTTCTTCCGCAGCGGTAAACCCAGCCGTCGGTTCGTCGATGAACAACAACAGCAAGAGCGCGATCACCTGCAGCACGCCCATAGCGAGCATCGAACCGGTGTACGCATGCGAACCGATCAGGTGCTCGCCACCGGTTGCGAGTAACGGACCGCAGAACGCACCGCCAATGGCACCGATCAGCACCATAGAGATCGCGCGCCCCGCCAACGCCGGAGCAACGCTCTCGGCCGCGGCAAAACGGTACTGTTGTACGAAAGCGTTGTTGACGCCGTAGAAGCCCACGCCGACACAGAACAGCGCGAAGCTCTCCGCCTGCAATGCAAACGCGGAAACGCCGCCGCCGGCCGCGGCGATGGCCGCGCCGATCGCGAAGCCCCTGCGCCGCCCCGCCGACCGCATCAGCATCGCGGCAAATACCGTGGCAAGCGCGGTACCGACCACCATGATCGACACCGGCAGTGTCGCGAGCGACCCCGACGCGAGCTGCGCGCCAACGAGTCCGCCGACTGTCACGATCAGCACGGATCCACTTACTGCGATCAGCTGACACAGCAGCAGAATCGCGATGTTCCGATTCCACATGAGACGTTTTCGAGAGGTTTTCGCTAGCCGAGCGCAAAACCGCGTTCGCGCTTCGTCCCCCTGTGAGAGCGTTGCCGCCCTCACCCCGCGCGCAGTATGCTTCGACCCCTGCCCGGTAAGCCATCCGCATTAAAAGAGAGAGAGGACGTTTCCATGAGCAACGCAAAGCCACTGCCCGCAGTGGACTTTCTGAAGATCCCCGAGACAGGCGAACCCTATCTCGAAGGCATGAAGTGCAAAGCCTGTAGCGCCATTTATCTCGGCCCACGCGCCGTGTGTTCGAAATGCGGTGCGCGTGATCAACTCGCAGCCACCCGCCTCGGCACGAAGGGCAAGCTGTACGCCTATTCGATCGTGCATCGGTCGTTCCCCGGCGTTGAAGTACCTTACATATCCGCCATCGTCGACCTCGAAGGCGGCGGCTCGCTGAAGGGCAACCTGATCAACGTCGAACCTGATCCGAAGAAACTGAAGTTCGACATGCCGATCGAAGTGATCATCAAAGACGCAGGTCGCAAAGACCGGGAAGGCAATTCCTACCTCGCATACTTCTTCCAACCCCGGGCCGCTTAGGAGGCACGCAAATGAGTGACGTATATGTCGTCGGCGTAGATATGACGAAGTTCCAGAAGGCTGGCACGGGCCCGAATGTGGACGTGCTCGGTTCGATCGCAGCGCTCGGTGCGCTCGACGATTGTGGCTTGAAGATTCAGGACATGCAGGCGTTCTACTGCGGCAACCTGGGTCAGGCGAGCGGTATGGTCGGCCAGCGCATCCTGCAGCAGATCGGCCAAACCGGTATTCCCGTGGTAAACGTTGCAAATGCGTGCGCCACCGGCGCAACCGCATTCCGCGAAGCCTGGACTGCCATCAAAGCCGGTCTCTATGACACCGTGCTCGCAGTCGGCGTCGAGAAGATGAGTTCGGGACTCCTCGGCGGCGGTGGCGGCACAGGAATCTCGCGTGAAGGCTTGATGGGTTCCGGCACGATGCCGGCGGTGTTCGCCGAAGCCGGCATGGAGCACTCGCGCAAATACGGCACCACGTTCGAACACTTCGCGAAGGTGTCGGTGAAGAATCACCACCACTCGACGATGAACCCGAAAGCGATGCTGCAGAAGGAGTTTTCGCTGGCGGACGTGATGAACGCCGAAATGATCGCGTACCCGAACACGAAGTTCATGTGCTCGATCAACGTCGACGGTTCCGCCGCAGCGGTGCTGTGCTCCGAGAAGAAAGTGCGCGAACTCGGGCTGATGAAGCGCGCGGTGAAAGTGCGCGCCTCGATCATGACGTCAGACCCCTGGCAGGAACGCGACCTCGTGATGCCCGACGTCAACAGCTGCACCCGACTTGCGGCCAAGCAGGCCTACGAAATGGCGGGTGTCGGTGCAAAAGACATCAACCTGATCGAACTGCACGACTGCTTCGCAACGGCAGAAATCCTGCACTACGAAAACCTCGGCATCTGCAAAGACGGCGAAGCCGGCATGATGATCGACACCGGTGCGGTTGCGTTGGGTGGCCGTATTCCGGTCAACGTTTCCGGCGGTCTGCTGTCGAAAGGCCATCCACTGGGTGCGACCGGTATCGCGAACATCTACGAGGTGTGCACGCACCTGCGTGGTGAAGCGGGCAAGCGCCAAGTACAAGGTGCGCGCATCGGCATGACGCACGTCATCGGCCTCGGCAGCGCTTGCGGTATCCATATCCTCGAAAAAGCGGCTTAACAGCCGAACAAGCAGAAGCGGTCGCGAGATCGCTTCTGCTTTTTTTTGTCCATGCGTATCGGCATCGTCAGCGACACTCACAACAATCTTCGCAACGTCGGACGCATAGTCGACTTGTTCAACGCCGCGCGCGTCGACCGCGTGATCCACACCGGCGATATCACTCAAGCGAAAACCATCCACGCCTTTGCCGGACTCGAAGCACCACTATGGGGTGTTTTCGGCAACAACGACCAGGAACGCTCATCGCTGGATGCAGCGATTGCCGAACGCGGGTTTCGCTTCGTAGATCCGCCGTTGGAACTGGTCTGGCACGAACGGCGGATCGTCGTGGTGCACGACCCGCGCGATCTGGGAGCTGCGCTACGCGCAGATCACCACATCGCACTGCATGGTCACACGCACCATCACCGGCTCGACCGGTCGGACGCGTGTCTGATCTTCAATCCGGGCGAATGTGCCGGCCATATGGAAGGCTACAACGCCGTCGGCGTGCTCGACCTCGCGTCGCTCGACACCGAACTGCTGCGCTTCTAACCGTTCGCTAGTGCGGACGGCTCTCCTCCGCCGCGTCGGTTCGGCCCTCGCCGAGCAGCGCGGCCGCGCCTTTCACGCGACCCAACGCCCTCGTCAGCAGTTCGTGCGCTTGCGCCGGCTCCCAACCGAACGCGGCTAGCGCATTGGCGGGTGAGTCACTCGGCTGCGCGGGCAACGCCGGCCGATGGCAGAAATGCACGACCTGCAGCAGTCCGCAATAGTCGGGCGTCGGGCATTTGCGCTTCCACTGATCCACTTCCAGCGCCAACCGCACCCACTCCGTTTCGAAGCCCCACCGCGCGAGCACCATCGAGCCCACCTCGCCACGTAGCGAATCGAGCACGCGATCGAGCGTGGTGGCGTCTTCCCACACGGCCGGAAAACGTTCCGAGTACGCGATGAGCGACACCGCACCGATGTCGTGCAGCAATCCGGCGAACAGCGCGCGTTCCGCATTCAACAGCCGGAACTCGCGTGCCAACACGAACGAGCCCACGGCCATCGCCTGGGTGTGCGTCCATACCGCACGCATCTTCGCTTTCAGCGCGGGGATCTGCGTCGAAAAGATCTCCTTCAACACGAACGACATCACGAGCTGTTGCGTGGTGCTCACACCCAGTCGCGTGATGGCCTCGCTGACGGTGGTCGTCTGCGTGTCGCTGCGATAGAGCGGACCGTTCGCGGCACGCACAACCTTCGTTGCAATCGCCGCGTCGCCATTGACGATTTGTGCAAGCTCGCGCGTTCCACATTCGGCCGCGACGGCCTGCCGCACGCGCGTCGCGATGGACGGCAGACTCGGCAACGGAATGTTGTCGCGACGAACCGCTTCGGCGAACTCGACGAACAAGTCCTGTGCCGCATCGATTTCGCCATGAAGCAACTCGGTGACTTCGTAATCACCGGCTTCGACCGTCTCGACCACCGGTGCCGCAACCGCTGCCGCTTCAGCGACCGGCGCAAGCGTCGCGCGGACCAGTTGGTTGCTGACCTTGAGGTAACGCACCGGCGTAAGCGCCCGCACCTGGAATCGCCGCGGCCGCAGTCGCGCCAACGGAACGCGCGCAGAGTCGGATCCACCCCGAATCTTCTGCACCGATCCGTCGCCACCTTTCAGCTCGACATCGCCCTGCAGCAGGATGACGTCGTCGGGGTCGGTGTTTCCAACCTCAATGAGTACCGCGCCGGCCTTCGCGGACAAAACGCCCGCCGCCTGCGCCAATACCTTCAGCTGCCTGGTCGAAAATCCGCCATCGACATCCATGTGGGATACATCGGGTGAGCTTCGATTTTGAGTATAGACAGAGGTGGGATTTCGGCCGGGCGGGCGGCGGCCGATCGGTGCTTCGGGGGCGCTCGAGCCGTCCCTGGTCGCTCAGGCGCGGCCATCCATGGCCGCTTATGCCCCTCAGCACCGATCAGCCGCCACCCACACATCGAAGTCACGCCTTCGTTAGAGGGTTTGAACGCGCGCTGCGCGCGCGTTCCGCACCAACGCGCTTTAGCGCGTTGGTGTTTCTCCAGCACCTGGCGATGCAGTTCGACCTAAGGCGGGCGTGGGTGAATGTCGGTGAGGACCATGAGCGGCCATGGATGGCCGCGATTGAGCGACCAGGGAAGACTTGAGCGAGTCCGAACCGATATTCACCCACGCCCGCCGTTACTCGAAGCTCCATCCCACCACCTTTCAGGCGATGGTCGCGCCGCCGTCGATGACGAAGTTCTGGCCGGTGGTGAAGGCTCCGGCGCGGGAGGCGAGGAATACCGCGGCGCCGGCGATCTCTTCGGGCTCGCCGATGCGGCGGAGGGGATCGTGAGCGGTGCGGTGGGCGAGATTGTCGGGGTTTTCCCAGAGGGCACGCGCAAAGTCGGTGCGGACCAGGCCGGGAGAAATCGCGTTGACGCGAATGTTGAATTGGCCGTATTCGCACGCCAGGTTGCGCACCAGTTGCAGGTCGGCCGCTTTGGAAATCGCGTAGGCGCCGAGTTCGGTACTGCCGCGCAGGCCGCCCACCGACGACACAACAATGATCGAGCCTGCTTTGCGTTCGACCATTTCCGGCAACACCAGGTGTGCGAGCCAATGATTCGAGCGGATGTTGACGTTCATGATCTTGTCGAAGGCGCTATCGGGAATGTCCTTCGAAGGGCCGTGATACGGGTTCACGGCGGCGTTGCAGACCAGTATGTCGATGGGGCCGAGTTGCCGGCGCGTTTCCGAAACCAGCCGTTCGAGTTGATCGCGTTCGCCGACGTGCGCCGGTATGGCCACTGCTCTTCCGGCGCCGAGTTCCTTGTTGATCGCGCCAGCGACCGCGTCGCATGCGTCCGCCTTGCGGCTCGATATGACGACCCGCGCACCGTGGCGCGCCAGCTCTTCGGCAATCGCTTTACCGATCCCCTTCGTGGAACCGGTTATCAGTGCAACCTTACCGGTGAGATCGAAAAGTGCGCTCGCCATCAGGCAATCCCCAACCGTTCTTTCGCGTACGCGGTTACGCCCTTGTAGTCGGCTTTACCGTTGCTGGCGCGGCCAATGTTCTCGATGGTGATGATTCGCTTCGGCGTCTTGTATCCGGCGAGCCGCTTGCGGACGAATTCGCGCAGCGTTTCTTCGTCGACGCTCTTGCCGTTTTCCATCTGGATGACGGCGGTCACCATTTGGCCCCACTTCTCGTCGGGCACGCCTACCACCAACGCGTCGTGTACCCCGTCATGCGCCTTCAATACTTCTTCGACTTCCTCCGGATACACCTTTTCGCCGGCGGTGTTGATGCAAACGCTGCCGCGACCAAGCAGTGTCAGCGTGCCGTCCGCTTCGGGGCGGCAGTAGTCGCCAGGCATGGAGTAGCGTACGCCGTCGATCACCGGGAAGGTCTTCGCGGTCTTCTCCGGATCTTTGTAGTAGCCGCGCGGAATCGCGCCGCTGCGTGCGACGAAACCCACTTCGCCGCTGCCCGGCTTCACTTCGCGCAGATCTTCCGTGAACACTTTGCAGAAGGCTCCGAGCGTGAACTTCGCCACTTCGGTGGTGCCGTCCGCGGTGGTGTCGGATCTGCCGAAGCCCATCGCTTCGGAAGCACCGAACGAGTCGATCAATACCATCTTTGGATTGTGGCGCAGCAAGCCCTTCTTCACTTCGGGGCTCCACATCACGCCGCTCGAGATGATGCTCAACACCGAACTGATGTCGTAACGCCCCTGTTCGTCGTCGAGTGCGCGCAACAGCGGTTTCGCGAACGCATCGCCCACGATCGCGAGCCCCGTCACCTTGTGCTGTGCGACGTTCATCCACGCAACGCTCGCATCGAAGCTCGCACCGCCCATCGTCAGCACCGCGCCGCCGGCCGCAAGCGAGCCGATTGCAGTGAAGAGACCAGTGCCGTGCATCAACGGACAGCACGGCAGCAACACGCCGCCACCACCCGCCGCCTTCACGTTCGCGGCGTGCTCGGCGATGTTCTTCGGCGCAATCATGTTCGTCGCAGGCGTGGCGCCTGCCGCACCGGCCAGCCAGTGATCGTCATGCGTCCACATCACGCCTTTCGGCATGCCGGTGGTTCCACCGGTGTAGAGGAAGATCATGTCGTCGCCGGAACGCGGAATGTCGAGCGGCGATCCGTCGCCGATCTCGGCGAGTTCGTCGAACGAAACCGCGAACTCCACTTCCGGCGTGCCGTCGCACACCTCCAACCACAACTCGACCTTCGGCAATCGTTCGCGCAAGCCGCGGACCTGATCGGCGAACTCCGATGCGTAGATGACGATCTTGCTGTCGGAGTTGTCGAGGATGTACCAGAGCTCGTCGGCCACGTACCGGTAGTTGACGTTGACGTGCGTCAAACGCGCTTTGAAACAGGCGCCTACACCTTCCATGTACGCCGGATGGTTGCGCAGATAGAACGCCACCTTGTCGCTCGCCTGTGCGTGCCGATTGAGGAATCGCCGCGCCAGATTGTTGGTACGACGGTTGAAGTCACCCCACGAAACGACTTGCGTGTCGTCCATTGCGTCGTGAATCAGACACGGTTTCTCGGGCGGTACCACCGCGCCGACGGCGTCCAGAATGTCGCCATAGTTCCAGCTCATCGTTTTCCCCTGGTGTCTTTCAGGCGCCGGTGCGCATTCCTACCGGCACGCCGTCGACGATCTGATCGAGATACTCGGACAATCCGAAGCCCACTTGCCCGTCGCAGGTGTACTCGGTCATCCCCTCTGTGATTCGGGTCAGCAGCTCCTCACCGTCTGGCGTCTTGCGGCGATTGCGCAGCGGAATCAGCGACATCACGCGACCGCTGACGGTGTACTCGCGCTCGTCGGTGCGCGCCCACACGGACAGGTTCGTCTGACACTGATCCGCGTCGTACTGCGACTCGATTCGCGCATCGCGAATCATCACGTACTCGCCGCCACGCAATACCATACCGCCGCGGCGCGGCTTGCCGTTCGGTGCACACGTGATCGACACCATCATCGCGAAGTCGCGGCTGAAGTTCATCGGCAGCCAGCGGTACCAGTGAATCGCCTGCCAGTATCGCGGTCCCCACGAATGGTCGCGCAAACCGAGGCCATCGATGGGAAAACGCTGGCCGTCGACCGTGATCGAGCCGCGCGCCGCCATGTGCTGCTCGTAGTGGCCGCGCGCGAACGATTCTTCGGCTTTCTGTTCGATCTTCGAACCGTCTTCGTTCACCGGTTCGCCGCCGAACATCGGCGAAACGCCTTCGTAGTCGAGTTCCAGATCGACCGGGATCACCGGGTTGTTCTTGAACGCCGATGCGGGATCAGCCATGTCCTTCGGGTGCTTCATCACGCAGAGCTTGCCGCGATACCGAACCGTCAGGCGTTTGAACGGTTCGACGATGTCGAACGACATTCCGCCACCGTTGAACGCTTCGTTAGCGCGACCTTCGGGCCGCGCGAACATGAAGCCGATGCGTCCGTCAGGCAGATAGATGCAACACGACATCTCGCCGCGACCTTCGTTCGGCCGATTCGCCAGCCGGAACCAACCACCCGTTCGAGCGGCGCGGTCGAACACGTTGAAGTACATGCTCTCGTTGAAGTTCTGAGCGGCTTCTATCGGATGCGTGTATTCGTCTTGCGGATCGAGGCGCACGCGCACGCCTTTTGATGCTGCGGCCATCGCGTTCCCAGAATTGTTAGAGTTCCGCAATGTACCGAACGGCTAACGCCCTTGCCACTGCCAGGGCTTTCCGTCGAGCCAACTGCGCATCGCAACGGCGGCGTCGCGACTTGCCATGCAGCGATCGAATTCGCGCTGCTCCACGAGCAACGCATCGGTGAGCGGAAGTTCGACGCCCTCGTAGATCGCGCGCTTCGCGGCTGCAAGCGCAACCGGCGCGCGCGACGCGAGGTCTGCAGCGAGTGCATCCACCGATTGTCGGAACGCGGCTACCTCGAACACCCGATGCACGAGCCCGAGCGTCAACGCTTCTGACGGTGACACTGTTTGTGCATGCAGAATCAGGTCGAGCGCTTTCGCGGTGCCGAGCAGTCGCGCGTAGCGTTGCGTCCCGCCTGCACCGGGAATGATGCCGACGCTGGTCTCCGGCAGGCCGAGTCGGAAATCCCCGGCCATTGCCAATCGAAAGTCGCAACCGAGCGCGAACTCGAGACCGCCGCCGGCGGTGCTGCCGTTGATCGCCGCCACCGTTACAAAACGCGCGCCCTGCAGGCGCAGAATGAAACGATGGAACGGATGCAGTTCCTGCGGCGCCGACGCGTCGCGCACCGGCCCCGCGCTGCTGCGTTCCGCGCTTACGGCGAGCTCACCCACTTCGTAGTGCGCGATGAACACACCCGCGCCCGCGCCGGTGAACACCAGCACTCGCACATCGTCGCGTGCCTCGAGCGCAGCCACGAGTTCATCGAGCTCACCGACCTCGGCTGCCACCAAAGTGTGCCGAGGCGGATTCGACATTACGCATGTCACTACGCCGTTCGCATCGCCGATGCTGAGATAGCGGAATTCACTCATGACTGTTCCTTTTCTGATGTGCCCTCGCCGTGACGATCCACAGCGGATCTTCGCCATCGGGCGAGCGGTCGTCGAACGTCGCCACGTCGAAGCCGCCCGCCAGTTCGACATACGCGCCGATCAGGCGAATACGATCTTCGGGACCCAACTGATGGAACGCGCGCACCGCCTTGGTGGGAAAACAACGGTGCGACATGGCAACAATCAGACGACCGCCGGGCGCGAGCACACGCGCGATGTCGCGAAACACCTCCACGGGACGCACGAGGTATTGCACCGATACGGCGATCAACACCGCGTCGAAGGTGCCGTCATCGAACGGTAACTTCGGATTGCGGTTGAGATCCTGCACCACTCGAACATCGAGACGCGGATTCGCGTCGAGTTCCGCCGCGTTCATGCCGAGACCGGCGACGGTGGTGTAGCGCGCTTCCTTCGGCAGATGCGATATCCACGACGACATCAGATCGAGCACGCGCGCGCCGGTCGGCAAAACGTCGCGGTAATACTGCGTCAACGCCACGATCGTACCGGGGTCGATGTGCGCTACGAGCCGCGGCAATTGATAGAAGTTGGCGTCATCGCCTTCATCGACACGCGCGAAAAGTTCGTTCGGCAGACCTTGATCGGGGCGTTCGATGTTCATGTTTCGAGTATCTCTGCCGCATCGCGCGCCTTACAAGCACCTTACTCGACGCCAAAACGGGAGGGGTGACTTGGCTGTCGACTTTGGGCCACCATACCGGTCGGGAGGCACACTATGAAAATAATGAAAGACAAGCAGAGCAAGTTCTGGGTGTTGTCGTCTGAGACGCGCGTGCTTTACAAAGGCCGGCGTAGTCCGTGGGACGACCCGACGATCATCCGCGCAGCGTTCGACCGCGAACGTGCAATGGCGCGAGCGGCCGGCCCCCTTTCTCCTCAAGTGAGGGGGCGGCAGAGCAGCGAAACGGCCTGATCGCCCCCAAACGGAAGAGAAACGGAAGACGCTCTAGCGAATGCAACGTAAGCCGGGGCAGGACCTCACGCAGGGTCCTGTCGCGCGAAGCCTGCTGCGTCTCACCGCGCCGATGATCCTGGCTGTATCGTCGTCGATACTCGTGCAGGTGCTCGAGATCGGCTTCATCGGCCAGCTCGGCACTGCGCAGCTCGCCGCGGTTACGTTCACGTTCCCGATCAGCATGATGCTGACGAGCGTAGCGCTCGGCATCGGCATCGGCACGTCGTCCCTGATCGCGCGCCGTGTCGGCGGCGGCGATTGGGACAGCGTGCGCCGGCTCGCCACGCATAGCCTCATGCTGGTCGCGCTGTTGCTGACGACGCTCACCGCCGTGGGCATCGCGACCATCTACCCCTTGTTCAGGCTGCTCGGTGCGCACGGCGAGGTGCTGCAGCATATCCACAGCTATCTGGTCATTTACTTCCCCGGCACCGTCCTGTTCACCGTCACGATGGTTGTGGGCAGCACCATGCGCGCCACGGGCGACGCACGCATTCCGGGGTTGGTCATGACAGGCGGCGCGGTGCTGAACCTGATACTCGATCCGATCCTGATTTTCGGCTGGTTCGGTGCGCCGCGGCTGGAGCTCACCGGAGCCGCGGTGGCGATGCTCGTCTCGCGTCTCGCGATGTCCGCCCTGCTCTTCTACTACGCGGTGTACCGCGACAAGCTCTTCCTGCCAATCCGACAATGGCGCGACAACGCGCTCGCTTCATGGCGCGAGATCCTCAAGATCGGTTTGCCGGCGATGGCGACGCAGATGATCGGGCCGATCTCGGGCGCAATCATCACGCGCATGCTCGCTTCGCACGGGCATGACGTAGTCGCGGGTTTCGGCGTAGCCGGCCGCATAGAAGGCGTTGCGGTGATGCTGTTGTTCGCGCTCTCGGGCAGCATCGGTCCGTTCGTCGGCCAGAACTGGGGCGCCGGCAATCTCGAGCGCGTGCACGGCGGCATTAGCGTAGCGTACCGGTTCAGCCTGGCATGGGGCGCCGCCGCATGGCTGGTGCTCATGCTGATCGGCGACTGGGTCGTGCCGCTGATCGACGACAATGCTGAGGTGATCGACGTGGCGCGTCACTATCTGGCAATCGTGCCGATCTCCTACGGGTTGTGGGGAGTCCTGATGATGGCATCGGCTACGTTCAACTCACTCGGCAAACCGATTCCGTCGACGATCATGGCGTTCACACGGATGTTCGTGGTTTACGTACCGCTTGCGCTGATCGCCGATCATCTGTTCGGCTACAGCGGCATCTTCGTTGCGACCGCAATGGCGAACTGCCTGGTGGGGCTATGGGGCTATTTGTGGCTGAAACGTTCACTGACCGCGTCGGCCGGTGGCAGCCTCGTTCCGGCCTGATCCATTGCGCAGCTTAGGTCGCCGTCTGGTTACGGTGCCGCTTTACCTCGCACTGACCGCGCTCGCCACGCTGGCGCTGCCGCTGCTCGCGCCCCTCTGCTGGCTCGTTTCACTTCGCGCTGCCACCCGCGGCGCGTTGCGAAGCGGCGCGTTCATGCTGGCCTATTTGTGGTGCGAATCGATCGGCATCGTCTGTAGCGGCTGGTTATGGATACGAAACGGTTTCCCCACGCGGAGCAGTGCGCGCTGGCAACGCTTTCTCGCCGGCAATTTCGCGTTGCAGTGCTGGTGGGCAAACGCGCTCAAACGCGCTGCCGAGCGTTTGTTCCGGCTGAGCTTCACCGTGGAGGGTTCCGATGCGCTCGACGGCGCGCCGGTGATCATGCTGCCGCGCCACGCGAGCATCGCCGACACAATCATTCCGATGGTCTTCTACGCAGCGCCGCATCAGGTGCGGCTGCGCTACGTATTGAAGCGCGAGTTGCTGTTCGATCCGTGCCTCGACATCGTCGGCAACCGGCTGCCCAACTGCTTCGTCGCCCGAAGCGGAACCGACGCGCAAGACGACATCGACAAAGTGGTGGAACTCACGCGTGATCGCGCGAGCGACGAGGGCTTCCTGATCTATCCCGAGGGCACGCGTTTCAGCGCAGAGCGGCGCGTTCGCGTGCTCGATTCGCTCGCCACGCGCGTTACCCCGGCAGCGCTGCATCGGATGTCGCAATGGACCGACTTGTTGCCGCCGCGAACAGGCGGCACGTGCGCACTGATCGACAACGCGCCGGAGCTCGATCTCGTGTTCTGCGCACACACCGGCTTCGAGGGCGCCTCGCACTTTTCAACGCTAATCAACGGCAGTTGGATCGGCGCGCGCATCCGCATCCGGTTCTGGCGTGTCGCGCGTGCCGACATCCCGCGGGACACAGCCCCGCAGCGAGAGTTTCTGTTTACCCAATGGGATCGTATGCAAGACACTGTGGTTGAACTGCGGGGGAGATGACGCAATGGAAAAATCCGAGTTCTACCGCAACGCACGCCACGACCTGACAGGTCCATTGCAAGGTGTCGTCGTGCTCGAAGCCACCACCACGTGGGCAGGTCCGATGGCCGGCTGTCTGCTCGCCGACTTCGGCGCCGACGTCATCAAGGTGGAACACCCGGCGGGCGAGATCGGTCGGCGACTTCGGCCGATGCTGCCGGACTCCTCGCTGTCGCTGCCACACGAAACGGTGAACCGCAACAAACGCAGCATGTCGCTGAATCTGTCGACCTCGTCAGGGCGCGATGTGTTCCTCGAACTCGCACGCCGCGCCGACATCGTGGTGGAGAACTTCCGACCCGGCACGATGACAGAGTGGGGCGTCGGCTACGAACACGTACGCGCCGTCAAACCCGACATCGTGTATGTATCGATCAGCGGCTTCGGCCAGTTCGGGCGGCTGTCGCACCGCGTCGGCTACGATCCGGTCGCGCAGCATTATTCGGGATTCACCTCGATAAACGGCGACCCGGACGGTGGCCCGATGAAAGCCGCGATGTTCCTCGGCGACGACATCTCCGGAATTCACGCAGCGCTCGGCGCGCTTGCCGCGCTGCGGCATCGCGATCGCACCGGCGAAGGCCAGCACGTGGACGTTGCGCTGGTCGATACGCTGCTGTTCCAGAGCGACTCGAACATCGCCGCAGGCGCCCTCAACCTTCCAACGCCGCGCACGGGTAACGAATTCACCGTCTGTGCACCGACGAACATGTACGTCTGTCTCGACGGCAACGTCTTCGCCGGCGTGCTAACGGATCCACACTGGCGGAAACTCGCGTCCACGATCGGACGCCCGGAACTCGCAACCGACCCGCGCTACGCGACGCTCGTCGAACGTCTGAACCGTCGCAACGAAGTGGATCGGCTGCTCGCCGACTGGTGTGCGCAAAGACACGTTGCAGACGTGGTGGACGCATTCGAGACGAGCGGATTGCCGGCAGTACGCGTGAATACCTATGCAGAAGCGGCCGCCGAACCACACGTGGCCGACCGCGACATGTTGCAACCCACCCGTTTGCACGACGGCACCACCGCGCCGTTGGTCGGCCCCGCCGCCAAATTTTCACGCACGCCCACCCGCGTGCGCGCCTCTTCAGAACCGTTAGGCGCCTCGACAGATCAACTGCTGAAAGGGCTCGGCTACGACGCGGCGACGATTGCACAACTGCGGGAAGAAGGGGCGATTTGAAGCGCGTGGGTGATAACCGAAGTTGTGCCTACCTGTCAGAGAGGACGAACGCGCGCAGCACGCGCGTTCCGCACCAACGCGCTTTAGCGCGTTGGTGTTTCTCCGGTACCTGGCGATGGAGTTCGACCTAGGCGGGCGTGGGGGCATGTCGGTGAGGACCATGAGCGGCCATGGATGGCCGCGATTGAGATGAGATGGACGCCGCCCGCCTCGCCTTCGATCCAGCGCGCTGAAGTCATCAGGGTGGAACCCCTGGAGCCCGCACGGCATCGATGTGCCAAATTGTAGTTGCGTCAACAACCACACACGGGACAGGGGTACCACGATGAATGACCTTACGACGTATGGCTTGGATTTGGCAAAGCAGGTTTTTCAAGTGCACTGGGTCGATGTCGCGAGCGGTGAGATTCACCGCAAGACGTTACGACGTACCCAGGTGAGCGCATTCTTCGCGCGCGTACCTCGCGGTGTAGTCG
>JBGSNQ010000201.1:0-52599 GCA_041739525.1 Pseudomonadales bacterium | reverse complement strand
CGCGAAATTCATCAAGGCCAGCAGACCCTCAGTCTGCACCAACAGGCCGAATATAAGACTGCATCCGTCTTCTCTATCGAAACGAAGTCTTCACTTGCCCAAACGGGCAGCGTCCATATAAGCGGCCATGGATGGCCGCGATTGAGCGACCAAGGACGGCTAGAGCGCGTCCGAACCGGCATTCCCCGACGTCTGCCGTCAGTCAGAGCTCTGATTAGACCTAATCAAGCGGGTCGGACAGTAACCGGCCCTTCGATGCCGCCGACCAGATAGTCGAAGCAGCGTTGCAGTGCCTCTTCATCGACGCATGTGCGCAGGTCGCCGAAGATGGTCGAGTCGAGATGACCGGAGCCTGCAAACATCTGCACGGTGAGCGTCCAGAAGTAGATGTAGCGCATGCGGCGGATGTTGTCGGGAAGGTCGGGGAGCGCGCGGGCGAGCAGGGCGTCGAAGCGGTGTGCGATGCGTTGCGTATCGCGATTCAGGATGTCGCGCACTTCGGGGCTCATGTCGATCTGCAGGCGTGCGAGGAATCGCAATGCGTGCTTGCCGTATTCCGGCGTGTTGTGAAGACGGTAGTAGGGGGCGAACGCGGCCCACATGATTTCGCGGCAGCCGGGGCGTTCGCCGTTGCGTACGCGGCGTTCCAGTGCAGTGAGTGCGTCGAGCCGCGACGCGTCGAGTTCTTCACGGATGAACGCGATGATCGCTTCGATGATGCCGATCTTGTTGCCGAAGTGGTAATGCACTGCGGAGGCGTTGCGCGTGCCGGCGGCGTTGTTGATCGTGCGCATCGAAACCGCGTCGACGCCGTTCTCCGCAAACAACTCGAGCGCGGACAGAATCAGGTTGTACTTGGTATCGGTCTTGATCTTGGGTGCGTTGGCGGAGTCCACGCGAGCCTCGGGTCCAGCGGGCGAGCGCGCATTGTAGTGAATGCCCCTGCATCAAAACAGCCGTCACAACAGCCATCACAGCAGTGACTTCAACGCCGGCCAGACTGTCTCCAGCAGCTGGCTTTGTGCCGCAGCGGTGGGGTGAATTCCGTCGGCCTGCATCAAGGCGTCGTCCGTTGCAACGCCGTCGAGCAGGAACGGCACCAGGGTTGCGCCCGTGCGCTTCGCCACGTCCGCATAGATCGCGTGGAATGCCTCTGTGTATCGCGCGCCGTAGTTCGGCGGAATCTCCATGCCGAGTACGAGCACTGAAGCGCCGGCGCCTTTGGCCAGCGCCGCCATCGCATCGAGATTGCTTTCGATCCGCTCGACCGGATAGCCGCGCAGCGCGTCGTTACCGCCGAGTTCGATGACGACTACGTCCGGAGAATGAATTTCCAGTGCGCGGGGCAATCGTGCGAGCCCGCCGCCGGTGGTGTCGCCGCTGATGCTCGCGTTCACCACCTTGTGCGGCGGTTGTAGCGCGGCGACGCGCGCTTCGAGCAAGGCGACCCACCCCTGGTCGCGTTGAATACCATATGCCGCGCTGATACTGTCGCCGATCACCAATATGGTCTTGGCCTCGATCGGGGTCTGCGCGGCTGCTTGTTGGAGATGGAGCAGGGCCGCTGAGACCGCAAGCAGTAGCAAGGCCTTCATGACCAATCCTGTTGCCAAGCCCGTTCTCGTTGCGCGTCGCATTTCGAAGGTCGTTCCGATCAATGACGGCGCTGCCGAAGAGTTGGTGATCTTGGCGGCGGTGGATCTCGAAATCAACGCGGGTGAAAGCGTTGCCATCGTGGGTGCGTCCGGTTCCGGCAAAACCACGCTGCTTGGCATTCTCGCCGGGCTCGACACACCGACTGACGGCACCGTTTCGCTCGACGGCAACGAACTCACGCAGCTCACTGAAGAACAGCGTGCGCGTGTGCGGGGTTCGCTGGTTGGTTTCGTGTTTCAGTCGTTTCAATTGCTCGGCAGACTGACCGCACTCGAAAACGTGATGTTGCCGGGCGAATTGAGGGGTGACGCAGATCCGCGGCGCGACGCGATGGAACTGTTGGCGAAGGTTGGTCTTGCGGAACGTTCGGGGCACTATCCGCGCCAGCTGTCGGGTGGAGAGCAGCAACGCGTCGCCATAGCGCGCGCGTTCGCATCGCGTCCGAAAGTGCTGTTCGCAGACGAGCCCACCGGCAACCTGGATACGGTTACGGGTGCGCGCATCATCGACCTGCTGTTCGGCTTGAACGATGCGTATGGCACGACGCTGGTGCTGGTTACGCACGACGCCCGGCTCGCCGACCGTTGCGATCGCATGATCGAACTCGATGGCGGGCGGGTCGTGGCGAATCGCGCGTCGGCCGCGTGAGCGCAATGCGGCTGCGGCGGATCGAACTGGTGCTGCGTTTTCTGCTGCGCGAATGGCGCGCCGGCGAGTTGCGGCTGCTTGTGGCGGCGGTGTTGCTCGCGGTTGGTACCGTTACCGGGATCAGCTTGTTCGTAGACCGGTTGTCCGCGGCGCTGTTGTCGGAATCAGCCACGTATCTCGCCGCCGACCGTGTGGTTGCGTCGTCGCGACCCATTCCCGACGAGTTCGAGGCGGCGGCGCGTGCGCGCGGCCGCGCGACCGCGCGCACCATGACGTTTCCGTCGATGGTGTTCGCCGACGAGCGCAATCAACTCGTGTCGGTGAAAGCCGTGAGCGACGGCTATCCGCTGCGTGGCGTATTGAAACTGGCGCCGGCCCCGTTCGGTGCCGGGGTTGCAGTAACGGGCGAACTGCCTGCTGAGCGCGAAGTGTGGCTCGACTCGCGTCTGTTTCCGGCGCTCGGTGTCGAAGTGGGCGATGTCATCCACGTGGGCGACGCGACGTTGCGTGTCGGAAGGGTTCTGAGCGATGAACCCGATCGCGGCGGCAGCTTCTTCGACTTCGGCCCGCGTCTGCTCATGCGCATGGACGACGTACCGCTGACGAATGTGGTCAAGCCGGGAAGCCGAATCTCGTATCGGCTGTTGGTCGCCGGTGTGGATGACGAGCTTGCGCAGCTGCATACCCAACTCGAAGCGAAGCTGGGCGCCACGTATCGATGGATGGGCATTCGCGAGAGCACGCCCTCGATCGGCTCTGCGCTCGATCGGGCCCAGGCGTTTCTGTTGCTCGGCGGCTTACTCGCGGTGTTGCTCGCGGGTGTAGCCGTCGCGCTTGCCGCGCATCGTTACGCGCGCCGTCATTACGATCACGTCGCGATATTGAAAACGCTGGGCGCGACACCGTCAGAGATTCAGTGGGGCTATCTCGCGTTGCTGGGTGCGGTGGGCGGCGTTGCCGCGATTGCCGGACTGGCGGCCGGTGGCGTTCTGCATCTGTTGATCGTCGCGGCTTTGTCGGCGTACATGCCGCTGCAGTTGCCGCTCGCGGGCGTCAAACCGCTTGTGTTCGGCGCGGTCAGTGGTTTTGTCTGTCTCGCTGCCTTTGCGCTGCCGCCGTTGATGGGCCTCAAGTCGATTTCGCCGATGCGAGTGATTCGCCGCGATCTCGATGTCGCCGGCATTCCCCGCACCCTGACGTATGCGTTTGCGGCGATCGGCACGCTCGGCTTGTTGCTGTGGTACACGAACAGCTGGCGACTGACGTTGTGGACGATTGCCGGCATCAGCGGCGTGTCCATCGTGTTTGGCGCGCTCGCCTATCTGTTGTTGCGCGCGGGGCGGCGGCTCGGCATGCAGGCCGGCAGCGGTTGGCGTCTCGCTTTGGCGGGTCTTGCGCGCCGACGCGGCGAAAGCGTCGCGCAGATCCTGATCTTCGGTCTCGCAATCATGCTGTTGTTGATCATGGTGCTGTTGCGCACGGCGCTGCTGAAGGAATGGCAGACGCAATTGCCCGAGCACGCGCCGAATCATTTCCTGATGAATGTCGCGCCCGACCAGGTAGAGCCGCTTTCCGCGATGGTGCGCGGACACGTAGACCAGATGGGCGAGCTGTATCCGATGACGCGCGGCCGCATCGTGGCGGTGAACGGCGTCGACACGGCAGCGTGGGAAGAAGCGCGGCGCGCCGCGGCATCCACCGATCCGAATCTCGACTCCGAACGGAATCTCAGCTGGACTGCGGTGTTGCCCGCCAACAATCGAATAGAGGCGGGCGAGTGGTGGAACGAGCAGCCCAACGAGCCCGCGGTGTCGCTTGAAGAAGCGTATGCGACGTCCGCCGGTATCGAAGTCGGCGACGTCATTTCGTTCGACGTCGGTGGCGTGCCGATCGATGCGCGAGTCGCCAGCATCCGGCGCGTGGAATGGGACAGCATGGCGCCGAACTTCTTCATCCTGTTCTCGCCGGGCGCTTTGCAGGACGTACCCGCCACCTATATGACGAGTTTTTATCTCGCGCCGCAGGAAAAAGCGTTCCTGAACCGTTTACTCGCCGCATTCCCCACCGTGACGGTGATCGAAGTGGACAAAGTGATCGCGCAGATTCAGTCGATCGTCGGGCGCGTTACACAAGCCGTGCAGCTGGTGCTCTCGCTCGTGCTCGCGGCCGGCTGCCTCGTGTTGATCGCCAGCATCCAGGCGAGCGGCGAAGAACGATTGCGCGAGCATGCGCTGTTGCGGGCGCTGGGCGCGTCGCGGCGATTGGTGCGTGGCGCACTGGGTGCGGAGTTCGCGCTGCTCGGCGTCTTCGCGGGTCTGATTGCGGCGTTTGGCGCCGAGGTGACGGTGTTCACTCTCGACAAGCAGGTGTTCGAGCTGTCGCCGCAACTGCACCCGTGGGTCTGGCTGGCCGGACCGCTGCTGGGCGGGGCCGTCGTGTGCGGCATCGGCCTGTTCGGCACCCGGGCGCTGGTCGCCTCGCCGCCGGTGTTGGTTCTACGCGAACTCGGCTGAGGGCTGATCGAGTCCGTGGTTTGCGGCAGTCCAGACCGTGAACTAGCGTTATGTATGTCTGTTTAAACGCGGTTGCCTTGAATGCCTCAACGCGTCGATGCGCGATCGGGCCTCGTCGCGCCGCCCGGCGTTCTGGTGTCGGTCGGCCTGCTGACGGCTGCGTTGCTGTGGGCTTGGTATGCGTGGATTTTTTCGCCGTCCCTCGCGCTCGAACGCGATCGCACCCTCGCGGGAAATGTCGTCCAGAACCTCTCAGGGCCGCTGCTGACGGCTGGCTATGATGAAGGCCGCGCGCGCGACCTCGTGGTGGCGCTACATCGCGAGTTGCCAAGGATAGAGCGGCTCGACGGCGTAGAGTCGGGCACGCTCTCGATGGCGTTGCAACGGCTCGAAGACACGCTGCGTCTCGGTACGTACAACCCCACCGTGCATCGCGCGGCTTTGAGCGAATTGCGGGCGGTTCAGTTGCAGTTGATTGCGCGCAGTCAGGTCAACGCGACGACCGCGGGCGAAACGAGCCTGCGCGTCAACTTGACGTTCATTGCGCTGCTCGGCGCCGTGGTCGTGATGGCCGCCGTCCGGATGCGCTCGCGTCAGGAACAACGCGGTGTGATTTCCGTGCTGGGTCGCGAACGCCTCGGCCAGCTGTTGTTCGACATATCGCCCGAGGCCGTGTCGATCGCCGATGACAGCGAGCGAATCCTGGCGGTGAATCCGGCGTTCTGCCGCGTCACGGGCTACGACCTGCACGAAGCTGTGGGTAGACAACTCGGCTTCAACGGCACCGGCGAGCAGGACGAGCGCTTCTTCGAATCGATGCGCCGCGAGCTGGCGCAGTCGGGCAAATGGGCAGGCGAGATCTGGCAACGCCGCAAGACCGGCGAGGCGTATGCCGAGAAGGTGACTCGCGTGCGGATCGACGATGAAAGCGGCGTTGGTTGCGGGTATCTGACCGTAGCCATGGATCTTTCCGCCAACAAGGATGCTGAGCGGCTGATCAACTGGCAGGCGCAACACGACACGCTGACGAAGTTGCCGAACCGGACGTTGCTGCTCGAGCGGTTGACACAGGTGCTGGTGCCGCGGCGAGGGCGCATAGAAGCCGGCGCGTTGCTGAGCGTCGACATCGATCGGTTCAAAGTGGTCAACGATTCCATTGGTCCGACGCTCGGCGACCGACTGCTCATCGAAGTGGCGATGCGCATTGCAATGGCCGCGCGTGAAAGCGATACAGTAGCGCGGCTCGGCAGCGACGAGTTCGCGGTGATGTTGCCCGATCTCTCGGATTACGCCGAAGCCGAGCGCATGGCGCGCACCATCCAGAACAGCCTTGCACAACCCTTCGGCATCGACGGACACGAGATCGTCGTTACCGGCAGCGTCGGCATCGCGTTGTATCCCCAGGACGGCACCGACGCCGGAAGCGTAATGCAGCGTTCCAACACGGCGATGACGCGTGCGAAAGAACTCGGTGGAAACGTGATCGTTTTCTGCGAAGTGGACATGAACGAGCGCGCCGAAAAGCGCCTCTTGCTCGAAACCGCTTTGCGGCGCGCGGTGCGCGAGCGCCAACTCGTGTTGCACTATCAACCGATCGTCGACTTGCGGTCGATGCAAGTCGTTGGGGCAGAAGCGCTGATGCGCTGGAAGCATCCTGAGCGCGGCCTCGTTCCCCCGAGTGAGTTTATTCCGGTGGCGGAAGACAGCGGCCTCATCGTCGAGATGGGGTACTGGCTGGTCGAGGAGGTGGGTGCACAGATGCAACGGTGGAGTGATCCGGCGCTGTCGCAGCTGCGCGTCTCGATCAACGTGAGCGGACGGCAGCTGAAACACGCGGACGACATTCGCGATCTGGTCGAGCGTGTACGCGCCGGCCCCGCACACCGCATGTCGGTCGAGATCACCGAAAGCGTGCTGATGGCCGATCACGAAGGCGTGCTCGGGTTCCTGAACGATCTGCGCGGCTTGGGCGTGCGGCTGGCGCTCGACGATTTCGGAACGGGCTTCTCGTCGCTCAGCTATCTGCGGCGCTTCCGATTCGATGTACTCAAGATCGACCGCTCGTTCATAGGCGATCTCGAACGCAGCAATACCGATCTCGGACTGGTGGCCTCCATCGTGTCGATGGGTCGGATCCTCGGCGTCGATGTGGTGTCGGAAGGGGTCGAAAGCGATGCGCAATTGCGCTGCCTTCAACAAACCGGCTGCAATCTGATTCAGGGCTATCTGTTCTCGAAGCCGCTTCCCGCCGACGAATTCGCCGCGTTTGCCCGCGATTTCGGCAAGACGAACACCGCCATCGGCGAGTGACAGACGATTCCACTGTCGGCGCCTTTGCCGCAGAATCGCGTCCTTTCGCAAATGCGCATCCCATCGCTCCATGGACGACCGCAAGCACCGCTACGACATCAACAAGCTCGGCAAACACCTGCGCCGTGACGTCGGTCGCGCGATTGGCGACTACCAACTGATCGAACACGGCGATCGCGTCATGGTGTGCCTCTCGGGCGGCAAGGACTCGTACACACTGCTCGACATGCTGCTGAGCCTCAAACGCGCGGCGCCGATCGATTTCGAACTGGTCGCAGTGAACCTCGATCAAAAGCAGCCCGGCTTTCCGGAAGACGTGCTGCCGCGTTATCTCGATGCGCTTGGCGTGCCGTATCACATTCTCGAACGCGATACGTACAGCATCGTCCAGCGCCTCACGCCTGAAGGTAAGACGTTCTGCCCGGTGTGTTCGCGCCTTCGGCGCGGTTCACTCTACGGATTCGCGTCCGAAATCGGCGCCACTAAGGTGGCGCTCGGACATCACCTCGACGACGTCGTCGAGACGCTGTTCCTGAACATGTTCTTCGGGGGGCGACTCAAAGCAATGCCGCCGAAACTGAAGAGCGACGACGGGCGCAACATCCTGATCAGACCGCTGTACTACTGTCGCGAAACCGACATCGCCCGCTGGGCCGAACACCGCGCCTACCCGATCATTCCGTGCAACCTGTGCGGATCGCAGGAAAACCTGCAGCGTCGCGTCATCAAAGACATGCTCACGCAATGGGACAAGGCCGAGCCCGGTCGGGTCGAGAACATCGCCCGCAGCATCGCGAACGTCAGCCCATCGCAAATGGCCGACCCGAAGCTGTTCGATTTCGCTGGGCTGCAACGCGACGCGACTGCGGCATCGTTGATACCGCTGCGTGTGACGTCGTAACGCTGTTTATTCGGGGCGTTAGAGGTCGGAGGCGCGGAAGCTGATCTCGCGGCTGGCGAGCGACTCAGCCGATTCGAGCACTTCGCTGAGCGCCATCTCGAAGCTCTGCACCAGCCCCAACAGATTCTTGTTGTCGCCGTGTGCGAGCGCGAGTTCCAGTGCTTTTGAGGCTTCCTTCAGATCGGCCGCGCCGAAGCTGCCGGCGACGCCATGCAGGTTGTGGGCGAGGCGTTCGCCGGCTTCCATGTTGTTGCCGGTCACCGCTTCGCGCATCCGTTGGCCGGCATCGCCGTAGTAGCGGCCGAAGTCGCCCATCAGCTTCAACATCAGTTTGACGTTGCCGTTGTGGCCCTTGATGGCTTCGCCGATGTTGATGCCGGGTGTGCGTTGGTTTACCAGGTCGGCGATTTGAGCGGCTTCGGCTGCTGCGGCAGCGGCCGGATCGTCGCTGGCGCGGCGGCGCTTCGGCGGCGTTTCAGCAGCGGCGGAGGTGAGCAGACCGTCGAGTGTCGAGAGCAACTCGTCGAAATCGATCGGTTTCGTCACGTACGCGTCGCATCCCGCGGTGATTGCCGCGGAACGGCGTTCCGCCAGCGCATCGGCCGAGACCGCGATGATCGGCATCGTCAAACCGGCTTCGCGAATGGTGCGCGTCGCGGTGAGCCCGTCGACCTCGGGCATATGGATGTCCATCAGAATCGCGTCGTAGCTTCGTTCCAGCGCGAGATCGATCGCGCGGCGGCCCGTTTCGGCGATGTCGATGGTTGCGTCGCTGCGCTGCAGATATTCGAGCGCGAGTTGCTGGTTGATTGGATTGTCTTCCGCCAACAGGATGCGCCGGCCGCGCAGGATGTCTGCGCTGCGCGGGCGAGGGCGCGCTTCCGATGCGATCGTCACTTTCTTGGTGGGACGCTGGAAGCGTGCGTCGAACGCGAAGGTACTGCCTTTGCCGACTTCGGAACGTACCGAAATCTCGCCACCCATCACGCCTACCAGGTTTTTGCAGATCGCGAGGCCGAGGCCGGTGCCGCCGAAGCGACGCGTCGTAGAGGTTTCCGCCTGCTGGAACGATTCGAACAGGCGCGTCCGTTGTTCCGGGCTGATACCGATGCCGGTGTCGGTGACCTGGACGCCCACCACCAGCAGATCATTCGCGACGCGCTGCAGTTGCGCGTCGACGGTTACGCTGCCTGCTTCGGTGAACTTGATCGCGTTGCCGATCAGGTTGATCAGCACCTGCTTCAGGCGCAGTGCATCGCCGACAATGATGCCGTCTTGCGGGAATTCCGGACTGTCGCCGGTGTGATCGACCACGGTGAGATCGAGATTCTTCTTGCGGACTTCGGTGCGGAACAAGCGTTCCACTTCGCGCAACGTATCACCGAAGTTGAACGGCGCTTCCTCGAGCACCAGTTTGCCGGCCTCGATCTTCGAAAAATCGAGCACGTCATTGACGAGCGTCAGCAGCGACTCCGCCGCATTGCGGATCGACGCGAGGTACTCGCGCTGTTTGCGATCGAGCTGCGTCTCTAGCGTCAGCCGCGAGAAGCCGACGATCGCATTCATCGGCGTGCGGATCTCGTGGCTCATGTTGGCGAGGAACTCGCTTTTCGCTTGCGTCGCCGCTTCGGCGATCTGACGGCGTTTTTCCGCTTCGCCACGCTCGACGCGCGCGCTGATGTCGATTACCGAACCGTCGATCACTTCGCCCTGATTCGCGTCCTGGTTCACGCTCGCGTTCAGCGACATCCAGAATGTGCGACCGTCGCGGATCACGCCTTCGGCCTCGAACGCGACGGCAAGTCCGGTTTCGTCGAGCAGCGACATCAGTTCCTGCGCGCGGTCTTTCTTTAAGAACACGCGGTCGAGCAGATCGCGATAGTCGGCGAGCAACGCCTCGGTGGAGTCGAAACCGAGAATGCGCGCCAGCGTGGGGTTGGCGCGGATCAGCACGCCGTCGCCGCTGATTCGGAACAGTCCTTCGTTGGCGCTGTCGTACAGCGTGCGGTATTCGTCGCGGGCTTCCTGGAGGTCGGCGTACAAGCGCGCGTTTTCGATCGAGATTGCCGCTTGCGAAGCGAGCAGGCTCAACACCTCGACGCGTTGTGCGGTGAAAACGCCGGTGAGCCAGCGGTGCTCGACGTACAAAACGCCGATTGCTTCGTTGCGCGCGACGATCGGCAAGCCCATCACCGACAGCGGCTGGAAATCCTTCACGTACACGTCTTGCGTGAAGACGTCTTCTTTCGTCGCGTCGGCGAGCACCAGCGTTTGGCGAGTGCGCGCCACGAACTGAATGATGCTTTGCGGCACTTCCTCGCAATCTTCCAGCGCGATCGGCGGCGACAGCCGGCGCGATGAACCGCCATCGACTGAGGCGATCGCTTCGACGTAGAGGCGATCGTCGTGCGACAGCAGCATGGTCGCTTTCTGTGCGCCCGCGTGTTCGAGGGCGAGGCGCAGCAACTTGATCAACACGCGATCCAGCACGATTTCGCCGGAGATCGTCTGCGCCGCCTTCAGCACCGTCGTCGTATCGAGCAGACGCTGGCCGAACTCGTGACTCTCGTTCGTGCCGCTGACGCTCGCGAAATCGCGCACCGTCAAGTCGACAAGATCGCCTACGCTCCACGCGCCGGAATCGGGCCGCGACGAACGGTGGTCACCGATATACGACTGAAACTCGCGTTCGAGTTGATTGCCTTTCGACAGCGCACCCCAGCGCAGATACGCCTGATACGCGTTGCGCATGAACAATCGCGCGAAGTCGGTGCGCGACGATTTGTGGCACAGCCGCGCCGCGAGTTCGTATGCGATGGCTTCGTCGTTGGCGAGACCGAGGCGGCGCGCCGTATGCGCGGCCGATTCATAGCGCTCGAGCGCCGCCGTCGTCTGGCCGCGCGCCCACGCAATCTCGGCTTCGATGATCGCGACCTTCGGTGTTGCCGTCTGACAACCGTAGCGTTCCCAGCGCTGCAGCAATGCCAACGGTTCGCGTACCGCGCGCATCGCGTCGTCGCCGCCGATCCGCATCGTGGTCAACGCGTCGGCAAACGTGAACCAGAGATTCATCGGTGATCCGGTGAGACGTCCGATGTAGCGGCGCGCCTCCACCAGAACGCTGGACGCGCCCTGGTAGTCGTTGAACAGCACCGCGAAATACGCGCGCAGCGTATAGATGTTCGCGAGCGCGACCTGGTCGTCGGGATTATCGAACTGCGCGTCGTCCGCACCTTCGTGCGAGTCGCCATGGCCGAGCAAGCTCGCCAATACCTGCTGAATGAACCGCGCGATGTTCACAGCAGTGACGTGTTTCAGGGGCGTCACGTCGGCCAGACGCGCTGCCAGTTCGCGCGATAGCGACGCGAGTTCCATACCGCGCACCAATGCGTTCGTCGCATAGAAGACGATCGCCACGAGCGCGAACTCGTAGTCGTGCGCGGCGATGCTGCGGCGCGTGTTTTCGGTTAGCGGCGAAAGCGTCTGGTCCATCGAGCCGGTCCAGTGGTCGGCGAGACCCGATAGCAGTGTCAATGCGCGCGTGGAGAACTTGTCGTCGGCAAAGCGATGCGCGAGTTGCCGCGCGGTTGTCGCGAGCGCTTTTGCTTTCTCCACCTTGTCGATTGCAACGTGGCGCACGGCTTCGGAAGCGAATGCGAATGCCACTTCCGCGCTGTAGCCGACGTTGTGGGCGCGAATGATGATGTCTTGCGCGAGGCGCGATTGCCTGCCACCGACGTGATAGCCCGCATGTACGAGCTGTGCTTCGAGGCGGAATACCTGCTTCAGACGACCGTCGGTGAGTATCGGCACGTCGGCGGGCAGCGGCCGGGTTGCGCGCATGAACGGAATGCCCCATCGCGGCGACGTCACCTGGTGCTCCAGCTGCGCCAGGCTCGCTTCAGCGAGGTCGATCGCCTTATTGAGTTCGTTCTGCGCCAGCGCGGCGCGAACGCGCATCTCCGTCAGCGCACTGCTGTCGCCGACCTGTTGATAGTCGGCACGTGCGAACACGCGATTGAGTTGTTCGAAGTCGCCGCACAGGAACGCGGCTTCGCCGGCGCATTCGATCAACGCCTGCACCAGTTGTGCGTGGTCGGCGTCGGGCGGCTGGCGTGGATTCAACGGAAAAAGAGCGAGGCCGCTGCGGCAGTATTTGAATGCTGGTTGAAAGCCACCTTCGACCAACGCCTCGCGCGCCGCGAGCAGGTTGTAGTGCGCGACGGCATTGCGTCGAGAGGCGTTCGCGTCGAATGGGCCGCCGGCCGCATTGAACTGATCTGCGATCCGCTTCGCCGACGTGCCTGCCGTATCTGCGTGAATCAGCGCATCGGCAATCACGAGGTGAATGTCGAGCTTTCGCGCGTCGTCGATGTGTTGATAAATCAACGAGCGAACGCGCGGATGCGCGAACTGGTAGCGCATGCTGCGCTCCTGCTCCTCACGCAGCCCGCCGATCAATCCTTCACCAACGGCCTTGCGCAGGTGCCCGGCGATCACTTGAGGTGCTTCGGCGGATACGGCTGCAATCAACGTGGTGTCGAAGCTGTCGCCCACGCACGCGCCGATTTCCATTGCCGCCAGCGTTTCCGGCGGCATTTTTTCGAGCTGCCTTTCGATGCGCTCGCGGGTGTTGTCGGAGAAGAAATGTGCGCGAACCTGCTCGAGGTTCCATGTCCACTGGTTGTGTAGCGCGTCGTAGTACAGCGCGTTCTGGTCGTGCAGTTCGAACAGCAACTCGAGCACGTGTGACGGCACGCCGTCGGTCTTGCCGTGGATTTCCGCGGCCAGTTCGCGCACGCGTGCCTCGGATTGCGACAGCAGGTCCGCGAGCAACGACCGCAGATGACCCTTGTCGAGTGCGGTCAACACGATGTCGGTGGTCTTGCCAGCGATGCGCGCGTCCTTGAATTCGCGCAGGTCGCCGTCTTCCGCTGTCATCAACACCAGCAGATGGCGACCGTGCAGCGCTACCGACAGCAGCTCTGCGACCGTGTCGGGATCGAGCCGGTCGGCCTGCTCCACCGCCAACGCAATCGGCAATGGACTGAACGCGCGCAACAACGCGCGCGGCAGATGTTCTTCGGCGCGCCCGTACAGGGTCGCATCGTCGCCGCGCTCGGTGTCGATGATCGCGGCGAGATCCGGTACCAGCGCCACGAGCGCTGCGGGATTCTCGTTCGTCAACCGTTTCAACCTGACGACGAACGCTTCGACGTCGGCGCTCGGCCGCGACAGCAGTTGCCGGACCAGCGCCGCCGCGAGTTCGCGCAACAATTCGAGCCCGCTGCCGAACTGATCCGCGGTAGGCCGAACGCGTGCCGCCAGACCGTGCCGTTCCGCGATGCTGCTCAACGCGAAGTCGATGAACGCACCTTTGCCGATGCCGGGACTGCCGAGAACGCGCACGATCGCGACTTCACCGCGGGTTGCTCGATCGAGCAGCGTGTTCAGCGTCTTGACCTGCTCTTCTCGTCCATACAGACGCTTCGGAATCGACAACTGCCCGCGCGTGTCGGTACGCCCGAGCGCGAAGCTCTCGGTATCGGCGTGGCTGGCCCACAACTCGTAACCTTCCTCGAGGTCGGCGCGAACGGCCGCGGCGCTTTGATAGCGATCTTCCGGTTGCTTCGAGAGCAGCTTGGAGACTATGTCGGAAAGCCATTGCGGTAACGTCGGGTTCACTTCCTTCACCGGCGTTGCGAGCCGCGCGATGTGGAAGTGGATCAGCTCGAGCGGATCGCTGTTCGTGAACGGCGGCGAACCGGTGAAGAGTTCGTATAGCGTCGCGCCGAGCGAATACAGATCGGTGCGGTAATCGACCACGCGATTCACCCGGCCGGTCTGCTCCGGCGAGATATATGGCAGCGTACCGGTGAGGTGCGTGATGGACGTTGCGTCGGGATATTCGCGCGGCGACAGCGTGGCGAGTCCGAAGTCGATCAACCGCACCAGTTCCGCTTCGGGATTGCAGACGACGTTCGCCGGGTTGATGTCGCGATGGATGACGCCTTCGTCGTGAATCGACTGCAGCGCCTGACACAGCTGGATCGAGATCGCTAGCTTCTGCTCGAACGTCAGGTTGCCCTGGCGGATCAGTTCGCGCAGTGCGTTGGCATGCACGTCTTCGAAGAGAATGCGGCTGTCATGCTCGGTCAGCGCCAGTGCGCGCACGACGTAGGGACTCGTCAGCGACTGGTTTACCGCGAATTCGTGGTGGTAGCGGGCCACGGCGCTTGGGCCGGCGGCGGAGGGCTTCAGGGTTTTGACGATGACCGGTCGATCACCCAGCCGCCCGCGATACACGAGCGTACTGGCGCTCTCGTAGATGCGCCTCTCGATGTCCAACTCGAATTCAGCCATCTTCCTGGAGAACTCAGGGCGGTGAGCCTGGCTCCGCCGGTGAAGTCAATCGAGGACTTAAGCGCGAGCTAAGTTACACGACCTCGGGAGTGAACAGATAGCCGGTGCCGTGGATCGTGGTGATGATCTTGGCGGTGGCGGCCCGTTCGCCGAGCTTCTTGCGCAACTGGCCGACCAGCACGTCGATGTATCGATCGTCCGGGAACCACTCGCGGTTGCGGATGCGATTCATGATCTGGTCGCGGTTCATCACTTCGCCCGCTTTCTCCATGAACGACAGCAGCAGCTGATATTCACCGGCGGAAAGCTGGTTTGCCTCGCCTTCGGGCGACGTCAGTTCGCGCTTGTTCAGGTCGAGCGTCCAGCCGGCGAACTTGCGAATGTGATTCTTGCGGCGCTGGCGCTGCTGGATGTGCACGCGGCGGATCAGATTGCGCGCGCGGCTCAGCAACTCGCGAGGGTCGAACGGCTTCGTCACGTAGTCGTCGGCGCCCGATTCGAGGCCGAGGATGCGATCGATCTGCTCCTGCTTACTCGTCACCAGGATGATGCCGATGTCGGAGTGTGCACGAATCTCGCGCGTCAAGGTCAGGCCGTCCTTTCCAGGCAGCTTGATGTCGAGCAGCACGAGTATGACGTTCGTGTCGTTGACGAGACCGACGACTTCGTCGCCGCTACCTGTCGCCGATACTTTGAAACCTTCGTCGGTGAAATAAGAGACGAGTTGTTCGCGGGTTATCGGCTCGTCTTCGACGACGAGAATGTGTTCCTGTTCGGCCATTTTCCTAATCCTGTTGGCATGCCGATGTGGCGCGGTCCATTGAGCTTGAGAATCCATCGCGCGCATCCATCGCGCGGAGCAACGCTGTCCAGGCCGCGTCGCGCAATGGGATCAAAGCCGGTATGGTACTGAAATGCAACGCGCAAGTACCGTAGTTGCGGTCGCCGTCACGTGACTGCCGGGGAGATCATCAACATTCCCGTTGAAGCGCTCTCCGAGGATGCATTGCTCGGCGTGATCGATGACTACGTCAATCGCGAAGGCACCGACTACGGTCATCGCGACTACGACCTCGAAGAAATGCGCGCAGTAGTACGCCGCCATCTCGCGAGTGGACGCGCAGCGATCACCTACGATCCGCGCACGCAGACCACGACCATCGTCCTCAGCTCTAGCTCTTAGCGATCGCGAAGCAGGAAGCGCATCGACTGACGTCGATGCGTTGACGTCGCGTTGACGCATCGCGTCATGTTCACGCCGCGGCGCGGCAGCGATGCGCGACGCGTTGTGTCGCTGTCAGATCGTTGACGGCAATCATGTCCTCACCTCACCCCGTCTATCTCCTTGTTTTGCATTGCAACTCGCACAGCGGCGGCGAATCGCTGACTGCATGGCACGACGCTTGCGCCTGGATACCGCCATTAGTGGACCGTCGGGGACTCGGGCGCTGCTCGTAGCGTCAGAAAAACGTGATCAACGGCGATCAGTGCGATGCCGTGTGACCGCAGTCACGTCAACAAACCGGCGAAGCGGACCTTGTTAACGGATTTTGCAGCCGTGCTCGCTAACGTATTGATTGGTTTAGGAATGGATTCGCAAAGCGACATGGAATGTCTCGCGCCCAATCGGCTCGACTCGCGTCGACGAAGCCGGGTCGGCTTACGTCAACGAGCCGGCGGTTCATGCCAACGAATTGACGTCGTCATGCGCTCGACCGCGGCTCTCACGTTGCTCGTGTGGAGCACTTGCGCCGCGGCGCTTGGCACCGGCGCGGGTGCGCGCATCGACAGCACCGCGCACATGACGTTCGACGTTGCCGGCATCGCGCAACCGACTGTGGCGAGCAACACCGTGGCGCTCGACGTCAACGAAGTGCTCGACGCAGTCGTGGTCAGTCAGGACGCAGCCCCCGTGTCCGTGGCCAGCGGTGCGACCGGGGCGTGGCTTTCGTTCAGCGTCACGAACACCGGCAACGGCAGCGAGCCGTTTCGCCTCGTGGTGGATGCTGCGATTACAGGCGACGACTTCGATCCGACGAGCCCTGCGATCTATGTCGAGACGAACGGCACGCCTGGCTTGCAGCTCGGTGCCGGCGGCGACACGCCCTACGTGATCGGATCTAACGACCCTGTACTGGTGCGCGACAGCAGCGCTTCCGTCTACGTCGCCGCGAACATCCCTGTTGGTCTGGCACAAGGTGCTCTGGGCCGCGCGTCGTTGCGCGCCGTGCCGCGTACGGTGTTCGTCGAAGCCGGCACCGACGATCCCTCCAATGCCGCGTTCCCGGTCCCGGGCACCGCGTATCCGGGTGCGGGCGATCCGGCGTCGGGCGGCGGCAACGTCATTGCGGTGGTCGGTTCGACCTTCGCGAGCAGCACGCTGCGGATACGTGCGGACGGAGCCTACCGGGTAAACGCTGCGGTCGTAACGCTGAGTAAGACCGTCACGTCCGTTACAGATCCGGCCGGCGGAGCGCGCCTCATACCTGGCGCCGTCGTGCACTACCGGATCGACGTGGGCGTCGCCGGAAGCGATGCCGCACAGGGTCTGGTGGTGCGCGATCCGCTACCAGCCGATCTCGCATACGTGGCCTCGAGCCTTGCGGTCACTCCACTACCGGCCGGCCAACAAGCCGACGACGACTTCGCGCCGGTTGGTTCCGATAACACCGGATTCGACGGTCCCAACAACACCGTTGTGGTGACGCTCGGCGATCTCGTCGGGGGCAGCGCGGTCGTCGTCTCATTCATCGCAACTATCAAGTGATTCCAGGCAACAAGTGATTCCAGGCAACAAGTGATTTCAAGCAATACGCAGTTTCGAGCATCCGTTAGTTCCCAGGAGGAAACCATGACCGCAGCAATCAGGACTTTGAAAATCGCAACGCTGTTGGCGTGCGTCGGCTGGATCGCGCCGGCGCTGGCCGACGTGAAGCTGACGACCAGCGTGCAGAAGATGGAGCGTGTCGCGTCGCCCGACGGAACCGTAGGCACACGACTCGTGCCCGCCGAGAACGTCATTCCCGGCGACGACGTGCGTTACACGATCACGTTCGTCAACGAAGGTAAGGCCGCGGCGGACGCCGGCTCCGTCGTCATCACGAACCCGGTACCCGAGAACACGCATTACATCGCCGACTCGGCGTTCGGTTCCGGCACGTCGATTCAGTTCTCGGTCGACGGCGGCAAGACCTTTCATCCCGCCAACGAACTCAGCGTGGTGCGCGACGGTGTGAAAGTTCCGGCTCAGCCGGCTGACTACACCACCATCCGCTGGGTGTTCGCACCGGCATTGGCGCCGGCTGCGCAGAGCTATGTCTCGTTCAACGCGCGGTTGGAGTAGGCACCCGAATGCACTCCACCGCTCATCGTGTTGAGAAACACGGCGGCGGCACCAAAGGTGCCGGTCCTGGCATTCCAGGCGCCGTGTTTCGAAACGTTTGCTGCGCAGCTGCGCGGCGAACTCGTCATCAGAGGTCTCCGACCTTTCTTAGAGGAAGCCCTTGCTTAGAGGAAAAAATGTCATGAAGTACTTTCGATCTTTGACCGTCACGGCCATCGCCGCGATCGTCGGGCTGATGGCAGCACCGGCGTTCGCGATCGGTACGGCCGCGAATACGACGGTCACCAACAACGCCTCGTTGAGTTACCAGGTCAACGGCTTCGCGCAGACGCCGAGGACCGCGTCTGTCGTGTTCGTCGTCGACCGCGCCATCGCAACTCTGGTTGCGGCGCAGGGCGCGACGGCTGTGAGCGTGACGCCGGGTCAGACTTCGACCGGCGCGAGCGCATACCCGGCGTTGAACTTCGACGTACGCAACAACGGCAACGATACGCAGGACCTGTGGCTCGCGATCATCGAGCGCGGCGCAACCAACGTGACCGGCCTCGGTGGTCAGGGTACGGGCAATGCGTTCGTCGCCGCGTCGCCCATAGTTGCGGTCGACACGAACGGCAACGGTACGTATGAAGCCGGCACCGATACGGTATTGACGGCAACCGGCGGCCACTACGTGCTGACGAACATGTTGCGCGACACGACCCGACGCGTGCTCGTCGTAGTCAACGTACCGGTCGCAGCTGCAGACCTCGATCGCGACGCGTTTACGCTGGTTGCGGGCGTTGCGGTAGCCGGGGGCGGTGCCTTCATCGGCACGGACTCGAACGGCCGCAACGCTCCGGGCTTCTCCGGCGCCGTAACCGCTGCTGACGACAACGCGGTGGTGCAGAACGTCTTCGCAGACACTGCAACGAGCAACGTCGAAGACCTGACCTGGAACTTCGCGTCGAATGCGCAGGGCACCCAGGACGTCATCCGCAACGGCCAGCATTCGGATACGAGCGCGTTCGTCGTGGCCGGCGCGAAGCTGTACATCGGCAAGGTGGTGCAGGTGCTGTGGGACCCGATCAGCGGCAACCGCTACTCGGCAAACAACAGCGACACGTTGTCGGGTAACAACCCGAAAGCAATTCCGGGTGCGGTACTGATGTACGCGATCGGCGTGAGTAACGACGTCGGTGGCCCCAACACGACTGGCATCAGCATCACCGACGACCTGCAAAGCACCGGCGAGATCACTGCCGGCAGCACCACCGCAGGTGTCAACGTTCCGCAGAACGTATCGGTGACGCTGAATGCGGTGCCGGTGTCGCTCGACGTGCCCGATAGCCCGAACATGACGTTGATCAGCTATCACACGTGCGCAGCATTCGCTGCAACGGCAACGGCGGCGTTCGTTGCGACGAACCCCGAAGTCACCGTCTCGCTCGGTACGTGTGCGGCAAACCAGAGAGGCGTCATCGTCTACTTCGTAACGCTCAACTAAGCAGGAGCGTTGCGTCGGATGCGATGAAGTTCGGCGCATCTTCTGATGACTCAGCGTGTGTCAACCTCAGCGCTGAAGGCGCGCGTCTGGCGCATGGTGTGTAAGCACCACGCGCCAGCCGCGTTTTTTGGCCGGCAGATTCTTGCGCTGGTCTTCGGCCTATGGGCCGCCGCTGCAGTAGCAATTCCGCCGAACACGCCGATTACCAACACGGCCACCGCGACGTATCAGCTTGCGGGCGCCGCTCAATCCGTCAGTGCGAGCCACACCGTGGTTACCGATCCTGCGTCGGGCAACAGTCCGCCGACCGGGATTACACTCGCACCGAATCACGTTGCGGAAAACTCTCCGGGTGCAGTCGTCGGCGCAATCGCCGTTGTCGATCCGGATCCTTCCGACACGCATACCTATTCGGTTTCAGATCCACGTTTCGAAATCGTTGGCGGTGAATTGCGCCTGGTCGCCGGAACCGCGCTCGATTTCGAAACCGAACCGAGCGTTGCACTCAACGCAACCACTACCGATCCTTCAGGCGCGTCGGTTACGGTCAATCTCACAGTCGTCGTCGACAACCGCAACGAGGCGCCCACCGCGGTTGCGCTCGCGAAGACGACGTTCGATGCGAATTCCATGGGTGCGTCGGTCGGCGCGCTCACAGTTTCCGATCCCGACGTGGGCGACTCGCACACATACGCCGTCGACGACCCGCGTTTCGAAGTGGTCAACGGCACGTTGCGTCTGGTTGCAACTGCGAGCTTCCCACTCGGCGGCACTGCGACGGTGATGGTAACCGCCACCGACGCGGGTGGCTTGTCGCATGCGCAGTCGTTCCTGCTCACCGCGACGCCGCCGGGCAGCGGTGCCGGTCCGAACGCCAGTATTCTCATTCTCGAAGAGGCGCCCGCGGTAGCGGGTCTCGATGCAACCGAAGTAGGGGCCACTCAGTGCAGCGCCTCTGCAGATCCGTCAGGACCGTTTCAGCCCGTGCCTACACCGACGGCGCTGTCGGGCGCACCGTTGGCGGTGCCGGGGACGGTCGAGCTGAACGGCACGGCGGTATTCAAAACCGGTACGCCCGTATTCGTGAAGGTGATCGACGCGAATGCGAACACCAATCCCGCGGTGCGCGAAACCGTTCTGGTGACGCTGACCACCGACGCCGGCGACGCCGAAACGCTGCGTCTGATGGAGACGAGCGCCGACAGCAGCACGTTCGCGGGTTATGTCGATTCCGTTTCGGGCCCGGCCGTGGCGCACGATTGTGGAATCAGCGGCGGGCTGCACGTGACGCTGACGGGCGCTTATGTCGATGCGTCGGATGCTGCCGATCACGCCGAGGCGCGCGCGATGCTCGATCCGGTCAGCCGCGTATTCGTGGCGAGCACAGGCCAACCGATCGACGGCGTGTCCATCGCACTGATCGACGGCAACGGCGCACCGGCGCACGTATTGGGTGACGACGGCACTTCTGCTTATCCCGCCACGGTTGCGTCAGGCACCGATGTCATAGACGGCAGCGGCACGAATTACACGTACGGCCACGGTGAGTATCGATTCCCGTGGCTCGCGCCGGGCACCTACCAACTGCGCATCACGCCGCCGCACCGCTTCGCATTTCCGTCAGCAGCGTCGGATGCCTCGATACAGTCGGTTGCCGGCGCGCCGTATGCGCTGTCGGCTGCGTCGCGTGGTAATGTGTTCACGATCGTCGTAGGCCCGTCGTCGCGCATCGATCTCCCACTCGACCTGCTGCCGATCACACCGACGCGCGCGTCGCTCGGCACGTTTGCCATCGCTGCGGGCTATCCGGGCGCCGCGAGTCAACCCGTTGCCGCCACGCAATGTGCGAACGGTGCTTCGTTCGTGACATCGCCCGCGCCCGTCAGCCGCGCGGGTGCGATCACGGTGCCAGGACCGGTCGATCTGCTGGCGAGCAGCATTTTCGGTGCCGGTGAACCCGTGTTCGTCGTGTTGACCGACCCGGATCAGGATCTCGATCCGTTCGCGCCCGATACGGTGCTCGTCACCGCGCGTTCGCCGAACGGTTCGCCAAACGTCGATTCGCAGACGTTGCGGCTGAGCGAGACTGGCGCGAGCACCGGCGTGTTCTCGGGCTATCTGCAGCTGAGCCGTGGTGCAGCCGTTGCCGACGACTGCGCGCTCAGCGTTGCAGCCGGCGCACAACTCACGATCGATTATCAGGACGCGTCCGACCAGGCCGACAGGATTACCGCAACGGCCGCGGTCGACCCGGGTTCGCGGGTGTTCAACAGCGCAACCGGCGATGCGGTGGACGGCATTTCGATAACGTTGCTCGATGCGGTTACCGGTCAACCTGCAGACGGCAGAGTGTTCTCCGACGACGGCGTAACCACATTCCCAACGACCGTGGTGAGCGGCGCCGGCGCCACCGATTCCTCGGGCGCGCAGATCCCGTTCGCAACCGGCACGTATCGTTTCCCGGTCGTGATGCCTGGAACGTATCGGCTGCGCGTGGCACCGCCGTCGGCGTATACGTTCCCAAGCGGTGTCGCGGACGCGCAACTGCAAGCGCTTGCCGGCGCGCCGTTCACGCTGTCTACGGCTTCGCGCGGTGCGGATTTCGTGGTCGCGGCCGGTGAACCGGTGCAAGTCGACGTGCCGGTCGATCCGACTACGGTGGACGTGTTCGTCAGCAAACAGGCGAACAAAGACGTCGCGGCAGTGGGCGATTTCGTGCAGTACCAGGTGCTTGTTCAGAACGCCGATACTGCCGGCATCGTCACGAACGGTTCGCTGATCGACCAGCTGCCGAAAGGTTTTCGCTACGTAGCGGACTCGGTGCGCATCAACGGGGCACGCGCGGCGGAGCCGGCCGTTGCAAAGAATGGCACGACGCTGACGTTCGCATTGCCGCAAGTCGCCGCAGCAACCACAGTAGAGGTGGAGTACGTCACCGAAATCAGTGCCGGCGCGGAAATCGGCAAAGCGGTTAACGCGGCGCACGTGATCGGTGTGGGCGTCGGCAGTTCCAATACCGCGTCGGCTACGGTCACAGTGCGTGAAGATCTGTTTGCGACGAAGGTCATCCTCATCGGTCAGGTGATCGATGGCGATTGTTCAGACGGGCGTGCGAAGGGGTTGGGTGGCGTGCGTGTGCTGTTGGAAGACGGCACCTATGTGGTAACGGACGTCGACGGCAAATACCACATCGAAGGCGTCGAACCGGGTACCCACGTGGTGCAACTCGACGTCGCCACGCTGCCGGAAACACATGAAGTAATCAGCTGCGGGAACGACTCGCGCCACGCCGGCACCGCGTTCTCGCAATTCGTGGATGCTCAGGCCGGCACGATGTGGCGCGCCGATTTCCATGTTGCGAAGAAACCGCCGTTGTCAAACCCCGTGACGCTGAGCCTCGACTCGTCGCTGGAAGACGCATCGCGGCGCGCATCTTTCACGCTGACGTTGTCGGGCGGTGCGATTCCGCTCAACGGCGTTGCGGCGGTGGTGACGCTGCCGGATACGCTTACGTTCGTGGCCGATTCGGCGCACGTCGACGGCCGACCCGTTGCGGTTGCCGACGACGATGGTGCACTGACGTTCCGGCTCGGCAACACCGCAGCGGCGTTCGAACACGTCGTCACGTTCGCGGCGGAAGCGGCGGACGCACACGCGCCAGCCACTGCGAAGGGGCTCGCAATGTTCGAAGTGGACGGCAAACGCCTGCGTACACCGGTGGTGTCGACCACCGTCGGTGCTTCGTTGTCGGCAACAACCGAACCGGGCGATGTTCCCGCCAGTGTCACCGTCGTGGAAGTGACCGCCAAACGTACACTCACACCGCTGCGGCCGTTCGAAATACCGGCGCTCGAAGACGTGAAAATTCCGCCCTTCGACGCTGCCTGGCTTGCGCATCAATCCGCGGAACCCGCGATCGTATGGCCGTTGAGCGACGCGAATCCGCGCGTGCCGGCGACGTGGGTCGTCATTAAGCACCTGCCGGATCAACGCGTGGCTCTCACCGTCGACGGCGCAGCCGTCGATCCGCTCAGCTTCGACGGCACCGAAGTCGATCGCGACCACGGCGTTGCGGTAACGCGTTATCGCAACGTGCCGATCAACGAAGGCAACAACCGCATCGAGGCGCGGCTCATTACCGACACGTCGGAGACGATGATCGATAGCCGCGTGCATTTCTCCGGGCCACCGGTGCACGCGGAACTCGTCGCCGAGCGCTCCTTCCTCATTGCCGACGGTATTACGCCTTCCGTGATCGCGGTGCGCCTCCTGGATCGCAGCGGCGCGCCAGTGCGGCCCGGCATGACCGGCGCGTTCGTAGTGGAACCGCCGTTCCACATGCTTGCGCCGACGCGCACGCTCGGCCAGGCGCTCACGCCGAAGAGTGAGCACGACACGTATCTGGTGCGCGACGACGGTATCGCTTATGTCGAACTGCAACCAACGACCGAATCCGGCCGCGCCCAACTGACGTTCTCCTTCGACGGTTACCGAACAGAGACGGTCAGCGCGCGCGTGGCGCCTTCGGCGCGCGATTGGGTACTGGTCGGATTCGGCGAGGGCACCGTCGGCTACAACCAGCTCTCCGGCAACATGGAAGCGCTGAAATCGACGGATATCGAGAAAGACATGTCGGTGGACGGACGCACGGCTTTCTATGCGAAAGGGCAGGTGCGCGGCGAATGGCTGCTGACGCTCGCGTACGACAGCGACAACCACGGCGAGAACAGCCTCGGCCAGCAGATCGACCCGAACAAGTACTACACGTTGTACGGCGACGGTGCCGAGCAGCGTTACGACGCGCAGACGCAGAGCAAGCTGTACGTGAAGCTCGAACGCGATGACTTCGTCGCGCTATTCGGCGACTTCGATACCGGTTTCAACAGAACCGAGCTGACGCGGTATACGCGTCGCATGAACGGCGCGCACACCGAGTACTACGGTGATCGCGTGAGATTCGAGGGCTTCGCTGCCGAAACGAATCAAGGTTTCGCGCGCGATGACATCCGCGGCGACGGCACGTCGGGCGAATATCAACTCTCGAACGGCGGCCTGGTGATCAACAGCGAGACGATCCGCATTCAGGTGCGCGACCGCTTCAAGAGCGAGGTGGTGATCAGCGAAGAATCGCTGACGCGCTATATCGATTACACGATCGACTACGACCGCGGCACGTTGATCTTCAAGCAACCGGTGCCGTATCAGGATGCGTTGTTCAAGCCGGTGTACATCGTCGCCGAGTACGAGACCGGTGGTTCAGGCGCAGCGGACGAAATCGTCGGCGGTGGCCGCGCGGGCTATCGCTTCGGCGAAGGCGACAACGAAATCGGCGTGACGTACGTGCACGACGGTGCCTCGGGTACGGGCGGGGATCTGAGCGGCGCAGATCTACGCGTGGAACTGCCCGCGTCGAGCGTGCTGACGATGGAAGCGGCTGCGACGGACACCGATCAGAACGGGTCTGCGAACGCCTACCTCGCGCAAATCGAACACAACAGCGGCGACCTCGCGGGCCGCGTATACCTGCGCGAACAGCAGGAGAACTTCGGCCTGGGCCAGCAGGCGACGACGGAGGCCGGCACGCGCAAAGCCGGCGCCGAGGGCGAATACCGGATCTCCGAAACGTGGCGTGCGCGGCTCGATGCGTTCCAACAAACCAACCTGGTCGCGGATCGCGACCGCAAAGTTGCCGAGTCGGCGCTGGTGTATCAGGACGGGCCGCTGGAGGTAGCCGGCGGATTGCGCGCGGTTCGTGAAGAAGCCGTGGACGGCACCACGCGCGATGCAAATCAGGTGACCGTGGGGTCGACGCGCACGTTCGACGACGGCCGCTGGAAGTTGAGTAACATCGCCGACGTCGATCTGGGCGGAAAGGAGAACAACGTCGACTACCCGACGCGGTTGATGACCGGCGCGGAGTACAAGATCGCATCCGGCGTTAGTCTGATCGGCAGTCAGGAATTCACGTTCGGCGACGAACGCGACACACAGAACACTCACTTCGGTGTGAAGGCGCAGCCGTGGACCGGCGCCAGCGTAAATCAGTCCGTGGGCTATCGCCGGGGCGAGAACGCGCAGCGGTTGTTCGAAACCACCGGTCTCGCGCAGACGTGGCAGGTGAACGAGCACTGGCGGCTCGACTTCGGCATGGATCGCGTGCAGACGATCGAGAAGAGCGGCGACGCAGAAGATCCGGACGCGCTGACGTACAACCCGAACGTGCCGCTTACGTCAGGCAGCATCGACGACGATTTCAGCGCCGCGTTTTTCGGTTTCGGTTACCGGGAAGCCGACTGGGATGCGACGACCCGCGTCGAGTACCACCATGGCGAGCAGGTCGACAAATGGAACCTGCTTGCCGGTGCGAGCAGACAACTCGACGACGGCAAGGTGGTCTCCGGGAGTTTTGCACTGCTCGAGTCGCAACAGAGCGACGGCACGACGACGAATCAGGGCGACTTGCGCTTCGGCGCCGCGTGGCGACCGGTGTCTTCGGACTGGGTGTTCCTGAACCGGCTCGATCTGGTGTTCAACGAGAACAAAGACGACACGTTCGACACGACCACACGCAAGCTGATCGAGAACATGAATGCGAACTTCGACCCGGCAGGCCGTTGGCAGCTGGCGCTGCAACTCGGCTTGAAGTACGTGCTCGACGACATCGACGGCGAAAATTACTTCGGCGTCACGAGCCTCACGGGCGTGGAATTCCGTTACGACCTTACAGATCGATGGGACGCGGGCGTGCACACGTCCGTATTGCATTCGTTCGGCACCGAATCGACCAGCTACTCCACCGGCGCGTCGGTTGGCTACAACCCGTACAAGAACATGTGGGTGTCAGTCGGCTACAACGTCACCGGTTTCGAAGACAGCGACTTCACGGGCGCCGACTACACCGCGCAGGGGCCGTATCTGAAGCTGCGCTTCAAAGTCGACCAGGAGTCGATGCGGGAGTTCCTGAGTTACGCCTCGTTTGCCGGATCGAGCGACGGCGTTACGCGTTGAGTCGTTTGGCGCCGTTCGCGACAATCCGGCACCACTACCCGAGCGGAAACCCGATGACTCGACGCAATTGGCTCACGCTAGCAGGGCTCGGTGCGCTCGCCGGTGCGCGCGGCGTCGTTGGCAACGAGGTAGCAACGCCCGATGCGGTGCAACGCATCGCAAATGTGATTCGCGAGTACGAGGCACAGGGTTTTCACCGCACCGGGACCAACGTAGACCACGCATCCGGTGACTGGCTTTCGGAAGAGGTAGGTCGCGCCGGCGTGCGCGCCACACTCGAACCGTTCGCCCTGGATCGAGTAGATCCGGTCTCCTGCACGCTGACGATCGAAGACCGCCGCATCGAAGGACTGCCGCTGTTCGATGGCGCGTTCACGTCGGCAGCCGGAATCGACGGCACGCTCGGCGTCGATATCGCGCTAACCGAAACGGCAGTGAACGCAGCTGCGCGAGGCGCTCTCGGCGACGCGCGACGTGCCAGCCGATATCGCGCGATCGTCGCAATCACAAAAGGCCGCACGCCGGGTTTGTGCCCGAGCAACGCGGATGCGTTCCTGAACCCGTTCGGCCCGCCGGTGCTTCAGGTGTCGAGCGAGGAGGGGACGTGGCTTGTCGAACAAGCGCGCTTGGGTGCGGCTGCGCGGCTCGTGGCGCACGTCGATCGTGTGGCTGCGACCGCGAATAATGCCACGGCGGAGATCCTGGGAACGCAGCCGGCGCTTCCACCGCTCGTCGTGATGACCCCGCGCAGCGGCTGGTATACCTGCAGCAGCGAACGCGGCGGCGGCATTGCCTGTTGGCTCGAAGTCATGCGTGCGCTCGCAGCAACACCGGCGCGACGATCGGTACTCTTCGTCGCGTCGAGCGGACACGAGCTCGGCCATCTCGGCATCGACGCATACATCGCGAGACGCAGTGGCATCGTTGGCAACACGATTGGGTGGGTACACCTCGGCGCCAACATCGGCGCCGCCACCGACAAGACCACGCTGCTTCAGTCGGCCGACGACGAAATCGACGCCGCCGCGACAGGTGCGCTGAAGTCCGTAGGAGTTGACGTGACGATACGAGCGCCGCGCGGCAGCGTGCCGGCCGGTGAAGCGGAAGCCGTGCATCGCGGCGCTGGACGCTACGTGTCGTTCATCGGTGGGAATGCGCTGTTCCACCATGTCGACGATGTCGGTGCGACCGCAACCGATGCGGCGACGATCGCAAAGTTCGCTGCGGCACTGACTGCACTCACCCGCGCGCTCGCGTCGGCAGCGTGACCGCGGCGATTGACATCGAGACCGTCGAGCGTCACGTACTGCTAATCGCGCTGTCGTGGCTTTACACCGACGATCTCACCGCACTGTTTCGCTTTCGAGCCATTCGACCACGCTGCGGAAGGCCGAGTCCACGTCATCGCCGGCTTCGATCGCTTTGCGGTAGATCTCGAGCTGAACATCCGCGCTGGTACCGCGGTGCACTATCGAGGTAGCGGCACGAACCGGGGCAAGGCAGCCGAGCGCGTCTGCGTCTTCCTCGACGAGCTCCACCAACTCTTCGACGCATTGCTCGATGGGCACCAGGCACCCGCGCCGCCAGTCGAGCAGCGTGGCCCCGATGCCGAAGCGTTGTGCTCGCCAACGGTTTTCATCCACGAATAGTCGCCGGTAGCCGCGGTAGTCGAGATTGATCTCCGGATGTCGGTGCAGACAACGCATCAAGCTCTGGCACAGCGCGACGATCGATATCGCGTCGTCGAGCCGCGTGCAGCAATCGAAGACGCGAAGCTCGATCGTTGGGAATCGTGCGGAGGGTCGGATCAACCACCAGATCATGCTCGCGTCTGGAATGACTTCGGTTTTGACCAGCTTGTCGACGAAGTCGTCGTATTCATCCCGACACGAGAAAACGTCGGGAAGACCGCCTCGCGGCCACTCTCCGGCGACCGCGAGCCGATAGCACTTGAGCCCGGTGTCGTCGCCACGCCAGAACGGCGAGGAGGTACTCAACGCGAGAAGCAACGGCAGGAAAGGGGCGATTCGATTCATCAAGTCGATTCGCGCCGCGTCGTCCGGGATGCCGATGTGAACGTGCATGCCACTGAACATTCCGCGTAAACCCACGCGTTGAAGATCTGCGACGACACGGTCGTAGCGCGCACGCGGCGTCGAGAGCATTTCATTCCACCCGGTGAACGGATGCGTGGACACTGCGAGCGGCGCGACGTTGCGTCCTCGCGCCGCGGTCGCTATCGAGCGGCGCAAATGCAGAAGGTCCGCATGCGCGTCGGCAACAGTGGAGTGCTTGCGTGTCGCGACTTCGATTTGCGAACGCATCATTTCCAGCGAGACCTGCGGGCCCAGTGTGCGTCGTGCGGAAGCAAAGATGTCGGCGGGTGGGTCCGCAACGAGCGCTTTCGAGTCGCGATCGACGAGGAGATACTCTTCCTCGACGCCGATCGTAAACCAGTCCTGAGTAGACACGGGATCAGTCGGTTGCTGGATTCGGCAGCGCGATCACATCGGATACCTTTCCGTGCCTGAACGTGTGCATATTCGACGTGGACGCGATCGAAGCGACACTCCGGTGTGCCCCAACACAGCGTAGGGAGGCGCTTACTCATCGGATTGACACCTGCGTTGAGGGGCATGGGACGAGGCGCTCGGCAGGCACAACCTCAGTCGAGTTGATACCGGTCCAGTTGTTCGGGTGGAACCTCCCGTTCGTGCCAAACGGCGCAGAAAGAGAGGATTCGTACAGACGCCGACACAACGAAGCGCGAACGTGGCATCTCCAGGTTCGCACTGTGATCGATCATGACGGCGGCCAGCGAGTCGAGTCCATGGGCCATTGTTCAAAGTACGCTGGCGCGCGAGTTCTCGGGTGCGACGGACGTCGAGCGCTGGACGGAGATGCTGGTGCGACTGTCCATCGCACTGTTTCTGGCGGGGTTACTCGGGTACGACCGAGAGCGGAAACGGCGCCCGGCCGGCTTGCGAACGCACATGATGGTCGGGCTGGGTGCCGCGACGTTGGCTCTGATCCCGGAACAACTCGGCTTCCCAGATGAAGCCATTGCCCGCGTCATCGAAGGAATCATCGCGGGCATAGGATTCCTTGGCGCGGGTGCGATCATCAGGGTCGAGAGTCCGGAGCAGGTTCGAGGCCTCACTACGGCCGGCAGCATTTGGGCGACTGCTGCAGTCGGCATCGCGTCGGGACTCGGTCAGGAGATCACCGCGCTGGTGACCACCGCGTTCGCGTTCCTGATCCTGTCGTGGATCTCCCGTATCGAGAGGCACGTTGGTTCAAACTCGGATGAGCCGAAAGACGGCCAGGTCATCATTGGCTCCAACAATAGATCCGCATCGGAAATCAGAAACCAATAGTGGGGCGCTTTGTTGCCCTTTCGTACGTGCGCCTCAGCCGCTAACGAACCATCCTGGCTGCGGCCCACTTCAATACGATCTGCAGGCGCGGTACGACCAGCGCGTGCGCGTCGTCGAGTTGCATCCAGCGGTATTCGTGATGCTCCGCACGCCCAAGAACGGGATTGACCGACAGCACGATGCGATCACTCGATGCCCGCGCCAGATAGAACCGCGCCACTTTGTTTCCGCTATACGGCGCCGTCTCGATGAAGTCGTTCCCCCAAGCGAAGTCGAGACCCGTGATACCGGTCTCCTCCTCCACCTCGCGGCACGCCGCATCGAACGGTTGCTCACCCGGTTCCACGAGGCCTTTTGGCAAATCCCAATTGCGATATGCGCGCAGCAGCAGGAACCTCGGCCCGAGGTCCGATTCGTGCACGATCACGACGCCTGCCGCGAACTTCGATGTGGCCATGCGACGCACTTTCGTGCCGAGCACGAATTCGCGTCAACAGGATCGGTTCTCGCAGCGCTTGCCAATGGAGCAGCGCCCACTGTTCGACGATGCATGGCGTTCGATCGGTCTGCATTGACATGAAATTTGGCCCGCGTTCTGGAAAGCAAAAAGCGGGAGTTAGAGGACTCCCGAAGCGGGCGATGCCTGCGGCGCCCCTCAGACAGCGGTATTGCCGAGTGCAAATTCCATTACCGCAACCTTGACGTTTTGCTGCGTAAGGTTCTTGAGGAGCTTCGCGAGGCGAACCGCGTGCTTCTCCGCATCGCGTTCGTTCTCGTACGGCCCCACAGCCAATCCGTCAGGCGAAAGAAAATACCAGCCCCGTTCGCGTTCGAAGAACCGGATCGAGCGGAACCATTCGCGATACTCGCTGGGACCCATCTATCCATCGCAACCATGAACTCGGTGCGCAGTATCGGTGCGCCCGCCTGTTCGAAGGTTGGGAATTTGTGACACTAACATCGTCAATTTGTGCAATCGCCTCCTGCACCATGAGACATACGTCACAGGGCCCGCGCAGACTCAGGCATTCCAGACCTCACGCCGGGGAATCCTCATCGCGCGTCTGTTCGCGCGCTGAAGGTCGCGTGAGCCAAAACCGCGCACAGTTCTCAACGCAACCACGGCTTTTCGAACCGGTTCACACTTCCACCATCCTCTGACATTCACACGAACAAGACGCCGGCAGAGTGAACGACGATCACCTTCACGCCAGTTCGGTCAATTCCTTGAGACTGTCCTTACCCACGCTGCCCAGCGCCCGACGTCGTTTGCGCATCGGCATTGGAGCCACATTGAGCGTGGCGTTCGTCGTGGTCGCGTTTCTTGCGGTTGCAGCCAACGTCATCTCTCAGCACAGCTATGACACTGTCGCCCCGCTCAGCTTGCCCCTCATTCGAGTAAACCGATTGGCTCCAGAGACGGAACTGGCGTCGGATGACGTGTCGTCCAGCCAAGAGCGTTTTCGCGTTGCGCTCGACCGGTTCGACCGGATTACGGAACGGCGCGTCTCTGATGATGCAATTCCGAACACGGTGGTTCGCAACGCCGTCGTTCAACTGCGAACGCAGCGTGACGTGCTGCTCGATCTGCTCGGAGACCGCGCGGATGAGCGCGACGTCAAGAATTTCAAATCGACCGTTGAAGCGCACATAAGGACCGGTTCGGAGCTCGTCGTCGCTGCCGATCAGACGAGAGATCTCCTGCGAGAATATGCTGCTCGTTACAACGACATGCGCGCTCGAGTACGCGCTTCCATCGATCGCGCGTGGAAGGTATTCGGACGAGTCATCGCGCGACAATCGATCGTTACACTTAACCGCCAGATCGAAGAACTGGGCGCCGCTGCCTCAACAACGCACGACGCTACGAACGCGCTCGATTCCGCTGATTTGATCGCTGCCGAACTCGCAATGGAAAAGACGCTGCTGGAAAACGAGCGCAGTCTCGTCGCATCCGAAAGTAAGGAGTGGCTTGCCTCCATGCACGAGGACCTCGCCTATCTTCGTTCCACCCGTGTGGCGGCGCGAGAATCCTCCGAGCGACAGCACAGCTACGCAGATCGCTTTACTCAGAGACGCCTGAAGCCCGAGGTGCCGACACTGGTCGCAGCGGCACAACCGCCGGCGCTTCCTCTCCCGGAGTCGACCAGGCTGAGCTCCGTTCAGACCGCTTCAGTCGCACCAGCGCCCGCCAGCCGTGTCAGTCAGCGAAAGCAGACTGTCATCGCGTGGATAAGCACCGGTGTCCTGCTGCTGCTGATTGCAATCTCCGTGGCAACTGTCAGGAGCATCGTCGGGCCTGTCAGACGCCTCGTCGATGCGACCGCCCGACTTGCCCAAGGCGATACTACGATCCGTGTCACCTCCGGCGGCATCAAGGAACTCGACACTCTCGCCGAAGCATTCAATTCGATGGCTGAACAGCTCGCGGCCGCAGAACGTGTGAAACGTGAATACCAGCAACAGCTGGAGTTCAAAGTGAATGAACGCACGGAGCAGTTGAAGCACCTCGCGAGCAACGACCCGCTCACGTTGCTGCCGAATCATCGGCAACTATTCACCATGCTCGATCAGGAGCTGAAACAGGCACAGACGAGAAACGCGATCTTAGGCGTTTTTTTCCTCGACATTGATAACTTCAAGAACATCAACGACGGGATGGGACACGCGTTCGGCGACAAGGTACTCAAGGCGATGGCGGAACGACTCACGTCGATCGCTAACCAGTTCGGGTTTGCCGCGCGGTTGGGCGGCGACGAGTTCGTCGTCGTCATGCACCGCGCGACTGCTCGGCAGGACGTTCAGGAAGCAGGAGAGCAGTTGGTACATGCATTCCACGAACCGTTGACCGTGGACGGCCGAGCACTTGCAGTGAGCATCAGCGTTGGCGGAAGCATCTTCCCAGAGCACGGACACAACGCGGAAACGCTGTTGCAATCCGCGGATGCCGCGCTGTTCCGTGCGAAAAAGTTGGGGCGCAGTCAGCTGAACATGTACTCGGGTGACCTGCTGGAAGCTGCGTCTGCAAAGTTTGCAGTGGAGCAGGGTCTGCGCCGCGCACTCGACAAAAATGAGTTCGAGTTGGTATTTCAGCCCGAGTTCAGTATCGAGAGTCGAAACGTTGAACTCGTGGAGGCGCTGATCAGATGGCGACAGCCCGACGGGCGCCTGGCATCTCCCGGAGAATTCCTGAGCATCGCTGAAGAGTCCGGCCTCATCATGGAGATGAGCGACTGGGTATTGCGCACGGCGGTGGAAGCCGCTGCTCGCTGGCACCACGGCAGTTGGCCGGAGGTGCGTGTCGCAATCAATGTCTCCTCGCGCCAATTGATCGACTCGCATTTCGTCGATCGCGTGAAGAGTCTGCTGCGCGAGCACCGGCTTCCCGCGCGGTGCATCGAAATCGAATTGATCGAGACCGTGTTGCAGACAGGACGCGTTGCGCTCGAGTCTTTGCAGCAGCTGAGAGCACATGGCATTCCGATTGCGCTCGACGATTTCGGAACCGGCTACTCTTCACTTGCATCGCTGCAGCAACTACCGCTCACGCGTATCAAGCTCGATCGAAGCTTGATCAATGAAATCGACGTCAATCCCCGGGCGCTCGCGATTGCCCGAAGCATCGTTGGTCTCGCGCGAAACCTCGACTTGGAAGTCACCGCAGAGGGCATCGAACGGCCAGAGCAGGTTGCCTTGCTGATGCGCGAAGGTGGGATGGTGATGCAAGGTTATCTGTTCTCCCGGCCGCTGGCCGAGCGTGACGTGATGCAGAACATGCCGAGCGTCGTCCATCGCGGACGCCTATTGTTGCCCGCTAGCGGTACGCAGCGGCCTTCACTACTGCATCCGAACAGCGCGGTGCCAGAGCCGACACCTCCCGCGCTTCGAAACCCGGGCAGGATTGCAGGTCCCAATCTGCGGCTGATCTGACGGCGGACACAAAGGCTGCCGCGCCTCTTCGCAACGCGATTGTCGGGCTCCGCCTGACCCTGCAACGCTTCGCTACTGGCCTGCGGCACCTCCAATCGAACGTCTTTGCATCAACAGATACGCGGCGGGCAATACCACCATCGAGAGCAACGGCGCCGTGATCATTCCCCCGACCATCGGGGCAGCGATGCGCTGCATCACTTCGCTGCCGGTACCCTCGCCGAAGAACAGCGGCAGCAGTCCGGCGATGATCACCGCCACCGTCATCGCTTTAGGGCGCACGCGTTGTACCGCACCGTCGGCGACGGCACCGCGCAGGTCGTCGAGGGTGTTCAGTGCGCCATTGTCGCGTCGTTGGCGAACGGCCTGGTCGAGGTAGATCAGCATCACCACACTGAATTCCGCCGCGACACCGGCGAGTGCGATGAAGCCGACGCCGGTGGCCACCGAAACGTGATGACCGAGCAGATAGACGAACCAGAATCCGCCGATCAGCGCGAACGGCAGTGTCGCCATCATCAGCGCCGCTTCTGCGGCGGAGCGAAACGTCAGATACAGCAGCACGAAGATGATCGCGAGCGTGAACGGCACGACGATCTGCATTCGCGCGCTGGCGCGCTCGAGGTATTCGAACTGGCCGGACCACGTCACCGAGTATCCCGCGGGAACCGCGACCTGACCGGCTACGACGCGCTTTGCCTCGGCCACGTATCCGCCGAGGTCACGGCCGCGGATGTCGACGTAAATCCAACCGTTGGGACGTGCGTTCTCACTCTTGATCAGGGGCGGGCCGTCGGTGATCTCGACGCTGGCGATCGTGCCGAGCGTGAGCGTTTCGCCGCGCACTGACACGATCGGAAGCGCGCGCAGTTCGTCCACCGAGTCGCGCAGTTCGCGCGGATAACGCACGTTGATCGGGAAACGTTGCAGTCCATCCACTACTTCACCCACGTTCTCGCCGCCGATCGCGGTGCTGACGATGCGCTGAGCGTCGGCGATCGATAGACCATGACGCGCAAGCCGCGCGCGGTCCGGCACGATCTCTATGTAGCGGCCGCCCGAAACGCGTTCGGCAAACGCCGACGCGGTGCCCGGCACGGTTCGTACGGCGGCCTCGATGTCGCGCCCGACACGTTCGATTACGGCGAGATCGGGCCCCGCCACTTTGATGCCGACCGGCGATTTGATGCCGGTGGCGAGCATGTCGATGCGATTGCGGATCGGCTGCACCCACACGTTCGCCATGCCCGGAATCTGCAGCGCGGCATCCATCTGTTCGATGAGAGCCTCAGTCGTCAGTCCCGCCCGCCATTGTGATTTCGGTTTCAGCATCAGCGTTGTTTCCATCATCTCGAGCGGTGCCGGATCGGTGGCGGTTTCGGCGCGGCCCATCTTGCCGAACACGCGTTCCACTTCGGGGAACGTCTTCAGGATGCGATCGGTCCGTTGCAGGATCTCGGATGCCTTCCCAACAGCCAGACCCGGCAGCGCGGTGGGCATGTACAACAGGTCGCCTTCGTCGAGCGGCGGCATGAACTCGCTGCCGAGGCGACTCGCCGGCCATACCGTGACTGCTATCGCGAGGCCGGCGACCAACAGCGTAGGGACCGGCCGCGCGAGCACCGCCGCAATCACCGGCCGATACATGCGAATCAGCAGACGATTCAGCGGATTGGCCGACTCGTCGGCCACACGTCCGCGGATGAACGCGATCATCAGCACTGGAATCAACGTGACGCTCAAGCCGGCGGCCGCCGCCATCGCGTAGGTTTTCGTGTAGGCGAGCGGCGCGAACAGGCGACCTTCCTGCGCCTGCAACGTGAACACCGGCACGAACGACAGCGTCACGATGAGCAGGCTGAAGAACAGGGCGGGACCGACCTCCACCGCCGCCTGCGTGATCAGTTCGACGCGTTGCGCCGGTGCCGGATCGGCACCGTCGTGCGCGTGCCGCCACGCCTCGAGTTTTTTGTGTGCGTTTTCGATCATCACAACACCGGCATCCACCATCGCACCGATCGCAATCGCGATGCCGCCGAGCGACATGATGTTGGCGTTGAGCCCTTGCGCCTGCATCACCGCGAATGCAGCCAGCACGCCCACCGGAAGCACGATGATCGCAACCAGGGCGGAGCGGAGGTGCCACAGGAACAGCGTGCACACCAGGATGACCACGACGAATTCTTCGATCAGCTTCTCAGACAGGTTCGTAATGGCGCGATCGATCAGCGAAGAGCGGTCGTACGTCGTGACGACTTCGACGCCGTCCGGCAAGCCGGCCTGTAGCGCCTGCAGTTTCGTTTTCACCGCTGCGATGGCGGCGCGTGCATTTGCTCCCGAACGCAGCACGATGACGCCGCCCACCACTTCGCCGTCGCCGTCGAGGTCGGCCACGCCGCGGCGGATTTCCGGGCCGAGTTGTACGGTGGCGACATCGCCGAGTGTGATGGCGGTGCCGTCGGCGCCCACGCCCACACCGATGGCGCGGAAATCGTCGAGTGAACTCAGGTAACCTCGCGCCCGCACCATGTATTCGGCTTCCGCCAGCTCGAGCACCGAGCCGCCGGTTTCGGCATTTGCCGTGCGTACCGCGTCGATGATCGTCTCTAACGGAATAGAGAAGGCGCGCAGGCGTCCGGGATCGACGACGATCTGATACTGCCGGTTGAAGCCTCCGATGGTGGCCACCTCCGCAACGTTCGGCACCGTCTTCAACTCGAACTTCAGGAACCAGTCCTGCAGCGCGCGCAGTTCGCTGATGTCGTGAGCGCCGCTGCGATCGACGAGTGCGTATTCGTAAACCCAGCCGACGCCGGTGGCGTCCGGCCCGAGTGCCGCCGTCGCGCCTTCAGGGAGCCGCGCCTGCACCTGCGACAGATACTCGAGTACACGCGAACGCGCCCAGTACAGATCGGTACCGTCGTCGAACAGCACGTATACGAACGATTCACCGAACAGCGAATAGCCGCGCACGGTCTTTGCGTGCGGAACCGAGAGCAGCGCCGTGGTCAGCGGGTAAGTGACTTGATCCTCCACCACTTGCGGCGCTTGCCCCGGAAACGTGGTGCGTACGATCACCTGCACGTCGGAGAGATCCGGAATCGCATCGACCGGCGTACGCGATGCGGCGACCAGCCCCCACGCGACGAGAATGCCTGTCGCGAGCAGTACCAGCAGCCGGTTCGCTGCGGACCAGCGTATGACCGCGGCGATCACGGCGTGCCACCGTGGTCGTGATGGCCTTCCTGCGCGCGGTCGCTTTCGTGCCTGCTGGTGTCTTCATGCATACGGTTGTAGGCGCCACGCAGGCTCGCTTCCGAATCGATCAGGAACTGTCCGGACGTGACCACGATGTCGCCTTCGTCGAGTCCGGACACGATCACCGTTCTGCCGTCGCGCTCGGAACCTACGACGACCTCTGCGGGGCGATATGCACCGCGCTCGGCAGCGACGATCACCACATCGCGCTGCCCCGTGCGGATCACCGCTTCGCTCGGTACGAGCAACACGCCGTTCTGCGAGCGCGCGGACAACGACACGTCGACGAACATTCCGGGATGCAGCGTGTCGTTGGGATTTTCGAGTACCACACGCGCGCGGCGTGTACGCGTGGCCATGTCCAGTTCCGGATACAGATAGTCGATCGAACCGTTGAACGTCTGACCCGGGAACGCTTCTGCACGAACCTGCACTGCGCTATCGAGGGCAATCGACGCCGACTGCGATTCAGGGAGATTCACGAGCACCCACAGCGGATCGTGCCCAACGAGTTCGAACAGGGGCGCGTCGGGCGTTACGGCTGCGCCCTCGCGTGTCGACAGCTTCATTACATAGCCGTGTATCGGTGCACGAACGGCGATGCGTCGTGTCGCACGTCGATCGCGTTCCAGGCGCGCAATGTCGGCTGCTTCGAATCCCAGCGCGCGCAGTTTGTCGCGGGCGGCATCGAGCAGTGAGGGTTGGCCGGATTCGAGCGCCAGCAGGAATTCGTGTTGCGCGGCGTCCAGCGCAGGGCTGTAGACCTCTGCCAGAGTCTGCCCCTGTTTCACCGGGTCGCCTTCGGCGCGGACGTTCAGCACTTCGAGCCAACCGGCCGCACGCACCGCCACTTTTCGAAGGCTGCGCTCGTCCGCTTCGATTCGACCGCTCGCCTCGATGCGATCCGCGAGGTCGCCGCGCACGACCGGTGAGGTGCGCATGCCGAGGTTCTGCGCCATCTGATCGGAGACGTGCACGGTCGTGTCGCCGCCGGCGTGTTCGCTTGCGTACTTCGGCACCAGCTGCATGTCCATGAACGGCGACTTGCCGGGCGCGTCGAAATGCTGGTCCGGATGCATCGGGTCGTACCAGTACAGGACTTCGCGATCGGATCGAGCCGCATCCGCGCCGGGATGTGGTGAGGGTTTGCCGCCGGCGAACCACCAACCGATTGCGAAGAGAAGAATCAGCGCCGCGACGGCGACTGCTCGTAGTGGTGTGCGCATCACTCGTCTCCCATTAGATAGTCGAGTTCGATGCGACCCTTCGCCGCGTCGAACTGCAGCTCGAGCCGGGCGAGCAGCACGTCGAAACGAATGCGCTGCGCGTCCAGAACCTGTCCTAGCGTGCCGCTGCCCGAGCGCCATGCCGTCGTCGCGGCTTCGATGCCGCGCATCGTTTGCGGTTCGATGTCGCGATCGTAGGCGGCGAGTCGTTGAGTGATCCGTTCGACCTCCCGGCCGGCCGCCAGTGCGCGCGATTGCAGACGGCGCTCGCCGTCTTCGAGTTGGGCCGCGGCCGATTCGCTCATCGCCAACGCGCTGGCCATGTCGCGATCCTGGCGGTTGCCGCGAAACACTGGCAGGTCCATGCCCACCTGCAGCATCACCATGTCGGAATAGTCGCGCCGATAGCCATAGCCGAACTCCACGCGCCAGTCGGGCAAACGTTTCGCTTCTGCCAGATCGACGTCGGTCTGCGATTCGCTGATGCGCTGACGCAAGACTGCCAGTTCGGGATGCGACGGAAGCCGTTCGAGCAGCGTTGCGGTGGCGGGCAACGGCGGGAACTGGGGTGGTTGCACGGGCAACGGGCGTTGCGCTGCATCTGTGATCCAGCGTTCGAGTTTGAAACGCGCCGCATCCACCGCCTGATCGCGCTGTGCCACGCCATCGCGCATACGTTCGACGTTCAGTAGCGCCGCGATGTAATCGGACTGCGTTGCAGAACCCGAACGCACGTCGATCGAAACCGCATGCGCTTGAAGTTGTGCCGCATTGAGTGTGTCGGACGCGATCTGTCGCGCGGCATCCGCGCGCCAGCAGTCGAGCCACGCAAGCTTCGCGTCGCGGCGTATCGACAGAACCGCGAGACGCCGTTCGTCGGTCAGCCGGTCGGCTTCGCGTTCGCGCTGCGCGGCGCGCAAGCGGCGCTTTTCGGCGCGTGGAAACTCCTGGCTGACGCCAACCACCAACTGTGTGTCGCTGTCGTTGCTGAGCGAATACGCGTCGCGCGTATCGACCGGCAGGTCGCGGACGCCGCCGAACAGTTGCGGATCCGGCAACTGTGCAGATGCCACCGATGCTTCACGCGCCGCGCGCGCCCGCGCGTCGAGGCTCTTCAGCAGCGGTTGTTGCTGTACCGCGAGATCGGCGGCCTCCGTCAGGTCGAGTGGCGGATCGCGCGTTACGAGCGCAGGGTCAGACGCGTGCGCGGCAAACGCACCGCCGAACGACGCCACACCGATGATTGCCGCGCCGATGATTGTCGTGGGAATGGCGCAGCGACGCACGCGATCGCGCGCGCGCGAGTAGTTTCGGAACCGACGCATATGCACCTCGAAATGACGTGAAGGAATGCGGCCGAGCCGCGTCGTCAAATGCCGCCGGAAGACCGGCGAGGTGCGTTGTTTATAGGCGCAGGCGCGCGGTGCGAAGGTAGAGGCGGTCGGGAACAGCAGCCGGACTGGCTGCCGAGGAGGACGGTGGTCTCAGTGGGACTATGAACGCAGTAAGCAGCGGCACAGGCGCCGCCACCATTGCGACGTCCGGAACGTCGTGAGCGAAGCGCTTCAGCGTGGTCTGTTCGGACGTGATGCCGGCAAACGCTTTGTCGCTGACCGCGACCACGACGCTGCAACACGACGCGTCGCTCTCATGGGGCTGCGCAGGCATGTGGTGTTCGGAGTGCGGACACTCCTCGACTACCTGGTTATTCAGCATCGAGCAGATCAACACCGCGCGCGCCTGTGCGAACGGCGTGGTCAGTAGCAGAAGAACGATGAGAACTTTGCGGAGCATAGGCGCAGCTTAGTCGATCACGGCTCCGAAAATGAGGTACCTGTCGAGATTCCGCAGGGGCGCTCGGAGCACTGATCGCTCTAGCGCGTGAGCCACTCCAGTCGGGTGTCGGTGTGGAACTCCCGCTTGGGGGTAACTGCTTCCGGCGTGTCGAGACTTCCGACGGCCACGTCGATGATCCCCGGATGCGACTCGTTGACGCACGCGAGGTGGGTTCCGCAACTCGGGCAGAAATACCGCGTGCCCCGATCCGATGACCGTAGCGCCGCGACCGAACCCTCCGCGTACCGGAACTGCGTCGTCGGCACGACGAGCCAGCTCACGAACGGCGCGGCGTGGATGTGCCGGCACATCGTGCAATGGCAATTGACGGCGAGGTAGTCGCCGGAGTCGATTTCATATCGGACTTTCTTGCAGAAACATCCGCCTTCGATCATGTCTGTTGCCCTTTATTGCGGTGACTGCGGTGACTGACTGACGGTTCAGGATTGGCCCATTTCTACCGGTAGGCCCGCGCTCCGCCACTGCGGAAATCCGTCTTCGAGACGGCGCGCATTGCGCCCTCTCTTACGCAACTCGGCCACTGCGTCGAACGCCATCAGGCAATACGGCCCCCGGCAGTACGCCACGACCCCCTGGCCCTTCGGAATCTCCTTCAGACGTTTCCTGATTTCGGAGACCGGCATGTTGACCGCGCCGGGAATGTGGCCCGCCGCATATTCCTCCGGAGGGCGCACGTCGAGGACGGTCACCAGCCCCTTCTTTGCCCGTTGCATCAGTTCTTTGGCGGGCACGGGTTCCAGACTGTCCTTGCTTTCGAAGTAGAGCCTCACGAGTTTGTCGACCTCAGCCAGGTGTTCCTGGCCGACCGCATGCAAGGCCGCCAACAACCGCACAATGCCGTCACCGGCGAGGCGATAGAACACGTATAGACCTTCCTTGTTCGCGACTACCAGACCAACCTGGCGCAACTGCTGCAGGTGTTGAGACGTGCTGGCAACGGACAGTCCGGTGAGTTGCGCCAGCGTCTCGACGTTCCGTGAGCCCTGCGCGAGTAGTTCCAGAATCTGCAGCCGTTTGCCGTTCGCCAGCGCCTTGCCGATGCGCGCGAATTGCTCAAACAGATCGCCCTTCGATGTCTTGTTTGACATGCCTCCGAATCCGAGTAGCGTATGACTATTCAACGATCTTGTTGAATACTAAATCAGTTCCTGATCTCGAACCAGCCCGAACAACCGGACCTTTCGAATTGGACCTCTTCCTCCTGAGCCACGAGATAGCGATACGACTCGGCGGTTTTGTCGCGGTCCTCAGCATCATGGCGGCGTGGGAACTGCTGGCGCCGCGTCGTGCGTTGCGGGAGCGCAAAGCGCTGCGCTGGGCCAACAATCTCGCGTTGTCGACGCTCAACGCGGCATTGATACGGATCGCACTTCCGGCCGCGGCAGTGGGCGTTGCCGTCTTTGCCGCAGACCACGGAGTGGGTCTGCTCAACGTCGTTGACGTCTCATACCCACTCGCGATCCTGCTCTCGTTGCTGGCGCTGGATCTGGCGATTTATCTGCAGCACCGGATGTTTCATGCCGTTCCGCTGTTCTGGCGGGCGCACCGCGTGCATCACGCGGATCTCGATATCGATGTGACCACCGGCGCACGCTTCCATCCGTTCGAAATCGGTTTGTCGCTGCTGATCAAGTGCGCGGTCATCCTCGCGTTTGGCCCTCCCGCTTTAGCCGTGCTGGCGTTCGAGGTTCTGCTCAATGTCACGTCGATGTTCAACCACGGCAACGTGCGCGTACCAAGACACCTTGAGCAGCATCTGCGTCGCTTCGTCGTCACACCGGATATGCACCGCGTGCACCATTCGATCGAACCCCGCGAGACGAACAGCAACTTCGGGTTCAATCTGCCGTGGTGGGACCGGCTGTTCGGCACCTACCGCGCCGAGCCGCTCGCGGGTCACGAAGCCATGACGATCGGCATCGCGCAGTTCCGCTCGCCGCGCGAGCTGAATCTGGACCGGATGTTGTTGCAGCCGTTTCGTGCTGACGATGGCGCCTACTCCGGTCCGTACCCCGGCGCTGAGGGAGATGACGAAAGGTGCGAACGAACGACTCGGGAACTGGATTGATGACTGCCACGCTTCCGATCTATCTCGACTACAACGCCACCACGCCCGTCGCGCCTGAGGTGGCCAACGCAATGCTGCCGTTTCTGCGTGAACACTTCGGTAACCCGTCCTCGTCGCACGCGTACGGGCGCATTGCGGCGCAGGCGGTTGCTGCGGCACGCGCCCAGGTCGCTGCTTTGGTCGGCGCGCGTAGTGAAGAGATCGTGTTCACCGGGTGCGCCACCGAAGCCAACAACCTCGCGCTGCTTGGCGTGGCCAGAGCGGTTGCTCACTCGAAGCGCCACCTCGTCGTCACCGCGATCGAGCACCCTGCGGTGATTGCCCCGGCGACGCGTCTGCAAGCGGAAGGTTGGGACCTCACCGTGGTGCCGGTGGATCGATTCGGTCGCGTGTCGCCCAACGACATCGCGCGGGCGCTGCGGCCGGACACCGCGCTGGTTTCGGTGATGCACGCCAACAACGAGGTCGGCACCGTGCAGCCGATCGAGGAGATCTCACGGATCACACGCTCGCGCGCAGTGCTGCTGCATACCGACGCGGCGCAATCCGTCGGCAAGATTGCGGTGGACGTGAATGCGCTCGATGTCGACCTTCTCTCGCTGGCCGGACACAAGTTCTACGCGACCAAAGGAGTTGGGGCTCTGTATGTCCGTCAGAACACACCCGTGCTCCCCGTGCTTGTTGGCGCGGACCACGAGCACGGCCTTCGGCCGGGTACGGAAAATGTACCCGCCATCGTCGGGCTCGGCGTCGCGGCCGATCTCGCGCGGCAGCGACTGCCCGATGCAACGAGGCACCTGATCAAAATGCGCGATCGGCTGCACGCCCATCTGCTCGCGGCGATACCCGATCTGATCCTGAACGGGCACTCCGACGAGCGGCTGCCCAATACGTTGCATGTGTCATTCCCTCGGGCGGGCGGACGCGAGCTGCTGGAACGGGCCGGCCACATCGTCGCAGCATCCCTCGGTTCGGCATGTCACTCGGAGCACGGCACCGTCAGCGGGGTATTGGCCGCGATGGGCGTTGAGTCGGTTCGCGCCTCAGGGGCGGTTCGATTGTCGGTCGGCATGATGACCACCGCCGACGAGGTGACGCGCGCGGCCAACGGCTTGATCGAGGCGTGGCGGGTGGCGGCCGGTCGGTGACGCCGCAAGGCGTACGGAGTCGGACATCACAGGCGGCATTCGCGAGAACCTTGCCAGCCACGGTGACGTCGAGCGTGTGGCGAACCACCTGGTGGCGGCCTCGTTCTCCGCAGTATTGGTTGGACGAGCGGGCACCCGCTACCTAAGATCATGGCCAATCGCTGCCGGCCGGAGAGAAGCTCATGCGAGGCGCCAACATCGGAATACGACCTCTCACCCCGCACATCGGCGCGGAAATCGAGGGCATCGATCTTTCGCAGCAACTGACGGACGCGCAGATCGGCGACGTCCGTCGCGCTTTTCTCGACTGGTCGGTTCTCGTGTTCCGGAATCAGACGATCGACCGCGCCCAGCACAAGGCGTTCGGCGCGCACTTCGGCAGACTGCACGTCCATCCGCTGAAAGCGGCAGCCGGCTACGAGGGCGGCGCCGATCCGGCGATCCTGATCGTCAAGACGACCGCCAACTCGAAGTACACCGCCGGCGACGGTTGGCACACCGACGTCTCTTGCGACGCCGCGCCGCCGATGGGCTCGATGTTGTATGTCACGCAGGTCCCGCCCGACGGCGGCGGCGACACGTTGTTTGCGGACATGTATCGCGCCTACGACTCCTTGTCGGAGTCGATGCAAACGTATCTCGAAACGCTGACCGCGGTGCACGACGGTGCCCGTCCGTATCTCAGCAACTACGGTTACCAGCCGCCGGCGGGCCAGACGTTCCCCAGGAACGAACACCCGGTGATCACGCGGCATCCCGAAACCGGCAGGAAGGTCCTGTTCGTGAACTCCGGTTTCACGACGCACATCAAAGGGCTGAAACCGTTCGAGAGTCGCGCGCTGCTCGAAATGCTGTTCGACCACATCGCGACCACCCCTTCGCTAACCTGTCGGGTGAAGTGGGAACCCGGCACGCTGACGTTCTGGGACAATCGCTGCACTCAACACCACGCGGTCTGGGATTACTACCCCGAGAGTCGCTACGGCGAGCGTGTTTCGATCATCGGTACTCGACCGGAATTCTGATCATGCAATCACGTTCCGCGCTTAGCGCTACGGTGCTCTTTGGACTCTTGCTGGCGACCCACGGCGCGTTTGCTGACGCTTTGGACACCAACGTGACGGTGCGAGTGCGGGCACACGATGCCAAGTTCGTGGGGTCCAATGTCGGTGAAATGAACGTCGTCATCGAAAATGCCGACACCGGCGGCTTGCTTGCGTCCGGTCGGATCACCGGCGGCACTGGCGACACGAAACGCCTGATGCAGACACCGGCGGTGCGCAATGTGCCTCTTGCGGATGCCGACACCGCGGCTTACACCGCCACACTGAAGCTCGACCGACCAACCCGTATCCGCATCCGCGTGACGGGTCCGCTGGGTCAGCCGGATGCGGTGCAGGCGCTTTCGGTTACCACCTGGGTCGTGCCCGGCAAGCACATCGACGGTGATGGGATCGTGCTCAACCTGCCTGGTCTCATCGTCACCCCGAAACCGCAGCTCGCGACTGACGGGCGGTTGCCTCTGGTGGCTGATGTCACGCTGATCTGCGGATGCCCGATCACCAAGGACGGGTTGTGGGATTCGGACGACTACGAGGTGCGCGCCCGGGTCGCGTTGGGCGGCGAACCGGCCACCGAGGTTGCCTTGCAGTTCTCCGGCGAAACCAATCGTTTCGCGGGCGATCTGACGGTGACACGAACCGGGCGTTACGACATCACCGTGTGGGCGCACAATGCGACGATGGGTAATACGGGCGCCGCTTCCTACAGCGTGGATGTACCGTAGTCGCCCGAACTGATTCGAACCGCAGATGCCTGGGTCAGCGGCGACGCTTCGGTAGCGGCACGATCATGCGAACCTCCTTTCGATCCTGCACGTAGACATCGCCGAGCGAGTCGACGAGATCCCGCTCCTCGAACTGCAGCGCGATCAGGATGTACAGGTGCCCACGGCGATTGCGTTCATCATCAGGCGAGTATGCCGCGTGAATGTGCCCGCTGCGCCAGAGCCAGCTTGTTGGGAGGCTCGTGCATCCCAGGCGCTTCGAAGCGGCCGTTGTATCCACGTAACTGTATCCACGCAACGTCGTCCCATCGATCGAAATTTCATCCACGCGGCTGAACGATCACGGTACACGATCCCCCGACTCGCTGAGGCGGCGCGACATCGCGCGTCTGCCGCGGCCCATTGCGGCAGTTTGTCCTATTGTTTATGGTCGGCCGCCTTCTCTACTTCACCAGCCAAGGATCGATCGCCGTGGACCATCTCCCGCTACGCGTCGACCAGCACCGTTGATGGCGTACCGCGCAATCGTAGTCGCGCTGCTGATAGGTCCCGGTGTCGCACTCGCCGAGGACGCGAAGGAACTACCGGATGCGATCGAGCAGGTGCTCGTCGTCGGCTCCGCCTCGGTGACGGAGCGGCTCAACGGAGTAGGCAGTTCCTCCGTCATCGATGCCGAAACGCTGCGACTGGTAGGGCAGACACATATATATGAAACGATGGTGCGCGTGCCCGGCGTCTGGGTGTCGAAGGGCTCCGAAGAGGAGCATCTGACGGCGATCCGTTCGCCCGTTTATACCGGCACCGGTGCGTGCGGTGAATTTCTGTATCTCCAAAACGGCGTGCCGATCCGTCCTGCCGGCTTCTGCAATATCAACAATCTGTTCGAGATCAATTCCGAACAGGCGGCGCGGATCGAAGTGGTCCGCGGCGCCGGTAGTGCGTTGTTCGGCAGCAATGCGCTGCACGGCGCCATCAACGTGGTGACGCCGACCACTCCCACGCCGGGCACGCTGTATCTCGAGGGCGGCCCCGACGATTACGGCGCGGTGCGCCTCAGCGCCAGCACGAACTACGAGGAACAGTTGTTGCGTTTCGACGGCATGGGCGTAACCACGAATGGTTATCGCGACGCGACCGGTCACGACGAACAGAAGGTCACGTTGACGCAACTCGGGCCTGTCGCCGGCTTCGACGTGCACACCACGTTCGAATGGACGAACCTGAATCAGGAGACCGGCGGCTACGTGGTGGGCAAGGGCGCGTACAAAGACAACCAGTTGCGCAAATCGAATCCGAATCCGGAAAGTTATCGCGACGCATGGTCGTTGCGTTTCGTCAGCGAGTGGGTGCGCGAACTCGACTCCGGGATCGAGCTCGGCATCACGCCGTATTTCCGCCGCTCGCGCATGCAGTTCCTGCAGCACTTCCTGCCGGGCGAGCCGCTCGAAGAGAACGGTCAGAACAGCGCCGGTGCACAGATTTCGCTGTCGGGCACGCGCGGCGCGCTCGATTGGCGCGCCGGCACCGATTTCGAGTGGGCATACGGCGATCTGTACGAGTTTCAGAAGAACCCGGCGCAGGGTTCCGCGTTCCTCGTCGGCACGCGACCTGTCGGAGTGCACTACGACTACGACGTGACCAGCCTGATGAGCGCGTTGCACTACGACGTCCGCTACGCGTTGACTGACGAGGTGGCACTGGTGCACAGCGCGCGCCTCGAATGGCTTGGCTACGACTACAAAAACCACGGGCTCGACGGAAACACGCGCGACGACGGCACACCCTGCGGATTCGGCGGCTGCCTCTATACCAGGCCCTCCGATCGCGACGACTCTTACACCAACACGGCGTTCCGCCTCGGCGTGGACTGGTCGATCGACCCCGCACTCACCGTTTATGCGCTGGCGGGACAAGGCTTCCGCCCGCCGCAAGCGACGGAACTGTATCGTTTGCAGAGCGGTCAGAACGTCGCCGATCTCGACAGCGAGCAGGTCGATTCGTTCGAAATCGGTGGCCGCGGCGCTTTGAGTACGTTCGACTACAGCACCGCGATCTACGCCGAGCGAAGCACACACGTGATCTTGCGCGATGCCAACGGATTCAACGTCAGCAATGGCAAACTCGAGTCTGCCGGCATCGAGTGGGATATGGGCTGGACGCCGTTCACCGGCAACCGTCTGTCCATGGTCGGCACGTATGCGCGGCATACGTATGCGTTCGATCGCGCAGTGACCGGCGGCGAGGTCATCAAGGATGGCCACGACGTAGATACCGCGCCGCGTTGGCTCGGCAGCGCGCACTGGCTGTATCAGCCGACGCCGAACGTCGAGAGCGAAGTGGAGATGGTGTATCAGGGCAAGTACTACGTGGACGCGGCCAGTACTGCGAGTTACGGCGGCTTCACGTTGTGGAACTGGCGCGCATCGTGGCAGGCCACTCCGCACTGGCGGCTGTTTGCACGCGTCATGAACATCCTCGATACACGTTACGCAGACCGCGGTGACTTTGCATTCGGCAACTATCGATACTTCCCGGGTACGCCACGGCAGGCGTTTCTCGGATTCGAAGTCAGCCTGGGAGAGGCGAGATGAAATGGTTGAAAAGGATCGCAATCGGTCTGGTTGCGGTCGTCGTAGTACTGGGCGCGGCGATCTGGCTTTGGTTGCCGCCGGTGAACATCCCCTTCGAGGGGATGTTGGCAAACGTGGCGCCGCGGCTCTTTTCGGTTCCGACCGCGGATGCGGCAACGATCAAATCGCGCCTCAGCGTACCGGCCGGTTTCGGCATCGGATTGTTCGCGCGCGACATTCCCGAAGCGCGAATGCTGCGCATCACGGCGCGAGGCGACGTGCTGGTCGCTTCGCCGGGCAAGGACCGCGTGTACTGGCTCTCGCATGAGTTGAACAGCGATGGCGAATCGGCTGATCGGCGCGTGCTGCTCGAAGGGCTCGATGGTCCGAACGGTCTCGATTTCTGGAACGGTTACCTGTACGTCGCCGAACAAGACAAGGTGGGGCGTGTCCAGTTCGACGACAACGCCGGCAAAATCGTCGGCAAATACGAAGTCGTCATCGACGGATTGCCGCGCGGCGGTAATCACTGGAAAAAGACGATCCGCTTCGGCCCGGATGGACTTTTGTATCTGGCCATCGGCTCGTCGTGCAACGTGTGTCTCGAAGAGGACGATCGCCGCGCCGCAATGCTGCGCTACACGCCCGACGGCAAATTCGTCGACGTTTATGCAACCGGGCTGCGCAACAGTGCGGGGTTCGATTGGCGCGCAGACGGCACCCTCTATGCCACCGACAACGGCCGCGACCTGCTCGGTGACGACTTCCCGCCGTGCGAGCTGAATCAGATCCGTGAGGGTGGCTTCTACGGCTGGCCGTTTGCAAACGGTGACCGCGTGCCCGATCCCGACCTCGGTGCCGGACGCGAGGCGGTGATCGAAGCGTCCATTCCACCTGCATTCTCGTTCCGCGCCCATAACGCGCCGTTGGGAATCGTGTTCCTGCAGAGCGATCGCCAGGTAGCGGCGTTTCGCGGTGACGCGCTGGTTGCATTGCACGGTTCGTGGAATCGCAGCAGGAAGGACGGCTACAAAGTGGTCGCTTTGCGCTGGAACGCCGATGGTTCCATCAGCGCCGAGGACTTCCTGACCGGCTTCTTGAAGAACGAAAGCGTGATCGGCAGGCCCGCGGAACTGACTGAAGCGCCCGATGGGACGATCTACGTGTCGGACGACTATGCGAACGCCGTGTATCGGATCGTGCCGGGTGGCACACAAAACCTCGAAATCGGCGATCGTGTGGCGCCGTCGCAAGATGCCGGTACGTTGCACGCCGATGCGCGACTGATCGCGCGGGGCGCAACCGCGTTCGGCCAACGCGGATGTCAGGAGTGTCACGCACTGGGCGGCGACGGCAAGGACGGACGTTTGGTGCTCGCCGGACTGACGGCGCGCTACGATGCCGGATCGCTCGCGAGTTATCTGGCGCAGCCGCGGCAGCCAATGCCGCCCGTAGACGACGCCGATGCGCGAGTGGCGCTTGCGGCATTCCTGCTGGATCGACCGGATCCGCCAGGAATGACGTTGCCAGGAATGACGCTGCCGGGAAAGACGCTTTAGTGCAGTAGAAGGACGGGTCATGAACAAATCGGAAGTGTTGCCCCGACGACCGACCATCGATACCGAAGTCACGCCGCGCGGCACACTGGAATTGTTGTCGCAGCGTGAAGTGCAGCAGCTGCGCAGCACCGCCGATTCTCGCATCCTCGACTTGTTCCGCCGTTGCGCGCTGGCTGTGCTGAACACCGGCGACGATACCGACGATGCGGCGGCGCTATTCGACGCCTATCAGGACTTCAGCATCGAGATCGTGCAACGCACTCGTGGACTCAAGCTGAACATCAAGAATGCGCCCGCAAGTGCATTCGTCGACGGTCGCATGGTGGAGGGCATCCGGCAGCACCTGTTTGCCGTGCTGCGCGATCTGGTGTTCATCGGCACCGAGATCGAGAACAACCGGCGCTTCGATCTGAACTCGAGCGAAGGCATCACCGACGCCGTGTTCCACATCCTGAAGCAGGCGCGCGTGCTGGTTCCCGACGTGCGGCCGAATACGGTCGTTTGCTGGGGCGGGCATTCGATTTCCCGCGTCGAATACGAATACACGAAGGAGCTGGGCTATCACCTCGGCCTGCGCGGGCTCGATATCTGCACCGGATGCGGCCCCGGTGCGATGAAGGGTCCGATGAAGGGTGCCGCGATCGGACACGTGAAGCAGCGTCTGGCGGATGCGCGCTACATTGGTCTGACGGAGCCCGGCATCATCGCTGCGGAACCGCCGAACCCGATGGTGAACTACCTCGTGGTGCTTCCCGACATCGAGAAGCGCCTTGAAGCATTCGTACGCATGGGCCACGGCATCGTGGTGTTCCCCGGCGGCGTCGGCACTGCCGAGGAAGTGTTGTATCTGCTGGGCGTGCTGACCGATCCCGCGAACGCCGATCAGAAGTATCCGGTGATTTTTACGGGTCCTGCCTCGAGCGCGGACTATTTCGAGAGCCTCGATCAGCTGATCACGGTGACGCTCGGTGAAGACGTACGCCGCTTCTATCGCATCATCATCGACGACGCGCCCGGCGCGGCGCAGTGGATCGGCCGCAAGATCCGCAAGGTGCAGGGACAGCGCCGCACGTCCGGTGATGCGTACTACTTCAATTGGCTGTTGAAGGTGCCGATCGAATCGCAAATGCCGTTTCACGTTACGCACGAGAGCGTTGCCGCGTTGCGGCTGCGCCGCAACATGTCCCGGCACGAACTGGCAGTGAACCTGCGGCGCGCGTTCTCGGCCATCGTCACGGGCAACGTGAAGGACCACGGCATACGGATGATCCGCGAGCACGGCCCGTTCGTGCTGCACGGCGATCGCGAGATCATCGACGTGTTGGAGAAAGTGCTCGGGGAATTCGTCGCGCAAGGACGAATGAAGTTGCCCGGCGCGCGCTATCAAAGCTGCTTCAGGCTGGCGGCCAATCCATGACATCGCGCGGATCGCAGCCGGCCTGGCTCGCGCGCGCGGTGTTTTATCAGATCTATCCGCAAAGCTTCTACGACTCGAACGGCGACGGCATCGGCGATCTCGGCGGCATCGCGGCGAAACTCGATTACCTGGCAGATCTCGGCGTCAGCGCCGTATGGATCAATCCGTGCTTCGTCTCGCCGTTCAAGGACGCCGGTTACGACGTCTCCGATCATTGCCGGATCGCGCCGCGTTACGGCACTAACGACCAGTTCAAGGCGCTGCTCGATGCCGCACACGATCGCGGCATCCGCATCTGTCTCGATCTCGTGGCGGGGCATACGTCGGACCAGCATCCGTGGTTCGTTCAGTCGCAACGCGCAGAACCGAACGAGTTCTCCGACCGCTACGTGTGGACGAACAACCCGTGGGTGAAGCGCGACGGCGAACTCGACTTCATCAGCGGCAACTCCGACCGCGCGGGCGCTTATGCGGTGAACTTCTTCGCACACCAACCGGCGTTGAACTACGGCTTCGGCAAGCCCGAACGCGGTTATCAGCAGGAAGTAGACGCGCCCGGCCCGCGCGCGACGCGTGCAGCGCTCAAAGAGATCATGAAGTTCTGGTTCGATCTGGGTGTGGACGGCTTTCGTGTCGATCTCGCCGGCAGTCTGGTGAAGCGCGATCCGGAACACATCGGCATCCGCCGGTTGTGGCGCGAAATTCGTACGTGGCTCGACGACAACTATCGCGATCGCGTGCTGATCTCCGAATGGGGTAATCCTGAAATCTCCATCGACGCGGGGTTTCACGCCGACTTCATGCAACACGTGGGCGTTTCCGGATACGACGCATTGCTGCTCGGTCCGGAGTCGTTTCCGAAAAGCCGCAACGCGCCGTACTTCGACAGCGCCGGCCGCGGCGACTTTCGGCGTTTCTGGAGTGCGTTCGATTTTCAGCAACAGCGCTTGGCGGGCCGCGGCCTGATCAGTCTGCCGTCGTCGAACCACGACTTCGTGCGCGCGCGGCACGGCCGCGATCCCGACGACTTGAAGGTGCTGTTCACGTTCCTGCTGACCTGGCCGCATCTCCCGTGCATCTACTACGGCGACGAGATCGGCATGCGATACGTTTCCGGCCTGACGAGCAAGGAAGGGGGCTTCGAACGTACCGGGTCGCGCACGCCGATGCAGTGGGACGGTTCACCGCTCGCGGGGTTCTCGACGAACCCGAACGCCACGCCGTATCTGCCGATCGACCCGCTCGCCGACCGCCCGACCGTCGCCGCACAGCGGGCCGACCGCGACTCGCTGTGGCACCACGTAGAACGGCTCATCTACCTGCGCGTGACCGAGTCCGACCTCGCAGCCGACGCACCGCTCGTGGTGCTGAGCGAAACGTCGCCCGGTTATCCGCTGGTATATCGACGCGGCGGCTCGCTGATCGTCGCAATCAACCCCGGTCTCGAGAGCCACACGTTCTCGTTGCCGCCTTTGGGCGACGCAGCGGCAGTGATGTCGCACCGTTGTCAGGCGACGCATTCGGTGAAGGGGTGGGTGTTGCGGATAGGCGCTCGGGGGTACGGGGTGTTTACAGTTCGGTAGTCGCGAAATCTTGGAACCGATGGGTGACGGCTGGTCGGTGTTTCGGGGTCGCTCGAGCCGTCCGTGGTCGCTCAGTCGCGGCCATCCATGGCCGCTCATGCCCCTCAACACCGATCAGCCGTCACCTTCCATCATTGAGGTCGCGCCTCCGCTCATTGGGGGAAGAGGAAGAACGCGCGCTGATGCGCGCGTTCCACACCAACGCGCTTTAGCGCGTTGGTGTTTCTCCCATAGCTGGCGATGGAGTTCGACCTAGGCGGATGCGGGGAAATACCGGTGAGGACCATGAGGCGCCATGGATGGCGCCGATTGAGATGAGATGGACGCCGCCCGCCTCGCCTTCGATCCAGCGCGCTGAAGTCATCAGGGTGGAACCCCTGCCCGCACGGCATCGATGTGCCAAATTGGGGTTGCGTCAACAACCACATACGGGACAGGGGTACCACGATGAACATTACGACGTATGGCTTGGATTTGGCAAAGCAGGTTTTTCAAGTGCACTGGGTCGATGTCGCGAGCGGTGAGATTCACCGCAAGACGTTACGACGTACCCAGGTGAGCGCATTCTTCGCGCGCGTACCTCGCGGTGTAGTCG
>JBGSNQ010000195.1:0-8489 GCA_041739525.1 Pseudomonadales bacterium | reverse complement strand
AACAAGCCCATCCATTTCGTTTGGGGTTGCGCCGATGACGTATTCACGGAAGCCTGGGGCCGGCAATGGGCGGGCCGGATGAACGCGAGTTTCGACGCGGTTCCGGACGCAGGGCACTTTCTGCAGAACACCCACGGCGCGCTCGTTGCTGGACATATTCTGCGCAGAATAGCGCAGCCCTGATGGCTCGTTAGCGCGAAACAAAACCATTGCAAAAAGTCGGAACAAATTCGAAGGCGTTGTCGCGCGCTATCGCCCGTAGTGAAGCGCGCCGTCTTCAGTGGTTAGCTGTCTCGTCCGCAATGCATCCTCACGCCGCCACTGTCCGATATGCTCGAATACGATGTCGAAATCCCACTCGGCGGCGGGTATCACCGCGAACTCGCTCGAAACACACACCCGTCACCGCATTCTTTTTCGCGAACACCTCAACGTGTCGTAGTCGAGCAGGATGTTACGCGGTCGCATTGATCTCAGGCGGTCGACGTGCATTCGTGGGATCAATCGTCAACGAATCGGCGTCGATGGCACACAACAGGCATAGAAAATGGCGCAGCGATAATCCGTTGTCTGGTCATTGCTTGAGCTCCGCGATGGAGCAGAAGGATTTCGACACGGGCCTCAAGTACGCGGCCGACAACTGCGAGTATCGGACGGGCGCTCGTTCAGCGCCTGTCACATGAGCGTCACGGTTGCTGCGCACGATCGAACCATGACGACACCCGAAGACCAGGCCGAGCGCATCAAGGAGCTCGAGGAGCGGATCGAATCGCAGCGAAAAGCGATCGCCGCGTTGCTCGCTGTGATCGACGAAAAGAACGAGGCGGAAATCGCTCACGCCCTTCACGAAATCCTCGACACCGGTTCGCGTGGTGACACGTAGATGCAAATCGTTGAACCGGACGACTTCGAGCGAGTCTGCATTCGCGACTATTGTCGCGAAGCTGGCATGCCCCACCGCATCGTAAACGGCGTAGTGGAGATCGAACGCTACCGAATCGGCTGGGGTGCTATCGGATCGGTCGACGAGGTACTCGACGCGATCGCAGACGGCGTGCCCGTACGGCGGTTCGTGAGGCGCTGCATTAGTCGCTGAGGCGCGCGTCGTTACGCCTAACGCTCACACGAAGGGGCGCCTATCCTGATGGCAAAAAAACGGCACCTGCAAAGGTGCCGTGAAATGGGGCACGATGGGCCGCAGGGGAGCCGCGTACCGATATCGTCCCCTGGCCCAGGAGCGGCAGCTCCAGGTAGGTGAGTCGGCGCTAGTTTTGCAGCTCAAGATGACGTTGCGTTGACAAACATCGCTCGCCGCTAAACATCGCGAGTGCCATGGGTGTCGGTTTCCGTCATCAGACCGTCACGTTCAGCGCGCTTGAATGGTTGTAGGTCTCTCCACCCGAAGTGCTCAGTCATGGACGACTCAAGTGATCGTGGCGTAGCGGACGTGAGGAAGCGCGCATTGACGGCCGGTTATCTTGCGCTGCCCATTCAGCTGGCCATCGACGACCATACCCAGTTGGCCAGGCAGCTGGACGCCGCATACGCGGCGGTCATCCAAACGCTCAAACAAGGCGCGCCAAACTGCCTCGAGCAAATCGATCCGAACAGACTTTTGGCGTGCGCGTTGCACGCCCGAGTGTCCAACCAGCTATTAAGCGACGTGGACCTCGAATGTCCGGCGGTGAATGCATACCTCGCGTTCGCGCAGCTCGCTAGCTACTACTGAGCACGGGGCTTGAAGGAAGGAAACAAGCCGTCACTGATCTTGCGCACACGCAAGAGACAGCTGGCGAATTACCTACCCTTCAACAGAAGAGGCCCTGTGTCGCCGAAGATCGGCATTTGTCAGGTCAGGAAGTGGTGTCCGACGATCATTACGGTGTTCAACACGCTCGTTCGGCTAAGGCTGCCGCGTCGATCAGAAACACTTACCCGAACGCTCGAACACCTTAACGATCTGAATCACCAGCATTCGAGCAACGGCGTGCGTACGCGAGAGGGCGAGACGCGGCTTCTTTAACGCGGAATTGCCTGTGCGAAATCCCTCAGCGCATCCCGATTGACGGCCAGGTACGGCTACCCAACCGTCACATCACCTTTCTATGATCCGGGGTTCTTGGTTGATTTCGAATTCCACCGGGCGAGGCCAGATGAAATGAAAGTCGGGATAAACGGAATGGGCCGCATCGGTCGATTGGCGCTGCGCGCCGCGATGGGCGCAGCGGAGCGACCGTCGGACGACCCGCGTGCGCACAATTGCTTGGAGGTCGTGCATGTCAATGAGATCAAAGGGGGTACCGCAGCCACTGCTCACCTGTTGGCATTCGACAGCGTCCAAGGTCGTTGGAAGGCGCAAATCGAAGCCAGTGGTGACAATGCCATCCGCATCAACGAACGAACGCTCTCGTTTTCATCTTATGCAACCCCGGGCGAGGTTCCCTGGTCCGACGTCGGCGTAGACGTCGTACTCGAGTGCAGCGGCAAGTTCCTGACCCCCGAGACCCTGATTGGCCACCTGGACCGCGGCGCGAAGCGTCTCATCGTGGCTGCACCGGTAAAGGTCGGGGAGGTGCTGAACATCGTCTTCGGCGTCAACCACGATCTGTACGACCGCGAAAAGCACCGCATTGTGACCGCTGCGTCCTGCACCACCAATTGCCTCGCTCCGGTGGTGAAGGTGGTCCACGAGGGCATCGGCATCCGCCATGGTCAAATCACCACGATCCATGACCCCACGAACACCAACCTGATGGTCGACGCGCCACATAAGGACCTTCGCCGCGCTCGCAGTGCGATGCTGAGCCTCGCGCCGACGACCACCGGCAGCGCCACTGCCATCGCGTTGATCTACCCCGAATTGAAGGGCAAGCTGAACGGCCACGCGGTCCGCGCCCCGGTATTGAATGCGTCCCTAACCGACTGTGTATTCGAGTTGAAACGAGAAACCACGGTCGACGAGGTGAACCGTCTATTTGCCCTAGCATCTCTGGGTCCGTTGGCCGGCATCCTTGGCTATGAGGAGCGCCCGCTGGTGAGCGTCGACTATGCGGGAGATACACGCAGTTCAATCATCGACGCGCTGTCGACGATGGTTACCGACGGCACTCTGCTCAAAGTCTACGCGTGGTATGACAATGAAATCGCCTACGCCTGCCGCATGGTCGATTTGGCATGTCACATGGAAGGCCAGGGCATCTAACGGGATCACCACGTCATGAACGCCGGCACTCGCAACTACGCGATCGTTACGGCCGCCTATTGGAGCTTCACGCTCAGCGACGGCGCGTTGCGCATGTTGGTGCTGCTGCACTTCTACCGGCTGGGGTATTCCCCGTTCACGCTGGCATTCCTGTTCCTGCTCTATGAAGCCATGGGCGTTGTGGCCAATCTGATCGGTGGCTGGCTGGCCACGCGGTACGGCATCGCACGCATGCTCGCGGTGGGATTGACGACTCAGATCGGCGGCTTTCTGCTGCTGTCGGCGCTGTCGCCATCCTGGACGGCGGCGACGTCGGTGGTTTGGGTCGTGGTGGCACAGGGTATTTGTGGCGTGGCCAAGGACCTGACCAAGACCGCGAGCAAATCGGCGATAAAGCTGACCGCCGGCGATGCTTCCGGTCAGCTCTTCAAGTGGGTCGCTTTTTTCACCGGCAGCAAGAATGCGATGAAGGGCATAGGCTTCTTCCTCGGAGGTGTGTTGCTCCAGTCTGTGGGCTTCCAGCGCGCACTGTGGACGATGTCAGGTCTGCTCGTACTGGTGCTCGTCGGCGTTGTCAGCTTCGTGCCGCCGTTGATGGGAAAGACCAACGCTTCCAAATCTGCGAAGGAACTGTTCGCGAAGAGCCGGGGCATCAACCTGTTGGCCGCGGCTCGCGTGGCACTTTTCGGCGCTCGCGACGTTTGGTTCGTTGTCGGCGTGCCCGTGTTTCTTTACGCCTCAGGCTGGAGCTTCACGATGGTTGGCGGATTTCTCGCGCTGTGGACCATTGGATACGGCGTCGTGCAGGCGGCAGCACCTGCGCTGGTTCATCGCAGCGATGACGGCCTACGCGCGGAAGTGCCCGCCGCGCGTTTGTGGTCGGCGATGTTGGCGGTGGTGCCGATTGCACTGGCGATTCTTGTGGCTATGAATGTGCCGAACCTGGAGTGGGTCGTCATCACCGGCCTCGGCATCTTCGGCGTTGCCTTTGCGGTGAATTCGTCGGTGCATTCGTACCTGATCCTTGCATATGCCGGTTCGGAGAAAGCCGCCGAGGACGTGGGCTTCTACTACGCCGCGAATGCGCTCGGGCGCTTCTTCGGCACGCTGCTTTCGGGACTGCTCTACCAGTGGGGCGGCTTGCTGTTTGCACTGATCGGGTCAGCGATCATGCTGATCACCTGTTGGCTCATCACGCTGATGCTGCCCGTCGAAGCGCACAATCCGCCACTCAGTGACGACGTTAGGCCGATGGGCGAGCTACGATGATTCGTATCCGACTTGGCCTGCCAAGGGCGCCGATCGCGATTGCGCCGACTGTTGGTTTTTCGTCCATGGAGCGGCCGTCCAAGGTGCCTGTCAATCCATCGGTCCGTATGCGTCCGGAAAGTCGGCGATGCACAGGTTCGTGGCGCCGGCGGGCCGCGACGAAGCGGCTCAGGTGCGAGCCGTCCTCGTACAACTCGTGGATGACGTAGCCGACTTCCTTCAAACCGTAAGGAGGCTGACGTTGCGTCGCATTCATGACGTTGCTCGAGCGGAACTGGTGCACATGCCCACTTGCGACGAGACCGGGACTAACCGGGTCGAGCGAACTCAAAAGGCGCAAGCGCGGTGTAGGATTGAGGAAACGCCCGCCGATCACATCCTCGTCGGGCCGAACGTCAAACAATGGCTTGTGAACGAACAGGACGACGGACCTGTTGCCGACTAGCCGCGCATCGCTCGAGGAAGCGTTCCTGGTCCTCGGCAACATCAAGGTCGCTGCCGAACAATTGCGCATTCACGCCAACGATCCTCCATCCCGGCACATCCATCCGCCACCAATCGTCGCCAACATGGCGCAGGTATCGGTCGCGGCGTTCGGCGGTGATCACGCCACCGTGAGCACCGGGAACATCCTGGTTGTCGCCGACGTCATGACCGCCCGGAATGAACCGTACGGCCGTCGGGAGCCGCTCGTGCAGACGTCGCGCCTCGGCAAGATCCTCAGCATCGTCGACACCGTTCAGCGAGATGTCGCCGGTGTTAATCACGAGATCCGCCGCTTCGCGCCCGATCGCATCTGCGACCCGACAAAAGTTGGCAACGAAGAATGGCTTCCTGGCACTGAGGTGCGTGTCGGAAATCTGCGCGAAGCGAAACACCATGGGGCCCAAGCGTAGGGCCAATTTGTGAATCCCGAGTTACCGTCGCCGCAATCCGGCGGTGTATCGGCGTTTCCAAACATATCTGGCATCCCAACGCGCGAAAGGCGACCCGACCGCCCCTCTGCGACGCCGTTTGCAGATGTCGAAATCGCCGGCCGGAGATCTCGGAAGATCCTGAAATGTCACAGCGGCGTCATCGTGCCGTGCGAGTGTTTGCGGACTGCGGCCACTCAATCGGAGAAATGTCATGTTTCAGGGGACTGTTGCGGCGGCTGTGTTGGTCGTTCTCGCGGCGCTTGGTGGTCAGGCGTTCGCCCACTCGGGGAAGGACGAGCCCGACAAGGATCGAAAGCACGCGCGCGATCCGATCACGGTGAAGATCATCGGCTTCAACGACTACCACGGTAACCTGCAGTCGCCGGGTACGTTCGGGGTCAACACGACAATTCCGGCTGCATCGCGGCCGCCGGTGGGCGGCGCCGAATACATTGCCGCATACGTCGACAGGCTGAAGGCGCAGAACCCGAACAACGTCGTGGTCGGTGCGGGCGACTTCATCGGTGCATCGCCGCTGATCTCGGCCCTGTTCTACGACGAGCCGGCGGTGGAGACGCTGAATCGCATCGGCGTCGAGTTCAACGCAGTCGGCAACCACGAATTCGACAAGGGTTCGGCCGAACTGAAGCGGCTGCAGAAGGGTGGTTGCAAGATCACCGATGGTGCGGTCGATCCGAACAGCTGCCGCGGCGCCGAGGTCGGCACGCCCGTGCCGTTCGAAGGTGCGAAGTTCCAGTGGTTGTCGGCGAACGTGATCAATTCCAAGACGGGGCGGACGCTGCTACCTGCCTATGGCGTGAAGGAATTCGAAAGCGGTAAACGCGAAGCGAAGATTGCGTTCATCGGCATGACGCTGAAGGCAACGCCGACGATCGTTACACCTACCGGTGTCGCGGGTCTCGAATTTCTCGACGAAGCGGCAACGGTCAATGCGCTCGTGCCGAAGCTGCGCAAGCGCGGCATCGAGGCGATCGTCGTGCTGGTCCACCAGGGCGGCTTCCAGGGCGGTGCCGGCAACGCGAACGACATCAACGGCTGCCTCGGTAACCTCAAGAACGCCGACGGCAGCGACAGCGATATCGGCAAGATCGTCGCGCAGCTCGACGACGCGGTGGACCTGGTCATCAGCGGTCACACACACGCGGCCTACAACTGTTCGTCCAAAACTGTCGATGTGATCAACCAGAGTGGTGTGGCGGTTGCAACGCCACGACCGACGGGCCTGCCGAACAAGGTCGGCCGGCTCGTGCCGGTAACGAGCGCGAGTGCGTTCGGTCGTGTGCTCACCGACATCGACGTGACGATCGACCCTCGCTCCCGCGACGTCACCGCGGTGAATGCGACGAACCGCCTGGTTGATCGAAACGACGCGGAAACCACCGCGTGGGTCGCGGCGAATCCGGAAGTGAAAGATGTCGTCGACGGATACAACCAGTTGCAAACGCCGCTCGCAGGGCAGGTCATCGGCACGATCACCACGGCGCTGCCGAACGTCGGCAACTCGGCCGGCGAAATGCCGGCCGGCGATCTCATTGCCGATGCGCAACTCGCGGCAACCCAGCCGGCCGGGCTCGGCGGCGCGGTGATGGCGTTCATGAATCCGGGTGGTGTGCGCAACCCGGGCTTCGATTTCCCGAACGCGACGTACCCTTACGACGTGACCTACGGTAACGCGTTCACGGTGCAGCCTTTCGGCAACAGCCTCGTGACGATGACGCTCACGGCGCAGCAGCTGAAGAACGTGCTCGAACAGCAGTTCGTCGGATGTCTCGGACAGACGACGCAGCGCATCCTGCAGATCAGCAACGGCATCCACTACGCGTGGAGCGCATCCGCGCCGGCATGCTCGAAGATCATCGAGTTGGCATTTACGCCGACCGACGCAACGGTAGTACCGCCGGTTGCCACTGGAGCAACCGAGCTGATCGTCTCGAATGGCGCCGTCGTGGACTCGACCAAGACGTATCGCGTCACGGTGAACAATTTCCTCGCCACCGGTGGCGACGGCTTCACCACTCTGATCGGCGGTAGCAGTCAACTCGGCGGCGCGCAGGATATCGATGCATTGGTTGCCTACATGTCCGGCTACAAAGCCCCAGCTGCTGCGTACGTGGCGGATGCGCCCGCGCTGCAGAAGCCGCGCATCGAACGGTTGCCGTAGCGCGGTGACTCGCTCCATACGGAGCGCGGCGATCGCCGCCGCGCTCTTGGCCGCTGCATCGATGACGGTGGCGAAGGTTCCGAACGATTCTGAAGACGATCACGGCCGCGTCGCGGAAACCGCCGAGAGTCGTACGTTGCTGCAGGAAGGCGAGAAGTCCCTCGCGGTGGGCGATGTCGATGCCGCCGAGGCGGCGTTCGAGCGGGCAGCATCGCTGCAACACGCCGCCGACATCGAAGTGTCCTTAGTACGCAGCTATATGCAGGCCGGAGAGTACTCACGCGCGCTGGCGTTCGGCGCTCATGCGGCGGGCGCACATAGCGACTTCCCGCCGGCCACCGCGCTGTACGCCTGGCTGTTGTATGTCGGCGGCCAGGACGCGTTCGCGATGCGACTGCTCGACGGTGCACTTGCAGTCGCGCCGAACAACGTCGTACTGCACTTGGTGCGCGAGCGTCTCGCGTCGCCGTGGCCGGTACCGGACCAAGCGCTGCTGGCACCCCCGATACGCCTTGCACCCTATGCACCGTCGGGCCCGGAACGAGGCACGGTGGTGGGAAGCGCGATGCTCGTCGACGGCGGCCGCGCGGCATTGGCACCGGCAAAATCAAGCGATGCTAACGAGACCGTCTGGCTGGGAAACGGAATGGGTCAGACAGCGCGTGCGCAATCCATGCGCCGCATCGCCGTTGCCGGAATCGACCTCGTGCTGTACGAGCTCGACGCAGCGCTTGCGATGCCCTCCGGCATCGGCGTTGCTCCGCATCCGCCGTTTGCTGGCAGTCCGGGCTATGCCGTCGAGTACGCACCGACGTCGCCGCCGCTTCCCGCGTGGCCTTTGTTGCGCAAAGGCTTCATCGGTCGCGGCGGGGATGCCGAGCATGCAGCGCTGCTCGGCATCGATGTACCGCCCGGCCCG
>JBGSNQ010000193.1:0-12017 GCA_041739525.1 Pseudomonadales bacterium | reverse complement strand
CGACGGCCGCGTGCTCGCCCCGCGCGACATTCGCGCCACCGCGGGTCCCGGCTCGCGCTGAATTCAACAGATACGGGAGCGCGACGAGCCTACGTCTCCGTAGCTTCGTGCGATGAGCCTACGTCTCCGTAGCTTCGTGCGATGAGCCTACGGCTCCGCAATGCGTGCGATGAGCCTACGGCTCCGCAATTTCGTGCGATGAGCCTACGGCTCAGCGGGAATGCGCTTGAGCCTCCGGCTCAATCGTCGAGCGTGTTGATGTGGTGCTCGCCACCGAGCGCGTTCATCTGCTGCAGAATCCATCCCTGCCGCGTCCGCACGTAACGCGACGGCGAATTTACGCGGAACGTCGTCGGGTTCGGCAGCACTGCGGCGAGCAAAGCACTCTGTGAACGGTTGAGGCGCGCCGCGGGTTGCCGGAAGAAACGTTCGCTTGCCGCGCCCACGCCGAACACGCCCTGTCCGAACTCGGCGACGTTCAGATACACCTCCAGAATGCGCGTCTTCGGCCAGAACGTTTCGATCAACAGCGTGAAGTACGCTTCCAGTCCCTTGCGGATCCAACTCTGGCCCGACCAAAGGAACAGATTCTTCGCGGTCTGCTGCGAAATCGTGCTGGCGCCGCGTTGCGATCTGCCGTGACCGCGCTGTTCGAGCGCGTGTTCGATCTCGACGAAGTCGAAGCCGAAATGATCGGCAAAACGCTGGTCTTCTGAAGCGATCACCGCCAGCTTCGCGCTCGATGAAATCTGCGCCCAGTCGACCCAATGCTGCTGGAAGCGGTAACCCGGTTCGGCGTTCAGCCACGCGTGCACTCTGTCGGCAACGATGAACGCGGTTGTCGGCGGGTCTATCCAGCGCAACAGCACGACGCTGCCTATCGACCACACGAGCAATCCGAGCACCGCGAAGGCGAGCACGCGCCGCACGCGGCCGGCGCGCGCGACGGGCCTTCTCTTCTTCATTCTGTTCGCCATCGCTACGCGACCACCCCGCGGACGCGCGCCTGTATAGTCGATGCATTCATGCCGCGCAATCGTTGCCGGCGAATCATGCGTGAGGACAACGATGGGCAGACTCGACGGCAAAGTAGCAATCGTCACCGGCGGTGTTTCGGGAATGGGTCGTGCAACCGCGAAACGATTCGTCGAGGAAGGCGCGCGCGTTGTGATCGGCGACGTGCAGGGCGAACCGGGCGCGGCGCTGGTGCGCGAACTCGGCAACGCCGCGCGTTTCAAGCTGACCGACGTTTCGCGCGAGAGCGACATTGCGGCGCTGGTTGCACACGCGCTCGACGAATTCGGTCAGCTCGACTGCATGTTCAACAACGCGGGATTCGGCGGCGTCAGCGGCAACCTCGTCGATCTGGACCTGGGTGATGCGTATCGCAACACCGTGGACGTGCTGTTCACCGCCGTCGTCGCCGGAACCAAACACGCGGCGCGCGCAATGCGAACGCGCGGCGGCAGCATCATCAACACAGCATCTGTCGCGGGGTTGCGCGCCGGCTACGGGCCGCATGTATACAGCGCGATGAAAGCCGCCGTGTTGTCGCTGTCGCGCTCGGCCGCCATCGAACTCGGGGAACAACGCATCCGCGTCAACGCGATCTGCCCGGGTTTCATCGCAACCGCGATCTTCGCCGGTGCACGCAACTGGAGCCATGAAACCCGGCAGCGCTTCATCGACGAACTCGAGAAGTTCCCGGCGACGACGACGCCGATACGGCGCGCAGGCATCGGCGCGGACATCGCCGCAATGGCGCTGTATCTGGCCGGCGACGAGTCGACGTTCGTGACCGGTCAACAGTTCGTCGTCGACGGCGGCCTGATGGCCGGCACACCGCCGGATCCTTCGCGGCCGAGCGGAATTCAGCAACTGGCCGATCGGATCGAGAGCGATTTGTAGACGCGCTCCCTTTCATTCACGCGACGTATAAGCGGCGAGCGCACCGTAGCCACGCTTGTCGAGCTTGTCCATACGCGCATCGAGCGACGGATGCGTCTTGAACAGTTCGACGAGTTCGGGGGAAGCGCTGCCTAGCGCGGTCATCTTCTGGAACACCGAGTACAGCGCTAACGGATTCATTCCGGCGCGCGCAACGTAGATCTGCGCCGCCTCGTCGGCCTTATATTCGGCGTCGCGATCGAGGGACGTGAGCACAATCGTCGCGCCATACTCGTCCGCGTAGCGCTTTGCCAGACCAACCGCAACGGTGTCACCGGTCAATGTGACGTCGCGCATGGCGAGGTCCTTACCCGCACTCGCCAGCTGCTGCTTGCGGATGACGTTGTAGTGATCACGTTGCACGCAGTGACTCACCTCGTGGCCGAGCACCGCCGACAGTTCTGCGTCGGACCCCACCAGTTCGTACATACCGCGCGCGATGAGAATGAATCCGCCCGGCGCTGCGAACGCATTCACTTCCGGCGTGTCGATGACACCGAACGTCCACGGCAATTCGGGACGGCTCGTCTGCGACGCTACCCATCGGCCCACACGATTCACGCGCTGTTGCGCTTCGGGGTTGTCCCAGAGCGGACGCGCGCCCAACACACGACCTGCAATCTCGGGTCCGAGCGCGAGTTCCTCCGCGGACTGCTCGGCTTCGGACTTCGGCGCCAACTTCGCCGCGCCGCCGAACATCGACGAGAGCTGGTTACCGACGGATCCGACCGCGCCGAGCGCGGCGCTGCCGACTTCTGCTGCCGACTGCGGCGACACACCTGCCTGCGCACCCTTCTTCGCAGGCTTCGCCTCGCCGGAATAGGCAACTGCAGTGGCACTCCAGCCATGCTGCGCCGCGAACGTGGCGGCCGCCGCTTCGTCTACCCGATTGGCGATCATCGCGGTCAGCTGCGCCTGGTTGAGAGACGCCGCTTTGAGTTCGCTCTCGTCGATGCCGCGCACGCCGGCCGTTTCGGTAACCCTTCCTTGTCCAGGGCTTCCCCCCATCAAGATCCGCAACGTCGCGTCGTCCTCTCCCGCTTGCCCGTAGTCCACCCGAACGTCATCGACGCGCACGTAACCGGGCGTGCCGGTCGACAGCATCAACTCGTACCACAAGCCTTTCTGCTCGGTGACCCGTACCGCCGTGTCCCGCGACAGCGTTGCGATCTTCGGCGCGTCGAGCTGCGGCTGCGCATGAACATCGACCTTTGCCTTGTGCACGATGGCGGACGGCTCTGCCGCCCCGGAAGGCTCTGCCGCCCCGGACGGCTGTGCCGCCCAGGCTGCCCACGCAATCGACACCGCGGCGAACGCCGCACCAACCATCCAACGCATCATGGCTCTCCTATGGACACACTCGTGGGTGCCGAAATGTCGTTATATCGCCCAAGAGGGCGTTCGCTGGTGGCCGCCAGCACCTGCCCAACGAGATCACGCAGGCGCCATCGCTGGCCACGGTTAGCGCCTTCGCTCGCGTCGTCGACCTCTACGCAAGCGAACGCCAGACGCACCGTGCCATCGTCCGGCAAGCGCAGATCCTGTTCGGCGAGTTGTTTGTCGAGTCTCGCGAGATCATGGATCGCCGCATCGCGTGCAGCACGCTCGGTGTCCCCGCTCCAAACGAGCAGCATCAGATCCGACAATGCCTCGTGCAGCCAACTCTTGCGCTCGACCACACCCTCCAGCATCACGGCGTCACTACCCGCATACAAGAAGCGCCGCAGCCGACGCTGATATTCGCGACGACGGCGCGCCAACGCGGCCGGGTCCTCCTGGTGATCCGGCACGAAGCGCAACCGGGCCACCGCAAGCCATCGGTCGCTGCCCGCAGCGTATTCGGGCAGAAAGTCGCCGTTGCCGACGGCACGCCCGCGCTGAACGCCGGCGTAGAGGCGACAGAAGCCGAACACCAGGCTCACGAAGCCGACGCTCGCAAAGATGTCGAAGAAAAAGCTGAAGAAGGTAAGGCCGACGAACGCAGCGCCCAGCAGCACGAGGTTCGCGACCACGAACGCGGAATCGATGTCCGGCGCGGGCTCGCCACGGTAGAACGCAAACGTCGTAACCAGCACGAACAGGATCGCGATGAGGTACTTCAGCCCGGCTGGCGGAATGCGGATGGCGCTGTCGGCGAGCAGCGCCTCGGTCGCCTCGGCCATCACTTCGACGCCGGGCATCACCGGATCGACCGGCGTTGGTTTGACATCGTTGATTCCCGATGCGGTGAAACCGACGACGACGACTCGATCCTTCAGATCCTGCACGGGACCCGCGGTACGACAGACCGGTCCCGATTCGCTCAGCAGATCTGCCGCGCTGATCCGAGGCAGTCGCGTTTCCTGGCGCCAGTTCGGCCGGATGACGGGCTCGAAACGCTGCGGCAATTCGGGCTGCACCGTCGTCGCGAGGCGCAAGGGGAGCGACGGAAGCGCCCAATCCCCCACCGCTTCGAACAACGGCACATCGCGCAGCACGCCATCGATATCACGCGTGACGTTCGCGAGGGCGCTGTATTTCGCCATGGTCTTCCCGTATGGCAACAGCAACGCGACGGTTGGATCGTTCTGCGGATTTCTGTTCAACGCAAAAGCGCCGGGCGCAGACGACGCGCGCAGCGGCGAACCCGCGTCATAGTCCGCGTGCAGGCGTGAAGACTCGAACACGAAGCGTCCGTCGCCGCCCTTCGCCATTGCCTCGAGAATACGATCGCCGTCGGGATCGACTTGCGAGCGATCGATGAACATCACATCGAACCCAACGGCACGCACGCCCGCGCGATCGAGCGCATCGAGCAGATCGGCGTGGCGCGCCCGGCTCCACGGCCAGCCGCCTTCACCACGCGCGCGGAAGAACTCGATCGAGCACTCGTCGATCTCCACCACTACTACCCTGCCCGACGGCTTCGGTTCGAACGGACGCCATTGCACGACCGTATCGAAGATGGCGTCCTCGGCGGCGTTCAACGAGCGTGCGTGCGTCCAGTCCCAGCCAAGCCAGCCGATCGCCACGATGGCAAGCAACGGATAAAACGCAAACCCGAGCCACAATGCGAACCGCGCGAACGGCCGTCGGTAGCTGCGCTCCACATTGCTCCAGCTGCTCATGAAGGCATGGCCCAGCGTCGCCAGGGTGGCGTCGATCCACGACAGCAATCGATCTTTCGACATCGCCGGTCCTTGAGTCGGCCGACGTTGTCGGACCGGAGTCGCGGCACGTTACGCCGCGGCGCGCCGTCGCGGCAAACGCACTGCCGCCACCGGGGCCCTCGTCGCCGCCGATTACCGACATGGTCCGCCGCGATCAGCAATCAATGTAACGCGTATAGATTCAGGCTAGTAAGGTCCGCTTTATATTGGTGTCCCCTTTCAATTCGGGGTATTGCGCGTATAAAGACCGGCTAGGGGAAACCGACATCGAGGGTGAATTGCCATGGCCGCACGACACACTGATCTGCATTCCAATCTCGGCTTCGATCCGGACGCGCTGCGCGAAAGGTACCGGCGCGAGCGCGACAAACGCATTCGCACGGACGGCGAGGATCAATACATCGAGATCGCCGGCGAGTTCGCGCGGTATGCGGACGAAGATCCTTACGTCGAGCCCGGCTTCACGCGCGACGCGCTCGACGAAGAGATCGACGTGGCCATCATCGGCGGCGGATTCAGCGGCATGCTTGCCGCAACCCGGCTGCGCGAGCGCGGCGTCACCAACGTGCGCATCATCGAATCGGGCGGGGATTTCGGCGGCACGTGGTACTGGAATCGGTACCCTGGTGCGCAGTGCGACATCGAATCGTATTGCTACTTGCCGCTGCTCGAAGAACTCGGCGTGATTCCAAAGGAGAAATACTCGTTCGCGCCGGAAATCTTCGAACACTCGCAACACATCGGCCGTGAATACGCTCTATACGACATCACGTACTTCCAGACGCGCGTCACGGGACTGCGTTGGAACGAAGACGAAGCGCGTTGGCATGTGTCGACGAATCACTCCGACGACATTCGCGCCCGCTTTGTGATTCAAGCGGTCGGCACCGCGAGTCGCCCGAAACTTCCCGGCATTCCGGGCATCGCCGAATTTAAAGGTCACTCGTTTCACACCAGCCGTTGGGACTATGGCTATACCGGCGGCGATCACTCCGGTGGTTTGACGAAGCTGGCCGACAAACGCGTTGCCATAATCGGCACCGGCGCCACCGCAATTCAATGCGTGCCGTTCGTCGGTGCACACGCAAAGCAGCTATACGTTTTCCAGCGCACGCCGTCGTCGGTCGATCTGCGCGGCAACAAGCCGACCGATCCCGAATGGGTGAAGACATTGCAGCCCGGCTGGCAGCGCGCGCGCCGTGAAAACTTCGCCGACATCGTGGTGGGGCGGCCGTTCAAAGAAGATCTGGTATCGGACGGCTGGACGGACATCTTCAGACGATTGCAGTCCGGCGTGATGGTACGCGAAGGGGCACCCGATCCCGATCCCGCGGAAGCGGCCGCACGCGCTGAGATTGCAGATTTTCAGAAGATGAACGAGATCCGCGCGCGCGTAGACAAGGTCGTACGCGACAAGGCCGCGGCCGAAGCGCTGAAACCGTGGTATCGCCAGTTCTGCAAACGACCGACGTTCAACGACGAATTCCTCGCCACGTTCAATCGGCCGAACGTCGAGCTGGTGGACGTCAGCGAACGCCAGGGCGTGGAGCGCATCACGCCGAACGGCGTGGTAGCAAACGGCATCGAGTACGAAGTGGATTGCATCATCTACGCCACCGGCTTCGAGATCAGTACCGCGCCGCGACGACGCGTCAGCTTCGACGTGGTCGGACGCAACGACGAATCGCTGTTCGATCACTGGAAAGGCGGGTTGAAGACGCTGCACGGAATCTCGAGCCACGGCTTTCCGAACTGGTTCTTCATCGGCATCAATCAGAACGGACTGTCGGTGAACATGACCGCGATGTTCGACGACCAGGCGGCGCACATCGCATACATCGTTCGCGAAGTGCAGCAGCGCGGCAAACGCGTCGTAGAAGTGACGCCCGAAGCGGAGCAGGCGTGGGTCGCGGAGATCCGTCGCCTCGCCGTCAACAACCACGACTTTCAGGAAGCGTGCACGCCTGGCTACTACAACAACGAGGGACTGCTCGAAAAAGCGGAAGGATCGCTTGCTGCGGAGGTGTACGCGCCGGGCATCAACGCGTTCAACGCACTGCTTGCGAAGTGGCGCGAAGCCGGCACCCTGGAAGGTATGACGCTTCGCTAACGCGCGCGCCGAGGGGCGCTCAATCGGTTGGCTTAGTGGTCGGGTGCGGCGGAAAATCGCTTTCGACGATGGCGAGGAACCGCTTCGCCGCTTCCGAGAGCGGCTTGTGCTTCTTGTAGTAGATGCCGACGGTGCGGCGGATGGCGCCGAACTCGAGCGCCGGCAGCGCAACGAAGCCGTCGAGTTCGCCGAGCAGCCGATCGGATACGAACGTCACGCCCTTGCCCGCCTCGAGCAATGCGAGTCGCAGTTCCAGATGACTCACTTCCCAGATGCTCGCGAACCAGTCGCGCAGCCGCTCGTGCCCAGGGCGCTTCGTGGCCTCATCGAGATACGACGTAATCAGCGTTACCTCGCCCAACACCTTCATCGGTTCGTTGATCAGCGCTTCGAAACGCGGATGCGACCTGTGTGCCACCAGCACGCGCTTCTCGTCGAAGCAGCCGCGTTGTACGAAGTGGCCCGGCATCTGGTGCTGAAACGGACCGAACCCGAGTTCCCACCGGTCTTCGTCCACGCCGTAGACGATCTCGCGGCTGGGCGCCACATCGAGCTTCAGGCGGGTCAGCGGATTGCGCTCGCAGAATTTCAGGAGCAGCGATTTGCCGTAGAACCTGTTGACCAGGCTGTTCATCGCGAGATTCAGCGTCGACAGCGCGCCCTGCCGGATCTGTTGGATGTCGTCGAGCGCATTGCGCTCTTCGTTGATCATCGTCTGCGCAAAACGGAACAGGCGCAGACCCGCTTCGGTGAGATGCGGCACGCGGCCGCGCACCAGCAGCGCGGTGTTCAACTTGTGCTCGAGGTTCGCAATCGCCTGACTCACCGCCGACTGCGAAACGTTCAGGCGTTCTGCCGCACGGCTGAACCCACCTTCCTCGATCACCGCCGACAGCACGCGGATTTCGTGACGTTCGATCTGCATGTTGTTTCCCCCACCGCGCGGACTAAACCACAGTGCAGGGGGGCGCACCACTTATCGAGCAATCAGCCGCGCTGATACTTAAGCGCCGCGCATGCGGGTATTAGCCGATCGCGATCGCGGCCCATTTCGGGCGGGCGTAGTGTTGGATCGAACATTTGAGGCGCGGGGAAGATCATGCGAAAAGTAGCGATGGAAGTGCCGAAGGGCCTGGAAGGTGTCGAGGTGGACGTCACGAAGATCTCGCTGGTGGATGGCGAACACGGACGTTTGAGCTACCGCGGACACGACGTCACACAGTTGATCGACTGGCCATTCAGCCGCGTCGTGTTGCTGGTGCTGACCGGCGACGAACCGACGGCCGCCGAGTGCCGCGCGTTCGAATCAGCACTGCTTCGCGCGTCGCGGCTCTCCGCCGACGATGCCGGTCTGCTGACGCTGGCGGCAAAAACCAGGGCACATCCGATGGCAGTGCTGCAGGGACTCGTGCCGCTGTTGTCGAAGTCTGCCGAATTCGAACGTTACGGCGATGCGGCGCACGGCTTCACGGTGGCCGCGAAGCTGCCGGCGCTGATCGCCGGGCTGCACCGACTACGCAACGGCGAAGCGCTTCCCGAGGCGAGCGACCTGCTCGATCCGAATGCGCGCTTCCTGGCGCAGATGGGATTCGTATCGAAGCCGGAATTGGTGCACGCGTTCAACGTTACGCAGATCCTGCAGATCGAACACAGCTTCAACGCGAGCACGTTCGCGGCGCGCGTGGTGGCCAGCACGTTGGCGCCCGTGGAAAACGTACTCGCGGCTGCAATCGGTGCATTGCACGGCGCACTGCACGGCGGCGCCGATCAGGCTGCGCTCGAAATGGCGATAGAGGTGGGCGACCCCGCGAAGGCTGCGGATTTCGTCGACGAGTGTCTTTTGACCGGCCGCAAGATCATGGGCATGGGACATCGCGAGTATCGCGTGCTCGATCCGCGCGCCCGATCCGTAAAGGCGCTAGCGGCCGATCTTGCGAAGGGCACCTCACTGGAACCGTTGTACCTGACACTGGAAGCCATCGAAGCGCGAATAACAGAACGGATGGCCGAGCGCGGCACCGAACTGCACGCAAACCTCGAGTTCTACAAAGGCATCGTGTACCGCGCGGCAGGGCTACCGGCCGACTTCTTCACTGCCGCTTTCGCAATGGCGCGGGCTTACGGATACCTGGCTCACTTCATCGAGAGCCGCATCAACAACCGCATCATCCGGCCGGCGGCGAAGTACATCGGCGTGGTGCCGGCCTAGGAGGTCACTGAAAGACGGACTAGGGCTATCGCGGTGTTCCGGCGGAATGACAATAGCTCTCCCATGGCGTTTCAGAAGCGCGTAGTGAGAGTCGCTCGAATCGCGCGCGGTGTTCCCGGCGTGATGTTGTTGTCGCTGTGCGCAGTGTCGTGGAAGTGTTCGTTGAATACGTTCGCGACATTGACCTGCGCAGAAAGACGATCGTTCAGATCGAAGAACAACGCCGCATCAACCCGCGTATAACTCTCGAGCGCCACCGCATTCGAAATCGACGCGTAGACGCTGTCCGAATAGACGACCCCGACACCTGCACCCCAACGCGGGGCAAACTGGTATCGGTTCCACAGCGAGAATGAATGCTCGGGCACCAGCGGCACATCGCTTCCCTTCGGTGCGGACGACGTGGTCGACGTGATCTCGGCGTCCTGGTACGCGTAGCCTCCAACGATCTCCCACACCGATGTGATGGCGCCTGCGAACCCCAGTTCAAAGCCCTCGCTCCGCTGGCTGCCCGTGAGCACGATCGTGCCGGCTACCGGGCCTGGCGCGCGCGTGTTCTCGCGATCGAGCCGGTACACGGCGCCTGTTAGCGAGAGATTCGGCAGGACATCCCACTTCGCACCCACCTCGGTGTTTTCGAACTCTTCGGGTTCGAGGCTCTGCGACGTGGCATCCAGCGACGAGAACTGATCGCCCGAACTCGGCAGATAGGAGTTCGAACGGCTCACGTAGAGTGAAACGTCGTGAATCGGCTTATAGACGACGCCGTAACGCGTTTCGGTTTCATTGTCTTCGCGGTTGAATTTGTCGCCGTTGCGGTTGTTGTCGAAGTCGATCTGGAACCGGTCGAGTCGTACACCTGCGATTGCGATGATCTGCTCGGTGATCGCGATCTGGTCTTGAACATAGATCGCCGCAACATCCGTTGTCGAGCGGTTATCGGCATCCGTCGCGGACTGACGGAAGTACACGGGGGCGCGACTGACCGGCGCCGCCAACGGCACGTCGATCGTCGTGATGTTCGCCACCGGATCGAAGTAGCCCGTGTTCCGGAAGTTGTCGGTGGTCTGCCGGGAAAACTCGACGCCAGTTAGCAGCGTGTGTCCGATGGACCAGGTCTGCGTCTCCCATGTCAGATTGGTCTGGTTGAACAGATTCTCGCGCTGCGTGTCATTGTTGTAGCCGGAGAGCGAGACGTTCGTGCCGGTTACCGCGCCCGGAAGGACGTTGCTGTAGAACTTGTCGTAGTCGCCGTACAGCGTCTGGTTGTTCATCCTCAGCGTGGGGCTGAATGCGTGCTCGAAGTTCGCAGACGCCAGATTCACATCCGCCTCAGCATGGCTGTAGTGCGGGTTGCCGTAGAAGGCGCGCACGACACCGGGCACCGGCGCACCGTTGATGGACGGAACACCACGGTCGACCGTCCGCTGATCGTTGAGATATTCGTAGCCGAGGCTGAGGTGCGTACTGTCCGACAACGCGTACGTTGCGGTCGGATTGATGCCGTAGCGCTCGATGTCCTTGAAGCGGCGATATTCCTGGGAGTCTTCGTACATGCCGTTCAGCCGCAGCGCGAGCTGCTCGTTCACACCCTGGCCAACGTCGATGGATCCACGTCGTTGGCCGTACTCGCCTGCGGTCAATGTCAGCTCGCGTTCGGTGCGGCCGTCGGCTTGTTCGGTGACGCGGTTGATCACACCACCGCCACCCCCACGACCGAAGATCATCGCGTTCGGGCCTTTCAGCACTTCGACGCGTTCGACGTTGTATAGATCTCGGTAGTACTGCACGTCGTCGCGGATGCCGTCGACAAAGAAGTCTGCGGTCGATGCGTTGCCGCGCATGACCGGCGCATCACGATGACCCTCGCCCTGCGCCATCTGGACGCCGGGCACGAAACGTACGACGTCGGCCATCGAACGCATGCCAATGTCATTGATCAGTTGCCGCGTCACAATCGATACGGATTGCGGCACATCGAGCAACGGCGTGTCGGTCTTCGTCGCGCTCGAGATGTCGTAGGTGCTGTAGCTGCCGCGCGTGCCTGTGACTTCGATCACTTCGGGCGTTTCGGTCTCGGCCCTGGCGTCGACGCCCAGCAGCATCACGGCGGCCGCCAGTGATGAGGCGCCAAAGTGGATCCAATTCCACGGAGCTGCCGATGTCATTGTGGTGCCTCTTTATGATCGATTTTCGATAATGATAATGATAATGATAATGATAATGATAATGATAATGATAATGATAATGATAATGATAATGATAATGATAATGATAATGATAATTAGTGTCAATCAGAGCTCGCATCGCCCCGGTTTGCGGGTGGTGATGGGCCGCGAGCACACGAGTGCCGAACCTCCTCGTGTCAGGACGCCCGGCTAGAAGCCTAGCAACCCACTGGTCTCAGGCTAACGAGCCATCAGGGCTGCGCAATCCTGCGCAGAACGTGCCCGGCAACGACCGCGCCGTGGGTGTTCTGCAGAAAGTGCCCTGCGTCCGGAACCGCGTCGAAACTCGCGTTCATCCGGCCCGCCCATTGCCGGCCCCAGGCTTCCGTGAATACGTCATCGGCGCAACCCCAAACGAAATGGATGGGCTTGTT
>JBGSNQ010000168.1:0-19740 GCA_041739525.1 Pseudomonadales bacterium | reverse complement strand
CGCCGTGCGCGAAGTGCCGGTGAAGGCCGACGGCGACGTCGACATCGAAGCGCTGCGCGCCGCAGTCGGCCCGCACACCGCCGGCCTGATGATGACGAACCCGTCCACGTGCGGCGTGTTCGACCGGCAGATCGTCGAGATCGCGGAGATCGTGCACGCCGCCGGCGGCCTGCTCTATTACGACGGCGCCAACCTCAACGCGATCCTCGGCAAAGTGAAACCCGGCGACATGGGCTTCGACGTGCTGCACATGAATCTGCACAAGACGTTTGCCACGCCGCACGGCGGTGGTGGCCCGGGCGCGGGTCCGGTGGGTGTAGGTGAAAGGCTCGTGCCGTTCTTACCGATCCCGATGGTAGGGAAGGAAGGCGAGCGATATCGATGGCTGACCGAAGCGGATCGGCCGCAGACGATCGGGCGCTTGTCCACGTTCATGGGCAATGCGGGGATTCTGGTTCGCGCGTTGTCGTATGCGTTGATGCTCGGGCGTGAAGGAATGCATCGCGTTGGCGAGTACGCGACGTTGAACGCGAACTACATGGCCGCGCGGTTGGCGAAGGAAGGGTTTCAGCTCGCGTATCCGAAGCGACGCGCCGGGCACGAGTTCATCGTGACGTTCAGCAAGCAGGCGAAGACGATCGGCGTAACGGCGATGGACATCGCGAAGCGGTTGCTGGATTACGGATATCACTCACCGACGACGTATTTTCCGCTGCTGGTGCCGGAGTGTTTTCTGATCGAGCCGACGGAGACGGAGGCGAAGGAAGAGCTGGACGGGTTTGTTGAGGCGCTCGTGGCGATATTGAAGGAAGCGGAGGAGGACCCGGAGTTGGTAAAGGGGGCGCCGCATACGATGCCGGTTAGACGGTTGGATGATGTGAAGGCGGCTAGGGATTTGGATTTGAGGTGGGCACGTAACTAATGCGCTAGAGGTTTTCGGTCTTGCTACCCGGCCACACGGGCAAGGCGTTGATCAGGCATCAGGAGCAAAGCGGTGACAATCTTCGAGCTGGTAAAAATTGCGCTCGACGAGCTGTACAAGCAGGGCCTGCGCCACCATGGTGAGCGCCTCGACGAACAGATCAAGGAACGAATGCGATACTTTACGGCGAGCTCACCGATCCAGAGCGAAAGGCTATCGATTACAAGGAACTGACGAAGTTCGGTCAGTCGCCCAAGCTCAAAAGCTGGATCAGCTATCGCGTGCTGAGGAAGCCTTGACCGACGATTTGTTCTCATCGGAAGCGCGTTGTCTGACGTTGCCGATGGCTGACGCAGATGTCGTCTATGTTCCGTCGATTCCTCTACCGCGTAGTTCCGACGTCCTCGCGCAGTCATTGATAGAGACGACTCCGTGGCTGTCGGAGGAAGTCTTCGTGTGGGGAAAGAGACATCCGCAGCCGAGGCTAGTTGCGTGGTATGGGGATCCAAATCGCCCGTATTCATATTCAGGTATCACCTTAGAGCCCCTACCCTGGACGGAGCTGCTGATTGATCTAAAGATCCGTGTTGAACAAGTTGCGCATAACCAGTTCAACAGCGTCCTCTTGAACTATTACCGAGATCAACAGGACAGCATGGGAATGCACAGCGATGACGAACCTGAACTCGGCGCTAGGCCTATCATTGCTTCTCTCAGTTTGGGTCAAGAACGGACGCTTATCTTCAAGCACCGAACATCGTCGTCTGTGAAGCCGGTGCGATTGCCATTGGCCTCCGGGAGCGTCCTTGTGATGAAGGGCGACACCCAGGCCAACTGGAGGCATGGGATCAACAAGGAGGAGAAGCCCTGCGGTCCGAGGGTGAACCTCACATTCCGCCGAATACGGTCGCCAACAATGAAACCCAGCCGAAAGCCTTCTTGATGGGCGCGGTAGCTGCTCAGCTTACGATCCGTGAAGGAAACCGCGACCAACCATGTTTGACGTCTTCACTCAAGAAGTCGAAGTTCTAGTTAAGGATGGGATTGCGAACCTCTAGTGGTTCGCAATCCACGCCGGAACACCGAGTTTGCTGCCGTCGTGCACCTTGCATGGTTTTGCGCCCTGCATCACTGAGCCGCCGGACCCGTCACCGCCACCACCATGTCTGCGAAGGTCCATCCGTTCGCATCGTCGCGATCGCGCGTCAGTGCGTGCGTAGCGCTGCCATACGTAGCCGTCACCCGCAGCGCTGTATTGCGCGGCGGCGCGAAGTGGTACGTCGCCTCGAAGTTGGAGCCATCCGCGCAGTCGAACGTGATCGGCTTGCCGGCGGGAGCGGTATCCGCACGCTCGGGAACGGTAGAACAGATGAACAGCGCCGAAAGTACACTCACCCGAAAAAGCACGATGGTCTTCGCAAGTGGGTCAGCCAACCCGAACCATACACCCGCTCGACGCACGATTTGACTGAGGGGTGCGCGCCACCTACGGTCGATGACCGGCGTTCGAAAGGAGTAACGCGCGTGAGATCACGAGTGTCGATCGCCGCTTTGGATGGCTCGATCCATCTGCGTTGCGAAACAGAGGCCATACACCTCGAGGCACCGAACTGGACGAGCGACGGCAGGCTGCTCATCTTGAACGGCAACGGTGTGCTGTGGCGGCTGCCATTCGAAGGCGGCGAACTGGAACAGATACACATGGACGGGGTTCCGAAGCTCAACAACGACCACGTGCTCGATCCCGACGGTGAGCACATCTATCTGTCGGCGAACGACTGGCACATCTATCGCGCGCCGCTCGCCGGCGGCACCGCGAAGGGAATCACCGCCGATACCGGAGTGATGCACTTCCTGCACGGCGTCAGTCCGGACGGTGCGGAACTCGCGTTCGTCGGTCTCGAGCCGAAGGACGGAAACTGGTGGGCGCGCGCGAACGTATTCACGGTGCCGTCTGCGGGCGGCGAGGAACGCCGGCTCACCCACGGCACCGATCCTTCCGACGGGTGCGAATACTCGCCCGACGGCGAGTGGATCTACTTCAACACCGAAGCGTTCAGCCCCGGCCACGCGCAGATCGCACGCATGCGCCGAGACGGCTCCGGTCTGGAGCAGCTCACGTTCGACGAGCGGGTGAACTGGTTTCCGCACATTGCGCCCGACGGCACGCACGCCGTGTATCTCAGCTTCCCGTCGGGTACTCGCGGTCATCCCGCGGGGCTTCACGTCGAGCTGTGCATGGTCGCCAACGACTGGACCAGGCCGCTGTGGCGAATCCAGCTGTTCGGCGGCCAGGGCACCATCAACGTCAACAGCTGGGCGCCGAGCTCGGACCGCTTCGCGTTCGTCTCGTATCAACTTGAGCGCTACAGGCATTGCATTTCGCCCCTCAAGTGAGCCGTTGGCTATTGAATCGATCAGCTGATTCGCGATACTGTTCATCCATACAGTACCCTTGAGCAAGAGCCATGTGCACGGAGTCGTTGTGTGCAGAAATCGTGGCGTTGTGCGCCGACATTCATCGCGCTGAATACCGCCTTCTCGCCTTGATCGAAGAGTTGGACGCCTCCAAACCGTGGCGCCACGAAGCGATGCCCAGCTGCGCGCATTGGTTGAACGCGTATTGCGGGCTCGATCTCGTCACCGCGCGGGAGAAGGTGCGGATCGCGCACGCGTTGCCGCGCCTGCCGCTGATCCGCGAGTGTTTCCGCAGCGGCGAGCTGAGTTACTCGAAGGTCCGCGCGATCACGCGCGTGGCTGGATGGGACAACGAGGCAGAGCTCGTCGAGATGGCGCGCGCGAATACGGCGGCGCATGTCGCGCGCAATGTAGCGTCTATGCGCCAGGCCGAACGCCTGAGTGAATCGAAAGCGGCGTTCCACTCGTATCGGCATCGCACGTTCGCGTGCCGCACCGATGACGACGGTACGTTGGTGTTTGAGGGCCGCTTGCCGGCCGATCAAGGTGCGCTGTTGATCCAGGCGCTCGATCGCGCGATGGACTGGCTCATGCGCAGCGGGCATCAGCGTGACGATGCACAGCATGAGGCGCTTCCGCAAACCGTTCGACGTGCCGACGCGCTCGCGATTCTCGCCGAGCGCTTCCTCTCCGAACCGCCGGAAGCCGACGCGGGTCTCAACACCGCGGATCGATTCCAGGTCACCGTGCACGCTTCCGCGGAAGCGTTGCAGGAACACAGCCTCGTCGACGCCTACGATCCGCCGCAGATCGAAGATGGCGCGGTGCTCGCTACCGAAACGTTGCGCCGCATCGCGTGCGACAGCGCAATCGTGCGAATTCTGGAGACGGGCGACGGCGAACCACTCGATATCGGTCGCAAAACGCGCGTCATTCCGCCGTCCATACGCCGTGCGTTGAAACGCCGCGACCGTGGCTGTCGATTTCCGAACTGTACGAACACGCGTTTCGTCGATGGCCACCACATCACGCATTGGGCAGACGGTGGCGCGACGCGCCTCGATAACCTCGTGCTGCTGTGTCGGCACCACCATCGGCTGTTGCACGAGGGGATGTACTACATCGTGAAGGACGGGGCGCACTTCATCTTCTGCCGCGGCGACGGCGAGGAGATCCCGGCCGGTCGCGAAACGCCGATCGCGGCGTTGATCGAGCGCGCGAAGAGTCGGCTGGCCGTCGCGCCGGCCCGGGATCATCCGGTGTCGCGATTGAGTCAGTCGTCTGCCTTCACCGCACCGATCACCACCTGATCGGCATCTCTCAGCAGCACGTCGATGGATTCGAAGCCGGCGCGTTCGAGCAGGCCTGTCCACCCCGCAACAGACAGCTCGTCGCCGAGGCGATCGTCGTCGCGTGGACCCCACAGCGCGACGTGGTCATACCCGAGAATCGAATCGGCCCTCGACCAGAACCGTTGCCAGTTCTCCTGCGAATACCGCGGTGTCTGCTTCGCCTTCCATGCTTCGAACCCGGCAGCGAACGGCGCTTCCGCGGAAGCGGGCTCCGCGACCAGGAATACTCCGCCGCTCCGCAATCTCTGGTGCACTTCCTCAACGATTTGCGCAGCCCGCCCCTCATTGAACCAGTGCAGCGCATTCACCGTCGCGACCACGTCGTAGTCCCCCACCAACTCCTCAAGCCACCCATCGTCCTCCAGATCTTTCACCGCCAGCTTCCCCGGAATGCCTCCCCGCTGATTCACCGCCCTGCAGATCGCCACGAAAAACGGATCCCGATCGATGCCGTCGATCTGCGCATTCGGATAGACCTTCCGAATCGCTCGACCCACATCGCCGGGCCCGCAACACAGATCGAGCACGCGAATCGCTTGGCCGCGCGGAAACGGAATCGCCGACGCGATGAGTGCGAGGTCGTTCGGCTTCGACGCGCCTTGCTCGGCCCACCACAACGCGAGCAGTTCGTCGATGTGGGGATGAATGCGCGCGTCGATCTCGGCCAGGCTGATCGGTGGACTTCGCATGTGCGCGCTCCTCGGTTAGATGCCGTCATCAAACAGCCGAGGCGCATCGCGCGTATTGGAATTATTTGACCGTGGGCGACACAGATCCCCGGCGGTCGCTCAAACCACGTCTGACACCCCGCGCAGGAATGCATCCGGCGTGTTGCCGGCGAACTCGCGAAAGTCCTTGATGAGATGCGCCTGATCGAAGTAGCCGCAGTCGGCCGCGATGTCGGCCCACCGGACCGCGTCCATGTGCTGACCGTCTGCATGCACCGACTCGATGTACGGCTTGCCAACAGTTTCGTTGGCTCGCGTGCGGCTCGAACAATCGAGCGAGCGCACGACGCGGTTGAAGCGCAGCAGCCGCGCCACCGTCTTCGGCGGAAAACCCACGCACCTGCGGAATCGCGCGATCAACGTCCGATGGCTGCAATCCAGTTCGCCGTCGAGTGAACTGAGCACGACGCGGCCGTCGGTGGCCACGAGTCTCCGCCAGACTACGTCGACGGAACCGGGCATTTCCGCTTCAGCGATGCGCTCTGCAATCAGCGATTCCATCGCGGCAAATCGGTCGGTCCAACTTCGCGCGAGACCGACGCGACGCATCATTGCGCGCGCAAGAACCGCATCGATCTGTTCGAGCTCGATCGCTTCGTTTGCAATCAAGTGCATCGGCAACCCGAGGAACAGATGCGCGCCGACCGGCGTGAACCGCACCACCATGAAGTGACGCTCACCCACTGCTTGCGTGAGTTGGTGCCGCGCGTGCAGCCCAACGATCCACGCACCATCGCGCGCGGTCCATCCGCCGGAGCCCAAGTTCGAATGACGATGCGGCTCGCCGAAATTCAGCAGCAGCGGTACTTCCGCCGATGGCAGATGACGCTCCAGAACCGGCGCACGAAGGTGGCTCGAACTCGCGAAGTAGCCATGCACGTAGGCGCGCAGGCGCGGATCGGCGGCGCGTTGCACCGTCTGCCATTCGCCGAGTTCGGATGTGTGTTCGCCGGTTTCCATCTGGAGCATCACGTTATCGACATTTGCATACCGACAAAATCACCTAGCGTCGCTCCTTCTTGCCCTTCGAGCTCCGCTTGCGTGTGACCGCGGCCTTCCCACGTGCCGTCCGAGCCGCTCCGCTCGACCGATACGCCCGTAGTGCCTCAACGAACCCGTCGAACTGACTGTCGAGCGCGCGCCGCAACATTGCTTCGTTCGGTCGATGCGGATCGTCTCTACGCAACAACAGCACCAGCCCCTCCGATTGCGCGGCAAACACCATCGCAAATCCCATCAGCTCCTCGCTCGACAGATCGGGGCGAATCTCGCGCATGAGATGCACCAGCAATTTCCGGTATTTGAAGTACTCGAACTGCACCGCGTCGCGAACCACTTCGTTGTGTTGTGCGAGTGCGAAGCACTCGACCAGCAACGGTGCCGTCGAGGGCGTTTCGAGGAACTCGAGATTCAAACGCTGAACTTCGCGTAGTCGATCTTCGGCGCTGCGCTCGGTTTGTGCTGCGGCGTTGAGGAAACCATCGCCCCATTGCTCGAGCGCAGTGGTGACGGCCGCGCGTAGCAGCGTGTCCCGATCGGCGAAGTGGTACTGCACGGTTGCCAGGCGAACACCCACTTCAATCGCGACCTTGCGCAGGTTGAAGTTCGTGTAGCCGTCGCGAATGAGCACTTCGCGCGCCTTCGCGAGAATGTCGTCCACCCGCGCGGGCGTGCTGCTTCGAACCCAGGTTCGCGACGTGACGGTTCCCATTCGGATGTTCCTCTTCGACCGAGTTCGCGTTGGGCGCCAGGTGCGTGTCGTTTGCGAGCTTGATGATAACAACGACGCAGCGGTCATCTTCAGCGGCGCGGTGAGCAATTTTCATTTATTGGTCCGTTGACCAATAAACTGAGGCGTGTAAGGATCCGCGCTTCACGGAATCGACTCATGGCAAACCTGACCACTCTTCCGAACACGTCCAAGGCCGAACAGGTCATCGCCGTGATCGAACGCGACGGCGGAGTCATCATCGAGAACTTCCTCTCGCGCGAATCCCTCGAAGGCATGCGCGCCGATCTGTTACCGCTGCTCGCGCAGCGCTCGGCCGGTCGCGATTCCTTCTCCGGCGACAAGACGCGTCGCCTCGGTGCACTGTTCCAGCATTCGCGCCATTGTGCAGACGTTGTCACGCATCCGTTGTTTCTGCCGGTTGCAGAACATTTCGTCGTTAAGCCGCATGAAGTGTGGGTGGGCGAACACCGCTATGCGATGACCCCGGACGTGCGCGTCGGCGCAACTCAGGCCATCCAGATCGGGCCGGGGCAGGGCGCACAACCGCTGCACCGCGACGACAACTCGTTCATGTGGCGCCATCCCACGAACGGTCGTGAAGGACGCGTGCAGGTCATGCTCGCGCTATCCGACTTCACCGAGAAGAACGGCGGTACGCTCGTCATTCCGGGCAGTCATCTGTGGGACGAGCAACGCAAGCCCGAAAAATCTCTGGCCGTTTCCACTGTGATGAAGGCGGGCTCGGCGCTCGTCTTCATCGGTTCCACGTTTCATGCGGGCGGAGAGAATCGAACGACGGATGAATACCGCACCGGCGTCACCATCGCGCTCGATGCGTCGAACGTGCGCCAGGAAGAGAACATGTATCTGGCGCTCGCGCCGGAGCTCGTCGCGAGCTATCCGGAAAAGATCCAGCGGTTGCTCGGCTGGTCCGCCGGCAAGAACGCGATGGGTTGGGTGGAAGTGGACGGCCAGATGGTCGACCCGTTTCATCTGCTGAACGGGCGCGACACCAGCACGCTCGTCGCGGTCACCGGTCAGGCGTAAAGCACAACTCGAAAACACAACTCCAACTCGAACACGGAAGAAGGCGCGCGATGGTTTGGACGAATACGAAGGACAAAGCCCTGAAAGATCGCGCGCGCAAAGTGATTCCGCGCGGTATGTACGGACACGAATCGACGGTGCTGCTGCCGAAGGATTTCCCGCAGTTCTTCCATCGCGCAAAAGGCGCGCGCCTGTGGGATGCGGACGGCAACGAATACGTCGACATGATGTGTGCGTACGGCCCGAACCTGCTCGGTTACGGATTCGAGCCGGTGGAGCGCGCGGCGGCCGCGCAACAGGCGCTCGGCGACGCCATGACAGGCCCGTCGGAAATCATGGTCGATCTCGCCGAAGTATTCGTCGGTATGGTCACGCACGCATCGTGGGCGATCTTCTGCAAGAACGGCACCGACGCAACCACGATGGCAACGGTCGTTGCGCGCGCGCAAACGAAGCGCCGCAAGCTGCTCTACGCGAAGGGCACGTATCACGGCGCCGCGCCGTGGTGTACGCCGGTCGACGCGGGAATCCTTCCCGAAGACCGCGCGCACATCATCTATTACGACTACAACGACACGCAGAGTCTCGAAGCCGCGTTCCGCGAACACGCGGGCGACATCGCCGGACTGTTCGTCACGCCGCTGGTGCACGAAGTGTTCATCGACGAAGCCGATCCCACCGTCGAGTTCGCAACACACGCGCGGCGTTTGTGCGACGAGCACGGTGCGCTGCTGATCGTGGACGATGTGCGTGCCGGCTTTCGTGTGGCGCGCGATTGCAGCTGGTCGAAGATCGGTGTGCAGCCCGATCTGTCGACCTGGGGCAAGTGTTTCGCGAATGGCTATCCGATCTCGGCACTGCTCGGTTCAGACACCGCGCGTAAAGGCGCTGAAGAAGTCTACGTGACCGGTTCGTTCTGGTTCGGCGCCACCGCGATGGCAGCCGCGATTGCCACGTTGAAACACATTCGCGAGAGCGACTACCTCGAGCGCATCGTCGAATCCGGCCAACGGTTCCGCGATGGCGTCCAGGAGCAGGCGAATCGCCACGGCTTCTCGGTGCGCCAGACCGGCCCCGCGCAGATGCCGCAGATCCTGTTCGACGACGATCCGGAAGTGCGCGTCGGTCTCGCGTGGACGACCGAAGCGCTGAAGCGCGGCGCGTACATCCACCCGTTCCACAACAACTTCCTCTCCGCCGCGCATCGGCGCGAAGACATCGACGCCGTGCTGGAAGCAACGGATCAGGCGTTCGCGGCGATCAAGCAGCGCAAGAGCTTCGAATCGCATCCGATTCTCTCTCGCATCCTTGCTTCACATTGAGAGCTTCACATTGAGAGGTTCGCATTGAACGCAGCCCGAATCCGGACGACGATCTGCAGTCGACGACTTACCAGGAGTTCGAAATGAGCGAAGCGCTGAAGACGACGGACTTGCACGATTCCAACCCGGCCACGGTGCCGCTCGATCGCATCGAGATCTGGCAACCGCACCGGTTCGAGAACAACACCTTCTGGCCGTACTTCGAGCGGCTGCGCAAAGACGATCCGGTGCATTACACGGCAGAGAGCCCGTACGGACCATTCTGGTCGGTCACGAAGTTCGAAGACATCATGTACGTCGACACGCATCACGACATCTTCTCCTCCGAGGGCGGCATCACGCTCGACGACGACGCGGAAGATTTCGAGATGCCGATGTTCATCGCGATGGATCCGCCGAAACACGATCTGCAGCGCAAGACGGTCAGCGGCGTGGTCGCACCGATGAACCTCGCCAAGCTCGAAGGCACCATTCGCGAACGCGCGGGCCGCATCCTCGACGAGTTGCCGCGCGGTGAGACGTTCAACTGGGTGGACAGAGTGTCTATCGAGCTGACCACGCAGATGCTCGCGACGCTGTTCGACTTCCCGTTCGAAGATCGCCGCAAGCTCACGTACTGGTCCGACGTGGCAGTGGCCGATCCGACAGCGTCAACGTTCAGCGCCGAAAAACAGCAAGCCGATCTGCTGGAGTGCCTCGAGTATTTCACGCGCCTCTGGAACGAGCGTGTGAACAAGACCGGCAACGATCTGATCACGATGCTCGCCAACGGCGAGTCCACGAAGAACATGCCGCCGATGGAATACCTCGGCAACCTGATTCTTCTGATCGTCGGCGGCAATGACACCACCCGCAACTCGATCTCGGGCGGTGTGGTCGCGCTCAATCAGAATCCCAACGAGTACGCGAAGCTGCGTAACGATCTCTCGCTGATTCCCAACATGGTCTCGGAGATCATTCGTTGGCAGACGCCGCTCGCGCACATGCGCCGCCGCGCGCTGGTCGATACCGAGCTGCGCGGCAAGAAGATCAAGAAGGGCGACAAGGTGGTGATGTGGTACGTCTCGGGCAATCGCGACGACACGGCCATCGACAACCCCGAGGCATTCATCATCGACCGGCCGAAGGCGCGCCAGCACCTGTCGTTCGGCTTCGGAATTCACCGCTGCATGGGCAACCGGCTTGCAGAGATGCAATTGCGGGTGGTGTGGGAAGAGATCATGAAACGCTTCACCAAAGTGGAAGTAGTCGGTGAACCGACGCGCGTGCGTTCGAACTTCATCAAGGGTTATTCGCATCTGCCCGTGCGGGTGCATCGCGCATGAGCCTCGAGTCGCTTCCATACGCGACATGGACAACTATCCGGTGTTCCGCCGCTTCGGCTCCGACAAGGCGCCCGAGGTGACCGTGAATTATCTGCTCGCGCTGGTGGACAGCACCGAAGCAGCCGGCGCCACGCGCGTGATCCCGGGCAGCAACAAGTGGCCGTTCGAAGAACGCGGCAAACCGGACATGACCGTCGCCGCGGAACTGAAAGCAGGCTCAGCGCTGCTGATGAGCGGCAAGACCATTCACGGCGGCGGCGCGAACACGACGACGAACGTGAAGCGGCGCGTATTGAGCACGGGTTTCAACCCCGGCTTCCTCATGCCCGAAGACGCGCACCCCTTCTCGGTGCCGTTGGAACTCGCTCGAACGATGTCGCCGGCGCTGCCGCAGATCACCGGATTCCGCTCGTTCCATCAGTTCCGCCAGCACGGCGGCAGTCTGTGGCAATACGACTTCGAAGAGCTCGCCGATCATCTGAAGCTCTGAAGTGGGCAACGATCAACAGGAGGTTCGCATGAGCGTCGATTTCAGCGTGAAAGGCAAAGTCGCCATCGTCACCGGCGGTTCGAAAGGCATCGGCCGCGCGATTGCGCTCGCGCTTGCAGAGCATGGCGCCGACGTGACGATCGCCGCGCGCGGCGAAGAAGCGCTCGCGAGCACGAAGCGCGAGATCGAAGCGTTGGGCCGCCGTTGTATCGCGGTTTCCGCCAACATGGCGAAGGAAGAAGACTGGCGTCGGCTCGTCGACGAGACCATCGCCGCGTTCGGCGGCGTCGACATCCTCGTCAACAACGCGGCCGTCGATTCGGGTTACGGGCCGGCCGAGAACACCGACTTGAAACGCTGGGACCTGGTGATGACGGTAAACCTGAAGGCGCCGTTCGCATTGTCGACGCTGTGCCTGCCGTCGATGCGAGAACGCGGCGGCGGTTCGATCATCCACATCACGTCGAACGAAGGGCTGCGTCCCACGTACGGCATGTGTGCGTACTCGGTGAGCAAAGGTGCGCTCGTGACGCTGACACAGCAGAACGGCAAGGAGTGGGCGCCGAGTGGCGTGCGCGTGAACTGCATTGCACCCGGTCTCGTGCGCACCGAGATGGCGGCACCGCTCGTCGAGATGTTCCAGAAGCAGGGCAAGCTACCGAACCCGATGCAGCGCGTCGGGGAACCGGACGACATCGCGGGTCTCGCGCTTTATCTCGCGAGCGATGCGGGCCGCTATGCGACGGGGCAGAACTTCACGATCGATGGCGGTGAGATGGTGCTCGCGCCGACTGATCAGCTCTGATTGATCCAGTTGTCAGTAACTCCGCTGAAGGGGCGGCGGGGTCTCTCGTTTCGCGCGATTTCGCGAAGCGTCTGTGGCCATGCGATCTGTTGCGGTGATCTGAAGCGCGCGTGAGGAAGAGGAGTTTCATCCTGAACGCCGCGAAGGTGATCGAAGAGCGGCATACACGGCAAACACGCGCGACGATGCGCCCGCAAGGATCTCGCCAGTGCACGAATCGCGCGGTTCACGCGCGTCAGCGCGACGATCTTCGGTGGAAGTCCAGGTTCGTGCGGAGGCGAGCGATCAGCGTGTGCGATTGCTGGAACCGGGTTCTTCGGCAAGGGATCGCAGCGGGAATGCTGCCGTCTCTGACCGTGAGGTTGCACCAGACGATCGAAACCGAATTCGGCGGCTTCACATCCGCATGCGCGCGATCAACGACTCCATGGTCGATTTCGCATTTCGCATTTCGCATTTCGCATTTCGCATTTCGCATTTCGTATGGAGACTGTACTTCGTCTCCACGCGTTACGAATCCCCAGTGCGCAAACGCTTGCCGCGCCATAAGATGGTCGCGCGGACTTGTAGCGCCTGCTGTCGGGCACGTGGTGGTGGACCATTCATCTGACGAGGCAGAACTTGTGATTCGCGCTCCCTTTGCGTCGTACCGTGGATTGGAAGCGTGTGTTTTCGTGTGCTATTCGCACGACGACGCCGACACCGTTTATTCCGACTTGGTTTGGCTGCGTGAGCAGGGAATTCGCATTTGGTACGACGAAGGAATCAGTCCCGGGGGTGTGTGGCGCGAGGAGGTGGCGCAAGCGATCGAACGCTGTGAATCGTTTCTCTTCTTCATCTCACCTTCATCAGCGTCGTCACCACACTGCATGCGCGAGGTCGGGTTCGCGACAGACCAGAACACAAGATTACTAGCGGTCTACTTGGCGCCCACGAAGGTAACAGGCGGATTGCGCCTAACGATTCTCGACCGCCAGGCTTTGCGGCGGCATGAGTTGTCCGAGAGTGACTATCGACGGTCGTTGGCCGATGCCCTTCGTCGCCCGGTTGCTGCTGCGGCCGGGACAACTGCGTCTAGCACGCCCGCGTCGGGCGATCGAATTCATGTCGGCGTTGCGTCCAAAGCGTCTCAACCAATCGCGGCTGCGCTCGCAGCGTCGATTATGAGGTACCTCAGCTGGCAAGGTGGACTCTATCGGTCTTACGACCTGGATGCCGTGGACCTACTGGATCGTCGTCCCGCAGTCGACTACCGAATCGATGTCACTATTGCACAGCGCTCAGGTGCCATCGAAGCGTCGTGGCGACTTTGTAGAGGAATGACCAGTGAAATTGTCTGGTCGAATGTGCTTACGGAGACGGATGTCGAATTCGACAGAAAGCTGCAGCGGGTAGCGGAGACTATTGGAGAGGGAACTCTGACCGCTATTGCGGATTACGAATTGCAGCATGCGCGTGGCGTAGACCGCGAATCTCTAGGATATGCCCGATTGTTGCTCAAGGGTGAGCAACTCAACTATCTCGATCGAGAGCAGGTAGCGGAACGTCATGAGGTGCTTAATCGCGCGATCGAACTGGAGCCGCATACGGGTCTCGCCCACGCAAGCGTCGCGAGTCTACTCTCGTGGCAGCTCATCAATGGGATCAGCAACGACGTGCCTCGCGAGGAGTCTCGGCTGCAGGAGGAGGCGCGTTTGGCGCTGAAGCTTGCGCCGAACGACCCCTTCGTACTGCTGAGTGTTGGAAGCACCTATTGTCGTTTGGGGCTATATGAACGAGGTCTCGTTTTGCTTCGTAGGTCATGCGGGATGGCGCCTACAGTCCACGCGAAAGACCTCCTTGCTCGGAGCCTGTGCTTCGCCGGACAACCGGAAGAAGCCATTCCGTTGTTCCGCGACATCCTAGATACGATGCCAGCCGGCCACACGTTTCCCTACGCTCGACTTGCTGTTGCGTTGGTCCAGGCAGGTCGCCTCGACGAGGCGATTGAGTTCTCTAGCAAAGGCGTGGCGAATTTCCCGGAGGACTACTACGGGTGGCTGATCCACGCCAACCTGCTCGCACAAACAGATCGGGAAGGCGAGGCGCGCGATGCCCTCGCACAGGCGAGTGCACTCGTAGCAGGTCTGAAGATCGAGATGGCGATCGAAGGAACAGAGCGCACCTATGGACGTACGGAGCAGCAACGAGATTGGCTGACCGCGGGTCTACGCAAAATGTTAGAACGTTCCTGAACTTCGAACAGAATCACATCGGGATGAACTCACTTCCGTTCGAATGACGCGCCTTCGCGCTGACGAATTGACATCGCATGGTAGCAAGCGTAGGCGCCCCTCTGAAGAATTGTGTTGCAACGTCAACTCGGAGCGAGTAGAGAAACAATGCCGGATGGTTCATAGGGGAGGCGAAAATGGGAAATCCAGCGGACACGATCGAAGACAGACTGCTCACCGAGTTCACAAATGGAACTGGAGACGCCGCAGTCAACAAGCCGCCAATGAACGTTGATGTAGCGGCGATAAAGGCAGATGCAAAGAGTCTTCGGCAGTTCTTTCGGGCAAATCTAGAGCAGGCAGTTATCGACGGAAAATTCTCGAAGCAGGCGAAAGCCGAGGTACTGCGATGCGCGCTCAAAGCCGGAACGACGGCCAGGCTAATTGCGGCCAAGAAGGTGCCGCCCACCAACAATGTGGATGTCGACCTATTCAATCTGGCCTGTTCGATCGTTCAAGCGCTCTATGCGATTGATCAAGGGGCAGGAGGCATCAACGAGGCTCACGGAATAGTCTGTTAATCGCCAATGTCGATCGTACGGATTACGTCTGCGATAGTGGTAGCAACGCTCGCGATCACAACCGAAGTGCGCTCGCGAGCTGCTGAAGTCTGTTTGGCCCCAGCGCCGGTGGATCCGGCGAATGTGTGTCACAACCAATACGCGGCCGAACAACGCCTTAGCGTCGCGCGTGACCACATCTTACCGAATCGTCTATTGCTCACCTTGAACGCCCCGTCGCTAGCCGGGAAATCCAGATCGATCGAATCCGTTCGTACGTTGTTGAAGACGCGTTACGGCATTTCGCGCGTCGCCCAAATTGCCACAATGCCGCGTGTGCTGGTTGCAGAGACCGACGAATTCGACCTCGTCCAAACGGCGTCGTTGATGCAGGCGCTCGAGCGGGCGGAAAGCGACGGGGAATCCTTGTTCAGTTGTGTGGATCCCGATGTCGAGTTTTCTGTGGCTTCAGTCCCGAACGATCCGAAGTTTGTATGTGTTGATTCGGGTGGCTGCTCGCCACCGGCGCAGTGGGGATTGGGGCAAATCGAAGCGCCCGCGGCGTGGGACTTACGACGTTGCGATGGACCTGAAGTCACGGTCGCGATAGCCGACAGCGGCTTGGCCAAAAATGTAGCCGGTACCAAGTTCCATCCGGATCTGGAGGCGCAGCTTTGGAGCAATTCCGATCCGTTGTGGGATACAACCGCAGGTGCGGACGGTGTTGTAGGCGACCTTCACGGCGCCAACTTCGTTGAGCAGCCCGCGACGGGGCATATCGCCGACGACGAAGGTCATGGGACGCACGTCGCAGGAATCATCGCTGCATCGACCAACAATTCCGTCGGCGTCGCGGGTACGGTGGGTCCGTATTCGAACGTGAGGTTGATGATCTTGAAGGTGTTGACGACCTCCGCGAATGGTCGCGCTTCAGGATCATCGAGTGCTGCCATCGCTGCGATTGGATACGCGAAGGCGAACCATGCATCAATCATCAACATGAGTTTTGGCAGCTGTCACTTTTCGTGTTCGGTTTGCAGCGCGATTCGCGAAGCAGGAGAAGCCGGTATATTGGTCATAGCAGCAGCAGGTCAACACGCGGGTCAAAACGCCGAGACCTATCCGACGTATCCAGGGGGCTATGCATTGGACAACATCGTTGCGGTAATGAGCACGAACTCACTCGACGGTCCTGGGACGCTCACTGATGGAGGAGAAGTTTCGATCGACCTGGGGGCCCCAGGTGATGCAATCACTAGCACCGTCCTATTCGACGACTACGGTCAGGATACCGGCACATCTATGGCAGCCGGATTCGTGAGCGGAGCGGCCGCGCTGGTGAGGGCGTACAACCCGACCTGGGGACCCTCGCTTGTTCGCGAACACTTGATTGATACGGTCTACATTCCCTCGACATCACTCGCAAGCGTTTCGAAAGGGCGCCTCGACCTCAAGAAAGCGCTAAGCGCTCCAATCGCGTTTTCAGTTGAACAGTTTCCATTGGAGTGGACGGCAGGTTCTCCTGTCACAGTGACGTGGGAGGAACTTGTCAAGACGCGGGGTTGCCCAACAGTTTCACTGAGTCTTGTCACGGACGAGTGGGGCATCATTCCGCTCGCGTCGCAAGTTCGGGCGGCAAGCGAAAGTGTTGAGTTCAATGCGCCAGGAACGACAATCACCGGCGGGCGATTGCAGATTGTCTGCGATGGGAGTCGTTTCATGGACGAGCGCGGACCGATTACGGTCGCCGGCCAAACGTGATGACAGGACATTCACACGCATCGACGGAGCACGTTCATTGCACTCTGTGATAGACGGCGCGACTCAGGCGGCTGACTGTCGGCATTCAGCGAGAAAGTGCACTCGGTCGCGTCCGCCGAGGTCGGGTATTTCATTGCGCGCGCGGAACGCCACCGTCAGATCCGTTTGCCCGGGCTGTGTCAGCGTGACGTGAAGCACTCGTGTTTCCGTTGGCACACCCGTCAACGGTTCACGATCGAGATAGAGCGTGACGCCCGCAGGTGCGGTGCCGACTAACGCTGCCTCGAGCGGTGCTGTAACGAATCCTTGATTGACGACCTCCACTGAAAGATCGAGCGCGGAGCCGCACCGAACCGCGGGCGGCACGGTGCCCACCATCTCGACGCTCACACGCGCTTCAGGATTGATCGTCAGGCGGATCGGCGCTGTGCTCGCAGAAGTCGCGGCATCCGCAGCACCCATCGCCTGATGATCGTGATGCGCCTCGTCCTGCGAATACGCACTCGACGAAAACGCGAGCAGCGCAATCGCAATGCGAATCGCGCGCATCAATCCACGTCGCTCCCTTTCAGGATCGTGTCGTAGCTCGCGCGCGCGTGATCGTACGCAAGCGACGCTTCCGCCACTTCGCTGTCGCGCATCAGCGGCGACTTCACCGCCCACAGTTTGTCCACGCACGCGCGGCACCATTCGGCACTTCGCTTGGATGCACGGATCTCTTTGCCCGCCACCTGCACGAACACCGGATGTGTATGGCCCGACTGCCTGATCCGCAACGCCACCCACGAACTGCGCGAGAGGGCAGGGTTGAAACGAACCTTGTGCGGTGTGCCGTCTGCAACCAAAGTGGCCCGATCCACGGCGATGCCGTTCACCACCAACTCAACTGCCAAGGTGCGCGTGTTGCCGATGCGCGCGTGTTCGATATGCCACGTTCCGTCCACGTTGGCGCGTATTGCTTCGGTCTCGGGCGTCGGCACCGGTTCGAGTCGCGCGGCGACCAGCGCTTCGATCTTCACGGTGCCTGCCTTCGCCAGCGTCACGTCTTCGTCGCCGCTCGCACGCCCGTTCACGCCGAACTCGAGGAAGTGGCTGCGTCCGTCGCCGCAATACTGCCGCCCCTTCATCAGGTTGTTCACCCAGGCGTTGTAGCCCGCGTCGTCCATCGGGCGATGTTCGAGCTGAACGTAGCTGCGTCCCCTGCCGGGGCGTTCGCCGGTGATGCAGGGATAGTCCGTTTCGCCGACGAGTGCGATTCGAAAGCCGCAGTTCAGCATGTGATACCAGGCGTTCAGTTCGGCGATGGCGGGTGTGTCGCAGCCCGAGATGAAGTCGGCGTAGCCGTGTGTGACGTCGACGATCACTTCATTCATGCCGACGGAATCGAATGGCGGAATTTCGTAGTTCGGCAACTCGCCGGAGTTCACCACCAGGCCCGCTCCGCAATGCGCGTAGCCGCCGAAGCCACCCTGCGCTCTAACCCATTTCAGAATCGGCAGGTTCCACGACGGCCAGTCTTCGATCAGCTTGGTGTTGGGGTAGTCCTGTTCCTTGAGCCGCAGCAGCACGAGATGTCCGCACAGGCTCGACGGGAAACCCGACACTTCCACGTCGTATCGCAGCTGGCTCTCGCCGTCCTTCGGCGTGCCGTTCGGCACCAGCGTAACGTTGTTGGCGGCCTGCAGCTCGGGATGTTCGAGGCTGGCCGGCGGACTTTCGGTGAGGCCGGTGAAGAACTGTTTCTGGTAATACCAGCTCGGTCCCCACGTCAGTACCTCGCCGATCGACAAGCCTTCGCCGCGCACCTGGCGAATCATCGTTTCCGGTGAAACGCCTTCGGTGGGAATCTCGTAGTGCAGGCAACCTGCGGCGTGAATGTGGGTGTCGCCGGAATACCAGCCCCACCTGGCGGGATCGATCCAGCGCTGCAGTTTCACATCGATGCGATCGTGTCCGTCGCCGACCGTCACTGTCTGCACGCCGCGCTCGTATTCCGGGCCGCGCCAACTCACCACCGTGTACTGGCCGTCGGGCAGTCGCACCGATTCGCCGTCCGCACGATAGATCTGCGGCTGAAAGAACAGATCCGGCGCGAGGCGCATGGCCTGCGGCGGATAGATGTGGTCCTGCGCGTCTTTGACGATGAACGACGCCACACAGGCGCGACCGTCTGCGTCGATCACCTTCAGACCCACGTCCCGCGACGGCAGCCAATCGAACTGGAACGTTCGAGAACTCGAGGGTGCGTTGATGGCCTGGATGTTCGAGAGCATCGTCAGCGCGAGTTTGCTTTCGCGTAAGCCTGAGTTGCGGCTGAACAGCTGGATCACCTGATACTCGACGGCGAACGTCGACAGCGGAACCACCTGAATGCCAATCGGCCCCACCGGCATGGCACCGTACAGCTGCGTCATCAGCCACATCTTTTCGATGAGCGGGCCTTTCTTCAGTGTGTCCATCAGGTAGGCACGTTGTGAGACAGAGAAGCCGCTCGGCATCATCCGTGGCGGCGTGGGGCTGAATGCGCCGGTGGAGAAGTTGATGCGATCGGCCCTGCCGGTCGGGTTCGCGATGCGAACGAGAAACAGGCGCCAGCCCTGCTCCACCAGTTTCGCCTCGGCGCCGCCGGGCATCACCTTGCCGAGGCCGCTGCCGCCGTCGATCTCGAGCCGCTTTTAAGGGCATGGCGTGTTTCGAAAAGTTCGAGCAGTTGACGCAGTACCAAAACTTCTTCAGCACGTTTGATTTTCGGCAGCGTAACGACGAAATTCTCGGGAATCCAGCCACCGTTTTGCGCGAGCAGATTGAACAAAAACAATTCCAGGGTTCGCGTCGCTCGCCCGTAGGTCTCCGGCTGAAAAGACTTAATCCGAAAACCGCAAAACGGCGGGTGCGTTGTTTCGCGATTCAGTGCGACCAACGCATCCGACGCCGCTTTTGCGTGATGATCTTCTTCTTCGTCAGTTCGGATTCCGTAACCGTCTTCGAAATCGATCCGGAAATCCTCGACCGGTTCGGTCTTAAGCTTTTCAATCACGCGATTGAAAACCGTCCACGCAAACCAC
>JBGSNQ010000045.1:0-3053 GCA_041739525.1 Pseudomonadales bacterium | reverse complement strand
ATTGTACGCCGCGCATGCCGGAACGCAAGCGGATTACATGGCTACATTCCGACAGCGGCGGAAGCTTGAAATCGGCTCTAACATGCCGTTTGGCAACAACTTTTCACCCGGCGTGCGGGAGGAGTCGCGAAGAACTTCAGTTTAGACGGTCTGAGGTCAGATGCTTGACGACGTCGAACGGCTCGCACTTGCCACTGGCGGAGGTGAACTCGATCGGCCCCACATCGCGCGCAACCTTCAGCGCAGCCGCGTTCAACGCCGCGCTGCGCTTGCCGATCCCCATCAGCGCAGCACCCATGGCCAGCCGGACCTTTTCCCCCTCGGTCTCAATGGTGTCCGCGATGCGTTCGACATGGGCGAGGAAGAACGCCTCGCTCGGCGCCTTCTTGCCGGAAAACTTCGACGCCTCATAGAGCAGCCCGTAACCGCACTCGCGGCGCACCGGGTCATCGCTGCGGACCCACTGGTCGGCAAGCTCAACCACGAACGAGGTCTTCGCGAGCGTGGCGTCGCACGACGCGAACACGTGCGCCAGCATGCCGCCGGCCAACTCCTCGACCTGTTTTTCGGCCTGCGCGCGGGAGATCTGCGCGGGGTCGTCGATCAGCAGCGCAATCACTCTGGCCTCGTGGACGTCGGTCTTCCACAGCGCCTGCGCGAGCTCACGATGGCGCCCAATCCGTTTCGCCAGCGCGCGCAGCCGCGTCAATCCAATGCCGTAACTCGTCAGCCCAGCAGTGCGAGCTCCCAACTTTTCCCAATGGCGTATGCCTCGCTCGTCGCGTTCGGCTTCGAGCAAAGCCAAGACTTCAGCGACGGTCATCAGCATCTCCTCCCGTTGAATTCATCGAGCGCCGACGTGACGTTGTCACAGGGAATGCAACGGGCCATGCCATCACGGCCGCTCCGGCAGCCGCGCCCGGCCGAGATGGTTGGTGTCGGTGCCGAACCACAGGCTGTTGCCGCGCGGTTCGTATTCCATGTGCCGCACCGTCTTGCCGCCGCTCGGCACCGGCGTCGCGGACAGCCAGGTTTCGCTTGCCATGTCGAAGCCTTGCAGCAGATTGGGTTGCGGGAAGGTCTCGAACAGCCAGGCGCGGCCGTGAGCGTCGGTGGTCATCGCGTAAGGGCCGGAATCCGCCGATGGCGTTTTCCACTCCTTGAAGCCGCCGTCGGCCGGATCGTAGCGGCCGAGGTAGCCCTGCGTGAAGTCGACGTACCAGACCCTGCCACCGGCATCCATGCCCAACCGTCGCGGGCGTGCCTTGGCGCGCGGTAGCATCACTTCGCGCAACGCGAATGCGTCCGGCGCGATGGTCAGCAGCCGGTTGCTGCCGAGCGCGACCGCCCAGGCGCGGCCATCGGCGGCACTGACGATGCCGTAGGGCAGGGCATTGGCGGTGGGCACCTGCGCGATCCGGAAATGTCCCGAGCGCATGTCCAGGTGGCCGATCGCATTGCCGCGTTGCAGGGTGAACCACAGACCGCCACGCCCGTCGAAAGCGAAGGTATGCGGATCCTTCGCGCGCAGACCGTCCACGTCCGGAACCGCGTGGCGACGGAAGTCCCCGCTGGCGGGATCGAAGCGCAGGATCGTGCCATTGCCGTTGCCCGCGATCCACGGATAGCCATCGCCATCGACGAGCACGGAATGCGGTTGCGTGCCGTCGGGCAGATCGAAGCGCGCGAAGCTGGCCGATACCGGGTTGAACACCGCCAGGTAATTGCCGCCCTGACCCACGAACCAGACCCGACCATCCGGCGCCACCGACGGATCGCGCGGGCGAGTGTTGGGCCAAGGTACCAACCACTCTTCGATCACGACTGCGGTCGCGCCTGGTGCCGGCAACGCCGACATCGGCATCAGCCCCGCTACCGCCAGCACACCGACAAGCAGCCCCCGGAACCGCATCGGCTTGCGCATGGCGATGATCTCCGCACGTGGCCCGACCTCGACCCTACAACGAATCGTTGCGGTGTGCATGTGGGGGTGCAGCATGCCGCTCGCGCCCAGGACAGGGGCTCGGCCGATGAACGGTTCACATCGTGGCTGCGCGCGATCCTGCCTTGTTCGTCAGGCCGCGCTCCGGGGGGTTGGCCATGCAATCTTGACCTTGCGGTGCTGCATAACGCAGTCACGCAGATAAAGGTTGATCAGGCTCTGATAAGGAACCCCCGCCTCAAGCGCCATCTCTTTGAAGTAAGCGATAACATCCTCGGAAAGCCGCATGGAAACGGGCTTCTTGAGCTTGGCTGCATAAGGGTTTTTGCGGGATTGATACTTGGACAGATCGTATTCGGCTTTCATGGTTATCACCCTGCGTAGTACCGGCCTTCGCCCTTTGTTGCCTTGCGTGCCGAGATGATCCTGATGACGTCGCCACCGGCACGCTCGCAGTGACAGACAAGGAGAAGATTGGCCTCCGAACTCATCCCAAGCAACAGAAACCGATCCTCTTCGGAAGAGTGCTCCACATCGAAGAACTGGATAGCAAGCTCGTCATAAAAGACGGTTTGGGCCTCCTCGAAGGAGACGCAATGCTTCTTGACGTTTGCGGTCGCCTTAGTGTGGTCCCAGACGAATCTGATCATCCATACATTGTATGGACCATGAGGTTGGGGTCAAGCGCGGCCTGACGGTGGCGCTCGGGCCGCAAGCCGAACCCGCAGGACGAGGGCGGTAGTGCATGGAATGCCCAGTGTGCGCTCGACACCGCACCACAGCCCATCGCGAGTGCGACTCCACCGGCCGGATACGATTACCCATCACCCGGCGACATCGGTCAGACATTGGCACCCGCATGCTGCGCCGAGCGGCTGTCCCGAAGGTTGAGCGCGGTGATGCTACGATGGAAGACCTGACCCCTGGCTCCTGGACAGGGGCTCGGCCGATGAATGGTTCACATCGTGGCCGCGTGCGATCCTGCCTTGTTGGTCAGGCCGCGCTCTGAGGGGTTGGCCATGCAATCTTGACCTTGCGGTGCTGCATAACGCAGTCACGCAGATAAAGGTTGATCAGGCTCTGATAAGGAACCCCCGCCTCAAGCGCCATC